>PLRU01000090.1:0-49512 GCA_003164045.1 Candidatus Lustribacter telmatis
ACCGCATCGCGGAAACGCTGCGCGTCCTCTTGTTCATGACGTTGTCGATCCTCGTGTTCAACTTCTATCCCGTAACCGCAGTGATGATCGTGATGCTGGCGCTGCTCAACGATGGCGCAATTCTGTCGATTGCGTATGACAACGTTCACTACAAAGATAAGCCCGAAGCCTGGAACATGCATCTGGTACTCGGGATATCCACGGTGCTGGGTGTCATCGGAGTTGTGGCCGCGTTCGGGCTGTTCTATCTCGGCGAGCGCGTCTTTCACATCGACCGCATTCACATCCAGACGCTAATGTATCTGAAGCTTTCCGTGGCCGGCCATCTGACGATCTTCCTCACGCGTACGCGCGGCCCGTTCTGGTCGATCCGCCCCGCGCGAATTCTCTGGCTCGCGGTGCTCGGTACGCAAGCAGTGGCGACGCTAATCGCGGTTTACGGGGTGTTTATGGCGCCCATCGGCTGGGGCTGGGCGCTGTTCGTTTGGGGCTATGCGCTGGCTTGGTTTCTGGTGAATGACCGTGTGAAACTGGTCGCCTATCGGATTTTTGACCCTACGAAAGCTCCATTGTTGCTCAAGAAGCGGCTCGACCTACGGCCGCAAATCGCCACGCGGGCCTATGAACTTTACGAGCAGCGAGGCCGTGGCGCGGGCCACGCAGATCAGGACTGGCTTGAGGCCGAGCGAGAGACTCGGCAAGAGGAGGCGGGACATGTGCCCCAGTGATCCGGATCAGGCCGGAGTGTCGACGACATTTCGCTTTGACGCCACCCTGTCTACCGCTATCGCCGACGATGGTAAACCTCACCCAAGAGTATCGGCTCCCACGGGTCCGCTCACGCCCGACATGCTCGACAAGATCAATCGCTACTGGCGCGCCGCCAATTACCTGTGTATCGGTCAGATTTATCTTTTCGAAAACCCGCTGTTGCGAGAGCCACTCAAAGCCGAACAAATCAAACCACGGCTCCTCGGGCATTGGGGAACATCACCGGGACAAAACCTCATCTACGTGCATCTGAACCGCCTGATCAAAGAGTATGACGCAAACGTCATTTACGTTGCCGGTCCCGGACATGGCGGTCCCTCGCTCAATGCAAACTCCTATTTGGAAGGCACCTACACCGAAGTCCATCCCGAGATCACGCCGGATGAGAACGGCATGCGGCTGCTCTTTCGGAAATTCTCGACGCCGGGTGGCGTTCCAAGCCATTGCGGACCGCATGTCCCGAATTCCCTGCACGAGGGTGGGGAACTCGGCTACTCTCTCGTTCACGCGTTTGGTGCCGCGTTCGACAATCCGGATCTGATCGTCGCCTGCGTGATCGGTGACGGCGAATCCGAGACTTGCCCGCTCGAAGGCAGTTGGAAGTCCGTGAACTTCCTCAATCCGGTGTGTGACGGGGCGGTCTTACCGGTTCTCCACCTCAACGGCTACAAGATTTCTGCGCCGACGCTTCAAGGACGGACGAGCGATGCAGACTTGGCGGCTCTATATACGGGGCGCGGTTACCGGCCCTACTTCGTCGAGGGCGATGATCCGGAAGTCGTGCATCAACTCCTGGCGAAAACGCTCGACGATTGTTATGCCGAGATTCGAGCTATTCAAAACGAGGCGCGTAAGAGCGGGTTCAAAAAGCAGCCCGTCTGGCCGATGATCGTCCTGCGGACACCCAAGGGATGGACCTGTCCGAAAGAGGTGGATGGCATCCCGATTGAAGGCACCTTCCGCGCGCACCAGGTTCCGCTTGCAACCGTCCGCGAGAATCCCGAACATCTCGAGATCCTCGAAGCCTGGATGCGCAGTTACGAGCCCCAGCAGCTCTTCGATGAAAACGGGACATTCATTGCCGAGTTGGCAGATCTCGCGCCGAGAGGCGATCACCGCATGGGTGGCAATCCGCACGTGAATGGTGGTCGACTGCTGACCGAACTCGATTTGCCCGACTTTACGGACTATGCGCTCGAGATTCCGGGACCGGGGCAAGTGGTCGCTGAAGCTCCACGCAAGCTCGGCGACTTCTTCAGAGACGTCTTCAAACTCAATCCGACGAACTTTCGCATGTTCTGTCCCGATGAGACGAGCTCGAATCGTTTAGGCTCCGTCTTCGAAGCGACGAAGCGCCGATTTATGGCGGAGACGGTCTCGATCGACGACGAGCTCAGCCCGGATGGGCGCGTCATGGAAGTACTGAGCGAGCATTGCTGTCAGGGATGGCTCGAGGGATACCTGCTGACCGGGCGGCATGGCATGTGGTCTTCCTATGAAGCCTTCGCACAAGTCGTGGATTCGATGCTGACGCAACATGCGAAATGGCTCGAGCAATGCCGTGATTTTGCCTGGCGCCGGCCACTCGCGTCGCTCAATGTGTTGCTCACGAGTCATGCCTGGCGAAACGATCACAACGGTTTCAGCCATCAAGCGACGGGATTCGTCGATAATGCGCTGGCGCGCAGGAGTGAAACCATCCGGGTCTATTATCCTCCGGACAGCAATTGTCTGCTCAGCGTTTTCGACCATTGCCTGCGCAGTCGCAACTACGTCAACATCGTGACTTGCGGCAAGCAGCCGCAGCTTCAGTGGTTGAACATGGACGAGGCGCTCGAGCATTGCTCGCGCGGCGCATCGATCTGGAAGTTCGCAACCAACGACGGTGGTGGAGAGCCGGACATCGTGCTGGCTTGCGCGGGCGATGTCCCGACCATTGAGATATGCGCGGCTTCATGGCTTCTGCAGAAGTACGTTCCCGGCATCAAGGTACGGGTAGTGAATGTCGTGGATCTGACCGCTCTGATGATGCCGGACGTTCATCCGCATGGGATGGACAACATGTCATTCAACGCTCTTTTCACCGAGACGGCACCGGTCATCTTCGCCTTCCACAATAATCGCTGGCTCATTCACACTATGGTTCACGGCCGCTCCAATGAAGGTCGCTTCCATGTCCGCGGATACATGGATCGTGGAACGACCACGACGCCGTTCGATATGGTCGTGCTGAATGAGATGAGTCGCTTTCACCTTGCCATTGACGCCCTAAAGCACGTCCCCCGGTTGCGTTCGCAGGCATCGGACGTCATCGACGCCTTCAATCGTAAGCTGTATGAACACCATGGCTATATTCGCGAACATCTAGAAGATATGCCGGAGATCAGAAACTGGCGATGGACGGCTGATCTCAGCGAGCCGAGCACGCCTCCGCCGCTGGCCAAGGGACATCCTCGCGCAGGCTTGTTCAGCGATAGCTAAATGAAAGAAACGCCTGACGCTATCTTACTAGCGGCGCAGATTTCTCCGCATTTCGAACGACTAGGGATCGTCCTTAAACCGAACGAGTTGATGTACGAGCGCTTAGGCGTCCTCAATCCCGCCTCTGCTCGCCTGCGGGACGGAACGCTGCAACTCTATCCGCGGATGGTGGCGCCCGGCAACATCTCGAGCATCGGTTCGTTTCGGGTAGAGGAGCATCCCGATGGGACCCTCGTCGCCGGACATTGTAGTTTTGTGCTTGAGCCGGCGGCGCCGTACGAGTTGCGCGATCAGCCCGGAGGGTATGGGTGCGAGGACCCTCGCGTGACCTTCATCCCGGCGATCGATCATTACGTTATGACCTACGTTGCCTTCGGACCGCGTGGTCCGGAAGTTGCGCTGGCTGTTTCAGGGGACGGGCTTGAATGGGAGCGTCTCGGGCTCATGGGCTTCCGCGAAAGTGAAGCGCCGTTTGCCGACAAGGATGCGGCGTTTTTCCCCGAGCCGGTACGCTCGCCGGCGGGAGTCCCGTCCCTTGCATTCTTCCATCGCCCCACGCTGCAAGTCTCGGTAGGTAAAGGTCAGCGCGCCGGGGCTGAACTGGGAACATTGTTTCCGAGCATGCGGGAAGGTATCTCGATCGGCTACGTGCCCCTGGATGCAGTGAAGGCCTCCATCCAAAGTCTTTGCACGGTCGTGGAAACCCATCGCCTAACCTTGCCGCTCGCCGACTGGGGCCACATCAAGGTCGGGGCCGGAGCACCGCCGGTGAGGGTGCGTGAGGGCTGGCTGGCCGTGATCCATGGCGTCGATGAGCTGGAGCATCCCAGTGGCGCTGCATTACTGCGGTACTGCGCGGGGGTCGTCATCTTGGGTGCCGAGCAGCTCGATCGTGTCGTCTACCGCTCCCAAAAGCCGCTGATCGTCCCCGAGGTGGATGGGGAGATTCATGGGACTGTCGGCCAGGTCGTATTCCCCACGGCGATTGATCGTCGAGGCGATCGAACTTTCGATATCTACTACGGGATGGCGGACTACGAAATTGGGCGCGGCCGCCTAACGTTAGGCCCTTAGGTTGTGAAGTCGCAAATCGCGACTGTATGGAACTCCTTGGGTAGAGAGACATTTCGACGGGTACAGCCTTCATAGGTCAATCGACCGGATTCGGTCCGGCGTGATCGCCGCGGCAACTGATCCACGAGAGGAACACGCCATGACGCAGCAACAGCGTAGGCGCAATACTGCGCTTGAAAAACTAAATAATACCGGCCTATCCCTTGCAGACTCAAGCCAGGACATCCGTAACCGCAAAGTCATCGATCGCCACGGCGACGAAATCGGTCACGTCAGCGACCTTTTCATCGATCAGGACGAGCGGAAGGTGCGGATGCTGGAGATTCGTGCGGGTGGCTTCCTCGGAATCGGCGACCGGCACGTGATTCTTCCGGTGGACGCGATAACGAGCGTCACCAAAGACGAAGTGCACGTCAATCAGACGGGCGAGCGCGTCGCACACTCGCCCGCCTATGATCCCACTCTTATCGTCGATACGCCGGCTCAAGACTTTTGGGAACCGTATTACGGCTATTATGGCCTTTCACCGTACTGGGGTGCCGGATACATGTATCCGGAGTTCCCTTCGTCTCGCGAGAGGCCCATCACGGACTGACGGCTCCAACCCATGATCGAACGCATAACAAGCTTCCCTGACAACATTCTCGCGTTTGTTTGCAGAGGGCGAGTAACGAAGGCGGACAAGGATGGCCTCGATGGCAAGCTCTGCTGCGTGAGGACGGCCATTGGTAGGGGAGACGCAAGCGGATGAACTATCGAAAACGGTTCTTGGTCGATGGCAGCTCGAAGATACATCTTACGGATATCGACTCAGCGTATACCGGCAAGCTCGAATCGCGCGAAGAGGGCGACGTAGAAATACAACGACATGTAGCAAGGCTCGATGCTCTTCAGTATTTACTCTACGCCGACGCAACTCAATCACTGCTCATTGTGCTGCAAGCTCTCGACGCCGGCGGGAAAGATGGCGTTGTGCGGCACCTCTTCAGCGGGATGAATCCTCAAGGCACGGTGGTCTTTGGATTCAAGGAGCCGACAGCGGAAGAGCTCGCGCACGATTTCCTCTGGCGTGTGCATCGGCGAACGCCCGGCAAGGGGCAGATCACGATCTTCAATCGCTCCCACTACGAGGACGTGCTCGTTGTGCGCGTGCACAAGCTGGTGCCTAAGTCGATTTGGTCGAAACGGTACGATCTCATCAACGATTTCGAAGAGACGCTTTTCCAAGGTGGCACGCGGATTCTCAAGTTCTTCCTGCACATCAGCCCGGAAGAGCAACTTCGGCGATTCAAAGAGCGCCTCGATGATCCGGCGCGCAATTGGAAGATCAGCGAGTCGGACTACACGGAACGCGAGTTCTGGCCGAGTTATCGCGACGCTTATGAGGAGGCAATGGAGCGTACCAGTATCAAGCATGCGCCGTGGTACATCATCCCCGCCGATCATAAGTGGTTTCGTAATTTAGCAATCTCTCAAATCATCGCCGATACGATGGATGAGATGGACCTGAAGGTGCCGGCAGCCAGCGTCAACCTTGCCGACATTCGCCGAAAGTATCACAACGCAAACGCCGAGCCGACTGCAGTCCTTACGTCAGACTGACGGGTCATCGATCCGACATTCTGGTTGTGGCAAACGGTTTCAAGCCCGGAATGCTGACCGTCCCTTGCAGACGCGATCCGCGCCGGTAAACGTCGCTACACATGTCGCAGTTCCCAACGTACGCTCATCAGCACAATGGTGCAGCAGCGCAGCGTGACAGATTCTAAGGCTAGAGCATTTCCATAGTGGCGCCTCCCTGGGATGACGGGCTCACGAATGCCGCTCGTGTCCCATATAGCCGGTAACGATGCTCGATAAGAGTCCACTCCGCTCCTTGATATCGAGTAGGGCCGCAACGTAGATGTGCTCGACCGTAAAGGCTAGCAAGAGCCACATCACCATGACGTGGCCGAGCCGAACGTATTGGGGCGCTACCAGGAGAAAGAGCCACCCGAAGAGTGGCCCAGCAACGTTATGGCTCCCACTGAGTGAGAGCAGCGCAAAACCGGTGGTGATCTCGAACAAGAATGCGAGCAACACGAAGAAATGCGACACGTTGACGACCGCGCTGCTCGACGGGGGATGGGGACGCAAGAACAGATAGAAGCGCAGTTCCTGGTGGATTTTCTCGCAACCGCCCTTCTTGAGGTATGGGAAGAACGACTGCCAAGATGCACCATGATCGCCGATGAAGGCCCATACTACACGTACTGCGACGCTACACGTCAGCGCATAGCCGGCTAGCATGTGAACGATCTGTACCTGCAACATGGGCGGCCCATGAAGGACGATCGAAGGCGCTCCGATGTAGAAACCGGTGATTGCCAAAGTGAAAAATGCGACGACGTTTACCCAATGGGTGATGCGCACCGGAAGGTGCCAGACGTAGAAGATATCTTCCGGTGCGCTCGCGTTTCCCATAAGCTCCTAGGTATTGCCGCCTGACATCCACGGTGTCGCTGCCGATCGATTTCCGATACCATCCAACGTCGCCGCCTTGAGCCCGTGCAGGATGATTAGTGTCGGGATCTTTTGCTCGACGGCGTCTCCGATGGTCTAGTTCTTTGCGGCTGCGGGACGGGGAATTGCCGCCGGCGCGGCTTGGCCGCGAAGCGGTGCTTCTCGCGCAGCATTTCGGCCGGCGATACGACCGAAGGCAAAGCATTCGCCGACGTTCCCACCCGCGTTGTAGTTGAAGGAGTAAATCGATCCCAATTCGCCCGCCGAATAGAGCCGCGGGATCGGCTTGCCATCAAGACCGATGATCTGAGCGTCCTTATTCCGGCGCGGTCCGCCTTGCGTGTTGACGAAGCTTGGCGTAAGCTCCATCGCGTAGTAGGGGGCGGCCTGAAGCGGTGCCATGTAGGCTTTCGCTCGATCGTAGTCGGCGTCCGTACCGTCTTTTGCAAATGTGTTATAGCGCTTGACCGTCGCTTCCAACACATCGGGGGCGAGATTGATGAGGGGCGCAAGATCCCGGATTGTGTTCGCCCGCTTGATCCAGCCTTTGTCGACTTCGCGAAGGTTGTCAGCACTCCAATCGTAGCGATTTCCGTGGGTGACATCCCAACAAGCAAACGATTCACCGATCGATCCGGCCTTGCGGAATGCCTCATCGAAGACCATATATACCGGCACCGGCGTGAGCTGCTGCATCCATACGCCGTGAACCTTAGTCTTTCCGTGGCGATCGGCGCCCATACAGGGGGTGCCTTCCGCCGTGAAGCGCGTGCCGTCATTGCCCACGAACAGGTAACTGTCTTGGTGCGGGATGTTGATCCAGCGGGATACCGGGATGTCGGGTGCCTTGAAAAAGAATTCCGGGCCGGCAATGTTGCTCATGTGCCATAGATCCGCGCCGACGTCGATGCCCATCGTGATACCATCGCCGGTGTTGTAGGGCGTCCCGGCCGGATAAATATGCGGAAGTCCTTCGAGGTACGTACGGACCATCGTCGGGTTGTTCTCGAACCCACCGCAGGTAAGGATGACAGCTCGGTTTGCTTTGATGCTGATACGCTTGCCATTTTGCTCAGCGATCAGCCCGACGACCTCGCCGTCGTCCTTCACAAGCTTCACCGCAGCCGTTTCGTACAATGTCCGGATTTTACGCGCTGCCAGAGCCGGCTCGGTGACGCCGTTCCAGAGGCGCTCTCCCCCAAGCAGATCGTTCGAGCCCAACGAGAATGAACTCTTGTCGTTGCCGGCGATTTGCTTGTCATTGTGCACGAGCATCTGCACGCAATCCGATCCGGCAAACTCCGGGAATTCAGCTCCACCGGCGAGGACGGGCTTCATTCCGAGGCCTTCCAGGTATGCCCGGTTGGCGTGCATCTCCGTCGCCCAAACCTCGACCATCTCTTCGGAGATATTGTCCATGTATGGTCCGGCGAGCGCTTTGAAGTAGGTCTTAGCCTTCTCAATGTCATTCGGCCAAAACAGGATCTGGGCATTCACGCGGCTGTTGCCGCCTTTGTATTGCTCAGGGGCTTTCTCCAACAGCAATACCGTGGCTCCGGCATCGTGTGCGGCGATCGCCGCCGCGCTGCCGGCAAAGCCGTAACCAACGATAATGACGTCGGCCTCTTCATCCCATGTGTTTGGCAAAAGACTAGACATCTGATTCGTGACTGACGCGGTCATGGATGGCTCCTGTATAGTGTGCGTGCGACCAGCCTGTTCCAAGCCGACCTTCACCCGGTATGGTCGATTTTAGAGATCGGCAAGTAATGCCGAAGGGGCTGCCGTAGCTCCCGTACGCTAACGTACTGGGCGAAGGTGAACTTTGTGTGAAGGTGCCCACCTAAGAATTCACAAGGGTCGCCCTCGGGTCGCTATGTAGCACCGATCAATTCGGAGCCGGACAATAAAATGGTGAAGCGACCCAGCGTGCGCTGAATCCCCACATAAATCTGGCTCCGAAGTTGGACTCGAACCAACGACCCGCTCATTAACAGACGTCGGCTCGACCGTGGTAACGTTGTTAGCAACCTTTCTAAGCGGACGCGATTGGTTTCGGGCGCTTCGGAAGGATGAATCCGAGGTGCAGCGCCGACGTAGCCTCCGAAAGGCCCAGCGGTTCGGAGAAATAGTACCCTTGTACGATTCGGCATCCCCACGTTTTCAACAACGCGAGTTGCGCGGCGTTTTCAACCCCCTCGGCGACGACCTCGATGTCGAGTTCGCGCGCCAGCCCGAACGAGGCACGTACGATTGAGGCGTCGCTTGAATTCGTACAGATTTCCGCGATGAAACTTTCCGGGATTTTTATTCGGTCGACGCGGAACCGGCGCAGCCTATCGAGCGAGGAGTAGCCGGTACCAAAATCGTCGATGGCGAGGCGCAAACCCATCTCACGAAGCCGGAGCAGCACGGAACGGTGCGCGAGCGAGGCCTCCATGAGGACGCTCTCCGTTAGCTCCAGTTCGAGCAATTGTGGTGCCAAGCCGGTCTCTGCCAAGATCGTGGCGATGCCGTTCTCGAGCTCGAGTGGCGCTTTGAACTGCACGCCGGAAACGTTGACGCTGATCAGCGGCGGCGCGATGCCTGCATCGAGCCAGCGCTTCATCTGGCGGCACGCCTCGCTCTTGACGAAGCGGCCCAACTCGACAATCGCCCCGCTCTTCTCCGCCGCGGCGAGAAACGACTTCGGCTCGAGAACACCCCGCGTTGGATGGTGCCAGCGAACCAGCGCTTCGAGCCCCACGATGCGGCCCGTCTCTATGTTAACCTGGGGTTGGTAAACGAGAAAAAATTGGCCCGATTCAAGCGCTTCGCCGAGTTCCGTGTCCATCGTGACGCGCTCGCGTACTTCCGCGTCCATGGCATCCGTGTAAAACCGGTACGTCCCGCGCCCGTCGGCCTTCGCCCGATAGAGGGCGACGTCCGCATGAGCCAGCAATGCCTCGGCATCGAGCGAGTCAGGTCCGAAGACCGCTATTCCGATGCTCGCTCCCGTGCGCACCTCATGGTCATCGATATGGAACGGCTTCGCGAGGGCCTTCACGAGTTTATCCGCAAGAACGGCCGCGTCAGCCGGTTCGTCGAGATCGATAGCGATTGCGGCAAATTCGTCGCCGCCGAAGCGGGCCACGGTATCGATTTCGCGGACGTTCGAACGCAGCCGTTCGGCAACGCTCTGCAACAAGCGATCGCCGGTAGGATGCCCAAGCGTGTCGTTCACGTCCTTGAAGTGATCGAGGTCGAGGTACAGAACGGCAAGCCCGCGGCCGGATCGGCCGGCCCGGGCAATTGCTTGCTGGATTGTTTCCATGAACAGCCGACGGTTCGGAAGTCCCGTGAGCGCGTCGTGGCTGGCCATTCGTTCGATCAGATCGTGTGCTTCAATACGGTCCGTGATGTCTCGAATGATGGCCACCGCGAAGCGTTCCTGATCCACGACTATCCCGTTTAGCGAGAGTTCGATCCGGATTTCGACCCCGTCCTTGCGCGCAGCGACGGTCTCCAAGGTCGTGGCGGGGAGCGGTCCGAGGCCGGGTGCAACGAAAGCTTCAATCCACGGTGCTATGCTGTCGGTAAAACGTTGCGGCGTTATCCACTCCCGAATGAGCCTCCCGTTTGCCTCATCCGCCGAATAGCCGAATATCCGTTCGGCGGCTCGATTCCAGTAGCGAATTCGGCCGTCGACGCCGATCAGGATGAGCGCGTTGAACATCGTTTCGCCCACCGCGCGAAACTGGGCTTCGCTCTTGCGCAGATTCATCTGCGTGTCCCGCCGCGCCATAACGGCGCCGATGACTTTCGCAAACGTGCCTAGCGAGGTGGTTTCCACGAGCGTCCATCGGCGCCGATGAGTGCAGTCCGCGATAACGATTTGACCCCAATACGTTCCCTCCACTTCGATCGGCACCAAGAGAAGCGACAGGGCGCCCATGTTGTCCATTAAACGGGCAACGAATCCGGTGGACGTACCGGCATACGCGGCAACCGGCTGACCATTCAAGAGTGGAGCGAACCAATCGTTAAAGACCGCTTCCTCATCAGGAGCGATATTGTCCTTGGCAACCGCGGCGAGGCCTTGCTTGCGCCAAACAAACGACGTCGACGCCGGGAAAGAAACGCTTGGCAGCGTACCTTCCCAGACGAGAATCCGATCGATCTCCAACAGCTCGCCGATGGCCTGCAGAACGTGCACCGTTGAAGCTCGGAACGAACGTTCGACGACAAGTTCGGCAATGCTCAGCGTGATGGCGTTCAGAAGGCGATCGCGGTATTCCAGGCCTTCGCGGGAGCTGTGGCGTTCCGTGATATCGTGCGCCGTCAATAAGAACACCTCGCGTGCCTCGATGACGGCTCGGCGCACGGCGATCTCGATCCAAAAGAATCGACCGTTCTTATTCCGGCAGTGCCATTCGAAGATGACGGCTTCACCGGTCGTCGCCCGGGCGCGTAGCGCGGCGCGATCCGCGCGTAAGGCGGGCGTATTCTCGGCCGACAAACGGTCGATATTGAGCTTTAGGAGATCGGTTCGATCGTAACCGAACATCTCGCAAGCACGCTGGTTCGCATCGAGGAACTCGTGCGTATCGAACGCGATGATGAGGATGCCGTCGTTAATGAAATCGAAGATGGCGCGGAATCGATCCTCAACAACGGGCCCCTGTCCCGCGACGGCGCCGACGTCACTTTCTATTGCTCCGCTCCTATCCGTTCTCCACACCCGGGCGGCGGCTTACTTATGTCGCCGTGCAACCCCCGCAGCATGGGGTTACCCTTCTTGTTGCACATCGAATCGGCGAAGTCCGGAGCAACGTCTGCGCACCGTGACTGCTTCATCCATCGCATTGCCGCAGTTGGACTCGAACCAACGACCCGCTGATTAACAGTCAGCTGCTGGTGTCGGACTCCAGCCGCTCGATGTCTGCGAGGTCTCGTGGGCGTCCGGATAACCGGCGAACCCCGCACCCAGGATGAGAATATGTGGCTTCATGGTATTCCTCACAGGAGACCTGCGGCAAAACGCACGTGAACGATGCCCTCACGAACGGCTACTTGTGCTGCGATAAGCGCTTGCCGAGCCGATGTAGCGCGGAGCTGGGCATCTTGCAATTCGAGTACCGTTCCGACCCCGCCGCGATAGCGCACTTGCGCCAGGCGCAAGTTCTCATCCGCAAGTGCGACGTATGCTTGCGCCGCTTCGACGCGCGCTTTCGCGTCGCTCAAATTGAGAACGGCTTGACGAACGTGCAGCTCGACGTCGGTGCGCAATTGTTCGAGGGTGAGCTTCGCTCGGTCGATTCCGGCTTGAGCCGCGTCGATCTGCCCGGCGGTCGTGCCGCCGTCGAACAGCGTCCACACCGCGTTGAGGCCGACCGAAAATTGATTCCGATAACCGGGTGCGACCGCCGGCTGCACGTTGCCGTCGGCGACCGCGATGCCGATGCGCGGCGCGCGCGCGGCACGCGCTTCCTTGAGCGCGTATCCCGCCGCGTCGACCGCGGCTTGGGCCGCTGCGATGTCTCCGCGGTTCGTACCGGCGGCGGTCAAGAGTGCGTCGAGCGCGACGTCCGGCGCGCCGGCTTCGAGCGGATCCGTGGGCTGATGGAGATCGCCGAGAGGCACGCCGAGCGCATGGTCGAGAGCGGTCTGGGCTAGGGCGACGGCATTATGCGCGCCGAGGTCTTGGACGCGCTGGTCGGCGAGCTCCGTTTGGGCGCGCAAGACGTCGGCGCGCGGCACTTGCCCGGCGGAGAGGAACCGTTGCGCGTCGTCCACTTGTGCTCGCGCGACCTCAACGGAACGATCGGCGACGATCGCGTATTGCATCGCCGCGACAAGGTCGAAATACGCGCTCGACGTGGCGTCGATCAGCGACATGCGCGCCGTGCGTTCAGCAGCTTCCGCAGCGGCCAAAGCGGCGGCGGCGTGCGAGACCTGTGCGGCGGTTCGCCCGCTGTCGAAGAGCTGATACGAGAGGGTCAACAATGGTACGTTCGTCATCGTTGTCGAGCTGAAGGGCAACGCACCGATCGGCGTGCTCAGTACCGCGACCGGGTTTGCGTAGTTGACCCCGTCGCTCACCGCGGCGTTCGGCAATTGCGGTCCGGCCGCCTGACGTAACCGCGCCTGCGCGGCGACGATGCTGGTATGTGCGATGCGGTAGCCGGTGTTGCGATCCAGCGCGAGGGCTACGGCCGCATCGAGCGAGAGCGGAGCGGCTGCGGGCGTTTGCGCGAACGCCGCTTCGCGCGCCAAACCGAAGGAGAACAGTAATGCGGCCATGCCGGCCCGGGCGCGCTTATGCATACTCGACCTCCGTCGCCGCTTCCGGAATCGGCGCCGTAGCCGTACGCGTGACGCGCTCGTAGAGGAGCGGAATCGCGATGACCGAGAGTACGGCCGAGGCACTCATACCGAAGACGAGCGCCCATGCGAGGCCGCTCCACACGGGATCCGACGCAATCACGATCGATGAGAGCACGCCGGCGGCAGCCGTGAGAAAGATCGGNNATCGAGTTGCGAACGACGATGCCGATCAAGGCGATCAGGCCGATCATCGCCGTCGCGGAAAAGTAGATACCGAACGGAGCCAGGATCGCGAACCCGGGCATTACTCCGATCACGGCCAGCGGCACCGCCGCGAGCACCACCAGCGGAACGGTGAACGACCGGAAACGGGCGACGAGAACGAAGTAAATCAAGATGAACGCGATCAGCATGGCACGCCCGAGATCGGCAAACACCACGTTGGTTAAATACCATTCGCCGTCCCAGTCGACATGATAGCCGGCCGGTAACGGGTCGTGCATGAGTGCGAAGACCAGATCGAGCACGGCGTAGGTCGAACTCCGCCCGGCCATATCGGCCGCGACGTACGACACGTTTTGGAAATCGTCACGATAGAGCGGCTGATCGAGTTGCTGCGCGACGACGTGCGTGATGGCCGAGAGAGGCACCAGGCCGCCGAGTTGCGTGGGAATTTGGATCGATGCGAGGGCGGTCGCATTCCGTCGATACTCCGGCGCGAATCGCACGAAGATGCCGACCGGCCGTGCATCCGTCGACGTGTGCAGCGTCGATACGGTCGCACCGCTCAAGGCCGTCGTCAGCGTTTGGGCAATGTCCGCTGCGCTGACGCCTGCGAGGGCCGCTTCGCGTTGATCGACCTCGAGTTGCAGGGTCGCGGGTAAGGGCTTGAAGCTCGAGTTGATATCGACGACGCCGCGCTCGCGTTCGAGCATGCCGGTGATGCGCGATGCGACGGCGCGCCGTCCCTCTGGGTCGGGGCCGTATATCTTGGCCAGAATCGTCGCTCGCACCGGCGGTCCGGGCGGCGTTTGGAGGATGCGCAACGTCGCGCCGTAGCGGGTGGTGATCGCGGCGAGGCGGGGGCGCAGGAGCGCCACCAGCGCGGCGGATTGGATGTGGCGCGCGCCCTTGGGAACGAGGTTCACGCGTATGTCGGCGAGGTTCGGCGCGTTGCGGAACACGGTGCCTTGAAGCAAGCTCGCCAAGTCTGGAACGGTATTCGTGCCGGCAAAGATTTCGTAGTCGGCGACTTCGGGAACACGTGCGAGTTCGGCGCCGAGCGCACTGGCGATTGCCGTGGTTTGGCCGACCGGGCTCGTTGGCGGTGCGTCGATGCTGACCAGGAACGTCGTTTCGTTGGCGTCGGGCAACATGCGAAATTGAAGTAGCTGCGCGACCGGAAGCGCGGCGCTGACGACAAATGCCAGGAGCAACGCCGCGAGGAAGACGCTTCCCCAACGCGGCCGATCTAAGAGAGCCGCCAGCGCCTTACGAAACGGGACGACCCAACGGGCGATTCCATGTGCCGGCTTGGTCTTTTGATTGCGCAAGAGCCGATACGTCGCCCACGGCGTAATCGCGAAGGCGATCCCGAGCGAGGCGATCATGGCGACCGGGACGTTGATCGGGATGGGGCGCATATACGGGCCCATCATCCCGGTCACGAAGAGCATCGGCAGAAACGACAAGATGACCGTCAGCGTCGCGAGGGCGGTCGGGCTGCCGATCTCGCGCACCGCGCGGATCGTCGCTTCCGCCTTGGACCCGGCGGGGTCCATGGCATAATGGCGATGGATGTTTTCGACCACCACGATCGCGTCGTCGACCAACAAACCAAGTGCCAAGATCAACGCGAAGAGCGTGATCCGGTTGACGGTTTGTCCCGTCAACATGCCGACGCCAAGCGTGACGAACAGCGTGAGCGGGATCGCCGTCGCGACGACGAGTGCTTCCCGCCAGCCGAGGGTCAAGAGCAAGAGCACAACGACGATGGCGATCGCTTCGATCAAGCGCTGGATCAATTCGTTGACCGCATCGTTGGCTTTCTCGCCGTAATTTCGCGTAACCGCTACGGTGATACCCGGCGGCAACGTGACGGTTTTGAGCGTGCCTAGCACGGCATCGGCAATGCTGACGGCGTTTGCGCCGGCTTTTTTTGCAATCGCGATGCTCACTGCGGACTCACCGTAAGGGCCGTGCGCACCGGACGCACCGCCCAGATCAAAGCGCGTGTCGGATTCCACGGCTTGGCGACCGAGTGCGACGTCGGCGACTTGCCGGAGCGCGACCGGTTGACCGTCGCTCACGCCGACAATCTGCGCGGCCACCTGCTCGACCGTCGTGTATGCCGTTCCCGCGTGAATCGAGAGTTCGGTCGTCGCGTCGCGCACCGTCCCTACGGCCTGCGTGAGGTTTGTCGCGCCAAGTGCCCGGGCGACCGACCCGGGGCCGAGCCCGAATGCGGCGAGACGAACCGGATCGAGCGTGACGTTGACCTGACGCGCAAGCCCGCCGTACGTGTCGATCGTCGAGACACCGTCAATCGCGCGGATGGCGGTGATCACGCGTTGCGCCGCATCGTCGAGTTGACCGCGGTCGTAGCGCCGGCCGTGCAAGCTCAAGACCACGATCGGGATATCGTCGACGCTCAGTGGCGTGATCTGCGGTTGCATCGCGCCCGGCGGCAATTCGTTCAGATGCGCAAACACTTGATCGTACAGATCGACGAACGATTTGGTCGGATCGTCGCCGACGTGGAAGAGTACGGTCATGATCGATTCGTTTTGGTCGGAAACCGTGTAGACGTGCTCGATGCCCGGAATCTCCTGGAGCACGTGCTCGCCGCGTTCAGTGATCAGCTTTTGCACCTCGGCCGCCGATGCGCCGGGATACTGCGTCACGATCGTCGCGGCCGGCATCGTGATCTGCGGATTCTCTTGGCGCGGCGTAGCGAAGATCGCGATCAGTCCCCAGGCACAGACTGCCAGCACGATCACCGGCGTGAGCTTGGAGGTCAGAAAATAGGCGGCGATCCGCCCGGCAAGGTTCCCTCGCATCAACGCGTGACCGCGACGCGGTTGCCGTCGTTGAGCCGCTCCAGGCCGCTGACCGCGACCTGCATCCCACGACCGTCGATGCCGAGCAGTTCGACCGATGTCGCCCCGACGGTACCCGTCTGCAACGGAACGAACGTCGCCATCCCATCGCGCACGGCGAACACGCCGCTTTGCCCGGCCCGCGTCACGAGTGCCGCGAGCGGCGCGACCCAACCGGAATGCGTGTGGGCGACGATCGAAACGCGCGCGTACATCCCGGGCTGCAAGCCACGCCGATCCGGCACGGCGATCTTGAGGGTCGACGAGCGCAGCGCCGGGTTTTGCGAAGCAACGATTGCGCGAATATGCGCCGGGATCGGGCTATTGCCGGCCGCTTCGACGGCGACGTCGATCGCCGCGCCCGGCACCAGGGTCGCCGCCGCATCGTCGGGCACGGCAACATCGACTTCGAGGTCGCGCGAGTTCTGCACGGTCACGACCGGGCTGCCGGGGGCCACAACCGCCCCGGGCTCGACGAATTTGTTGACGATCGTACCGCCGAACGGCGCCGTGAGCGTTGCATCGCGCAACGGAACGTTCGCGGCGGCGACGCCGGCCCGGGCCCCGAGGGCGGATTCCGCCGCGGCGCGCGATTGCGATTGCGCGGCGGCAAAATTGTGGCGTGCACCCGCGACCCCGGCTTGGGCCTGCGCGACCGCGGCTCGCGCTTCGGCGGCGTCAGCTTGCGTTTGATCGCGTTGCTGTTGCGAGATGGCACCTTGCGCGTAGAGGTTCGCCATCCGAGCCGAGGTCGTCGCCGCGAGCAACTCACGCGATCGCGCCGCCTCGAGTTGCGCGGCGGCGGAAGCCATCGACGCCGTCGCTGCATCGATCGTCGACGTGCTGGCATCTTCGGCCGCTGCTGCTGCGGCGGCCGACGCCTGGGCTTGCGCCAGCGCTGCGACCGAACCTGAAGCATCGATTTGAGCGATAACGTCACCCGCCCGAACGATATCACCGATCCGGACGTTCACGTTCACGACACGCCCGGCTGAGATCGCACCGACGGTCACGGATTGGACAGCGGCGAGCGAGCCCGCTAGTTCGATCGGCGTCGAGATCTGCGTGTAACGCAGTTGCGCCACGGTAACGGGCACGGCGATCACCGGCGCCCCCGGCGACGTGGCCGTACGCGCGCACGCCGCAAACAAAAGTCCCGCAATACCGATGAAGCCGAGACGCATTACGCCGCGCGTTTTCTCGTAATACCGGCGACGAGATTCGACATGAGGCACCAACCCGTCAACCCGGATTGGAGCAGATTCACGCCGACGAATGCGACCAGCCACAGCCAGCGGGCATCTAGCAGCGATAGCCCCAGTCCGAGGAGGACGATCGACCCGGCGATGGAGCGCACAGCGCCCTCGACCGGCCAACCGGCTTCACGAGCGGGGCGCAGCAGCGGATTAGCGTGTTTCTCGTTCACCATGATGTCCGAATAATACATTACCCCCCAGGGTATTGTCAAACCCTCCAGGGTATGGTAAATTTACCCTCGGATATGATTGCGACGAGAAACCCGAAGGATGCCAAACCGCGTCGCGCTTTGAAGTCTGCCGCGCGCGCCGGCGAAGCTGTCCTCGAGATCGATGAAGGCGCGGTGCGCGATATCATGGCTCGCCTTGCGCGCGTCGAGGGGCAGGTTCGTGCGGTTCAGCGCATGCTCGACGAGCGCCGCGATTGCCATGCGATCGTGCAACAACTCGGGGCTGCCCGCACGGCTCTCGAGCGGGCGACGGCCCAACTCATGGTAAGCAGCTTAGCCCAATGCATCCGCAGCGCAAAAAACGGTGCCGACGAAGTCGAGATCCAAAAACTGATGGCGACGTTCACCAAATTGCTCTGACTGAGAGACGCGGAACTTCACGCGAAGTCGATATCCGGTCGTCCATTGAACGAAGGTAGACTTCCGATTGGAAGATTTGGCGACCCGCCTCATACGTTGGTTCTGTGTTACAAGGATAGCATTGTGCTCGGACGTAACGTGATTCGCGAGGGCTAGCGTATGAAACGTAAGGTGTTCGTTTCCTCGACCACGGCCGCAATGCTCGGCACGATGGTTTCCGGCGCGTCAGCACAACCTGCCGGTGGCGGTGCGCTTTCGGTCCGGCCGACGATCGGCGGCCCGCTGGTTACGCCAAACGATTCTTTCTTCGTCTATTCGCAGATGCGAACGCCGGCGCAGCAGGCTGTCAACGTCCAAATCGACGGTTTGGTCGAAAACGCGACCCGCTATAGCGAGAGCGATCTGCAAAACCTGCCGCACGTCAAGCATCTCTGGACGTTTGAGTGTTTCGTCAACACGGCGGGAGGACCGTTGATCTTGACGACGGGATTCGAAGGCGTCCCGCTCTCCGCGTTGTTTCAAAAAGTCCGCTTGAAACCTCAAGCCCGGTCGGCCATCGTCGAGACGAATGATGGCCATCCACCGTTCTTGCTTCCGCTGACCGAGTTGCAACGCCCGGACGCGATGTTGGTTGCGGCGATGGGCGGAAACCCAGCGTCCTTGGAGCACGGTGGCGCCTACACGAAGTTGCTCATCCCGGGCGCGGGCGGCAACCATGGCCCGAAGTGGGTCAGCCGTATCACGCTGGTATCAGACGACGCGCCGGAGCATCCCGCACCGCCGATGGCGGGCTTCCTCTTCCCATCGCCTCCGGAAGCAATCGGCTCGCTCGCCGGGGTAACGCTAACCGGCTATGCATTCGCAGGCCCGGAACGTGTCGGGGCCGTGGAGCTGAGCACCGACGGCGGCGCGACCTATCAACGCATGCCGCTCCCCGCGCAAGCCGACCCCTATCTCTGGATGACCTGGGAGGTGACGTGGCGTCCACCTCAGCGCGGCTTCTACGTGCTGCGCGTGCGAGCGAGGAGCATGAGCGGCCGCAAACAAGACGTGCCGCATGTCATCGCGGTCGAGGTGCGCTGATATGCGCGCCCTGACCGATCAACTTCGCGCCGTGCGCCAACCGCTGCTCCTCCTGACGACGATGTTCTTCACGATCCTGCTGCTCGAAGTTGATCTCGGCCACCAACCTGCGATTGCGGAACATGCGCCGAGCCTAGCATTCTTGCCGATCGTCTGGCTCTCGGTATCGCTCCTACTACTGATCGCGTTGCAACTGAGTTTGTCGGTGTTGGCGGGCGTCGCGGTTGAAGTCGCAATGGGGATCGCCGCCGTTGTCGGAATCATCGGCTCCGTGGCGCATCTCGCCGCGAGCGGGGTGACGCTGGATCGGCTTGATCTCTTGTTCTCGCCGACCGTCTGGGCCGGACCCGCGTGCCCGAACTGGCCAATCGCAATCGCCGTCGCCGCAGTCCTCGGGTTCGTCGCGGCGTTCGGCATCGACGAGGAGGAAGGGCGCCAGGCCGCCAGTGCCGTTGACAAGAGCGCGTCGATCGCGTTCGTGCTGATCATCGCCGGGATCGTCCTCTCGGTGACGCCCGGAACGTCGGCAGCGAGTGCGGACTGCTTCGCGCTTGCTTCGTTACTGCTCTGTGCGCTCATGCTTGGACTATTGGTTGCGACGACGCTCGTTCGAAGGAGTTCGTAGATGCGCACTGCGCTGGTGATCCTTGGATCGGTCATCGTTATCGGTGTCGCTTTTGGAATCGTTTTCGCGCTCTGGCATCAGCAGGACGATGCGCGAGCCGTCGCTCTCGGCATCCCATACACAGATTACAATTGGCACACGGCACACGGAGAGGATCGCGGCTGTGCCGCCTGCCACGGTACACATCTCGCCGCGGATGTCAGCCGACTTGTCGTAGCCCGACCCAAACCGGTGCTGCACGGTATTTTCGCGACCAGCTACAACATCCCGATGCGCGTCGAAGACTGCCTCCTGTGCCACGGGGCAAAAACGACGCTTCCCTTTGCCGAGAGCGTACATTCACTGCACTTGCATTCCGCGGCGTTCGTCAATATGGGCGGCAACTGCGAGTCGTGTCACGCGATGGTGAAGGGCAAGTTCGAGTTGTACGATGACGAGACGCGTTACGACGTACTCAACGGTGTCGAGAAGGCGCCGACGCCGGCTTTCTCGGCGGCGGCGACTGCTGCGATAACGCGATTCGTCGGCCGGATTGCGGCTTCGCACTAGTCGATGGTCGGGCGATTCTTGATCTTTATGGCGACAGTACTCCTCGGGTCGCTCTTCATCGAGGTCTCGATGTACCATCCGATCATCGCCATGGAACGCGATCCCATCGCCATTATCCCAGGCGTTGCTGCAGCCTTGGCGATCTGCGGCGGTTTCCTCTACCTCGCGTTCGCGAACAGACTTACGGTTGTCATCTTCGCGCTGACGTGCTGCATCGCGATCGTCGTCGGGTTGCTCGGCACGGCGATCCATCTCGCGGTGCACGCCTCGAGCATCGGAGACTTGGCGACCAACGCTCAGGCGTGGCTGGGGAATCCGCCCACCCTTGCACCGCTCTCCTTCGCCGTAGGCGGATGCTTGGGGCTCGTGCCGTTGGCATGGCATTCAGGAATCGCGCCGTGTTCGCCGACTGCGAGCCGGATTCTCGAGGGCATCGCAGCGGGGGCCGGCCTCGTGGCCGCTGTTGCCGCAACACAACCCTACGAAGGCACCATCGCCCTCATCGCGCTCATTTGCGGGCTCGCCTTCGGCGTGCTCGGGTACGCGATCGAGTGGGCCCGGGCCGCGGTCATTCACCCCATTTGGAGGCGACAAGAATAGCTTCGCTCGCCGCCAGATCGGATGGCGCAGCGCCAACGCACCTATAAAGAACGTAACCATTTCTTCGGAGCCGGCCAAGCGAAGGAACGCGCGTGCAGGCTCAAAATGACGAATAGCAGTCAGACTCTTGGAGGTTCGCATGACCTTGGATCGACGCGGTTTTCTCACCGGCGCTACGACAGCCGCCCTCGCATCGATGACCGGAGCTGAAGCGCTCGCGGCCTCCCCGGCCACCGTCACGCTACCGATGGAGAACGGGATACGCCCGCTCGTTGCGTTCCCCCAAAAGCGGCCGCTCCTCATGCTCTCGCCGCGGCCGCCGCTGCTAGAGACGCCATTTCCCATTTTTGACGAGGGCGTCATGACGCCCAATGACGCCTTCTTCGTGCGCTGGCATTTGGCCGGAATTCCAACGACGGTCGATGCAGCGACCCACCGGATTCGCATTCACGGCAAGGTGAAGCGCCCGCTGAGTTTGAGCGTTCAGGACCTCCGTACGCAATTCAAACCGGTCGAGATCGTCGCGGTCAATCAGTGCTCGGGAAACAGCCGTGGATTGTTTTCACCGCGCGTTCCCGGCGGCCAATGGGACAACGGCGCGATGGGGAACGCGCGCTGGACCGGCGCGCGATTGACCGACGTCCTCGCACGCGCCGGTCTCGAGGACGGCGTTCGCCAGATTCGCTTCCAAGGGCTCGAACGGCCGGTGTTGTCCACGACCCCGCCGTTTATCAAGGCCCTCTCGCTCGACGACATTCTCGACAAAGGTGACGTCATCATCGCCTACGAGATGAACGGCGCACCGTTGCCGCTGTTGAACGGTTATCCCGTTCGTATGGTCGTGCCGGGCTGGTTTGCGACGTACTGGATGAAAATGCTCAGCGACATCGAGGCGATCGATACGGTCGATGACAATTTCTGGATGAAGACGGCGTACCGCATTCCCGAAACGCCGGGGAACACGGTAACCCCGATGCAAACCGGCTACAAGACGGTTCCGATCAACAAGATGACGGTCCGGTCGTTCGTGACGAACGTGCATGACGGCGGCACCATGCACGCAGGAGCGCAAACGATCCGTGGGATCGCGTTCGATAGCGGCAGCGGAATCAAGGCGGTACAGTTTTCCGCAGACGGCGGAACGACGTGGCGCAATACAACGCTCGGCGCCGACTACGGCCACTACTCGTTCCGGCGCTGGGAAGTGGCTTTCGTGGCGCAGCGCGGCAAGACGTACACACTCGCATGTCGCTCGATTGCCAATAGCGGTGAAACGCAGACGAGCGTTCCGGTATGGAATCCAGCCGGATTCCTGCGCGATGTGATCGAGACCTATAAGGTGAGCGTATCATGAAGGCCACGGCTTCACGGCTGGCGCTACTCGCACTCGCCGTTCTCATGCTCGGCGCGGCGACGTCCGGTACGGTCTCGATCACGATGCCAACGGTGACCGTCCCGCTCAAGCCAGGCCCTGGCATGGAGGTCGTCGATGCGAGTTGTCGCACGTGCCATTCGGCTGCGTACATCTACACGCAGCCACGCTTAACCCGGGCGCAATGGACGGCTGAGGTGACGAAGATGAAAGCTGCTTACGGTGCTCCGATCGCCGATGGCGACGTCAACACGATCGTCGAGTATCTCGTCGCGCAGAACGGGAAGCCATAACTCGATCCGACCCGGATCCGGCCGCGCTGGTGGCGGATCTTTGTCGGGAGGTGCGCCGGAGAAGCACTTACATCTATCCGGCGGGGCTTCTCACGGAACAGATGGCAGTGAGAAGAGATCGATCCTCACCGGCTGCTCGAACGTTCCGCTGCCGGCGGGGAACATTTCGTCGAAGCGTCGCCGGACCTCGGGAGCTAATACCGCTTCTTCGGTGTATCCATTGAAGCGGCGATTGCGAATCATGCGTTCGGCATAGCGCTCGAAGCTCTCCCAATGGCGCTGCTCGGCATACGAGAAAATCTGGTGCGTTCCAAAATGCGGAACGGCGTCGGCCCTGACTGCCGAAGCGGCGGCGGCGCGCACCGCGGTCTCGTCGTGAAAGGGGGCGCTGACGTAGTGGCCTGGACCCCGTGCAAGAGGTTCGGCGACGAGCAGACGGCCCGACTGCTTCAGCACGCGTCGCGCCTCGGCTAGCGCAGCCGTTAGCCTGAGGTGCGGAACGTGGTGTAGCGAGAAGATGAAGAGGACGACATCGGCGGATCGGTCATCGACGGGCAGAGCATCCGCGCTCGCTCGAACAAGCCGGAAGCTGCCGGTACGATGGGCGGTCCAATCGGTGCCGTCGATGTACGGGTCGAAGCCGCTTACTCGCGCGCCAGCGCTGGCCAGCTCGCGCGAAGTCTGGGCTTCGCCGCAACCGACGTCGAAGATATCAAGCCCCTGGACCGGCCCGAGGGCCTCCAAGATTGCCTCGACGTGGGTTCGCCTGCCGTACTCGGTCAGGGCTTCGGTTGTCGTTTCGTCGGCCATGATGACGCACGATTCTGGGTCCTCGCACGTGCTTCATTTGGGGCAGTGCCTTTCGTCTATCGGGCTCTACCGGCCGGAGAATGCTTCGCGAGGTTCCCGGCGTCCGCGTTGCTCCTTACCCAGGATCCAAGGCATTAAGATCGTTGACCGAGTTCTCTAATAGTTGAGATCGAGAACGGAAACAAGACACACGCGGACCCGATAATTGCGAAAGGCGGACCTGTGAAGCAAATTCCCTTGTAATTTTTGAAGGGACCCAGCAGCTGCTGAATCCCCTCGTAATACGTGGCTCCCGAAGTTGGACTCGAACCAACGACCCGCTGATTAACAGTCAGCTGCTCTACCAACTGAGCTATTCGGGACCGCGACCGATTACGGTTCAACGACCCGCCCGGCCGTCCTTCCCACCGGCGGTCGCTTCACGAATGATGAACGCCGTCATACGTACGAGCGCATCGTGCGAGGCGGCGCTCGCCGGGTCGCGCGCGATAAAGCCGTGCGGCTCGCCCTCAAAAATCGCAAGTTCGGCGCGGCCGCCCTTCGCGTGATAGGCGTCGATGAAACGCTGCTGCATGTCGGGCGTGAGATTGTCGTCGTTCGTTCCTTGAAGGATCAAGAGCGACGGCAGCCGCTGCGCGTCGCCGCGCGTGACGATATCGAGCGGGCTGCCCTCGCCCATCGCCGCTTCGTCGGCCCAGAATGCGTGGTGCGCTTCCATAAGACGTGCGTTGGCGCGCTCGCGCACCATGTGGTAGCGGGCGAGCGGATCGGACACCGGCCAGCCGAGGACGGCAAAGTCCACGGCTGTCTCCGGCTCCCCGCCCGCGAGCTTCCCGGCGTAGCGCTCGTCGAGCGGCCGCAGCGCCGTTAGCAAGGCGAGATGTCCGCCGCTCGATGTGCCCAGCAGTCCGACGCGGCTCGGAACCGTCCCAACGTCCGTTGAGTGCGTTTTCATCCAGCGCACGCCGGCCGCCACGTCGGTCACCGTCGCCGGATACGCGGCTTCGGGCGGCATGCGGAAGTCTAAAGAAAGCACGGCAATGCCGTTGGCTGCGAGGTGCCGGGCGATCGCCACGTTCATCGTGCGGTCGCCGGACGTCCAGGCGCCCCCATGCACTTCGACCACGGCGGCGATCGCGGCGGCGGCCGGCTTATAAAGGGTAGCGACGAGCGCGCCGTGTTCGTGGGTCCTGAACGTGACGTCCGTTTCGGACGCGGTCTGAGCAGCCATGGAGCCTCCTTCGCCGGAACCTCGCCAACGTCGGCTTACCCAGCATGTAAGTTTTTTGCAAGAGGGCCCTTCGTAGACGGGACATTTTAACGACACCTCGTACTCACGGCCGGGACGCCGGGAGCATTCCTGGGAATTTCGCGGTAGCCGCTCGATAGGATTACGCGTACAATGCTGGATATGTGCGATGATAGCCGCTCTTTACGGGCGGTCGTTGCAGCCGTAGTTGCCTCTGTGCTTTTTGCCGGTTGCAGCCATGCGCAGCAGCCTCGGAAAGTTGCGACGGCGCAAATCCCGATGATCCAGGCGTCGTCGGGCTCGGTGACTCCGCGGAGCACCCTCGGCGGGCTGATCGTGCCGTTCCAAAACGTGCAGATCACCTCGACGCTGGTCGAGCCGGCCGACACCGTTCTGGTGCAAGAGGGCGACCACGTCTCCAAAGGCCAGCTGATCGCGCAGCTCGACACGCAAGATCTTCAAGCGCAATTGCAGTCGGCACTGGGCACCGCCGCGAGCGACGAAGCGAAGACGAAATCGACGACGCTTCAGGCCGGCCTGACCATCGTACAGAACGGCAACACGATCAACTCCGGACAAGCTTCGGTCCGTCAAGCGCAGCAGACGCTCGCGACCGATACGATAAATCTCACCCGCGATGGGCAATTGCTCAAGAACGGATATCTCGCGCAGCAAACCTACGATGCGCAGAAGACGCTCGTCGCCAACGATCAGCAAGCCGTGCGCGCGGCGCAGGTGACGCTGCAGAATACCGTCTCGCAAGTGCAGACAAACGGCACCACAACGAGCGGCCTGCAAGGCGCGACGGTCGCCGCCGCCAAGGCCGACGAACAAACCGCGCTCGGTGCCGCCAACCAGTTGCGCGTGCAAATCGCAAAAGCCGCGATCGTATCGCCGATCGACGGCGTCGTGGTCAACCGCAACATCAACCCGGGTGAGTATCCCGGCACGCGCCAGATCTTCACGCTCCAAGAGAGCGACAAAGTGTACGCCGTGCTCAACGGTTCCGGCGGCCAGATCGTCGGCGTTCGTACGGGCTCGCCGGTGAAAATCGTCTCGTCGGATCGCGCCACGCTGCACGGCACCGCTGCCGTTTCCGCCGTGCTCGATCAGCTTACGCCCGGTTCGACGAATTTCGTCATCAAGGCCGTCCTGCCGAATCCCGACAATCAGTTCCATTCCGGCATGGTCGTGACGGGACAGGTGACGCGCCCGCGGAGCAGCGGCGTTCGCATCCCCCGCACGGCGTTCACGGATGACACCCAGACGACGGTTCAAACGATCGTGAAGAAACCCGGCCCGAACGGCACTCCGGGCTTTACGGTGATCAAGACGATTCCCGTTACCATGGTCGCCGAAGACGGCAAGAACGCGGTCGTGCAAGGCGTTCAGATCGGCGAAGAAATCGTCGTGAACGGGCAACTCGGCTTGAGCGATGGCCAACCCGCCGAACCTGCCAAACCAAAATCGGACCGAACGGTCGCGGAGCGCTAGCGCATGTGGTTGACGACCCTCTTCGTCCGGCGGCCGACGCTGGTATTCGTGCTCTTGGCACTTATCGCGGTAGCCGGTTCGATAGCATGGTCGACGCTCGTCCGTCAACAATATCCGAACGTCTCGCAGCCGACCGTCACGGTCGGCGTCGTTTATAACGGCGCATCGCCGACCGTCATGCGCGACTCGATCGTGCGCCCGATCGAAGATCAAATCGCCGGCGCCCCCGACTTGCAGACGCTCAACTCGACGATCCAAGGCGGTCAAGCGACGATCTCGGCGATCTTCACGATCACCTCGAACGTCAATACCGACCTCGTCAACATCCAGAAGGCGATTCAGCAAGCCAGTCGCGCGCTGCCGAGCGACCTGACGGCGCCGACGGTCAACGTGCGCGACCCCAGTGAATCGGTCGTCGTCACGCTTTCGCTCACATCGTCATCGTTGACCGCGAGCGAACTCTCGCTGATCACGACCGGCCGCGTCGAGCCGCTCTTCCAGCAGATCCCGGGCGTCTCGTTCGTCACGCCGGGCGGCAGCGTTACGCCCGCCTACGAAGTCACCGTCGATCCGCGCCGCCTCGAGGCCTACCATCTTACGTTGACCGACGTCGTCAACACGGTGTCCGCCAGCAACGTGCGCGCGCCGGGCGGCATCGCCTACAGCCCCAACCGCGAAACGAACGTGGATATCCGGGGCGACATCATCGACCCGTCATCGATTCTCGGGCTGCCGATCTCCGTTCCGTCGAGCGGTATCCCGACCACGACCGGCATCGTCGGTCCGATCAACGGTACGCTCGGTGCCGTCGATCCATGGACCTCAGCGAGCGCCGTGCTGCGCATTAGCGATATCGGCACGGTATCGGCAGGTTACGAACCGCGCCGCCAGTACGGCTCGGTCAACGGCATCAACGGTCTGTTCCTTCAAATTCAAAAGACCTCGGACGCCTCTGAGGTCGATGCGTCGAACAACGTGCTGGCCGCGCTGCCGCGCGTGCGCACGCAGTTCCCGAACGTCAACTTCAACGTCATCAACGTTCAGTCGAAGTATACGGAGCAGCAGCTCGATAGCGTGATGCGCACGCTGCTCGAGGGCGTCGTGCTGACCGGCATCGTCATGCTGTTCTTCCTGCACTCGTGGCGCAACGCTATCGTCGTGCTGATCGCCATTCCGGCGTCGCTCGGCGTCGCGCTCTTCACGATGAAGATCCTCGGCCTGACGCTCGATACGATCTCGCTGCTCGGCATGACGCTGGTCGTAGGTATTCTCGTCGACGACTCGACTGTCGTATTGGAAAATATCGAGCGGCATAGCGAGATGGGCGAGCCGCCCATGCGGGCGGCCATCACCGGCCGTACGGAAATCGGCGTCGCCGCAATCGTCATCACGCTCGTCGACGTCGTCGTGTTCTTACCGATCTCGTTCATTCAAAGCCAGATCGGCAGGCAACTCTCCGAATTCGCCGTCGTGGTCGTCATCGCGACGCTGACGTCGCTATTCGTCTGCTTTACCATCACGCCGTCAATGGCTGGAAACTGGGCGCTTCGATCGACCTGGAAACCATGGTGGATCATCGTCAAGTTCACCCACGGGTTCGATCGCGTCCGCGATTGGTACGCGCACACCGCGCTCACCTGGGGTCTGCGGCATCGCGCGATCGTCATCGGGGTTTGCGTCGTTTCGTTCATTGGTGCGCTCGCGCTCGTGCCGCTCGGCATCGTCGGCGAAGAGTTCGTGCCCGCACAAGATCGCGGCGAGATCTTCATTCAACTGCAGTATCCGGTCGGCACGCCGCTCGAGAAGACGACGCAAGCCGTCCTCGCGGTCGAACGGCGGATTCGGGTCAGCCCCGATATCGACGCGGACACGGCTGTGGCCGGCGCGTATGCGGCGCCATTCGGCGGATTCGTCGTTCAGGGCAACTCGGGACAGATCCACATCTGGCTGAAGACCGACCGGCAAAAATCGACCGATTACTGGGTCGATGAATTCCGCAGAGAAGCGCGTCAAGTCGGTCCGGGCACGGATCCGATCGTCGTTCCGGCAACCGGTACCGGCGGCGGTAACGCGCAGCCGCTCGACGAGCTCGTTACCGACATCTCCGGCGGCGACCCGACGAGCTATGCCAACCAAATCGAAAAGGTGCTCGTCGACACGCCCGGCTCGCGCAACGTCATCAGTTCCTCGCAAGCGCTCGAACCGCAGATGGATGTGATCTTCGATCGCGCGAAGGCCCAAGCGCTCAACGTTACGATCGGTACGGCGGCGACTGCTGCTCGCGCCGCATTCGGCGGTGCGATCGCGACGCAGTTCGAGACGGCCGACGGCCTCGAGCAAGTCCAGGTCATCTATCCGGCTCAGCTGCAAACGAACCTCAGCGAACTGGCCAACGTGCCGATCCGCACGAACACGGGTCAGATCGTCCATCTCGGCGACTTCTCGCACTTCCAATCCGACCCGGTGTCGCCGCTGATCACGCGCGTCGATCGGAACACGGTCATCCATCTCAGCGCGAACATCACGGCCGACACGTCGCTCTCGAACGTCCAGGCGGCGTTCCTCGCGCGCGTCAAGGATCTGAATCTCCCGAAGAACATCATCGTTCGGCCGCGCCCGCTCGGTCAGCAAGACTTCATGCAGCAAACGCTCGTCGGTCTGGGCACCTCGCTGATCCTCTCGATCATGCTCGTGTTCTTGCTGATGGTCGCGCTCTACAACAGCTATCGCTCGCCGTTCATCATCATGTTCTCGGTGCCGGTGGCGGCCGTCGGCGCACTCGGTGCGCTCTACATCACGCACTCAACCTTGAACCTGTTCTCGCTGATCGGCACGATCTTGCTCGTCGGTATCGTGACCAAGAACGGCATTTTGCTGGTGGACTACGCCAACACGCTGCGCGAACGCGGCGAGTCGAAGATCAAAGCGATCCAAGAGAGCGCTTTCACGCGGTTCCGCCCGATCATCATGACCTCGATCTCGGTCATCGCGGGCAACATACCGCTTGCTCTCGCGCTCGAGCCCGGCTCGAGCACGCGCTCGAGCCTTGGTATCGTCGTCATCGGCGGCATCACGAGTTCCCTCATCCTGACGCTCGTGCTCGTGCCCGTGATGTACGTACTGCTCGCGCCGGAACACTTCGCGCCCTCCCATGGCGGTGCCGGGGCCCCCGGCACCGGCGGTTCCACGAACGGCCATGGCAACGGCCACGGCGCGGCGACCCCCGGTACGTCTCAGCCCGCTCACGCGTAATAGCTGCCGCACCGGGGCTCTCATGTAGCTCTTAGCCAGTCCTCATGTCGGGTTAAACACGTAGGCGAGCGGGCCCGCGTTGTCTGTCCAGATTACTTCTGCGGGCAACCCATCATGAAAACACTCGAACGTCCCTCCGATAACGGCCACACAGCAGGCCGTGTCGAGACCATCGTTCTCGACATCAAAAAATGGCCGAAACGGCCTTGGCGCGCAATCGCCGCGGCCGTTCTCATCGTGGCTATCATCGTTACCGGCGTCCTCATCTTCCGTGCCCGTTCCGCGGGCTCGGTTGCGTATACCACGACCCCCATCGCGCAACAGGATCTCGTGCAGACTGTTTCCGCGACCGGTACCGTGAATCCGCAAAACACGATCGACGTCGGAACGCAAGTTTCCGGTACCGTGAGTGAAGTCGACGTCGACTACAACTCCAAAGTCAAAAGAGGCCAAGTCTTAGCGCGCCTCGATCCGACCACGCTGCAAGCGCAGCTGGATTCGGCGAAGGCGTCGCTGGCACAATCGCAAGCGCAGGCCGAAGCGGCGCAAAACACCGCGACCGGCGCCGCGATCGGCATCGACACGGCCGACGCTTCCGCAACGGCCGCTGCGGCGACCGCGCGGGCCGCGCAAGCGACCGCGCTTTCGAGCGAACAAGCCATTGCGAGCGCCGACTCCGGCGTGACGAAGGCGCAGAGCGCGCTGCAAGTCGCGCAGTTAACCGTCACGCGCGACAACGGCTTGCTCGCGCAAGGCTACGTTGCGCAAGCCACGGTCGACAACGACAAGTCCAATCTCGTCGCGGCTCAATCGGCCGTGCAAGCGGCGCAAACCGCCGCGCAACAAGCGCGCAGCCAATCCGCTGCAAGCGCAGCCCAAGCGCAAGCGAGCATCGCGCAGACCGCGTCGCAAAACGACGCCATCGCCGCGGCGCACGTTCAAGCTGCGGGCAGCTCCGATACGGCGCAAGCCAGCTCGGCTGCCATCGGTATCCAAGAAGCGAACGTTTCACAAGCGCAAACGAACCTCGCGAACAGCGTGATCAAGTCGCCCGTTGACGGCACCGTGATCGCGCGAGACGTGTCGGTCGGTACCACCGTGGCCGCCAGCCTCCAAACGCCGACGCTCTTCGCGATCGCGCAAGATCTGAGCAAGATGGAAGTCGACCTCGCCGTCGGTGAACCGGATATCGGTTCGGTCAAGAACGGCGAAACCGTGGACTTCACGGTGCTCGCGTTCCCGAACCGCACCTTCCACGGCGTGGTCTCGCAAGTACGCAAGAACCCGGTCATCACGTCCAACGTCGTCACTTACACGACCGTGGTGCTCGTCGGCAACAACGATCAAGCGCTGCTTCCCGGCATGACCGCGAACGCCACGATCGACGTCCAAAAAGCTGCCAACGCGTTCGTCGTACCGCTCAGCGCGCTCTCGTTCCAACCGGCCTTCAGCGGCACGCATCGTCGCGCTGCGGGCAGCACCGGAACGAAACCAGCCAACGCCGGCAACGCGCCTTCGGCTAACGGTGCATCGCCTTGGGGCAGCACCACGGGCTCGGCGTCGGCCGCTATCGTGGCGGGTTCGCAAGGCCACGTGTTCGTCCAGCGCAACGGCAAACTGGTTCGTGTCCCCGTCAGCATCACGCTGGTCTCGGGCACGCAAGCCGCGGTCGCTCCCGCAGGCGACGCGACGCTCGCCGCTGGTGACCAAGTGGTCACCGGCGGCGGCGCGGCCGCGCCGGCCCGCGCGCAGCACACGCAGTCCGCAGGCAATCCGCTGACCGGCGGCAACTCCGGCGGCAGCGCAATGCGGGGGATCCACTAATGGCCAGCGTTGTCGAAGTCCGCAAGTTGCGCCGCGTCTACCCGCTCGTCGAAGAGCCGGTGATCGCGCTGGCTGGGGTCGATCTCACGATCGATCCCGGCGAGTTCGTCGCCGTCATGGGACCGTCGGGTTCGGGCAAATCGACCTTCATGCACATCGTAGGGTTTCTCGACCGGCCGACCTCGGGCTACTACGCCTTCAATGGGCGCGATGTCACCGAACTGCCGGAAGATACGCTCGCCGACATCCGCAGCCGCGAGATGGGCTTCGTCTTCCAAGCCTACAACTTGCTGCCGCGGACGAGCGCGGTCGAAAACGTCGAGCTGCCGATGCTCTATGCGGGCATCGGTGAAAAAGAACGCCGCGCGGCGGCGCTCGGCGCACTCGACGCGGTCGGTCTGCTCAAGTACGCGCAGCACCATCCCAACCAACTCTCCGGCGGACAGCAGCAGCGTGTCGCGATCGCCCGCTCGCTCGTCAACGACCCGCGGCTCATCCTCGCGGATGAACCGACCGGTGCGCTCGACGTGCGCTCGACCAACGACATCATGCAGCTCTTCCGCAAACTCAACGACGAACGCGGCATCACGATCATGCTCGTCACGCACGAGCCCGACGTCGCCGCCTTCGCCAAACGCACCGTCACGTTCCGCGACGGCCACATCCTCTCGGATACGGCCGCGCCGGCAACGCCGCGGTCCCTCGACAAGCTCGGGATGGCCATCGTATGAAACGCTCAATCATCGCCCGCATGGCGATCCTCGCCCTGTTACGCAACCGTTCGCGCTCGCTGCTCACGATGCTCGGCGTCGTGATCGGCGTCGCCGCCGTGATCATCACGGTCGCGATCGGCACCGGCGCGCGCACGTCGGTGAGCGATCAGATCAACGCACTCGGCAGCAACATGATCATCGTGCAGCCCGGCAGCCTCAACCTCGGCGGCGTGCGCAGCGGCAGCGGCGGCGCATCGAGTCTCACGCCGGCCGACGGCATGGCGATCGCGAAGCTGCCGCACGTCTCGGCCGTTTCGCCGACCGTTACGCTGCGCACGCAAGTCGTGTCGAACGGCAACAATTGGCAAACGACGGTCACCGGCGTCGCACCGAGCTACACGTATATCCGTTCGTGGCCGATGGCCAGCGGCACGTTCATCTCGCAAGCCGATACGGACGGCGCCGCAAAAGTCGCCGTGCTCGGCCAAACCGTCATCACCAACCTCTTCCCGAACGGGCAAAACCCGCTCGGACAAACCGTGCTCGTGAAAAACGTGCCGTACGTCGTGATCGGCACGCTCACCGCCAAAGGGCAAAGCGGCGTTGGTCAGGATCAGGACGATACGATCGTCATTCCCTTCAGCTCGATGCTCGAACGGATCACGGGTCAAACAACGCTTGCGGCAATGGATGTCTCGGCCGATACGTCCGACAACGTCGATGCGGTGCAGACCGAAGTTACCCAATTGCTCGAGCAGCGTCATCGCATCGCGAGCGGCATGCCCGATGACTTCATGGTGCGCAACTTGCAAGATATTGCCAACGCCGCGGCCTCGACGGCTGCGATTCTGCAGCTCTTGCTCGCCGGCGTCGCAACGGTATCGCTCGTGGTCGGCGGCATCGGCANNAACATCATGCTGGTCTCGGTCACGGAACGCACGCGCGAGATCGGCCTGCGGCTCGCGGTCGGTGCGCGCCGCAGCGCGATCCTCTGGCAGTTCCTGATCGAAGCGGTCGCGCTCTCGACCGCGGGCGGCGCCATCGGCGTCGTGATCGGAACGCTGGGCTCGGTCGCCGTCTCGCTCGGCGCCCACTGGCCGGCTGCCGTGCCGCTCAGCGCGGTACTGTTCTCGGTGGCGTTCTCAGCCCTCGTCGGCGTGTTCTTCGGATACTACCCCGCCGCCAAGGCGTCACGCCTCGATCCGATCGTAGCCCTACGTTTCGAGTAGCAGGATTCGCTTCGCGAATCCGTGGCGTTTGGGCTTCGCCCAAGCCGCTCTCGAATCACGAGCCCATATCGTCAGTCACGGAACGGACGCCGCTCGTATTACGGGCGGTGTCCACCGCTGCGCTGCGGACCTTGGGGTCGACGATCGCGCCGCGCAGGGTCACGGCACCGTCGTGGACGTCGACCTTCACGCCGGTGGTGCCCGTTTGGGTGAAGATCGCTCCGGCGATCCGGCCGGCCAGGGCGGCGTCGCTAAGGCGCTGACCGATGTCGGGCACGCGGGAGTCGATGTGCAGCTGATCGCGCACCTCGTGGATGCCCTTGACCGACCGGGCGGCGGCGACGGTCTTCGCGCGGGCCGCCGGGGTGCGAACCGACCCGGTGAGGGTGGCCACGCCCCCCGAGACGTGCACGCCCAGCGACGCGGTCGAGTTGATGTCGACCGTGATCAGCTTGGCTTTGACCTCGGTCGTCAGCAGCGCGTCGTTCGCGATGGCCTCGACCTGGGTGACCGTCGGCTGCGGCGCGTTTTGGGTCGAGCTGCTGCAGCCGGCGAGCATCAAGGCGAAGGCTGCGGCCGGCAACGTAAGAGCGTGCTTCATAGTCACGTTGTACCGCATTCTGAGCAAAGTACCGCGTCCTTGCGGGCGGCCGAGGAGGGTTGCGCCCCGCTAGGAGAACGACCGGGCATGACGACTTCGCACCCCTCCGAAAAGCCGAACGCCGTGACGTTCCGCGGCACCCCGATGACCCTGGTCGGAACGCAGCTTCGCGTGGGCGATCCGGCGCCGGATTTCCGGCTCACGACCGGTACGATGCAGCCGATGACGCTCGAAGAAGCCATCGACGGCGGCAATCGCAGCGCGCTCTTCATCGCGCTGCCGTCGCTCGATACGCCGACGTGCAACATCGAGACCAACACGTTCAACAGGCGCCTGGCCGAAGTGCCCGCGGGCGCGGCGGTGTTCGTGGTGAGCCTCGACTTGCCGTTCGCGCAAAAGCGTTGGGCGGTCGCCAACAATGCCGAAGGCCTCAGCTATCTCTCCGATTATCGCGACCATTCGTTCGCGACGGCCTACGGCGTATTTCTCAAAGAAATCGGCCTAATTACGCGCGCCAATTTCATCGTGAGCAAGGATCGCACGATCGCGTACGCCGAGATCGTGCCGGAAGTCGCTACCGAACCGAACTACGACGCGACGCTGGCGGCCCTCAAGAAGCTGGGCTAGACGCGGGTTTGACGACGGCGGTGCAAAATTTGCACCGCGTTGCCGCTACGGAAATCTCGCTCAAACATTCGGGGCACGCGGTCATGGTCGGTTCGACGTGACCGCGACGCAGTTCGACGAGCTTCTGCGCGGGTAGGACGACGATGTAGTAGATCGCCGCTGCGATGCTCACAAAGGCGATCAGCGCGTTGAGAAAATCGCCGTAGAGAAACGCCGCCTTGTTGATGGTGAAATGCAGCGTGGCAAAGTTCGGTTTGCCGAAGATCGCGGCGACGAGCGGCGTGAGCAGATCCTTCACGAGCGCCGTGACCAGCGCACCGAACGCGCCGCCGATAACGACGGCGACGGCAAGATCGAGAACGTTTCCGCGGGCGAGGAAAGCTGCGAATCCTTTGAACATGGAGGCGCGCTTCGGAAGACCTACGGAAGCTCCTCGAACGGAGCAAGCGAGCGCTTGGGCTCAAGTGCCGGGCTTAACACGCCGATGATATTTGCAGGAAGCACGTCCTTTTATTTGAGGGTTGGATTCTTCATATGGAAGTCCCAAGCAATCTGGATACCTTTCTCAAAGACATGCTCGCTGAAGAAGAAGCGACGGTCGCGCTCGATGCGGAAGATCGGGCGTTCGTCGATCGTATTCTGAAGTCGATCACGACGGGCAGCAAGGGTATTTTCGTGGTTTTGCACCCGAATGACCGGATGCAGTACATGCTCCTGAACACGAACCGGGCCGGCGCCATCGCCCTCCTCGCGCGCGTCATGCAGCGCACCGCCGAAGCCCTAGAAGCCGACCTGGATTAGAGGATTCGCTTCAAGCGAATCCTTCGCGTTCGGCCCCTCGCGTTTGGTCGCAGCGGAGTGGTTCCCGGGGGCCGAGCCGCAGGTGGCGAACCTCCGGCCTGATGGCATTGCATCCTCTGGATGGCTATTTGCTCGATGGCCGGCCTTCGAAGGACGATGCGGTAGCCGCCGTGCTGGCTGACCGTTCGTCGATCGATGGGGCACAAGCGTTCTACCGTGCGCTTGATCTGCTTGGGTCGAAGGTCGCCGATGAAGCGCTGATCGCCTTGCGCTTGGCGCTGATCGGTGAGGCGGTCGACGACGATGGGGTGCTGCGGCTGCGCGGGCACCTTACCGCGGCCCGTAAGGGCGATGCAGCGGCGCGGGCGGCCTATCTTGCCGCGGTGGAAACGGCATGACCGGCAAGCGCGTTCTATACGGTGTGATGCNNCCCACGCCGGGCCTGGCACCCGCGGCGCCGGATCAGGTCCGTAACGGCGGGACGATCAACGGCCGCGTCACCACGGTCGACTATCAGGGCGGCATGCTCGGCGTCGATGCCGGGTCGCTCGGCCGCATCCGCGTGAGCATCATGCCCTCCACCAGCATCCAAGGCCGCGACACGGCCTATCACACGATCACCGATCTCAAGCCCGGCGAACGCGTGCAGATTCTCTCGAGCATTGCCGACGGCCGATACGTCGCGCAAATAATTCGCATTCGTTAGTGTCGGTTGCGGCGCTTGCCCGTAGTATTATTGCCGTCGGGTTTGAGGGCAATTGCATCGCCGACGCTCCGCTCGAAGAGTTGCGGGCGTTTGCGCCCGGTGCGATCACGCTGTTCGGGCGGAATGTCGGCCCGGCCGATGCACTGCGCGCGCTGGTCGCGGGGTTGCGCGGCATCGAGACGCTGCCGCCGCTGATCGCCGTCGATCAAGAGGGCGGGCGCGTCGCGCGCATCGGCGAGGTCGTGGCGCAATTGCCCTCGGCAATGGCGGTCGGTGCGGCGCGCGACGTCGACGCGTGCGAGCGGCTTGGACGGCTCTTGGGGCGCGACCTCGCGCAGCTCGGCGTCAGCGTCGATTTCGCGCCCGTGGGAGACTGCGCGCTCGATCCGGAGAACACCGTGATCGGCACGCGCGCCTACGGCAGCGATCCGCTGCTCGTGGGCCGCTTCGCCGGCGCATTTGCACGCGGACTCGAGGCCGGTGGAGTGGCCGCTGCGCTCAAGCACTTTCCGGGTCACGGTTCGACCGCCGTGGATTCGCATCTTGCTCTGCCGCGCGTGACGCTCGATGAAGCGACGTTCCGGTCGCGCGATCTGCTCCCGTTTGCGGCGGCTATTTCCGGCGAAGCAGCGCAGATCGTGATGGCCGCGCACGTCGTCGTCGAGGCGTTCGATGCGCAAAACCCGGCTTCGCTTTCGCCGCGCATCCTGACCGGACTGTTGCGCGACGAATTGGGCTTCGAAGGGGTCGCGGCCACCGACTGTTTGCAGATGGATGCGATCGCGCGCGCACCGGGGACCGTCGCGGGTGCCGTGGCGGCGCTGGCCGCGGGCGCGGATCTGCTGCTCGTTAGCCATTCGCTCGCCGTCGCGCGCGAAGCGGCGGAGGCCATTGCGGCGGCGGTTGACGCCGGAACGATCCCGCGCGAACGCTTGGAGCAAGCGGCAGTGCGCGTACGCGCGCTGCGCGAACGGTACGCAACGCTGCAGCCGTACGGCGGTGAACTCGACGCGGCGTTGCCGCTGGCCGTCGCACAACGCGCGGTGACGGTGCTGCGTGGTACGCTGCGCCTGCGCGACGAGCGTCCGGTGACCGTCATCTCGTTCGAAGGCGACGCGTTCGACGGTGCGGGCGGCGTTCGCACCGAACGGCCGTCGCTGAGCACGGCGCTGCGCGCGCGGCGCTGGAAGAGCGAAGTCATGCGCGTCGCGCTCGATCCCGACGACGACGACATCGATCTGCTGCTCGGCCACCTGCCCTCGCTCGGCGACCGGAATTTCGTCATCACCGTCCGGCGCGCGCACCTGTACCCGAGGCAGCGGGCGGCGGTGGCACGCATATTGGCGCTGATTCCAGGCGCTGCGATCGTGTCGGCGGCCGAACCGTACGATGCGTTGTTATGGCCCGCCGCGCGAACCGTGGCCGCGATTTACGGCGACGATGCGGTCGCGTTTGCAGCCTGCGCTGACGTGCTCTCCGGTCGCGCGGAGGCTGCCGGTCTCTTGCCGGTGCCGATCTGAAACTCGATGCGTTGCTCGAACGTCATCTGCGCGCGCGCTACAGTGCGGCGGTGGTGCGCGTCGAGCGCGGCGGCCGGGTCGTCTACGAACGCGCGGCCGGGACGATGCGCGATGACGGCGGCGGCAGTGTGTATGCCGATACGCGTTTCGACCTCGCCTCGATCACCAAGGTGTTCGTCGCGACCGTCGCGCTGGCGCTGGTTGCGCGCGGCGTGCTGACGCTCGATGCGCCGCTTGCCGGGGCCGTCACGCTGCGCATGATCCTCGCGCATACCGGCGGCTTTCGCAGCGGCGCCGACTTTCGCACCCTCTTCGGCGAACACATCGAAACGTTTGCGCTACGGGAGCCGCTCGTGGCCGAACCGGGGGAACGCGTGGTGTATAGCGATCTGGGGTTTCTCGCGCTTGGGGCGATGCTTGCTCGCGTGACGGGCCGTGCGCTCGAGCCGCTGGTGGAGAACGAACTGCGCGCGCTCGGCAGCGAGCACATAACGTTTGCGCGCGGCGTTCGTCATGAAGCGATTCCCGCGACCGAGCGCGATGCCTGGCGCGGGCTCGTGCAAGGCCGCGTGCATGACGAGAAGGCGGCGCTCGCGGGCGGCGTTGCCGGGCATGCGGGCCTCTTCGGCGACGCGCTCGACGTGGCGCGCCTCGGTGAATGGTACCTCGCGTCGCGCCACGGCCGGCCCTCGCCGCTGCCGGACACGTTGACCATTGCAGCAACGACGGAGCAGGCGGCCGACCCGGTGTTACGGCGTGGTTTGGGCTGGGCGCTAAAAACGAGCGATGACAATTCGTGCGGCGCGCTGATGTCGCCCGAGACGTTTGGCCACACGGGCTTCACCGGTACGTGCATCTGGGTCGACCCGGTGCGCGACCTGAACGTCGTCGTGCTAACCAATGCCGTGCATTACGGGCGGCACGATCTGCGCGACGTGCGTGCCGCGATCTGCGATGCGGCCGTCGAGGCGTACGCCGCGTGATCGCCGTCGGCTTGATCTCGGGGACGTCCCTCGACGGCATCGATGCCGTGCGCATCGCCTTGCAGCCGCGTGGCAGTGGCTATCACGTTGAAACGCAAGCCTTTCTCACGCTACCGTTCGCGCCCGAGCTGCGCGCGCGCGTGCTTGCGGCGTATCCGCCGGCGCCGCTTGACGCGGTCGCGTTTTCCGCGCTGCATGCCGACGTGGGCGAGGCGTTCGCTGAAGCGGCGTCGGCCGTGGGCGCAGGCGGCGCAGACTACATCGCGTCGCACGGCTTGACGCTCGCCCACGATGGCGACGCGCACCACACGCTGCAGATCGGCGACGCGTTCCGCATTCGCGAAGCGACGGGACGTACGGTGATCTACGATTTTCGCAGCGCCGATACCGCCGCCGGGGGAACCGGCGCGCCGCTCGTGCCCTATGTCGATGCGCTACTGCTCGGTGACGCCGGTGAAACGCGCGTGGCGCTCAATCTTGGCGGCATCGCCAACCTGACCGTGCTGGCTCCGGGCGCCGCACCGCACGAGGTGTTCGCGTTCGATTGCGGTCCGGCGAATTTGCCCATCGATACGTACCTGGAAGTGCGCAGCGGCGGAAACGTGCGCTTCGATCGCGCCGGTGCGTTCGCGCACGACGGCGTTGCCGACGAGGGGCTGTTGGCGGAATGGCTGGCCGATCCGTATTTTGCGCGGCAGCCGCCGAAATCCACCGGCCGCGAACGCTTCGGCGCACCGTTCGTTGCGCGTTATCGGACGGCGCTCGATGCGTTGTCGCTGCCGGACGCGGTGCGAACGCTCACCGAGCTGACGATTCGTACCGTCGCGGCGGCGATTCGCGCGCATGCCCCGGATGCGGCGCGCACGATCGTCAGCGGCGGCGGCGCGCACAACCTCACGATCCTCGGCGGCTTGCGCGCGTTGCTGCCCGGCACCGTCGAGACGTCGGCGGCATACGGCGTCGACCCCGACGCGAAAGAAGCGATCGCGTTTGCGCTCTTGGGCTACGAAACGCTGCGCGAACGGCCGGCGGGGCTGCCCCACGTGACGGGGGCGCGAGCGCCGCGGGTCCTCGGGGCGATCGCGCCGGCGGGGCTCGAAGCATTGTTCGCCCGGGTGCGCGCGGAAGAGACTCCCGGATGAGCGATATGGTAGCGGTCGGCGTCGACGCCGGCGGAACGACGACGCGTGCGGCAGTCTCCGAGAACGGCGCTCCCGCGGGCGAATCCGAGGGCAGCGGAGCCAATCCGACCACCCTCGGCGTCCACGACGCTGCCGATGCGATCCTCACCGTCGTGCGCAAGGCCCTGGGCCATCGCAAGCCTGCGGCCATCGTCGTGGGTGCCGCGGGCGCCGGCCGGCCCGCCGTGGCGGCGGAGCTTGAAAAACTGATCGGCAGCGCGTTTCCGGGCTGCCGCGTCGCGATCGGCGATGACGCGGGGATCGCACTGCGGGCCGCGATTCCCGCCGGCCCAGGCATCGTGCTGATCGCCGGCACCGGCTCGATCGCCTACGCGGAGAACGGAGAACGGAGCGCACGCGTCGGCGGTCTCGGCTACCTGGCGGGCGACGAAGGCTCGGCGTTCGCCATCGGCATGGCCGCGGTGCGCCTGTATGGGCGCGTGCTCGACGGCCGCGCGCGCGCCGACGAAACGACCGATCTCGTTGCGCGCACGCTCGACGCGCCCGACCGCGATGCCTACATCGCCGCACTCTACGATGCGCCGCTCGTTCCGGCGGCAATTGCCGCGCTCGCCCCGGCGATCGTCGCGTTTGCGGGCAAAGGCAACCGCGCATCGACGCGGATCGTGCAGCAGGCCGGATCGGATCTCGGCGATCTGCTCAAGAGCGCCGCGCGAGCCGTCGATCTTGTCGACACGTCGCCCTCGATTGCCCTCGCCGGTGGCGTCTTCGCGGAAAATAGTCTGCTGTCGTTTCTGCTCGAGACGCGCATCATCGGCGACCTGCCCGGTGCGCTCGTCGTGCGCGGCGGTGACGGCGCGGCGATCGGCGCGCTCCGGCTCGCCGAGACGCTCGCCGCGCAATGACGGAGCGGCTGCCGTCGACGGAAGATGTTGACGGCCTCACTGCCGGCATCGACCGCATCGATACTGCTGCGCGCGTCCGGTTGCTGATCGAAGCGCAGCGCAGCACCGTCGACGCAGCGCTCGCCGCGGCGGATGCCATCGCGCAAGCCGTTGACGCCGTGGTTGCTGCGTTGCGCGGCGGCGGACGGATCGTCGTGCTCGGCGCGGGAACGAGCGGGCGCCTCGCCGTGCTCGATGCATCGGAGTTACCGCCGACGTTCGGTTTCCCGCGCGATCGCTACGAAGGGCGGATTGCGGGCGGTGACGGCGCGTTACGACGTTCGATCGAGGGCGCCGAAGACGACGATGTTGCCGGTGCCGCGGGCGTGTCCGACCTCGCTGAAGGCGACGTTGCGATCGGCGTTTCGGCCAGCGGTTCGGCGGCGTTCGTGCAGAGTGCGCTCGCGGCGGCCCGGGCAAACGGCGCGATCACGATCGCCGTCGTGAACGCTGCCGGAACCGTCCTGGCACGCGACGCGGACATCGCGATCGAAGCGATCACGGCAGCCGAGCCCATCGCGGGCTCGACCCGCATGCGCGCCGGAACGGCGCAGAAGATCGTGCTCAATACGATCTCGACCGCCGCCATGATCGCACTCGGCAAGACGTACGGCAACCTGATGGTCGACGTCGTTGCCAGCAACATGAAGCTGCAAGCGCGCGCGGAGCGTTTGGTGCGCGAACTCGCCGGCGACGTCGACGCCGCTGCGCTCCTCGATGCCGCGGGCGGTCAGGTGAAGACGGCCGTCGTCATGGCGCGCCGCAACATCGGCCGCGATGCTGCGCAGCGGTTGCTCGAGAGCGCCGATGGGCGGCTTGCCGGCGTTATAGACGAATCGTGAACGACGCGCTGTTGAGCCGGTATCCGCGCGCTTCAAAGAAGCCGAGGAGTGACGGATCGGCGCCGCATACGGCCTCGACGCGCGCGACCTCGAGCGCCTCGAGGCGTCCTTGCAACGTGACGAGCAGCGCGGAACCGATTCCATGCCGGCGCCGTTCCGGTAGTACGTACAGATCGCGGACACTCGCGACGAGGCCGCCCGTTTCGGTATCGATCCCGAGCGAGGCGGAAGCGCACGCCGCGGGATGATCGTCGAGGTAAGCCAGCCAAACAAACCCGAAATCGGGACGGTCGATGAAGAGCGAGAGCGCCTCGCCTAGGGCCGCCCCATCGGGCCGGAACTTTTCCATCAGGGCAAACGCATCGTATCGTTCGGCGCTCGCCATCGTGCGGCACTCGATCATGAAAGGGTTCCCATGAACCGACTATTCGCCTTATGCCGCGCGACGCTTGCCGCGCTCGCGCTCCTCGCCTTCGGGGCGACACCGTTGCTGGCGGCCGATCAAAGCGCGCTGCCTTCAGGCGGGAAATACAAGGACTGCCATGGGTACGTCCGGCACGTCTCCAACACGGGCTTGCGGGTTCATTGCATCGACGGCGCGCCGTTCGATTTGGCGTTCGTCACCTTTCCGAAATACGCGGACAAGGCGAACGGGAAGAGCGTACAAGTCACCGACCTCGCGCCCGATACGCCGGTGCATGTGATCTACACGCAGTCGCTCGGCGTACGCCATGCTTACAAAATCTTTGTCGCCAACCCGAATGGGCGCGGCATGTATGGGTTCAGAGACTAATGATTCGTCTACACTTCGGCGCGGCTGCTCTGCTTGCGGCCGTGCTCACGGTCCCGGCTCTGGCGCAAACGGCGCCGCCGGACGACAACGGTATGCTGCCGGCCGGCGGCAAGTTCAAGGAGTGCCACGGCTACGTCCGGCACGTTTCCGACTTGAACATCAAGGTGCACTGCATCGACGGCAACGCATCGGACCAGTCGTTCATCACGATGCCGCGCTATACGAACTTGCGCGAAGGGAAGAGCGTCCAGACGAAAGACCTGCGTCCCGACACGCCGATCCACATCTTCTATACGCAGTCGATCGGCGTGAAGAAGGCCTACAAGATCTACGTCGCCGATCCGAATGGAAAAGGACTCTACGGTTTCCGTAGTTAGTCTGCTGGCGTTGGCGGCGACGTTCGTTCTGGTTCCGCTGGACGATCGTCCCGTCACGCTGCAACTGCCCAAGATGCTCGGCGCGATCGCCGGCGTGCGCGTTGAGACGCCGCCGCGCGAGCTGCTCGGGCATTACCTGACGCCGGGCGATCCGCAAGCGATCGTGCGTTGGCTGCGCGACGAGTCGCCGCGCGATGCATCGGCCTTTATCGTGTCGACCGACATGATCGATTTCGGCGGCCTGATCGCCTCGCGCGCGCCCGGCGCGGCTGCGTACGTGGCGCAGACGCGATTGCGCGATCTTGCCGCGTTTCGCGCGCAACGGCCCCAAGCCGCGTTCACGCTGTTCGGCACCGTGATGCGGCTTGCGCCGACCGGCGTGCCGGCGCTCGGTGATGCGGCGGGGTTCTTTGCGGCCGGCGAGCCGGTGGATTGGCTCACCGATTACGCGCGGCTCCCCGATCCGCCGCAAAGTGACGCCGACAAGGCGACGGCCGCGAAACTTGCCGGTGAACTCGGCGGCGATCTGAGCGCCTATCTCGCGACGCGGGCGCGCGATCGGGAAGTGGACCTGTATGCGCTGCAGTTGACGGCGCAAGGTGCGTTCGACCGCATCGTGATCGGGCAAGACGACGCCTGGAAAACCGGCCTGCATCTGCGCGACTTGAGCGCGTTGCGCGGTTTTGCCGGCCGCTGGCTGTCACCGGAGCGAGCCTCGATCGAATCCGGCGCGGACGAGCTCGGCATGATCCTAACCGGCGCGGCGCTGGCGCACGAGGCGCATCTGGTGCCCAGCATTCGCGTGCGGTATTCGCGCCCGGGTGCGACCACCGAAAGCGATCCGCTCGAGCCGAACCCGATCGACACCACGATCGGCGATGTGATTCGGGCCAGCGGCGCGGTCCGCGCAACCGACAACGACACCGGTGCGGACATCGACCTCTTCGTGCGCCTGAAAGATACGAGCGCCGCGGACGAAGCCGCGTTTCTTGACGCCATTGCCGCAGCGACCATCGACGGCGCAAAATTGCCGCGGCCGGCGGTTGCCGACCTCACGTTCTTAGCGAGCGACGATATCCCGCAACAGCGCGCTCTCGTGGAAGCGATGATTGCACGCGGCATCGCGGGCAAACTCGACGCGTTCGCATCCTGGAATACCACGGCGAATACGATCGGGACGGCGGTACCGGCAGCAATTGCGGCATTGGCCGGACGCAAGACGGGCAACTTCGATCCGGTGAAGCACGCGCAATTTATGCTCGACCGCTATGCCGACGACTACGCCTTCCACGATTTCGTCCGCGAAGCGGTGAATTCGGATTTGAGCAAACGCGGGATCGACGATCACACCTACTTGCTGCCCGAGGCCGCCAGTTACGCCGGCGCGCAGAATCGCGCGGCCCTTTGGCCGCAGACGCTGAAATTGCTCGCCTCGATTTACCCGCTCTACCGCGATATGGGGTTGACGATCACGCTGCCGTGGGACCGGACGTTCGAAACGGAACTCGACGTGCGGCTGCTACCTGCGCGGCATTAACACGGCTTCGCGCGAATTGCGCGCGATCATCGCATCGATCGAATAGGCGCCGGGGCCGCAGAACAGTAATGCGAGCGCAGCGGCTTCGTAGAAGATGTTCTTCTCGAAGGTGACGCGCGGCGTGGTCGAGATCCACACGCCGCCGCCGTGAGGCAGAATGAACAGGACGACGGCGCACAGCATATCGATCGCAATCCCGATTGCTGCGATCGGCGTCAGTGCGCCGAACACGAGCAGGATGCCGCCGCCGAGTTCGGCGATCGGTACGAGGATTTGCAGAAACGGGGGCAAGCCTATGCCGAGCGGATCCGCCCACGATAAGGGGTGACCGATCTTGGTGAGGCCGTATTGAATGAACGCAAGGCCGAGGACGACGCGCAGGATCAACAGGCCGATGCTGACGCGGCCGGAGTGCGGTGGAGGCACTAGAAAGTCGGTAAGCATGAGGTCGTCTCCTTAGTGTTGGCAGAGTTCGATCAGCACGCCGCCGGTCGAACGCGGGTGGAGGAAGGCGATCGTATTGCCGTGCGCGCCGCGCCGCGGGTGCTCGTCGATGAGCCGGACGCCGCGTGCTTTGAGCCGCGCGAGTTCGGCCACGATGTCGGTGACGCGGTACGCCGTGTGGTGGTACTTGGCTCGTGCGTCGCCTCGGAATTTCGCGATCGGGGAACCCTCGTCGAGTGGGCGCAGCAACTCGATGATCGCATCGCCCGTGCGCAGGCCGACGGCCTCGACGCCTTGATCCGCGACGATCTCGCGATAGACTTCGGTGAAGCCCAAGGTTTGCGTGTACATCGCGATCGTCGCGTCGAGGTCGGCGACGACGATCGCGATGTGATCGATCGGCGCGTCGATCACGCGATGCGCTCGTGCGCGACGTGCGTGCCGAACACCGAACGCAGTACGGTTGCGATCTCGCCGACGCTCGCACCCGCATCGACGGCTTCGATGAAAGGCGGCATCAGGTTGGCGGTGCCTTCGGCGGCCGCGCGCACGGCCGTCAGCGCCGCCTCCAGTCGGACCGGGTCGCGGCGTTCGCGGAACGCGCGCAAGCGTTCGACTTGCAGGCGTTCGCTCGACGCATCGATGCGCTGGATCGGAATCGGGGGCGCCTGCGTCGTTTCAACAAACGCGTTCACGCCCACGACGCTCGCTTCGCCGCGTTCGATGGCTTGCTGCGCGCGGTAGGCGGATTCACCGATCGCTTCGGCCATCCAACCGCTCTCGACCGCCGCCACCGCGCCGCCCATGGCGTCGATCTCAGCGATGAGCGCGCGCGCGCGCACGATCAGATCGTCGGTCAGCGACTCGACGTAGTACGAGCCGGCCAGCGGATCGACGACGTCGGTGACGCCGCTTTCGAACGCGATGATTTGCTGCGTGCGCAGCGCGACGCGCGCGGCCTCCGCTGTCGGTAAGCCGAGGGCTTCGTCGGCGCCGTTGGTGTGCAGCGACTGCGTTCCGCCGAGCACCGCTGCGAGCGCTTGCAGCGTGACGCGCACGACGTTGTTCTCCGGTTCTTGCGCGGTGAGCGTCGAGCCACCGGTCTGCGTGTGGAAGCGCAGCATCTGCGAGCGCGGGTCGTGCGACCCGAACTCGTCGCGGACGATCTGGGCCCATAGCGTGCGCGCGGCGCGAAATTTTGCGACCTCTTCGAAGAAGTCGTTGTGCGCGTTCCAGAAGAACGACACGCGCGGCGCAACGTCGTCGACGCCGAGGCCCGTGCGTTCGGCCGCGTGCAAGTACGCTTTCGCGTTGGCGAGCGTGAAGGCAATCTCTTGAAGCGCCGTCGAGCCGGCCTCACGAATGTGATAGCCGGAGATCGAGATCGTGTTCCAGTTGGGAACGTGTTCGGCGCAGTAGGCCATCACATCGGTGACGAGGCGCATCGAGGGAACCGGCGGGAAAATGTAGGTGCCGCGCGCGACGTATTCTTTGAGTACGTCGTTTTGCACGGTGCCGCCGAGTTTTTCGAACGGGATGCCGCGCCGGCGGGCAACCGCGAGCACCAGGGCGAGCAGAATGGCGGCCGGCGCGTTGATCGTCATCGAGACGGTCACGCGGTCGAGCGGGATGTCGGCGAAGAGCGTTTCGACGTCCGCGATCGTGTCGATCGCGACGCCGACCTTACCCACCTCGCCGCGTGATTGCGGCGCATCGGAGTCGTAGCCGAGCTGGGTCGGCAGATCGAACGCGACCGAGAGACCGGTGACGCCGTGTTCGAGCAAGTAGCGGTAGCGCGCGTTCGATTCGGCTGCACTGGCGAAGCCCGCATACTGGCGCATGGTCCAGTGGCGTCCGCGATACATGTCTTTGCGAATGCCGCGGGTGAACGGAAACCTACCGGGCGGCGTTCGGCCGGTCGCGGGCCCGTCGTAGTATGGTTGCAGCGGAATACCGCTGGCGTTAATCTCCCGTGCCGGCACGAGAAACCGCTTCGGCAGGCCGTCGGGCCCACCTCGCGCCGGCGACGTATACGGCGACGAGGAGAAGTTGGAGCGGCATCGGTCCGAGCGTTTTTAGTGTCGCGGGCGCATGGCCGTGCGCGATCTCGAGTGCGGGCAGCACGACCCCGAACGTCTGGTCGAGTGCGCACAACCACAGGAGCGGCTGCCAGCGCCGCGGGTCGCGCAGGACGAATGCGTAGATGCCCGCGGCGACGAGCAACTCGCCCCCGGCAATCGTCGTGACGGCGGGATCCCGCACGGGGATGTCCAGTAGCGGTTGCAGCAGCGGCTGCGCGACGACGCACAGGAGACCGACGAAAAAGTCGATGCAAAAGCCGATGGCAAGCGCGATGCGGAGCACGCCCAGCGGATTCGGCGGCTCCGGCGGCGCACCCCGTGCACGTGGCGATACCATCCTGTCCCGGCCCCGATCGTGCAACGCGGACCCCGACGTACCGTCCGCCGCCGGGCGCGACCGATTGTCACGCCCACATTTTCGGACCGCCGGAACGCTTTCCATATAGCGCCGATCGCTCGTATACGCCGGAGCCGTGTACCGCGGAGCAGTACGACGCAATGCTCGCGACGATCGGTTTTTCGCGCGCGGCCGTGGTGCAAGGCGGTGCGCACGGCAGCGATAATCGCGTGACGCTCGATGCGATCGCCCGGCGCCCCGATACGTTTCGCGGTGTGGCCGTGATTCCGTCGGGGCTGCCGCCGGACGACTTGGCAGCGCTAAACGCGGGCGGGATTCGGGGTGCGCGCCTCTCGACAATGGTCGGCTACGATTTCTCGCACCTCGCGCGCCTCGCCGGTGAAACGCACGAACTCGATTGGCACGTCGTGCTGCACTTTCGAGATTCGGCCGAACTCGTCGCCGTCGAGCCGGTGCTGCAACGGATCCGCAATCCGTTTATCCTCGATCATATGGCACGGATCACGCCGGCGGACGGCGTGAACTCCGAACCGTTCCGCGCGCTGCTGCGCCTGCTCGATACGGACCGCTGTTACGTGAAGCTCGCGAGCCTCTACCGCACGTCGGCGGAGCCGTATCCCCATCGCGACATGCTGCCGATGATCCATGCAGTCGTCGCGGCCCGCCCCGACCGCATCATTTGGGGCAGCAATTGGCCGCATCCGATCCACTATCACGGGCCGATGCCCAACGACGGCGATTTGGTCGACTTGATCCCGCTCTGGGTTCCCGATCCCGCCGATCGGTATCGCATGCTAGTGGAAAATCCAGCCGCGCTCTATGGGTTTGCGGCCGTCTGAAGATGTAGGCGCAGCTCGGCAAGTGCGGCGTTGATGCGGCGAAGACGGTCGGGCCATTGCGCCGGGTCGGTTTCCGCCTCAAGCGCGGCGCCGGCTGCACGCAACCGCAGTGCGCCGAGTTCCATGGCCATGCCCTTGAGCGTGTGTCCGACGTCGCTGACGGCGACGCGATCGTCGCCCCCGATCGACACGTGCAGGCGCTCGAGCAATTCATCGGCTTCAACCAGGAGCGCTTCGAGAAACTCATCGGCGAGTGCGGAATTCCCCTGGGTGATCAACGTCAGGCGTTCGCGATCGAGGATGACCGGATCGTCCATCCTTACACCGCCGCCGGTAGCCAGCGCTCGAGCACTTCGCGGAGCGCATCGAGCGTAAGCGGTTTCGCGAGGAAGTCGTCCATACCGGCGTCGATGCATGCTTTGCGATCGTCTTCGAGGACGTTCGCCGTGAGGGCGACGACGACAACGTGCCGGCCGGTGATGCGTTCGGTTTCGCGGATGGCGCGCGTCGCGTCGAGTCCGTTCATCTCGGGCATGCGCATATCCATTAGGACGAGTTCGTATTTACCCGCAGCCACGGCCGCCACGGCTTCGACACCGTTTTCGACGGTGTCGACGCCGTACTGAAGTTCCCCGAGCTGAAAGTGCGCGACGCGCCTGATCAGCGCGCTATCTTCGGCCAGCAGAATGCGAGCATGGCTATCGCGGCTGCCGAGCGCCGCGATGCTCGCTCGGCGTTCGAGGTCGATGCCGCCGAGGGCATCGTAGAGCTGCGATGGATCGACCGGTTTGGAGAGATAACTCGAACAGCCGGCAGCCAGTGCCGCTGCCTTCCGGCCTTCCGCGTCGAAGGCCGTGACGAGGATTCGCGCCGGGCTGCCGTATTCGTTGGTCTTGGCCCCGACTTCAGTGGCAAATGCAAGGCCGTCGCTCAGCGGGAGCACGTAGTCGATCAGCACGACGTCGAAGGGCTTCCCGCTTTGTGCGGCCTCGCGAAGTTTCGCGCGAGCTGAGTCGATATCGGCCGACGATGCGTTGTGCATGCCCCACCCCGTGAGGGTTGATTCGAACGTTCGGCGGGCCGCCTTATCGTCGTCGAGTACGAGCACGCGGAGGGCGCCGGCGGCAATAACAACCGGTGCGACGAGCTCGGCGGTACGTTCGAATTGGGCCGTAAAGCAAAACGTCGAGCCGGGGCCGGGATGTTCGCCGAGCCAAATACGCCCGCCCATCAATTCGACGAGCCGGCGGCAGATCGAAAGCCCGAGGCCCGTGCCGCCGAAGCGGCGTGTCGTGCTGCCGTCGCCTTGCACGAACGCTTCGAAGAGCCGCTCGCGCGCTTCCGGGCTAACGCCGATCCCCGTGTCGCTGACCGCAAACGCCAGCACCACGGTTTTCCCATTATCGCTCTCGACGGTGGTGGAGACGCTCACTTCGCCGGAGGTTGTGAATTTCACGGCGTTGCCGATGAGATTGATCAAGACCTGACGCACGCGCGTCGGGTCGCCGCAGACCGCGGCCGGTACGCGTTCGGAGGCAAATGCGCGCAGCCCAAGGCCCTTGTCGCGCGCGGTCCCGCGGACGAGATTGATGGCGCCCGCAACGAGTGCCGCGGGATCGAAGGCGACGGTCTCGAGCTGCATCTTATGTGCTTCGAGTTTAGAGAAGTCGAGAATATCGTCGATGATGGCGAGCAACGCTTGCGCAGATTCCTTCACGGTCGTCGCGTACTCGCGTTGCACCGGCA
>PLRU01000090.1:49531-128868 GCA_003164045.1 Candidatus Lustribacter telmatis
ATGGTCGGGCGTCCTTCGACTTCGGCCGTGTGCATGTACACTTCGACCGGGAACACCGTGCCATCCGAACGCTGATGCAGACCCTCGTACACCAAACCCTCCGGACGATCGCCGAGCGCAAGCATTTCATCGTCGACCATATCGTCGGGCGCGTGCAGGATGCGAGTCGGTTGACCGATGAGGTTCGCGTATCCGTACGCTGCGAGTGCCGCCGCATTCGCGTCGATAATGGTCATATTGTCGCGATCGATGAACAGGATGATGTCGTGCGTGACTTCCGAGAGAAGGCGATAGCGTTGTAGCTCGCGCTCGCGTTGGCGTTGGAAGGCGACCGAGTCATGGAGTGCCCGGTCCAGCACGCCGATCTCATCGGTTCGCGTTGAGGGCCGATCGAGCGGCTCGCCCTGGCGATAGCGGTTGGCCTTGTCCGCAAGGTCGATCATCGCATTTACCGCGCTTACGGCGTAGTAGCCCACCAGCGCGCTCGTGAAGACCAACATCGCCAGAAGTACGGCCAGCAGCACGAGTGACGTTTTCCACAGGTCGTCGAGGGCTGCCAATGCCGTGAGTTCGTTGGAATGGTCGATATCGTCAAAGGCATTCACGCTTTGACGAAGGTCGAGTGCGGCGACGCTGTAGCTACGGTTGACTTGCGAATTGAGCGCTCGATAAACGCTCGCTGAGCTCCCATGCTCGATCACCGCATCACCGAGCCGGACGTACGCTGCCGCGGCACGGCCGACGTCGGCAGACGCACGCTCCGTGCTCCGCTCGCCCACGGATAAGGCTTCTAGGCGCCCAACACCGTCGTTGATCTTGCTAACGTTCTGTGCGTATTCGAGCCTTGCGCCCGGCACGCCACGCGCAATGTCTTTCGTTGCGACGCCGAGATCGAGAGCGGTTTCTTCAACTTCGCGCGCGATTTCGCTTAGGAAATCCGAATGGCTCGCTCGTGCTACCGCCAGGCTCGAATTGGATTGGACGAAGGCCTCAGGAATGGCGAGTACGAGCGTTATGAACAACGGAAGAAGCGAGAGTGCGATGCCGCGCGTTCGCAGGTTCATAGTAAGACCCCGGCATGTTGCGACGCAAGAAGCGCATCGAATTCGTCGATCGGCATCGGTCGCCCGTAGAGATAGCCTTGGCCGAGCGCGCAGCCGGCGGACTGCAGGAACGTGGCCTGGGCTTCGTGTTCGATGCCCTCGGCCAGCGTCTCGAAGCCGAAGCTGCGCGCGATCGAAAGCACGGCAACGACGACGGCAACGTCAAAGCGGTCGCCGGGCAGGCCGGTGATAAAGGCCCGGTCGATTTTGACGACGTCGATCGGCAGCCGTTTGAGGTGCGCGAGCGAACTATAGCCGGTTCCAAAGTCGTCGAGCGCGACCTGGATTGCGGCGCTGCGAAGGGCATCCATCACCGCAAGCGTTTCAGAGACGTTTTGCATCGCGACCGTCTCGGTGATTTCAACGCCCAACCCCGAAAGGTCGCCGCCTTGTTCGCGCAGGCGGGGGACGAGCGTGGCATCGCGCATTTCCGCAGCCGAGAGGTTAAACCAGGCGCGAAACGCCGGATCGGCGCTCCGCCATTCGCGCGAAGCGCGCGCGGTCTCGCCCATGACCCAAGCGCCGATCGCGCCGGCGAGTCCATGCCGCTCGGCAAACGGGATAAAGGCGTTCGGTTCGACGAGCCCGCGGGTCGGATGGTGCCAGCGGATCAGGGCCTCCGCGCCGCGGATGCGACCGGTAGCGAGTTCGACGTGCGGTTGAAAGTAGAGGACGAACTCGTTGCGCGTGAGTGCCGCTTGCAGATCGTTCTGCAAGAGGCGGCTTGCCGCGAACGTCTCTTCGACGGCGATATCGAAGAATGCGTAGCGCCCGCGGCCGGCATTCTTGGCGGCGAGACAAGCCGCATCGGCGCGCGCGAGGAGCATTTCGAAACCGTCGGCATCCTGGGGCGCCAGCGCGATCCCGATACTCGCGCCAAGCGATATGCGTTCGCGGTCTTCGCGATCGCCGGTCCCGAACGGATAGTGAAATGCCTCCAAGTAGCGATTTGCGCTTGCCAGAGCATCCGCTCGATCCTGACAATTGGCGATCAAGACGCCGAACGTATCGCCGCCGAGCCGCGCCACCGTTTCGTCGCTCGTGGCCGTCGCGTTCAGGCGCGCGGCGACTTCGACCAAAAGTGCATCCCCGGTCTGCTGGCCGAGCGTTTCGTTCGCGTGCCGGAAATCATCGAGGTTCAAGATCAGGAGGCCGAGCGCGTTGGAAGCGCGCATCGCGGCAAACCCGCGCGCCCGGAAACTCGATCGATTGAGAATCGCCGTTAGCGCATCGTATTCGGTTTGAAAACGCAGCCGCTCGAACTGGGCACGTTGCTGAAGTCGCGCCGAGCACAGATTCGCGATCGTCTCGAGGAACGCCGTATCGAATGCGCTGAACGGCGTAGCCTTGGGCTCGGTCGAGAGAAAGCCGACGAAGTAGCGGTCCGCGCCGACGTTAAACGGAGCGAACAGCGCCGCGCGCCAGTTGCCGGCGCCGCGACGCTCGAGCGGGAGATCGGCGACGGCTTCGATCGCATCGGCGTCGACGGCTTCGCGGTGAGCGGCGACCGCGATACGCCGGCCGACGCCTTCGCCCCCATAATCTGCGACGGCATTGCCGACCTCGATGACAAAGTCGGTGCCGTCCAAGCGTGCGATCATCGCGGCGAAGGCGCAGCCATCGACGATGGCGTGCGATGCGCCCTCAATGAGATCGTGCAGGAACGTTTCGTCGTTGGCGATCGACGTGCCGGCGCGCCAGATCAGGTCGAGGCGCGCGGCGTTGAGCCGAGCTGCCGCCTCCTCGCGCTCGAGATGCTCGGCAGCCTCGTTTCGCGAGGCCTCCAGCGCGAGCAGATTACCGATTCGCTTCGTGAATTCACGCGGATCGATCGGGCGGACGAGAAAGTCGCTGGCACCGCGTTCGAGTGCTTCGTAGCAAACGGTGCGCTCCTCGGCTGCCGTGATCATCACGACCGGCGTATGATGCGTCCGTCCGTCGGCGCGGATCGCAGAGAGCATCGCCATGCCGTCGGGCGCCGGCATGCGGTAGTCGATGATAAACAAGCTCGCGCCGAGCATCGGGGCGCGTTCAAGCGCTTCGGCCGAGCGGCCGAACGCGAGCACCTCAACATCGAAGAGTTGGGCCACCAGCGATTCGAGCATCCGCCGGTTGAGTGCCGAGTCATCGACGATAACAATCCGTTGCGCCACGCCGACTCCCCACCGTCAGACCGCGTGTCGTCTGCCCCCGGAGCCGTTTGCCGGAATGTTAAACCGCGCGGCCTTCAGACAAAAATCGCGCTATCCGCCACCGTAGCACCTCGCCCGGCGCCAAAGGTGAAGATATGGCGAAGAATTGTAAAGTCGCAAAGCATACGCCTTATCGACAGGCGTATGCTGACGTTAAGGTGTTACGTCAGCGTGATGAGCGGCGCGCGCGCTTCCACGGTCGCGCCTTTTGCAACGTGGATTTTTGCCACGGTTCCGGCCTTGTGCGCGCGGATTTCGTTCATCATTTTCATCGCCTCGATGACGGCCACCACGTCCCCGCTCGCGACCGCTGCGCCTTCCGCCAGCGGCAGCTCGACGACAACCCCGTGCATCGGCGTCAGGATGTCGTTGCCTTGCGGTCGATCGCTCTTGCGCGCGGCGGCCGGCTTCGGCGCCGTTTTTGCCGGTGCGCTTGCGCCGCGAACGTGACCCGGCAAATCGACGAAGCGCACGCGGAAGAGTTTGTCGTTAACTTCAACCCGGATCGCGTCGTCGCTGCCGGCAGGCGCGGGCGTTTCGTCCTCCGTGCGGCCCGCGCCGGCGGCGGCGCCGAGCGAGGCCGCAAACGGCTCGAGGGTTTGCGTGCCGTACGAAGCGTCGATCACCGGTGCGAAGTCGACGAGCGCCCGCAAGAGGGGTAGCGTCGTCGGGACGCCGGCGATGCGGTACTCGTCGATCGCGCGCCCGAGGCGTTGCAGCGATTCATCCCGGTCGCGGCCCCACACGATCAGCTTCGCGATCATCGAATCGTAGTCGGGCGTGATGGTGAAGCCGGGGAACGCGGCAGAATCAACGCGCACGCCGAAACCGCCGGGCTCCTCGTAGCGCGTTAGCGTACCGGGCGCGGGGCGGAAGTTCTGCGCCGGATCCTCGGCATTTACGCGCACCTCGATCGCATGGCCCCGAAACCCGGCGTCGACCGCGGTTTGATCGAACGTCAGCGGACGCCCGGCGGCGACGAGGATTTGTTCGCGCACGAGGTCGATCCCCGAGATCATCTCGGATACGGTGTGCTCGACTTGAATGCGCGTGTTCATTTCGAGGAAGAAGAACTCGCCGCCGGCGACGAGGCACTCGATCGTGCCGACGCTATCGTAGGCAATTGCTTTTGCGGCGGCGATGCCGGCCTTACGCAAGCCGTCGCGCACGTGATCGGAGATCGCGGCCGGCGCTTCTTCCCAGAGTTTTTGGTGCCGGCGCTGGAGGGAGCAGTCGCGCTCGCCGACGTGCAGCACCCCTCCGTGCTTGTCGGCGAGGATTTGCAACTCGACGTGTTTGGGGTTTTCTAGATAGCGTTCGGCATAGATCGCCGGGTTGCCGAAGTACGCGGCTGCCTCGCGCTGCGCGTTGGCGAAGGCAGACTCGATCTCATCGAGCGTGTGCGCGACCTTCAGACCCTTGCCGCCGCCGCCGCCGGATGCTTTGAGGGCTAGCGGCAATCCGTACTTGCCGGCGGCTTCGCGCGCAGCGGCCGCATCGGCGAGCATCTCGGTGCCGCCGGGCACGACGGGAACGCCCGCCGCGACCATCGCTTGGCGCGAGCGCACTTTGTCGCCCATCGCGTCGATGGCGTCGGGATGCGGGCCGATCCACGTGAGTCCCGCGGCGATCAGTGCTCGCGCGAACGGAGCGCTCTCGGCAAAGAAGCCGTATCCCGGATGCACCGCTTCGGCGCCGCTGCGCTTCGCGACATCGAGGATGCGCTCTAGGTTTAAATACGATTGCGCCGGCGTTGCGGGCCCGAGGTGATACGCTTCATCGGCGAGCGCGACGTGGCGCGCGTTGCGGTCGGGGTCGCTATAGACGGCGACGGTCGCGCAGCCCAGCTCCTTTGCGCTGCGAATGATGCGAATGGCAATCTCGCCGCGATTCGCGACGAGAATCTTCGCGAAGGGCGCGCTCACCGCTTATTCCAGCGTGAGCGCCGGGCGTCGGGCGCGAGCGCGCGGGCGGCAAGGCGCCAGCGCGAAACCGGCGGCGCGGGCGGCGTTTCGCTGCGCTTCAAGCTGAGGTACGCGACCGCAATAGCCGCGAGTTCCTCTTCGGTCGGAACGTGCATCAGGCTTTTGGGGTTTCCGGGTACATCCCCATGGCATGATAGCCGGCATCGACGAAATGCACGTCGGCGGTAATTTGGCTCGAGAGGTCCGATGCGAGATACACCGCGCAGTTGCCGACGTCGTCGGCCGTAATCGTCCGCTTGAGCGGAGAAGCCGCCGCTACTTTGGCCGGCATGGCGGAGAAGCCCGCGACTTGGCGCGAGGACGCCGTCGAGATCGGGCCGGCCGAGATCGCGTTAACGCGGATGCCGCGTTCGCCCAGATCGTAGGCCAGATAGCGGACGATCGATTCGAGCGCCGCTTTGGCGATGCCGGCGACGTTGTAGTTCGGCACGATCTGCGTTCCACCAAGGTACGTGAGCGCCATGATGGAGCCGCCGTCGTTGAGGTTATCTTTGAGATGACTCACGAGCGCGATGAGCGAGTACGAACTGATGTCCATCGCCATCGCGAAGCCGTCGCGCGACGTATCGTAGACCTTTCCGCTCAAGTCTTCTTTCTTGACGAACGCGATCGAATGGACGATCCCGTCGATGCGTCCGGCCGACGCCGCAAGTTTATCCAGCGACTCGTCATTGGTCACGTCGCATTCATAGACGGCGCCGCCGCCAAGCTCGGCCGCGGCTTTGCGCACGGAGTCTTCGACGCGCTCGCCTTGATAGGTGAGGATCAGTTTTGCGCCGTGCGCGTGTAATTGCCGCGCGATGCCGCTGGCGATCGACCAGCGGTTTGCCACGCCGGTAACGAGGATCGTTTTGCCGTCGAGAAGTGCCATTCAGCGGGTACCTTGTGCGCCGTGGGCGTGCATCCATGCCAAAATCTGCGCCGTGACGTCCGTTTCGATGCCGTCGTAGCCGTGCGCGGAATACGGTTCACAGGGATCGTTGCCGGTTACGGGGCTCGTGACGTCGATACGCGTGACGTCGGTTCCCTTCGGAAACCCCGCGATCAACGCGGCGATGCCGCTCGGCGGAGACACGGAGCACCCGTCGTTTCGGTTATGCACGAACAGTACGGGAACGGTAATTTTTGCGGCGTATGCCGCCGTTACCGGTTGAGATATGCGCCCTCGCCCGGTAACGGTCGACGTCAGGATGATGCCGTCGGGGCCGTCGCTGCCGAGACGCGCGGCGTTCGCCGCGGCGACGCCGGTGCCGTTGCTCGTTGCGAGAAAGAAAACGGGGCGCGCGACGGAACGCATGCGCCTGATGAGCGGGCCCAAGTCGCCGGGATCAGCGACGTAGGCGACGGCGTATCCCGCGCGCGTGAACGCACCGCGAATGCGCATGACGAAGTTGCCTTTGTTCCCCGGTGCTCCGTCGGGATCGATGCTCTGCAGCGTCGTGCCCCCGGGGATCAAGATGACGCTTCCGATTGGCTGGTCGTCGGGTAACACGATAGCTGCGCGCGTGTGGCCGACCTGTTCGACCGTCGTGCCGGCGGCGCCGCATAGTGCGATTGCCGCGCACGCCGCAAAGACGGCCTTCGTGTTTAGGAGTCTCATTTGTTAGAGTGGGATGTTCCCATGTTTGCGGTGAGGGCGATCGACGCGCTTACCCGCGAGAAGATCGAGTGCGCGCGACAGAACCTGACGGGTTTTTGATGCTTCGATCACGTCATCGACGTAGCCGCGCTGCGCGGCGATGTACGGGTTGGCGAAGCGTTCGGTATATTCGGCGATGAGTTCCGCCGACTTCGCCTCCGGATCCGCGGCGGCACCGATCTCGCGGCGAAAGATCGTCTTCACCGCGCCGGCCGAACCCATCACCGCAATCTCCGCGGTCGGCCAAGCGAAATTGAAATCGGCCCGGATGTGCTTGGAAGCCATCACGTCGTACGCGCCGCCGTAGGCCTTGCGCGTGATCACGGTGATCTTGGGCACGGTCGCTTCGGCAAAGGCGTAGAGCAGTTTCGCGCCGTGCTTGATGATGCCGCCGTATTCTTGCGCGGTGCCGGGCAAGAAGCCGGGCACGTCGACGAACGTGACGAGCGGGATATTGAACGCATCGCAAAAGCGCACGAAGCGCGCGGCTTTGCGCGAGGCATCGATGTCGAGCACGCCGGCGAGACGGTTCGGCTGGTTCGCGACGATGCCGACGCTGCGGCCGCCGATGCGTCCGAAACCGGTGACGATGTTCGGCGCGAAGAGCGGCTGCAATTCGAAGAAGTCGCCGTCATCGACGGTCGGCACGATCGCATCGAGGATATCGTACGGCTTGTTGGGCGAGTCGGGAATCAATTCGTCGAGCTCGGGCACCAGCCGTTGTGGATCGTCGTCGCTCGCGACGAGCGGTACGTCATCGAGATTGTTCTGCGGGATAAACGAGATGAGCCGCCGGACGTGCTCGTTCATCTCGTCCTCGTCGGCCGCGACGAGATCGCACACGCCGGATTTTGTGGCATGCGTCATCGCGCCGCCGAGTTCTTCGAACGTTACGTCTTCGCCGGTGACGGTTTTGATGATTTCGGGTCCGGTGATGAACATCTGCGAGATGCCCTCGACCATGATCGTGAAATCGGTGATCGCCGGCGAGTATACCGCGCCGCCCGCGCACGGGCCGGCGATCAAGCTGATCTGCGGGACGACCCCGGAGGCTTGCACGTTGCGCCAGAAAATCTCAGCATAACCGCCCAGGCTCACGACGCCCTCTTGGATGCGCGCGCCGCCGGAGTCGTTGATCCCGATCATCGGTGCGCCCGTACGGACGGCGAGATCCATCACCTTGCAGATTTTTTCGGCATACACTTCGCCGAGCGAGCCGCCGAGCACGGTGAAGTCTTGCGAGAAGAGGAAGACGTTGCGGCCGTCGATCGTCGCGCTGCCGGTGATGACCCCGTCGCCGAGAAATTGCCGTTCTTCCAAGCCGAACGCGGTCGAGCGATGCACCGCAAACCGGTCGAGCTCGACGAACGAACCGGGGTCCACCAGCGTCTCAATGCGCTCGCGCGCGGTCCGTTTGCCGCGTTCGTGCTGCCGCTCGTTTGCGGCCTCGCCGGCCGGTGCGAGCGATTCGGCGCGCATCGCTTCCAAGCGCTGATACGCGTGATCGTGCGGCGAGTCGCTCCCGGTCGTCATATCAGCGCGCTTCGAACAGGGCACGGTTCGCGCCTGTGGAGAAAACGCCCCGGGACATGGAATTTGGGCTGCAGTTCTTTCCGTCGGTCGGGAACGAGATTCGTGCGGAAGACTATTTTGAGGATGCGCTCCGGCTGACCGCACTTGGCGAGGAGCTCGGCTTTTCGCACGTGCGCATCGTCGAGCATTACTTTACGCCGTATGGCGGCCTCTCGCCGAACCCGCTGCTGTTCTTGAGTGCGGCAGCTCAACGCACGAAGACGATGCGGCTGATCACGGGCGCCGTATTGCCCGTCTTCAACCATCCGCTCAAACTGGCCGGTGAGATCGGGATGCTCGATGCGATCTCGCACGGCCGGCTCGAGGTCGGTTTCGCGCGCGCGTTTTTGCCCCACGAGTTTGCGCGTTTCGGGATCAGCCTCGACGAGAGCCGCGAACGGTTCGACGAAGGTTTGGAAACCGTGCGCCGCTTGTTAGAAGAAGAGAACGTTGCGGTGAGCGGCAAGTTTCACTCGTTTGGAAAGACGACGTCGCTGCCGCGCCCGACGCAAAAGCCGCGGCCGCCGTTTTGGATCGCCGCGCTGGCGACCGAATCGTCGTTTGTGAACGCGGGCCGGTTGGGACACGGGGTGATGGGCATTCCGATCCTCCACGCGGAGATGCGGCGGCTGATGGAAGTTTATCGCGAATCGTGGCGTGCGGCTGGGCATCCGGGCAACGGCCGCGTGATGATCGCCTTCCACATGTTCTGCCACGAGAACGGCGAGATGGCCGTGCGGATCGCGCACGATCCGCTCAACCGCTATTTACTGGCAATCGCCGAAGCGGCGAGTGATTGGACGACGGGCACGACGTCGAAAGACTACGCCGGGTACGGGAAGATGATCGAGCAACTCAAGGCGGACAGTTTCGAGAGCAACCTCGCGAGCGGCGCGGCCTGGGTCGGCACGCCGAAGCAGATCGTCAAGCAGATCAACGCCTACCGCCGCGACGTTGGGGAATTCGAGATCGCCTCACTGCAAGTAAACTTCAACACGATCCCGTTCGCCGAGGCGAAGGCATCGATGGAGTTGTTCGCCCGCGAAGTGATCCCGGCGGTTATTTAGAGGGCGGCTTGGGCGAAGCCCAAACGCGAAGAGTTCGCGTAAGCGAACTCACCAAATGCCGAGTTGGTTTTTTACGTCGTCGGAGGCCATGGTCTTCGGGTCCCACGGCGGCGAGAAGGTCAGGTCTACCTTACAGCGGTCGACGCCGTCGAGGCCTTCGACCTTGGACTGCACCGCTTGGGTGAACATCGGACCGACCGGGCACATCGGCGAGGTCAGCGTCATCACGACCGTGACGTTCTTGGCCTCTTCGTCTTCGATGATCACGTCGTAGACCAGCCCGAGCTCCATGATCCCCATGTGGAGCTCGGGGTCCTGGACTTCGGCTAGGGCTTCGCGGACGATCTCTTGTGTAACCATATCGCTCCCTCGAACCGCTCCGGGCGCCCGGCGGTTCCGTCTACTGTACCGCAATAGAGTGCGGCATCATCTCGCTGCGTACGCCTTAATGTCTAGCGACGAAGAAAGCGCATTTTCCACAGGAGGGCGCAGGGTCATCCCCGGAACGGGCACGGGGCGTACAGCAGTCGGGGTGTTCCGTCCGCCAAAGGGCTAAACGTTTGAAACCACCGCAACCCGAAGTAAGTTAAAGGAGAAACCCTCACTCCTGGAGCGATTCGGAAGTAACGGGTACGCAGGGAGCGAGATCACCGCTCGGGGAGTTCAGAGCCGTTATGTCTATGTGGGAACCGTTTACCGAACGCGCACGCCGGAGCATCGTTCTGGCGCAAGAAGAGGCGCAGCGTCTCGGTAACAATTATATTGGGACCGAGCACATTCTGTTGGGGATTATCTCCGAGGGTGAAAGTCTTGCGGCCAAAGTGCTGGAGACGCTCGGCGTTAATCTTTCGAAGGTACGCCAAGAGGTCGAGGCGATCGTCGGCCGCGGCGGACAGACCGTCCAGCAAGAGATGGTCTTCACCCCGCGCGCCAAGCGCGTGATTGAGTTGGCCTTCGAAGAAGCCCGGCAACTGAACCATAACTACATCGGTACGGAACATTTGCTGCTTGGCCTCATCCGCGAGGGTGAAGGCGTCGCGGCCCGCGTGCTCACGAACCTCGGCGTCGACCCGGCCAAGGTTCGCGTCCAGACGACCTCACTGCTCGGTGCCGAGGGCCAGCCGCCCGCGCCGAAGGGCAAGTCCAAGACGCCGACCCTCGATGCGTACGGTCGCGACCTAACCGTGCTCGCCCGCGAAAACAAATTGGACCCGGTCATCGGCCGTGCGTCAGAGATCGAACGCGTCATTCAGATCCTCTCGCGCCGCACCAAGAACAACCCCGCGCTCATCGGCGAACCCGGCGTCGGTAAGACGGCGATCGCCGAGGGCCTCGCGCAGCGCGTCATCAAGGCTGAGGTTCCCGAGCCCCTGCGCGACAAGCGCGTGATCACGCTTGACCTCGCCGGGCTCGTCGCCGGCACCAAGTACCGCGGCGAGTTCGAAGAGCGCATGAAGCGCGTGATGGACGAGATCCGTGGCGCCGCCGGTGAGATCATCCTCTTTATCGACGAGCTGCACACGCTCGTGGGCGCCGGCGCGGCCGAAGGCGCGATCGACGCGTCCAACATCATCAAGCCGGCACTTGCTCGCGGCGAGCTGCAATGCATCGGCGCGACCACGCTCAACGAGTTCCGCAAGTACATCGAAAAGGACTCGGCCCTCGAGCGACGCTTCCAGCCGGTCATGGTCGGCGAGCCGTCGGTCGAGGAGACCGTCGAGATTCTCAAGGGCCTGCGCGAACGCTATGAAGCGCACCACAAGGTCGTCATCACGGACGAAGCGCTCGTGGCTGCCGCGAAGCTCGGCGACCGCTACATCAGCGATCGTTTTCTGCCCGATAAGGCCGTCGATCTGATCGACGAAGCGGCTTCACGCGTGCGCTTGCAAGCGACGTTGCCGCCGCAATCGATTCGCGACGTCGACAACGAGATTCGCAAAGTCAAACAAGAAAAAGACGCCGTCGTCAAGTCGCAAGAATTCGAGAAGGCCGCGCAGATCCGCGACCGCGAGGAAAAACTTCGCCTCGAGAAGCAGCGGCTCGAGCAAGAGTGGGCTGAGAAGAAGAAAGCCGACGCCGACAAGGTCATCAAAGTTACTGAGGAAGACGTTGCGCACATCGTCAGCTCGTGGACCAAGATTCCGGTCGCGCGTCTCGAGCAGACCGAATCGACGAAGCTCCTGGGCATGGCCGATCAACTGCACAAGCGGATCGTCGGGCAAGACGCTGCGGTCAACGTCGTCACGCGGGCGATCCGCCGTTCGCGGGCCGGCCTCAAGAATCCGAAGCGCCCGATCGGCTCGTTCATCTTCCTCGGCCCCACGGGCGTCGGGAAGACCGAAGTCGCGCGTTCGCTCGCGGAATATCTCTTCGATGACGCCGAGTCGATGGTCCGCATCGATATGTCGGAATATATGGAGAAATACGCCGTATCGCGACTCGTCGGCGCACCTCCCGGGTACGTCGGTTATGAAGAAGGCGGTCAGCTGACCGAAGCCGTGCGGCGCCGTCCGTACGCGGTCGTGCTGCTCGATGAAATCGAGAAGGCGCATCCGGACGTGTTCAACTTGCTGCTGCAAGTGCTCGAAGACGGACGCCTCACCGATTCTCAAGGCCGCGTCGTCGACTTCAAAAACGTCTTGATCATCATGACGTCCAACGTCGGTGCGACCGGCATGACGACGACGAGCGACATCGGTTTCCGCCCGCAAAAAGATACCGGCGCGACCGACGAGCAGAACTACGAGAAAATGAAGAACAAAGTGCTGGAAGAGGTCAAACACACGTTCCGGCCCGAGTTCCTTAATCGTGTCGACGAAGTCGTCGTGTTCCATCAGCTGACGCGCCCGCAGATCGAAGAGATCGTCGGACTCGAACTCGAGAAAGTCGTCCGCGAAGTCAAGGCGCAAGAAATGCACCTCGAAGTCACGGAAGACGCAAAGCAGCTGCTTGCGAAAAAAGGCTGGGATCCGCAGTTCGGAGCGCGTCCGCTCCGCCGCGCGATCCAGCGTGAGGTTGAGGACGAACTTGCCGAAGAAATGCTCAAGGGCACCTTCGGCAGCGGCGATCGCATCCTCGCGGAAGTGAATCCGGACAATCCGGACAAGCTGCGCTTCTCGAAGATTCCCTTGGTTGAGCCGCCTCCGCAGCCGATCCAGGAAATCCAGCCCGCCTAACATTTCCCAGAGCGAGTAAACCGTGGCGGTTGCGGCGAATACGCCACGGTTGACTCCTTTTGCCCTGTGGCGATCGCGCTTGCCGGCGTCGATCGGAAATTGGTTCGCACGCGACCTGACCCGTGCTGCTCTCGACCTCGCTGAAGCGGGCCGCGTCACCCTACGCTCCGTTGAAGGCGCGAAGATCGAGGCTACCGTTGCCGACCAAGGCGGGGTTTCGTGTTCCGTCGAGTGGGCCACGGGAACGGGGCCGCAGGCGCTGCGTAGCGTGTGCACGTGCGGTTCGACCGGCGTGTGCGAACACGTCGTGGCGACGCTCGAGACCGTCCGCCGGGCCGACGAGGCGCCGGTGCCGATCGATCCCGCCGATGCGGAGATCGACCTGACGTGGCTGCCCGCAACCGACCTCGAAGCGCCGCGCGCTCGTGCCCGCAGCGTGTGGCCGGTTATCTCGTCGACCGACGGCAAGGTGCTCTCCGGCGCGCTGTATCTCGATACGCCGCGGTTGCGCGGCGTCATCCGCGATGCGGAATCGATCCTCGCGATGATGGAATCGACGCCGGCCGACGACTGGGATAACGCCGACCGCGAACTGATCCGCGACGAAGCGGTGCAAGAAGCCTTCGGCACCCGCGTCTCGCAGCGTGCGCTCGCTCGCGCGTTGTTCCGCCTCGCGCGCCATCCGCGTACGCGATTTGACGATGAGCCTGGCGCCAACCGGCATCCGGTGGAACTCGTGCCGTTCGATATTGACGTTCGCGGAATACGTCTACGCGCCGTGCGGGAAGGCGACCGGTTCGTTCCGGCGCTCGAGCGCGGCAACGGAGAACGCTTTACGCCCCATGGCGCCCTGATCGTCGATGGACCGCCGTCGTGGCTGGTCGTCAATCGCACGGCGTATTTGCTCGACGATAGTTTTGATGCGAAGCGCGTGGTTGCGGCGGCGGCGGCGCAGATGCCGGCCAACGGCAGTGCGACGAACGGGAAGCATCCGTCGATCGGCACGATCGCGCGCGTGGCGCCATTTCTTTCCGCCGAAGACCGCCATGAGCTCGGCGTCGTCGATGCGGAAGCGCCGGCAGCATTAGCGCGCTTACGCTGGAGCGACGGAGCGTTGATCGGCCGGTTGTCGTTTATCGACCGCAAGAGCGAAGCACATGCTCCATTCTCCGTGCACGGTGCGGTCGCGGCGAACAACGGACGCTTCGTGCGTTTTGCACCCGCGACGGCGCGCGCGTTCGCGCATCGCTTCCTTGAAGCTGGGTTCGTTCCACGCGGCGGAGATGCGTTCGCCCTGCACGATGTCGAACGTGCGGCGAATTTCGTGCGCGAAGTCGTCGGCGATTGGGATGACGTTGACGTCGTGCTCGACGACTCACTCACCGCCGTTGCGGCCGGTGAATCGGCCATCGACGTCTCGATCTCCGCCCGTCCGACCGATGTCGACGGCGAGCGCGACTGGTTTGAGCTCAACGTCGACGTCTTCGTCGGCGATGGGACCGCGCTCACGCCAAAAGAACTCGCCGCCCTCTTGCAGTCCAGTGGCCGCTACGCAGAAGTACGGGGGAAGCTATTCGACGTCGAGGCGTTGCGCATGCGGCGCACGCTCCTCGCCGAGCTGAACGACCGGCGTCGCACCGGAATGGCGGCGCTCGTCGCGCTGCACGACGAGATTCACGAAGCATTCGGCGACGTCGCGCTCCCGGAAGAAGTCGAGATCTTGCGCGAGCGTCTACGTAATTTTGAAGGCATAGCCAGCATCGAACCGCCGACCGCCGTCGCGGCAACGCTGCGCGATTATCAACGGCGCGGCCTCGATTTCTTAGATTATCTGCGCTCGTTTAAATTCGGCGGCGTTCTTGCAGACGAGATGGGGCTGGGGAAATCGCAAGCGCTTTCGTCTTTGGTTTTAACGCCCGACGGGTGGCGCCGTTTTGGCGATCTGAAGCTCGGCGATCCGATCATGAATGCGCAAGGCGGCATTTCGCGCGTCACTGGGATTTTTCCGCAGGGAAAACTTGAATCGTTCCGAGTCAAGTTCTCTGATGGAGCCAGTACGCTTTGTTCTGACGATCATCTGTGGCTCGTCAATTCACCGCTCCGCAAATCGCGTGGCAATCCGCCTCGGGTGAAGACGTTGCGCGAAATTCGCGAGCGCCTACACGATGCGGCCGGAAACGCGCGTCATTTCATTCCCATTGCCGAACCGATGCACTTCGAGCGGAACGACGAGCTTACGGTACCGCCGTATCTGCTGGGGTGCATTCTCGGCGACGGAAACATCACTCATCGTGTGGTGAGTTTGGCGAATGCGGACGTTGAGCTACTCGAGGAATGCCGCGCGTTACTTCCGACGGGTACCGATCTCGTTCACAAGGCCGCGTATGACTACGTCATTCGTCCGCAGCGAGATGCCGACGGGCGACTGGGCAGTCATCATGTTCGCAGCGCCTTGCGCGAACTCGATCTGATGGGCTGCGGGTCGGCAACGAAGTTCGTCCCGCAGCAGTACTTGTATGCGAGCGTCTCCGATCGCCTAGCGGTGCTGCAGGGCTTGATGGATACCGACGGCAGTGTTTCACTCAAGGACAATCATGTCGAGTTTACGTCGGTGTCGGAGATCCTGGCGCAAGACGTCGCGTTCCTCGTGCGCTCGCTAGGCGGTGTCGCTCGGCTCCGCATTAAGGCCAAGCCGACATACACCTATAAGGGTGAAAAACGTATCGGAAAGCCCGCGTATCGCGTCTCAATCGCGATGCCGCCGGATTACAATCCGTTCCGCCTTTCGCGTAAGGCCGATTCGTATCGGGGACGCGTGAAGTATCATCCCGTACGCGCGATCGTTGAGATTATTCCGGAGGGCGACGCCGAGATGCAGTGCATCGCGGTCGATTCGCCCGACCATCTCTACGTTACTGATGACTTCATCGTCACGCATAACACGCTCCAAGTAATCGCGCAGCTCTTGCACCGCAAGGAAGTTGACGGAGCCGCTCCTGCGCTTGTGATCGCGCCGACCTCGGTTACGCACACGTGGGAAAACGAAATTGCCCGGTTCGCGCCAAACTTGACGACCCTGCGCCTGCAATCGGGCGCGGATCGCGCGCAACGTTATGCAGAGCTCGAAAATTACGACGTCATTATCACGTCATATGCTTTGGCGCGGCTTGATGCAGAGCAATTGGAACGCTTCAACTTTCGTACGCTGATTCTCGATGAAGCGCAGAACGCGAAGAACCCAAGCTCGCAAATTGCCAAAGTCGTGCGCAATCTGCGCGCGGATCATCGTTTGGCGCTAACCGGTACGCCCGTTGAAAACTCGCTACGCGATCTGTGGTCGATCTTTGCCTTTGTCGAACCGGGATTACTCGGGTCAGAGGCGTCGTTCCGCCGGCGGTTTGAGAACCCGATTGCCGAGGGCGACGAAGTTGCGGCGCATCAACTGCGGTCGCGGCTTGAGCCGTTCGTGCTTCGCCGAACCAAAGAAGATGTGGCGCGCGAGCTTCCTGAGCGCACGGAACAGATCATCGAGTGTGATCTCTCGCCGTTGCAGCGCCGGCTCTATCGCGGTATCGCCGAGGCCGCGCGTCGCGATGTCATCGCAAACATCGGCGGCGAGAACGGTATGGAAGGCGCGACGGTCCACGTGCTGGCGGCGCTGACGCGCTTGCGCCAGGTCTGCGCGCATCCCGGGCTCATTCTGCCCGAGTACATCGACGAACCTGAAGCGAGCGGCAAGTTCGACGCGTTCATCGAGACGGTCGAAGAAGTGCTCTCCGGCGGTCACAAAGTGCTCGTATTCTCGGCGTTTGCCTCGATGCTCAAGATCATGCGCACGGCACTCTCGAAGCGTGACGTCGTCTTGGGGTATCTCGACGGCTCGACGAAAGATCGCGATCGTCAGGCCGAGGTTGAACGCTTCATGTCGGCCGACGGTCCGCCCGTGTTCTTGTGTTCCCTCAAAGCGGGCGGCGTCGGCTTGACGCTCACCGCAGCCGATTACGTCATCCTCTACGATCCGTGGTGGAACCCGGCGGTCGAACGTCAGGCGATCGACCGCACGCATCGCATCGGGCAAACGCGTCCGGTCACGGCGTACCGGATGGTGACCGCCGGTTCGGTTGAAGAAAAGATTCGCGCGCTCGCCGAGCGCAAGAGCGCGCTCTCGCGTTCGGTCATCAAAGCCGACAGCGCGATCGCGAAATCGCTCACCAAAGACGATCTCGAGTTTCTCTTCGCCGACCCCGCGTAATCCGGCCCGCCGCACCCAGGACCTCACGCCCGGCCTAAACAACGAGCGCTTATCATGAAAGCGTCCGCGGCGATCGCCGAAATCCTCAAACGCGAAGGCGTGGAGATCCTGTTCGCCTATCCGCGCAACGCCGTCATCGAGGCCGCTGCGGAAAACGACATCCGCCCGATCATCGTGCGCCAAGAGCGAATCGCGGTACACATGGCCGACGCCGTCGCACGGCTTTCGCGCGGCAAGAAGATCGGCGTGTTCGCGTGTCAGCACGGCCCGGGCATCGAGAACGCGTACGGTTCGGTTGCGCAAGCGTACTCCGAATCGATTCCGCTGTTGATCTTGCCCGGCGGCTACGCGACGCGTATCGCGCACGTGCCGGATAATTTCAATGCTACGATCGTGATGTCGCACGTTTCCAAGCACGCCGAACCGATCACCTCGGGTGCCGAAGTGCCGAACATCTTGCGGCGCGCGTTCTCGCTGCTGCGTAACGGACGCCATCGTCCGGTCGTCGTCGAGATTCCGAATGACCTCTACGACGCCGAAGTTCCGGAACCGCTCGACTACGAGCCGGTCTACGCAACGCGCAGCGGCCCCGATCCGGCCGACGTGCAGCGCGCGGCCGAGACGCTCGTCGCCGCGAAGCGGCTCGTGATTTACGCGGGCGCCGGCATCCATTGGGGCAACGCGTACGCGGAGCTCAAAGAATTGGCCGAATTACTGGGGTCGCCCGTGTGCACGAGCCTCGAGGGCAAGAGCGCCTTTGATGAGACGCATCCGCTCGCGCTCGGCGCGGGCGGTGCCGCGATGCCGAAAACCGTGCGCCACTTCCTCGATAATGCCGACGTTATTTTCGGCGCCGGCTGCAGCTTCTCCGAGAACTCGTTCGCGGTGAAAATGCCGAAGGGCAAAACGATCGTTCATCTCACGAGCGATGCCAACGACTTGAACAAGTCGGTACGTTCGCAAGTCGGTCTCGCCGGCGACACGCAGCTCGCCTTGCGCGCGCTCGTCGATGCCTGCCGCCAACTTCTCGACGGCACCTCGAGCGACCCGACGCGCGCGCACGCGGAGATCGCCTCGGTCGAAGCCGCCTGGCTTGCCGAATGGATGCCGAAACTTACGTCGAGCGACACGCCGATCAGCCCGTATCGCGTGCTGTGGGATCTGCAGCATACCGTCGATAAAGCCCAGACGATCATTACCCACGATGCGGGCAGCCCGCGCGATCAGCTCACACCGTTCTGGAAATCGACCGCACCGCTCAGCTATCTCGGCTGGGGCAAAACGACGCAGCTCGGCTACGGCCTCGGCTTGGCGATGGGCGCCAAGCTGGCGTGTCCCGACAAGCTCTGCATCAACGTCTGGGGCGACGCCGCGATCGGCTTCACGGGCATGGACTTCGAAACGGCCGTGCGCGAACGCATTCCGATCCTATCGATCCTGCTCAACAACTCCGCGATGGCGATCGAGCTCAACGTTATGCCGGAGGCGACGAAGAAGTATCGCTCGACGGATATTTCGGGCGACTACGCCGCAATGGCCCGCGCGTTCGGCGGCTACGGCGAGCGCATCACCAAGCCCGAGGAAATCATCCCAGCGATCAAGCGCGGCATCGAGCAAACGCGCGCCGGCAAGCCCGCGCTGCTCGAGTTCATCACGGCGCAAGAAACGAAGGCGTCGCGCTACTAGGCTGAAATCAGGATGCGCTGCGCCGAGATAAGGGCCGGCGCGTCCACGATCCAGGTGCCGTCGAGGCCGACTTCGCGCAGCAGCGCTCGCCCGGTTGGCGGCACGCTGGTGAAGCAGACGCGGGCATCACGGTAGCGGCCGTGCAGCGATTCGGCGAGTTCGCACAAAGCGTCCCAAGACCACCGCGCAGTCCATTGCAGCGAAATGACGATCGTGCGGCCGCGTGCCGCCGCGTTGCCGAGGGAGTCGGAGACTTTCCGCGCGATGGCGGAGGTAAAATCGCCGACGGGGAGGATGACGGTCGTGGCGTTTTCCATGGCCGCATCATCGCGCCGGACCTTGGGAAGGCCCTCGGGTGGGCCTGGCAATCCGCGCGGTTGCAGCCGTTGCAACCCGGGTGCGGTTATGGTGAAGGCGATGAGCACCGAGACTTCTCCCATTTCCGTTGTGCCGACCCAGGTGACCCTCGAGGGCGGCGGCTTTCAGATTCGCCGGGCCTTTCCGGTCGCCGGCCTCTCCTACTTCGACCCGATTCTCTTGATCGACGAGATGGGTCCGGTCACGTATGGGCCGGGCGAAGCGATCGGCGCGCCGGATCATCCGCATCGCGGCTTCGAAACGGTCACGTACATCATCGACGGCGCGATGGAGCATGAGGATTCGCACGGACACCGCGGCGCGCTGCGTCCCGGTGACGTGCAGTGGATGACCGCCGGCGCCGGCGTGATCCACTCGGAGATGCCCGCAGCCGACATTTTGCGCGACGGCGGGCGCATGCACGGTTTCCAGATTTGGGTCAATCTGCCGAAGACGCAGAAACTCGCGCCGCCCCGGTATCAAGAATACGCAAGCGCAAGCCTGCCGGTCGTCACGGGACCCGGAACCTGGGCGCGTGTGATTGCAGGCGAACTCGACGGCAAGCGTTCCCCGATCGAAACGACGGTTCCGACGACGATGGTGCATCTGAAGCTCGAGGCAAACGCGCGCTTGGCGATTCCCGTCGCCGCGGGTTCTAACGCGATCGTCCACACGATCGACGGTGACGGCCGCGTGCAAGAGACACCGCTGGGCGACCACCGCGTCGCGCTGATCCCGAACTCACCGGCAACGCTCGATATCGTTGCCGGCCCGAACGGGTTCGAAGCGCTCGTGCTCGCCGGGATGCCGCTAAACGAGCCGGTGGCACGCTACGGACCGTTCGTGATGAACACGAAGGCAGAGATCGAGCAGGCGTTCCGCGACTACCAGGCCGGACGCTTCGGCGAGATCGCGCGAACCAACTAGAGGGGCGTAACCCTCCGTGCGGAAGGGCGAAAAACCCTGATGCAAACCCATGAAAAGCCATCTCAGAGCAACGATGAAACCGGTTCGTCGGCGGTAGCGCCGACCGGGAAATTTCTGCGCAACACGTGGTACCCGATCTTGTGGTCATCGGATCTCGCCGCCGATCAGTTGATCGGGCGCACGGTGTTGGAAGAGCCGATCGTTTTTTTCCGCAAGGACGACGGTGCGCCGGCGGCGATCGCCGACATGTGCCCGCACCGCTTCGCGCCGCTGCATCTTGGGAAGCGGAAACCGGGCGACCGCATCCGCTGCCTTTATCACGGGCTCGAATTCGATGCGACCGGTGCGTGCGCGTTCAATCCGCACGGCGACGGCCGGATCCCGCACAACTCGACCGTCGCAAGTTATCCCATGATCGAGAAACACAAGATTCTGTGGTTGTGGATGGGGCACCGCACGCCCGATCCGGCGCTGATCCCCGATTTCAGCATCTTCGATACCGACGATGCGGGTGCGCTGACCAAGTTCGATTACATCACGATTGCCGCGAACTACGAGCTGGTCACCGACAACCTCATGGATCTCAGCCACACGGCGTTTTTGCATGAAGGTTTGCTCGGCACGGAATTTAGCGTGCGCGGCGAGTTGACGGTGACCCAAGACGGCAACGCGGTGATCGTTTCGCGCTACAACCGCAACACGCCGGTCGCCAAAGTGCACGACTTGATCTTCCGCCAAGACGGCCAGCCATGCGACACCTGGGATTCGATCCGCTGGGATGCTCCGGGCTGTTTCGTCCTCGACGTCGGCGTTCACGCCCCAGGCGCAACCAAGGCTGAGGGGAGCGGGCTCTACGCGGTGCACTTGCTCACGCCGGAGACGGCGACCTCGACGCACTATAACTTCTCCGCCGTACGGCAAGGCATGGCGAACGGACAGAAGCCGAGCCCCGAGATCAGCAAACAGATCGGCGACATGCGCCGTGACATCTTCCTCAATCAAGACGCGATGATCATCGAAGCGCAGCAAGAAAACATCCGGCGCTTTCCGGAGCGCACCAAACGTCCGGCGCTGTTCTCAACCGACGCCGGACCCGCCCGGCAACGGCGAGTCCTGAACGCGCTCTTGGCGGCCGACGCCGACTGAGTGTAGGCGCTCGGAACGGCTGAGATCGCGCGAAATCGTCTGACAATCGGCGCATTGCGGGAGCATCGTGCTGCGGTATGCGGTCGTGGCGAGTTGCGTTCCGAGTGCGGCCACGATGGCGAGTGCTAAGATCATCGATGCAAAGAAGTTGAACATGTCAGTCTCCCTATGAGCTACTAGAGAATTAATATCTAGCGGTGCGAAAAAGTTACGGGAGCAGCGCGCCGTCGAATGCGTTGCGGCCGTAGCGGCGGAGTTCGTCTGCCGTTACCGGACGGCAGCTGCGGTCGATGTGTTCGCACCAGCGCACGTTGCGGAAGTCGGCCCCGTTTACGCGTGCGCCGGAGAAGTTTGCACAGCGTTTGTCGTCGTTGTCGCCGCACAGTGCCGCGCCGTTGAGGTTGGCGTTTTCCAGATTCGCATCGCGGAAATCGGCTCCGGGCAATGAAGCACCGTGCATATCGACGCCGTGCATATCCGCATGCTTGAAATCGCAGCCGATACATTGGGCCAGAAGCGCGTGGGTATCGACTTTGGCAAACGACATGCGGCCGAGCTCGGCTCCGGTAAGGTGGACGCCGCTTACTCGCGCGGTGCTGAGCGTTGCGTCGCCGAAATCGGCGCCGGTGAAGTTCGCACCGCGCAGGTCGGCGCCGTCGAGGTGCGCGCCGCTCAGGTCGACGCCGATGAACTTGGCATCGCGCAGATCGGCGTCGCGCAAGTTTGCGTTTTGCATATCGGCGCCGATGTAGGTAACCCCGTGCAAATCACGGCCGTGCAGATCCACGCCGCGCATGCTGCAGCCGATACATTGTGCGCCGAGAGTAACGTTGTCGGCTCCCGCGGGCGTTGCGGTGAAGAGGAGCGCCAGCGCGGCGTACGCGGAGATCGATCGTAAGAGCATGGTGCATTTACCTACTATAGAATTAGTTGCAAGGGGCAAAGAAACGGAAGCGCTCATGGGAGCGAGCTTCCGATAAGCTGGATGCCGGATTCGTTCGCGCCGGTGAGCGAGGCGTGACCGAGATCGACACCCGTTAGCGTGGCGTTGCTTAAGTTTGCGCCGTCGAGGATGGCGTGGCTGAAATCGACGCCGGTGAGCTTCGCTAGGCGGAAGTTCGCATTCCTGAGAATCGCGTGACTGAAATCCACCCCTTGAATCGTCGAGTGCGCAAAGTTCGCGCCGGCGAGGTTCGCCCCGGTGAAGTCATCGCCAACCATCGAGAGGTTGCTCAGGTTGATGCCGCTCAAGTTGCGGCCGGAAAAATCGCAGCCGATGCAGTGCCGCACGAGATCGCGCGTCACCGGGCCGCTCGTGTCGGCCGCAATGACGACGCCGCGCCGGTTCAGCGCGTCGCCGAGTTTTTTCTGAACGTCAGCGGCGATTTTCTGCCCCATGTTTTCCGCGTCGTTCGTGTCGACATTCGGATCCACGTCGGCGACGCGCACCGGCGCCGGCGGCGGGACGGGCTTCGCCGCAACCGAGGGCACGGGCGCCGGCGCCGGCTTCACGACCACATGTGGCGCGGCACTCGGGGCCGGCGCGGACGTCGCGACCTCGTCGATGGATTCCATGGGTTCTACCGCAGGTTGTGCCGTGTTGCTTTGTGCGAGCAAGATCGGCGGCGCGCTTGCAGCGAGCCCGGCAACGCCGGTGGCCGCAAGAATCGCAATGGTGAACGCCGCCGCGCCGACGTGACGCCGGCCGACCGGGCTCTCGTCGAGCAGGCGCTCGATGCGCACGGAAATCTGTTTGCGCGTCAACATCGCGCCGGGCGCAACGACGACGTGTTCGGGCATGCGCATCTCTTGCGCCATCCGCCACAGCGTCGATGCGTACCGCTTGGCATCATGCGTGCGCGCAACGACGGCTTCGTCGGCAGCGACTTCGCGTTCGAGCGCGATGCGCCGGCCGAGAATCCACACCAGCGGGTTGAACCAGAAGAGGCGTTCGGTCGCGCGTTGCGCGAGGTTCGACCAATCGTCGTAGCGCGCAAGGTGTGCGTACTCGTGCATGATCAGCGGCTCGATGGACGTGAGCCCGTCGGCGGTCGCCATGTCGGTCGGCAAAAGAATGACGGGGCGCCGGAAGCCGACGGCGATCGGCGTTTCCGTTTCGTACGAGAGGCGCAAGTAGATCTCGCGCCCGGCGGTTGTGGTGAGCCACGGCAGCTCGGTCGCGAGCGTGCCGTCGAGCGGGCTCGAGCGCGCTTTGAGGCCGCGCACGCGGACGAGGCTGCGGCCGAGGCCGATGAGGCCGATCAGCGCGCCGAGCACCCAGACGCCGACGATGGAGCGCGCGACAATGGGTGCGAGATCGGGCGGTCCAGGAACGTGCAGAAGGGCCGTGCGCGCCGGTGCCGGACCGGCATCCTCAGATGCGCCGCCGGCGGGAGAGCCGCCGGCGGCCGTCACGTGCGCCGCAGGTCCGTTCGGCATCGGCTGCATGTCTTCGGCCGCGCCGGCTAAGGTGCCGCGCACGAGCATCACGGCCAGGATCGCCACCGGCGCGAAGCCGGCGGCAACGAGGGCGATCGACCACAGCGCCTGCCGCGTCGCGCCGGCCGGCCGGGCGAAGGCGATCAAGCCGGCGACCAGAGCGCCCAGCACGACGGAGAGCAGCAAGCTGGCAACGAGCGCCCATATCGCCGCGGAGACGATCGTGCCGATCATGCCGGACCCGCCTTCCGATCGATCAGCTCGCGCAGGCGAGCCAATTCGGCATCGTCGACCGATTCGGATTCGAGCAGGTTGAGCACGAGCTCGCGGGGCGAGCCGCCGAAGAACCGGGCCACGACGTGGTTGACCACGTCGCGCTGGGCCTCGTCACGCCCGACGTTTGCGCGGTAAATGAACGCCCGTCCGGATGCTTTATGGGCCAGGTACCCCTTCTGTTCGAGGATGCGTAACGTAGTCAGGACGGTGTTGTAGGCAAGTGGCGGATCACCGACCCGCTCCAGCACTTCGGCAACGGAGAGCGGCCCGTTGGTCCACACGATGTCCATCAGGCGGTACTCGGCTTCGGTCAGCGTGGGCGTCTTTTTGCGGGCCATGCGGCGACGATACATCAGCTCGGGCAGGGCTGTCAACTAAAGAATACGTTTTAATCCCAAAAGCCCCGGAAACCCAGGGCGCTGTGGGGAAGGTCCTGGTTACCGACACCGCCCGCAAGCACCGGAGATCGCCCATGACCGTCGCCCCGCAAAAGGACAGCCTCGACCAACTCTTCGAGGAGGCCGTGGTCGAGCACGCCGAGCCCCTATGGCCGTTGCTGAGCGCGGTGTCGCCGCCGTTTCCGGTGGCTAAAGCTGCGCCGTACGTGTGGGACTACGAAAAGCTGCGTCCGTTCTGCGAGCGCGCCGCGCGTCTGGTCGGCACCGACCTCGCCGAACGCCGCGTGTTCATGCTCATCAATCCGAAGCTCAAAGCGCCCTACACGACGGATACGCTCTATGCCGGACTGCAGACGATTCTGCCCGGTGAGACGGCGCGCGCGCACCGGCATTCGCCGTTTGCGCTGCGCTTCATCATCGAGGGCGAGCGCGGATTTACCGCGGTCGAAGGCGAGAAGGTGATGATGCAACGCGGCGACATGGTGCTTACGCCGTCATGGGAATGGCACGATCACGGCAACGAGGGCGACCGTCCGATGATCTGGCTCGACGGTCTCGATCTGCCGCTATGGCAAGTGCTGCCGAGTAATTTCACGGAGCACTACGCCAACGCGCGCTATCCCTCGGAGTTGCTCAACACCGCATCAAATCGCCGTTACCCGTGGGCCGAGATGCAAGCGAAACTCGATGCCGCGCCGGGTGCGGTCGCCGAAGAGCGCTATCGCATGCGCGCGAACGGCGGCGAGATCAGCGCGACGATCGGCGCGTCGGCGTTCCGCTTCGATAAAGGCGCGAAGTCCGCACCGCTGCGCGAAACGGCGAGCGCCGTGATGCACGTGTATGAAGGCAGCGGTCAAACGCGCGTCGGCGACACCGTGCTGACGTGGAAACAAGGCGACACGTTTGCGCTGCCGGCGTGGCAGAAGATCGTCCACGAAAACACCGGCGCCGGACGCGCCTATTTGTTCCGCTTCGACGATCGGCCCTTGATGTCGGCGCTGGCGGCGCTGCGGACGGACGCGGGCTAGGCCGGAACGTCAGTCAGACCCATGAGCGTGCGGATGCGGTCGGTGTCCTCACGCAGGCTATGGGCATCGCCTGCGTACACGATACGGCCGCCATCCATCACGTAGGCACGATCGGCGAATTTGAGTGCGAGCAGCGCGTTCTGTTCGACCAGCAGAATCGAAACGCCGCGCGCCTTCATCTCGGCGAGAATCCGATACACGTCCTCGACGATCATCGGGGCCAAGCCCTGCGACGGCTCATCGACGAGCAATAAGGTTGGATTGGTCGCGAGTGCGCGGCCGATCGAGAGCATCTCTTGCTCGCCGCCGGACAAGCGGCCGGCCTTGCGCGAACGTAATTCACCGAGTTTGGGAAGCTGCTCGATGACCCGTGCGATCGACCATTCACCCGGACGGCCGTTTTCCGCCAACTGCAGGTTTTCGAGCGTCGTTAGATCCCGGAACATGCGGCGGCCCTCTGGGACGTAGCCGATGCCGAGGCGCGCAACCCGGTAGGCCGGCCAGCCCGTAATGTCTTTGCCTTCGTAGGCAACAGCGCCCGACCGCAGACGCATCAGGCCGAGGATGCAACGCATGGTCGTCGTTTTTCCGGCACCGTTGAGGCCGAGCAGCGCAACGATCTCGCCCTTGCCGACCGTCAGTGACACGTCGTGCAAGATGTGGCTCTTGCCGTAGTAGGCGTTGAGTGCTTCGAGCCGCAGAAGCTCAGACATGGTCGATGACCTCTTTGCCGAGATATGCGTCGCGAACCGCCTCATCGGCAGCGATTTCGGCCGGCGTGCCCTCCGCGAGCAGCCGGCCGCGGTCGAGGACGGTGATGCGATGTGCCAGCGACAGCACGACGCGCATGTTGTGTTCGACGAACACGACGGTGAGCCCGAGCCGCTCGTGCAGGTCGCGGATGACGGCGATGACGCGATCGGTCTCGGCTTCGGCTAAGCCCGCCATCGGCTCATCGAGGAGGACGAGCTTCGGTTCGGTCGACAGACTCATCGCGATTTCGACCAGCCGTTGGCTACCGTGTGAGAGTTCGCTCACCGTGCGCGACTTCGCCGCCGCGAGGCCCACGAATCCGAGCAATTCGTCGACCCGGGCGTCGATTTCGCCGCGCGCTTTCGCGCTGGGCGAATTTAGGCGAAATGCAACGCCGCGTTTCGCTTGCGTGCCGATCAGCAGATTTTCATAAACGCTCAGCTCGGGGAAGATGCTGGGCGTTTGAAACGTGCGGCTCATGCCGCGCTTGATGCGGCGCCAATTTGTCTCGTTCGTGATATCGACGCCGTCGAACCAAACCGTCCCGGAGTCGGGAAAGAAAAACCCGGAAAGCGTATTGAAGAAGGTCGTCTTGCCGGCCCCGTTCGGGCCGATAACGGCGTGGATCGAGCCGCTCGCGACCTCGATCGATACGCGGTCGACGGCTTGAACGCCGCCGAATTTCTTCGACACGGCGTCGGCGATGAGGAGCGCGTCGCTCATTGAACGGAATCCGACTGGATCTTCGCGCGGGCTTGGTCGATGGCCACTGCGGGGACAAGCTCTTCCTCAGGCTCCGCCCGGCCGCGATTGAGTGCGGCGCCGATTGATCCCAGAATGCCCTTGGGAAAGCCGAGGACGCATGCGATGAAGAACGCGCCGAGCACGATCTCCCAGGCGGGCGTGATCGTCGAGATAACGTCTTTGCCGATGACGAAAATGATTGCGCCGACGAGCGGTCCGAAAATCGTTCCCGCGCCGCCCAGCATCGTCATCAAGATAAAGTTGCCCGACTGGTGCCAATCGAGCAGCAACGGGAAAGCAAACCGTAACAGCAGTCCGTATAGCGCGCCGGCGAGCCCCGCGTATACCGCGGCGATGAGGATGCCGACGAGGATGAAGCGGTCTGCGTTCAGACCCAGATAGCGCACGCGTAATTCATTTTGCTTGATCGCGACCAAGGTTCTCCCGAACGGTGACCGGACGATGAGCCAAAATGCGACCGTCGCAACCACGAACAATGCATACGTGACGTAGTACATCAGCGTATCGCTGACGGTGCCATGAATCGGCCCCAGATTGAGCGGCGGGCGAGCGAACGACATGCCGTCTTCGCCGCCCGTCAAGTCGGAATAGCGATACGCAATGAAATAGAAGACCTGACCGAATGCAAGCGACAACAATCCGAAGTAGATATTTCGCCGGCGCAGCAAGAACGGTGCGATGATCAACGCGCCGACGAGAGCGGCGGCTATGCCCAGCAAGATCGAGACCAAGAATCCGACGTGCCAGTTCTTGATCGAGAGTCCGGCGCCGTACGCGCCAAGACCGAACAGCGCCGCATTGCCGAAGATCGGCAAGCCCGTGTAGCCGAGCAGCAAATTGACGCCCATCGCCGCGATCGCCGTGAGCAAGACTTCGGCCAAGAACGACGTGTCGATGTTCATGCGCCCGCCGATCGCGGGTCCAAAGGCCAGTACGACCAGGACGGCGAGCCCGGCAAAGATGCCGCGATTTTGGTTCATCCGAAGAGGCCTTCCTCACCAAACAAACCGCGCGGTCGGATCAAGAGGATGACCGCCATGATGACGTACATCGAAACATCGCTCGCCGCCGGGAAGAAGAGCGTCATCAAGCTGATCGTCATGCCGATGAGCAGACCACCGGCGAGCGCTCCGAGCAGACTGCCCATCCCGCCTACGATGACCGTTACGAACGCCGGCATCAGCAGCGCGTTGCCGGAGGTCGGGTTCAAGCCGAGCTGCGTAGCTGCGAGGACGCCGGCCAAACCCGCCAGGAGCACCCCCAGGCAGAAATTCACCATGTAGAGGACTTGCGTGTTCGTTCCAAGCGCGGCGATCATCTCCGTGTCTTGCACGGCGGCCCGCAGCCGCAGACCGAAGCGCGTTCGATTGAGGAACAGCCACAATGCCGACATCGCGATCACCAAAACCGCTGCCGTAAAGAGTTGAATCGTCGGCACTTGGAACGAGCCGAACGAAACGCCCCCTTGCAGCGCAGCCGGCGCGCTTACCGGAACGCCGTTGGACCCCCAGATGAGCCGATAGACCTCTTCGGCGATCAGCGATAAGCCGAAGGTGAGCAGTAGGCTATAGAGCGGGTCCCGCCCGTAGAGGGGTCGCATGAGGCCGCGCTCGATCGCAAGACCGACGAGGGCGGTCAGAATCGGCGCTGCGATCAGCACGATCGCGAACGGCGTGCCGATCGCAGCGAGCATGAAGGCGAAGTACCCGCCTAGAGTCAGGAGGCTCCCGTGCGCCATGTTGATCACGCCCGTGAGGTTCATGATCAACGAGAGCCCGATGGCGACGGACGCGTAGAACGCGCCGAGCATCAGGCCGTTGACGATTTGTGGCGCAAGGTGCTCGAGCATCCCGACTCCTAGGTCACGACTCCGTCCCGCAGTTTACGACGGGTAGGTGATCGTGCAAACTTTGGCCTTTTCGGCGACCGTTTGCTCGACCTTATCCGCGGGCTGCGAACCGATGATTTTGAAGAGGTTGTCCTTGTCGCCGGGTGTTCCGTTGGGCTGAATCTCACCGATCAGCATCGGCCACATCAACTGATGGTCTTCCTTACGGAAGTATGCCGAGCCCTGAAAGATCGAATTGAACTTGGAGTTCTCCAGCGCCCGGCAGGTTTTGAGGGCATCGGTCGACTTCGCTTCGGCCATCGACCACAGCACCCGGTCCATCGAGATGTAACCGAACGCGCTGCGTGCCGACGCCGTTTTGCCGTACCGCTTCTTATAGTCGGCGGCAAATTTGCGTCCGGGCGTGCCGGCCGGCCCGACGGAAAGCGGCGAGTCGTAATACCACTCGACGCCCCAGAACCCGACGCGGGCTTCGACCGGAAGCGCCTCGACGGCCTCGAGTTCGCATTGCGGACCGCCGATCGGCGTCGATTTCGCAATCCCGAAGGCCGAGGCTTGCTTGAGGGCGTTGACAAACTGATCGCCCTGGTTGAGTACGATCAGCAGGCTCGGCTTCGCGGCTTGTACCTTGGTCAGCACCGGGCTGAAGTCGGTCAACGTGAGCGGCACGAGGTCGTTCGCGATAATCTCGACGCCGAGTTTTTTCGCCACGTCGACGTATCCGTCATAGAGCGAGTGGCCGAACGCGTAGTCGGGCGTAATGAGATACCACTTCTTGCCGAAGCGTTGCGCGAGATCGACGCCGGTAGCGTGCGTTTCCATCCAGGTCGAATGACAAACGCGGAACGTGTTCCAATTGCAATTTTTGCCGGTGACGTCGTCTGTGTGACCGCCGGAGTCCATGAACATCACGCCCAGGGAATTGGCCGCGCCGGATACCGAGAGGCTGATTCCGCTGTTGATCGTCCCGATCAGCGCGACGCAGTGGTCCTGCTGCACCAGCTTGCGCGCTTTCTGCACGCCGACGCCGGGATCGTTCGCATCGTCTTCGGCTACGGTCACGACCTTACGGCCCATCACGCCGCCCCGCGCGTTCCATTCATCGACGGCCATTGCTATGCCGGCGCGTTCGTACTCGCCATAGGTTGCATAGATACCGGTTGTCGGTTCGACCAGGCCAATCGCCAATTCCGCGGCGGCGTCACCGATGCGCGGGAGGAATGCCGGTATACCGAAAGCTGTTGTGGCTGCAACGGCGCTCTTGAGCACCGTCTTACGTGAAATAGTGCGATGTAGCATAAGGTCAACTCCTAAAAGCAAACGTGGGTCGCGAAAAAAAAGGAACCCATAGTCCTTGGAGCCTGCCGTAATCGGATTGACCGCTATTTGTCGGAAGCCGCAGGAAACTTCCTTTCTTGGCGTCCTCGCGCAGCACCGCGCGGCAAGGCGGCGGCGCGTGTCGACCGAACGGAGCCCAGCGTGAGGGAAGAACGGTCCGAGCCGAAGGTCGTCCTCCTTGTCCGGCTGCTGAGCGCCATCGACGACGGCCGGTATTCGTTCGAGGAGCTCAAGGACCGCATCGCCGACGACAAGCCGCCGAGTACGCGCAGCCTGCGGCGCTACCTTGCCGTGCTCTCGGAAGCGGGCTTCCCGTGGTACTTCGACCGGAATTCATCGACGTACAAGTTCGCCGAGGGCTACAGCCTGCGCCGCCTCAACCTCAGTCAGCGCGAGTTGCTGGGCCTCGTCACTCTCAAGCGCCTGGGTTCATCGCTCGGCGGGACACTCTCGGCCTACATCGATGAGACGACCGCCAAGCTGCTGCAGTCGAGCGATCAGCGCTCGGCCACGGCCATGCAGTCCTCGTCGCTTGCCATTCGCCTGGAGTCGGTCGCGCTCGAGCCGCACGCCGAGCGCAATTTCGAGACATTGCAGACCGCGGAGCGCGACCACCGGGTCGTGCAGTTCGACTACATCGATAAGCGCGGTGCAAAAACGCAGCGCCGCGTCGACCCCTATGGCTTCATCGTATCGAACGGGCGTATCTATCTCGTCGCCTACGATCACAACCGTTCCGAGATGCGGGTCTTTGCGATCGACAACATCGACGCGATCGCGGTGCAGCCGCAAACGTTCGAACGGCCGGCCGACTTCAATCTCGAAGCGTACGGCGCCCATTCGGTCAGCGGCGTTTGGCAGAGTACCGACCTTACCGACGTGACGGTGCGCTTTTCTCCGGTCATCGCCAAAGCCGCGGCCGCCGCAAGCGTTGCGCGCGACCGGCGCATCGAGCGCCGCGACGACGGTTCGGTCGAGATTACGTATCGCGTTGCGGACCCGCTCGAAATCGTGCGCTGGTCGCTCAGTTGGGGTACCGAGGGTGAAGTGATCGCACCGCCGAGCGCGCGCGAACACGCCCGCACGATCGCGCAGACGCTCGCAAAAACGTACGACGCGTAAAAAGCGACGACGCCGCGGGACGTGGGCCCCGCGGCATCGATCAACACGAGAACTCGATCTGCGCACGTCCTCGCCGATCAGCTCAGCCAAGACGACGTCGTACTTCGGTAATGAGCCGGAGAGCCACGAACGGACGAGCCGTGCGTCGTAACCGAGTCACTGCGAGCTTCTCGTCACTCGCCCGCCGGCGAACCGGCGTGAAAGGAGCATACGTCGGTCGCCCCGGCGACGCAAGATGGCGCTTGCGGTTATCCACAAGAAAGTTGCGTTTTCCACCGCGCTCGCCCGGGCATCCATCTTTTCCACCGCGAAGTTCCGGCCATGTTCGTAATCGTTCGCATCTTGCTCAGCGTTTTGCTGGCATGTATGGCGATTGCGCCGGCACAAGGCGCGTCGCCGATCGTGGGTGTCGTTCTCTTGCACGGCACGGCCGGCGTGCCGCTCGGATCGGCCGGAAAGAACGGCCGCACGATCGGCGGGGGCCTCGTCGGCGCGCTGCGCAAAGCCGGCTTTCGGGTTGAGACACCGGAGATGTGCTGGTCCGATCGCCGCATATACGACCGCCCGCTCGCCGATTGTTTTGCCGACATCGACAGTGCGATTGCGCGTTTGCGTGCGCAGGGTGCCACGGAAATCGTCGTCGGCGGATTGAGCATGGGCGGAAATGGTGCTATCGCTTACGCCGCAACGCATACCGGCTTACTCGGCGTGATCGCCTGCGCGCCGGCGCACGATCCGGTCGGCTACGTTCACAACGCCGCGATCGCGGCCGCGCTGGCCGATGCGAAGGCGGCGCTCGCCGCGGGCACTGCCGATCGCGTGCAGACGTTTCCAGACTTCGACGGCAGTAAGCGGCAGCCCGAGTTCTCCGTCCGTGCGACGCCCCGTGCGTACGTAAGTTTTTTCGACCCCGACGGACCGTCGAATATCAACGCCAACGCCGCTCGTCTCACCGTGCCGATCATTTGGGTGGCCGGCACGCTCGATCCATCGCAGCGGAGCAGCGCTGAGGAGTTCGAACGCATCCCCGCCAATCCGCAGAGCAAATACGTCAGCGTCGACTCGACGCACCTCGACACGCCGGATGTGGGAGCTTCTGTGATCGTACAATGGATGCAAGCGCTCGTCGCTGGAGCGCCGTCATGAAGCGCGTGCTGGTGCCGCTGGCGGCAGCGGCCGTGTGGCTGGCGACGCTCGGAGCGATTCCCACGGGTCAGCCCGTCGCCGGCATCCACTGCGATCAGATGGAGGGCAACGTCCTCCATATCCACCAGCATCTGGCGATCTTCGATCACGGCAAACCGGTCGGGGTACCGGAAGACGTCGGCCGGCCGCTGCTGGGCGGCTGCTTTTATTGGCTGCATACGCACACGCCGGACGGCATCATTCACGTCGAGTCGCCGACGTTTCGCACGTATACGCTCGGGCAGTTCTTTGCCGTTTGGGGCCAGCCGCTTTCGCGTACGAACGTTGCCGGCGCCAAGCCGCGTCCGGGCGAACGCACGACGGTGTGGGTCGACGGAAGCGTTTATTCCGGAGATCCGCAGAAGATCGAACTGACGCAGCATCTCGACGTGACGATCGACGTCGGTCCGCCGGCGAAAAAGCCCGCGCCGTTCGCGGCTTGGAACGGCCAATAGCGGCGTAGTAATGTCAGAAAGCCCCGTGGCGCGAACCACGGGGCTTTCTTCATGCGAGTTTCTGGTGTTGCGCACGCCCGCGCCGATTGCTCAGCCCAGTGCGGCGTCGAAGGCCATTAGCTTTCGGGGGGTGCCGATTGCTCGGCGCCGGTCCTTACTCGCCGCGACTGTCTCGCCAGTCGCACGACAATCGCTTGTCGTGATTCAATGATGTCATACGCGAAATTCGTTTGCAATAGGCCGCGTGCGCTATGGCCGGGTTATCCACAAGAACTTTTCGTTATGCACCGCGATTCACCGATATTCACCGTTTCCACAGCGATTTAGGTGAGTTTGCCGGTGGCTTTCTCGAGCAAATCCCATGCGGCCGAGCCGAATTCCGTCTTCCAGCGGTTGTAGAACGGCTTTAGCTGAGCGCGCATCGACTCGGTGTCGGCCGTGTTGAACGTCATGCCCTCGCGGCGCAGCTTGTCGGCGATCGCGTTGCTCTGCTGTTCGGTATCGCGGCGTTCGAGGATCGCGGCCGTCTCGGCGTGTTTGAGGACGATCGACTGCATCGAGCTGGGAAGCGCGTTCCACGCGTCCATGTTGCCGAGGAACCAGAAGACGGTCGCCGTGTGATTGGTGACGCTCAGGTATTTCTGCACTTCGTGGAAGTTCGAGATGTCGATCGTGCTGTACGGCGTCTCTTGTCCATCGACGACCTTCGTTTGCAGCGCGAGATAGAGTTCGGGAAACACGATCGGCGTCGGCGATGCGCCGAGCGTCTTGAAGAGATCGACGGAGATCGGGGCGGGAGGCGTGCGGATCTTGAAGCTACTGAAGTCCGCGGCGTTGCGAATCGGATGCGACGAAGACGTCACCTGGCGCATGCCGAAATTGAACACGCGCGGAAACGCGAAGATGCCCTTGTCCAAGACGAGTTTGCGCAGGTATGTGCCGAGCGGTCCGTCGTAGGCGCTCTCCGCTTGCGCCGAGTTCTTGAACGCGAAGCCCACGCCGTCCAGAGACACGCCGGGAACGACCGACGAGAGCGAAACGCCTTGCATGATCATGAACTGGATCGCACCCGATCGCAATTGCGACATCTGCGCGAGTTCGCTCCCGAGTTGATTGTTCGGAAAAATCTTGACGTCGATCGCACCGTTGGTCTCGCGCTTCACAGCGTCCCACATCTGTGCCGAGCGCACGTGCACCGGGAAGTTGGTCGGCGTGGCGCCGGCCATCTTGTATTCGAACTGCGCCGCCTTGGCCGGGGCGCGTACGATCGCGATTGACGCGAATGCCGACGCGGTGCCGGTGACGAAGCGCGAGCGCGAAACACGAAGTGCCATGGACGGTCCTCTCGGGCGTAAGGAAAAGTTACTTCTGAGGTAAACAATTCCGGAACGTGAAATCCTTCCCTGAGGGCGAAGTGCCGTTCGCCGGGCGGTATGCCTGGACAGCCGCCGTGGACCGGTGGATCGGTTATCTCACCGAGCCGTTGGCGGCGGTGCTGTTGGTCGTGGAAGTCGCGATCCTTGCCGCCGGCGTATTTTCTCGCTACGTCATGCACAACGCGCTCGTCTGGACCGACGAGGTCGCGACGATCTTGCTCCTGTGGCTGGCGATGCTTGGAGCGGTATCGGCCTACCGGCGCCGCGAGCATATCCGGCTGACCGCGATCGTGCGGCGCGTGCGTCCGGATACGGCCTCACTGATGGAGGTCATATCTGCGGTCGTCGTCGCGATCTTCGCGCTCGAACTCTTTCCGGCGAGCCGCGTCTTTTTGATCCAAGAGCAGACCGACATGACGCCCGTGCTGGGCATTCCACATTCGGATATCGTTGCGTCGATCGTGTTCGCGCTCATCGCGTTTCTGGTCATCTCGGTGCTGCGTTTGGTCGAGGCGCCGCCGAAGCAGGTCGCGATCGTGATAGCCGTTGCTGCGGTCGTATGTATCGCGGCATATTTCGGGCGCCCGCTGCTCGTGCCGCTCGGCAACTTCAACCTGCTCGTGTTCTTCGTGCTGCTCGTCGGGGCGTGCGTGGCGATCGGCATTCCGATTGCCTTTGCGTTCGGTTTCGGCACGCTGAGTTATCTCGGGCTCACGACGACCGTGCCGCTCAGCACCGTGGTCTCCCGGATGGACGAGGGCATTTCGAGTTTGATCTTGCTGGCGATTCCGCTGTTCATCGTGCTCGGGCTCTTGATGGGCAATGCCGGCATTGCGAAGCGGCTCGTGAACGCAATGGCGAGCGTTGTCGGCCACTTGCGCGGCGGCCTGGGCTACGTGCTGGTGTTCGCGATGTATCTCGTCTCCGGAATTTCCGGTGCCAAAGCGGCCGATATGGCGGCCGTGGCGCCGGTGCTCTTTCCGGAAATGGAACGCCGCGGCACCCCGCGGCCGGAACTCGTCGCGCTGCTCGCATCGTCCGCCGCGATGGCGGAAACGATCCCGCCGAGTCTCGTGCTGATCATCATCGGCTCGACGGCCGGCATTTCGATTGCCGCTCTGTTTGCCGCCGGGCTCGTTCCGGCGGCGCTGGCCGCGCTCTTTTTGCTCGTCGTCGTTTGGTTCCGGTCGCGCGACGATCGCACCGAACTCGCACCGCGTCCGGCGCTACGCGACATCGCGTGGGCGTTCTTCGTCGCGATCCCCGGCTTCGTGCTGCCGTTCGTCATTCGTGCCGCAATTCTTGGCGGCGTGGCGACCGCGACGGAAGTGAGCACGATCGGCATCGTGTATACGATCCTCGTCGGCGTCTTCGTCTATCGCGAGTTCGATTGGCGGCAGATGTATCCGGTGTTGCGCGAGACGGCCAGCCTAACCGGCGCCATCATGCTCATCATTGCAACCGCAACGGCTATGGCTTGGGCCCTAACGCAATCCGGCTTCGCCGATCAACTCGCCACGGCGCTGAGCAACGCCCCCGGCGGCAAAGCCGGCTTCATGGCGCTATCGGTGATTCTGTTCCTCGTACTCGGCTCGATTCTCGAGGGCATCCCGGCCATCGTCCTCTTCGGCCCGCTACTCTTCCCGATCGCAAAAGCCGCCGGTATTGCGGAAGTCCACTTCGCGATCGTGGCCGTTCTCGCCATGGGCGTCGGCCTCTTCGCTCCGCCGTTCGGCGCCGGCTACTACGCCGCGTGCGCCATAGGAAAGTGCGATTCGGATCTAGCAGCGCCCCGCATCGTGCCCTATCTGCTTGCAATCGTACTCGCGCTCATCTGCGTAGCCGCAATCCCGCAACTCTCACTCGGCTTCCGATAGCCCTTCGCCCAGAGGTTAGGTGCCGAGGTAGGCGGCGGTTACTTCGCGGTTGTCGAGGAGTTCGGCGCCGGTGCCGGTGAGGACGATGCGGCCGCGTTCCATGACGTAGGCGCGGTCGGCGATGGCGAGGGCGCGGCGAGCGTTTTGCTCGACGAGTAAAATCGATGTTCCGTTGGCGCGTTCGCTTGCGATGATGTGGAAGATCTCATCGACGAGTTTTGGTGCTAGTCCCATCGAGGGTTCATCGAGCAGTAATGCGGTCGGGCCGGCAGCGAGGGCGCGGGCGATGGCGAGCATTTGCTGTTCGCCGCCGGAGAGAGAGCCGGCCGGTACGTTGCGGCGCGTTCGCAAGATGGGGAAGCGGTCGAGCAATCCGTCGATCGATGCGAAGCCTGCCGCGCCGCGCACGGCCGCGGCCACCTGCAAGTTTTCCTCGACGCTCATTTGCGCGAGCATGCGCCGGCCTTCGGGAACGTGCAGCAATCCACGATGCACCAGCGCGTGCGGCGGGAGTTTGGTCACGTCGGCGCCGTTGAAGTACACGGTGCCGGCGCGTTTGGCGATGATCGCGGATATAGCCAGCAGCAGCGTCGTCTTGCCGGCGCCGTTGGCGCCGACGATCGCGCAAAGCGTACCGGCTTCGAGCGCGACGTCGACGTCGTGCAGGATGTCGATCTTGCCGTAGCCGGCGCGCAAGCCGCAGACCTCGAGCAGCGCCATTAGGCGATCTCCTCGATCGTGCCGAGATAGGCTTCGATCACGGCGGGATTGCGCGCGATCTCGGCGGGCGTACCGCGCGCCAGCACCTCGCCGAAGTTCAGGACGACGACGTTATCACAAGCCGCGCGTACGAGCGTCATGTCGTGCTCGATGAGCAGAATGCCGATGCCGTCGCGCGCCAACGTCCGAATCGTCTCGACCAGGCGCGCGGTTTCGGTGGGGTTCATTCCCGCGGCCGGTTCGTCGAGCATCAGAATGGATGGGTGTGCGGCAAGTGCGCGCGCGATTTCCAGTCGCCGTTGGTCGCCGTATGGAAGCGCCGAGGCCAGCGCGTCGAGAGCAAGATGGGGAACGCCGGCACGTTCGAGGAGCGCACGCGCGGCGTCGTCGCTGAGCGTGCCGGGTTGGGCGTAAGCTCCGGCGGCGAGGTTCGTGCGCACGTCGAGCGCACCGAACAGGCGGATGTTCTGATACGTCCGCGCGATGCCGGCGCGTGCAATGCGGTGCGCCGGGAGGCCGTTCAGACGGAGCGCGCCCAGGGAGATCGTTCCCGTTGCGAGCGGCGCGATTCCGGTCGTAGCGTTGATGAGCGTCGTTTTACCGGCGCCGTTCGGGCCGATGAGGCCGAGTGTCTGGCCGGGCTCGACCGTGAGCGAAACGTCGCAGAGCGCGATGACGCCGCCGTAGCGCACACCGACGCCGTCGAGGATAAGCGGGTCAGGCATCGCGCGTCACGGGCGGGCGGCGGGAGCGCCACAGTGCCGAGAGGCCACTCGGGGCGAAGAGAATCACCACGAGCAAAATGATCCCGTTGGTGACCTCGCGGAAATCCGCCAGCGCGCGGATCGCTTCGGGCAAGATCGAGAGGAATACCGCACCCGCAACGGCGCCGATCGGGCTCGTTACGCCCCCGATCACACACCACACGAGGATTGCTTCCATACGAGGAAAACCGAAGTCGCCCGGCGCGATGAAGTAGAACGCGTGCGCGTAGAGCGCGCCGGCTAGGCCGGCAATTGCGCCGCCGAGCGCGAGCGAAGCGAAGCGCACCATGCCCACGTCGACGCCCACGCCGCGGGCCGCCGCTTCATCTTCGCGCGTTAGGGCGACGGCGAGCGCGAACTTCGTGCGCGAGAGCAAGTACAGCGCAACCGCGACAAGCGCCAGTGCTCCGTAGATGATCGGGGTCGTCACGTCGTTGGGAATCCCGCTCAGCCCCTCGGCACCCCCGGTAATGCTCAAGTTGTTCACGACGACGCGCACGATCTCGCCGAAACCGACCGTCGCGATCGCAAGAAAGATGCCGCGCAGTTTGCGCACGGGATAGGCGAGCAGCGCGGCGACCAGCGTCGAGCATAAGACGGCCAGCAGAATGCTCGCCGCAAGCGGCCAGTGGTACTGCATGCTCGCAATTGCCGACACGTAGGCTGCGATGCCGGCGAAGGCGGCTTGCGCGAGCGCGAGTTGTCCCGCTTGCAGCGAAACCGATAACGAGAGCGCCAAGAGCGCGTTGATGCCGATCTGGTCGATCAGCCGCGAGTGGTGCCCGTAGAAGTCGACGAGGACGTTCATGCGTTGCGCAGCGCGCGCGCGCCGAAGATCCCCGCCGGACGCGCGACCAAGATTAGAAACATCACGCCGAACGTCAAGGCATCGCGCCACGCCGAGAGTCCGTATGCGACTGCGAGCGTCTCGACCGCCCCGATCACGAACCCGCCGACGACGGCACCGGTGATGCTGCCCATGCCGCCGAGGATGATCACCGCGAGGCCCTTGAGCTCGATCGAGCCGGCCATGTCGACGCTTACGGCATTGTATTCGAGACCGGTAAGGATGCCGGCAGCGCCGCCGAGGGCCGAGGCGATGAAGAAGGTCGCGGCGATCGTGCGTTCGATGTTCACGCCGAGCAAGGCCGCGGCGATGCGGTCTTGCGACACCGCGCGAATGTTTCGCCCGAGCGTTGTCGAGCGCAGCACGTAGCTCAGGATCAGCATCAGCGCGATCGCCGTGGCGAAGATGATCGCCTCGACGCTGGTAAACGTTACCGGTCCGAGGTGGATCGGCGTCGCGTCGGTTCCGCCTTCGACAAAATGCCGTTCGTTGATGCCGTAGATGCCGCGCGCAATCGCGCCGATGATGATCGCCGCGCCGATCGAGGAGATCAGCGGCACGAGCGTTCCGGCGTTCCGGCGCCGCAGCGGCGCGAAGGCAACCTTATCGAGCAGTATCCCGACGACGCCCGCCAAGATGACCGCGCCGACAAACGCCACCGGCAGCGGCAGACCGTCGGCGACGAGCGAGTATGCGGTGAACGCCGCGATCATATAGATCGCCGCGTGCGCGAGATTGAGGATATCGAGCACGCCGAAGACCAGCGTGTACCCGACCGCAAACAGCGCGTAAACGGCGCCTAAGAAAAGCCCGTTTACGAGCTGTTGCGCGATCAAGAGCTAGAAGGGCGCGAAGCCGCCCTTTGCGATCTGCAAGACGACCGGAGCCGCCTTCACATCGCGATTGGCATCGAAGCCGATGTTGCCCAACACCGTGGAGTACGTCTTGCCGCTCTTGAGCCCGGCGAGAATTTCTTCTTTTGTCGTTGCGCCCGTTTTGGCGAGCGCTGCAACGACTTGCGCGCCGGCATAGGCTTGCGCGGCGAACTGGTCGGGGTCGTTGCCGTACTTCGTCTTGAAGCGCTTCACGAACTCGAGGTTGCCGTTTTCCTTGCCGCCGATGAACCACGCTGCCCCGACGACCACGCCTTCCGAGGCCGGACCGGCGACGGCGTACATCTGGGTTGAGTTGAGGCCGTTGCCGCCGAGCATGTGCGCCTTGATGCCGAGCTTACCGGCTTGCGCGATGATCTGCGTCGCTTCGGGGAAGAGACCGCCGATGGCGATCGCGTCGGGCTTCTTCGATGCGATTTTGGTCAGCGATGCGCCGAAGTCTTTATCGCCGATGTGGAACGTCTCGGTATCGACGACCGTCGCGCCGTTCTTTTCGAACTCTTTCTTGAAGAGGTCGCCGTCGGTCTTGGTAAACGCGTTGTCATCACCGTAGATAATCGCGAGTGTTTTTGCATGCCACTTCGCTTGCACTTTGGCGACGGTCGGCGGGATCGCTTGCGACTCGGCGAGAGAATCGCGGAAAACGGTCGGACCGATGTCGGTAACGCCCTCGGCCGTGGTCGAAGTTCCCATCACCGGGAAGTTCGCGGCTTTTGCGATCGGAAATGCCTTGAACGCTTCACCGGAAAGCGTCGGGCCCATCACGAGCGGCGTCGATCCGTCGGTCGTGAATTTCTGCATGAGGTTGACGACTTGCGCGCCGTCGCTCGCTGCGTCTTGCACGTCGAACGAGAGGTTGGCGCCGCCGGCGTCGATGATGCCCGTCTTGATGTCCTCGGTCGCGAGGTCGTAGGCGTTCTTTTGCATCGTGCCATAGACGGCAGCCGAACCGGTGACGTCGGCGATGACGCCGACTTTGACGGTTTTTCCAGCGGCGGGTCCTTTGGTCAGTGCGGCCGCACCGGGGAGGGCAACGCCCACCGCCAAGACCATCGCAAGCGAGCACAACAGCGTTTTCTTCATATGGTAATAGGCTCCGAATCAAGAGCGTGAATTAGGAAAACTAATCGACAAGGCCGCGCCCGCTCCTCTTACGGCTCGATTAACAGGGGACGAATTCGCCGCATGAATGCCGCGAAGCGCGCGTCCGTTTCGTCGTTCGAGGTGAGCTCGCTGTACACGACGAGCACGTACCGGCCGCCGCCGGCCAGCTCGAGGATGCCGCCGTCGTGGCTCGTGTCGTCGGTATCGCCGGTTTTGTGCGCGAACCGGTCGCCGGGTTCGAGGCCGGCGGAGAGCTTGGTGTTCCAGACTTGCCCGCGCAAAAAACGCAGCAGCAGAGTGGCCGAGGGTACGGTGCCGCGTGCGATCCGTTCGAACAGGTCGGCCGCGTCGCGGGCCGGATGGCTGTTCCGGCCGCTGGCTTCGGGATCGTCGATGAGCGGCAGCTTCCCCGAGAGTTTGCGGCGGAAGGCCGTTTCCCGCAGCCCGAGCGCGTGGACGTCGCTCGTGGCCGGGTCGCGTCCGAGGTGCTCCATGAGCACGTTCGTGGCCACGTTGTCCGACCGGGTGAGCATCAACTCGACCAGCTCGACGACGGTTGTGGTGTAGCCCGGCTCCAGCGGCGAGGGCGCATCGTTAAAGGTCATGTTGGCGGCGTCGACCAGGACCGGCTCGTCCCAGCGCGTGCGGCCGGCTTCAACGGCGACGGCCGCGGCCGCCGCCAGCGGAGTCTTGATCATGCTGGCCGGGTAGATCGTGCGGCCGGAGTCGAGGGCGAGACGCGGGCGCTCCCGGTCGAGGGCGGCTAGATAGATCGTCGCCGAGCCCAGGCCGGCTGCATCGGCGACAATGGCGACCTCTGCGGAATCGATCACCGCCCGCCCTCGCAGCTCGGCGGAACTTCCATGCAAGTGGGTACTTGCACTATCTCGTTTTCTACGGTATGGTTATGCAAGCACTTACACGCATGGCAAGAGTAATGAACGAACCGACATATTTGACGTTAGCCGTTGACGACGAAAACGCCCGCGCCCGCTTCGATGCGGCGGTCGATGTTCTCGTCGGCGCAAAACCGGCCGCACCGCGCCTGATCGTCACCCTTGAGGGTGAGACGCTGCCGAGTACCCTGATCGCAACGATGGTCGGCGGTCTGCGCCGGTTGCGCGAAGTCGGCGGCGCAATCGCCGTCGAGCCCCGCACGCCGGCCCTGCGCGACACCTTCGCGCTCTACGGCCTCGACCGCGTCTTCGCTCTGCCGCTGGACCCCGAAGCGGCCCCGCGCTCGCGCTATCGCCCCTGGGTTCCGCGCGTCGCGGCCGCAATGCTGGCGATCCTCGTGACCGGTGCCGGCGCCTGGCCCGCCCGGGCGGCCGTAGAGCCGCCGTCGGACCCGGCCGATCCCGCCGCGATCCTCGCGCGCGTCATCGAGCGCAATCCGAACCTGTCGTCCTATCAGGGGCGCATGCACGTCGACATCCGGCTCACCTCGTTTCCGTTCATCCGCGAGCACCTCGACGCGACGACGTATTACAAGCGTCCGTCAAACTACGAAGTCGTGTTCGACAAACTACCGTCATATGCGCGCGGCTTTGAGAGGCTATATACGGATATCGGCGACCCGGCGAATTGGGAGAAGCGTTTCGTCATCACATCCGGCGGCGACGCGCTCTTCGATCGTCACCGCGACCTGGCGCTCCACCTCGTGCAGCGCGTGCGCGGCATGATCGATCACGAAACCGTGCTGGTCGATCCGGCCACGTGGTCGATCGATCAAATTCGCTATGATTACTACAACGGCGGCTCGATTACCATGTCGCAGGCTTTCCGCCAAATCGGCGGCAATTTGCTCCTCGTCTCGCAACGCGCCGACATCGCGATCCCGCACGTTCGCGCCGTAGCATACGGCACGTATAGCGATTATCAGACGAACGTTGCGGTCAACGCCGCAGTCTTCGAGAAGAACTGATGCTCGCACCGCAACGCACGCACGCCGGCGTCGAAGAGACGCGCGCTCGCATCTTGGCGGCCACGCGTGAAATTTTCGAGCGCAACGGTACGCGCGGCACGACGACGCGTGAAGTCGCCGAACGTGCCGGCGTCAACGAAGCGACCCTCTTCCGGCACTTCGGATCGAAGGCGGCGCTGATCGGTGCGATGCGCGAAGATTCGTGCGGCATCGAGGCGATCCGGAATCTCGTGATTGGGCTCGACGGCGCCGATATCGCCGCCGACGTCAAGACCATGGCCCATCACGGCACCCGGGTGATGGCCGGGCAGCGGGCCCTGATGTGCATCGCGCTGGCGGAAGACGCGATCGAACAGACCCCCCCCGATTTCGACGATCCGGAATGGCGGGGACCGCGCCAAGTCCTCGAGCTGATGCAGGAGTATTTTGCCGCCCGCGCCGCCGAGGGCCGGCTGGCCGGAGACCCGTCGTTCCTTGCCCGCATCTTTATGGGTATGATGTTCCAGCGCGTCGTTGCGCGCAAACTTTGGGGCGATAGCCCGATCGACCACGAGGCGATCGACGAGATTGTCGACGTCTTTTTGAATGGAGTACTACGCTAGTGGAAACGCGCACCGAATCCCCCCGCACGGCGGAGGGTCGCGGTAACCCGCCGCCGCCGCCGATCGTGAACGATCGGGGCGATGAGATCAAGCCGCCGTCATCGCGCCGCAAACCGCCCGTCATCGCTATTATTGCAGGCGCTATCGTGCTGATCGCGGTCCTCATTTGGGGGATCCGTTTCCTCGCGTATGCCACGACGCACGAGACGACCGACGACGCGCGCGTCGATGCGGATACCGTGACGATCACGAGCAAGATCACCGAACGCGTGAGCCAGATCCTCACCGATACGAACGAAACGGTGCACAAGGGCCAAGTCCTGATCCGGCTCGACGACCGCGACGAGCGTACCAAGTACGAACAGTCGCAAGCGGCCGTTGCCGCGCAACAGGCGCAAGCGCGTGCGGCGCAACAAAACGTCGCGCTCACGAGCGAACAGCAGAACGCGCAAAAAGACCAAGGCACCGGCGGCGTCAAGGCCGCGCAGGCGCAAGTGAGCAATGCGCAGGCGATGTTCGAAGCGCAAGAGCAAACGGCCGATGCCGCCAAGGCCGCGGTCGCCGGAGCGCAAGCGCAACTGCGCGTTGCCCAGGCACAAGTGCCGAGCGCCAATGCCGCACTGGCTCGCGCCAACGCCGACTACGAACGCTATAGTTCGCTGGCAAAAACCGGCGATGCTTCGCAGCAGCAGCTCGATGCCCAACGCGCCACGCAAGCGCAGGCGCTCTCGCAGTATCGCGCCGCGCTCGATCAAGTAACGTCGGCCCAAACGAACGTCGCGCAAATGCAAGCCCGCGAAACGTCGGCGATCGCCTCGACGACGGCGGCGGAAGCCGGCATCGGTGCGGGCGAGGGTCAGCTCGAAACGGCGCAAGGGCGGCTCGTCGAGTCGGCTGCGCCGTCGCGCGTTCCGGCCATTGCCGCGCAAGCCAATGCGGCGCAAGCTCAGGTGACGTCGGCCTCGGCGCAGGCACAAACCGCCAAGGACCAACTGAATTACACGGTGATCCGTTCGCCGATCGACGGCATCGTCGGCGCCAAGAATATCGAAGTCGGCGCTACGGTCGCACCCGGCCAAGCGCTGCTCGAGCTCGTTCCGCAATCGAATATCTACATCACGGCGAACTACAAAGAAACCCAACTCACCAGCATGAAGGTCGGCCAAGAAGTCGACGTTAGCGTCGATGCCTACAAGGGCACAACGTTTACCGGCCGGGTCGACTCGATCGGGCCGGCGTCGCAGAACACGTTCAGCCTCATTCCAGCGCAAAATGCAACCGGGAACTTCGTCAAGGTGACGCAGCGCCTGCCCGTGCGTATCGCAATCGTCAATGCACCGGCCGACAAACCGCTGCGGGTCGGGATGTCCGTCGAGACATCCGTCAAGGTAAAGTAGAGCAACTTCCATGTTCGTACGACTCCTCGCGGGGATGCTGGGCATCTCCGTCGTGCTGTGCTCGGCGGTCGAACCCGCCTTCGCGCAGCCCACATCCGTAACCACGCCGGTCAGCACGCCGCAACCGGTGCCGCTCGGCATGCCGTCGTCATCGCCGCAGCAGCAGCAAGGACAAGGGCAAGAACTCCCGCCGCCGCCGATTCCGGCCGTGCTTCCCGCCGTGCCGAACGTCGCGCCGGGCTATGTGGCGCCGGCGAACGCGCCGTTGCCGACCGGCGATCTGGTCGGCGTGAACCAGCCGTTCGTCGGCATCGGTTTGCAGGACGCGATCACGATGGCGCTCCAGCGCAACACCGATCTCTCGATCAGCGAATCGAACAACCGGATCGCGAACTACCAGATCGTCGCCGCCAAGGGCGCCTACGACGTGCAGTTTCAACTCGAGCCGCAATACTCGCATACCGTGCAGCCGGCAACGTCGCCGTTCCAGGCGGGCCCGAACGGTGGGCCGATCACGCAGATTACCGACGGGGCGAGCGCCGCGTTCACCGGTATGACGTCATCGGGCGGCCGCTACAGCCTCAGCGGCAGTCAGCAGGCGATCCAGAACAATGCCGCGCTCAACAGTTACAACCCGTACTATCAAACGGCCATCGCCTTGCAGTTCACCCAACCGCTCTTGCGCGGCGCGGGCGACGGCAGCCCGATTCGCCGTCAGCTGGTGATTGCCGGTGCAAATGCACAGGCGGCCTCCGCGCAACTGCTCGTGCAAGCCTCGCAAACCGTCACCAACGTTTCGAACACCTACTGGGATCTCGTCGCCGCGTGGCGCGACGTCGGCATCCAAGAAGAAGGCCTCCGCAACGCGCAGGCCCAGGCCGCATCGAACGGACGTTTGGCGAAGAACGGCGCTGCCGCGCCGGTCGACGTCGTCGAATCGTACACGCAAGTCAACGTCTTTCAAGACAACGTGTTCTCGGCGTTGCAGCGCGTACAAGCGTTGCAGACGCAACTCAAGTCGCTCATCGTCGCGAATCCCGCCGACCCGCTGTGGATGGCGAATCTGGTCCCGACCTCGCCCGTACTGCAGCTGCCCACCGAACCGAAACTCGACGATCTCATCATTACCGCACTGAAGAACCGGCCGGAGCTTGCCCAATTGCGCGCGCAGCGGCTCGTGGCGGCTGCGAACCTCGCGTATGCGAAGAACCAGCGGTTGCCGCAGCTCGACCTCGGCGTGGGTGTTACGGCGAACGGCTATTCGGGTGTGCCCAACAATCTCAGCGGGACTCCGTTCTTTCAGACGCTCGGCGGCGAGATCACCGCACTCGATCAGCTGATCACCAACTACAACACGACCGCCACGCCGGGGAATCAGATCCCGCTGATCGTTCCGAATTTCGGAACGACGCCGGCGTTCCAATCCGGGACGCTCGGTCAGTCGTATCGGAATCTCTTCGATTTCCGATTCCCGACCTATAACGTTTCGCTCACCCTGCAGTTCCCGATCGGCAATCGCACGGCGAAGGCCGACTATGCGATCGCGGCCGAACAGGCGAAGCAAATCGCCGTGCAAGAGCTCGCGCTCTTGCAGCGGGTGCGCGGCGAGTCAGTCAACGCGATCCAGACGTTGCGCGAAACGCAGTACCGTCTCGCCGCCGCGGGTGCCGCGCGCGTCGCGGCTGCACGCGTGTTGCTCGCCGAGCAGCGGCGTTTCTCGGCCGGTACGTCCACGACGTTCCTCGTGTTGCAGCGTCAGCTCGACCTGGCGAATACCGAAGGCCGCGAACTGCAGGCGCAGACTGACCTGAACAAGGCGGTCGTTCAGCTGAACGCAGTGGCCGGAACGAACTTCGCGACGTACAACATCGACGTGCAGAGCGTCGGTGCGACGACGCTGAACACCGTTACGCCGACGACGACCGTGCTGCCACTCCCGGCCGACGCACAAGTTTCGCCCCCGCAGCCTCGTCGATAAACCAGTGTAGCTCGCCGTCCGTGGGGGCGACGAGCTGCACCGGATAGGTGTCGGGCTCGGCGGGACCGTCGAGCACCGCATGCACCGCATCGGCCTTCGATGAGCCGCCGGTCGTAATGACGACGTGGGTCGCATCGTTGATGACGTGAGGGGTGAGCGTGATGCGCCAGGTGTTGAATTTCTCGACCCAGTTGGCCACGACGAGTTTGGTGTCGTCGATGCCGGCGTACGTGCCCGGAAAGATCGACGCGGTGTGGCCGTCGGGTCCCATGCCCAAATACAGCAGATCGAAGCGCGGGCGCGTGCCGAGTTCGCGCACCAATACTTGCGCGTAGGCCGCGGCCGCCGCTTGCGGATCGTCTTCACCGTGCATGCGGAAGATGTTACCGGCGGGGATGCCGAGCGGCTCGAAGAGCGTCTCGCGCGTCATGCGGTAATTCGACTCGGGATCGTCCGGCGGCACGGTGCGTTCGTCGCCGAAGAAGAAGCGGACGCGATTCCACGGTATAGCACCGCGTCGCGGCGACGAGGCCAGGAGCACGTTCATCGCCCGCGGCGTGGAACCGCCGGCGAGCGCGACGTCGGCTACCTGACGGTAGCGCAGCGTCGATTCCACGATGCCGATGAAGCGGTCGGCGGCCGCTTCGGCGAGATGCTCCTCGTCGGGCAGAATTTCAATAGCCGAGTTGACTGGCATGGCGTTATCCGTCGATCAGTGTTTGGACCATACGAAGCGCGGTTTCGAAGATCTCGTCGGTTCCTCCGCCCTCGAGCGCGGCCTGTTCGATCAAGGACGCGTTGTCGACGGCTTGTAGCGGAAAGATGCGCATGTCGCGCGCGTTCTGGCCTTCCACCCACACGCGGACGACGCTGGGATCGGTTTTGTCCACGTCGCCTTGGTAGAGCGACGTGGCCGTCGTGAGCGCGACACTGTGGACGCGTCGCGCCTGACCGCTGCGTTCGTGATCGAATGCGATGCGGTTGCCGTTCCGGTCGGAGAACTCGTCGTGCGCCGTGGCGTTCCAGCCCAGCCGGCTCGCGAGCCAGCCGCTCAGATAGAGCGCTTCCGCATCGGACCCTGAAACGATGCGCAATTTTTGGATGGAAAAGAGTTCTTCCCGGAGTGCCGGATCGTCGAAGAAATGCGCGATGATGTCTTGCCAGGGGTGAAGGCGCATCCAAGCGAGGTCGCGCAACGCGACGCTGCGGTGCTGGGCGTAGAATTCCGAAAGCTCGGCGATCGTGGAGGCGTCCTGTACGCCGAGCGATGAGTCGACGACGGCCGCGGTGGCATTGTCGAAGAAGCAGCGGAATGCCGTGTCTTCGTTGATGGAGTCGGCGCTCCACCAGAGCACGGTCGGCACGTCCGGCGCGGCGAGCGAGGTGGCCAGCTCGCACGCATCCCACGGGGCCATATCGGCCACCCCGATGTCGATGAACGAGCTTTGGTGGGTGGGGTCGTCGGCGTCGATCGGGCGCACGTGCGCGCCGGTGCGGCCGGGCGTGGAGTCCAAGATGATCGTGCGCGACGGATGTTTCTCGGAAACTTTGGTCGCGCGTTCGATGACCCAATCGCGCTTGTGTTCGCTGTCGATCCAAACGACGAGGTTCATCGTCGTCATCAGCGGCTTCGCGCGGGCTAGTTCGGCGCGAATCACTTCAAGGTCGGCGGTCGGAAGCGCGTGCTGGGTCATATCTTCCTCCATTCCCGTCCATCGGCGGCGAGTAACCGGTCGGACGATGACGGCCCTTGCGAACCGGCGGAATAGTTCGGGAAACTATCGTCGTAGCTGTTCTGCCAACGCTCGAGGATCGGCATCACTTGCTCCCACGCTTGCTGTACCGCGTCCCAGCGCGTGAAGAGCGTGGCATCGCCGCGCATCGCGTCACCGATGAGGCGTTCGTATGCCGGCGCCGATACGACACCGAAGCCGGTGCCGTAGTTGAAGTCCATGGAGACCGAGCGTATGTGCATCTTCGGTCCAGGTACCTTCGCGGAGAAGCGAAGTGACACGCCTTCTTCAGGCTGGATCTTCATGACGAGCACGTTGCTGTCGATCGAGTCGCCGGTCTCGCCGAAGAGGCGATGGGGGATGCCTTTGAAGCGGATCGCGATCTCGGAATTCTTGCGCTGCAGCCGCTTACCGCTGCGCAGGTAGAACGGAACGTCCGCCCAGCGCCAGTTGTCGATGAACAGTTTCACCGCAGCATACGTCTCGGTGTTCGACTGCGGGTTGACGTTGGGTTCTTCGCGGTAGCCGGGAACCGGTTTGCCGCCGATGCTGCCGGGATCGTACTGGCCGCGGGCGGAGTCTTGCATGATCCGGTTGCGATCCATCGGCCGCAGCGCGGAGAGTACCTTGAACTTCTCATCGCGGATGTTGTCGGCGGTCGGGGAGACCGGCGGCTCCATCGCCACGAGGGCGAGCAAGTTCATCACGTGGTTCTGAATCATGTCGCGCAGGGCGCCGGCGTTATCGTAATAGCCGCCGCGGTCTTCGACGCCGACGGTTTCGGCGGCGGTGATCTGCACGGAGTCGACGTAGCGCCGATTCCAGAGCGGCTCGAAGATCACGTTGGCGAAGCGCAGGGCCATGATGTCCTGGACCGGCTCTTTGCCGAGATAATGATCGATGCGGTAGATGGCCTTCTCGTCGAAGACCTTGCTCACTTCGGCTTGCAGGGCGCGTGCGGAGTCCAGATCGGTGCCGAACGGTTTCTCGACGATGACTCGCGTCCAGCCGGTCTTGTTGTTGTTCGGTCCGAGGCCCGCTTCATCGAGCATGTCGATGATGAGGCCGAACACCGACGGCGGCGTCGAGAGATAGAACAGGCGATTCGCAGCGGTGCCGAGCTCCGCGTCGTTCGCTTCGAGCTGTTTGCGCAGTTCGGCATACGCCGCTTTGTCTTCGAACGAGCCCGACACGTACGAGAGCCGTTTGGCGAAGTCGCTCCAGAGCGGGTCCTTGGCCGGTCCGGTGCGCGAGAACTCGTCGATCGATTTGTGCATCTCGTCGCGAAACTGTTCGCTGTCGTATTCCGAGCGCGCAAAACCGACGATGCCGTAATTGGCCGGCAACACGTCGCCGAGCCGGAGATTATACATCGCCGGCATCAGCATTCGTTTTACTAAGTCGCCGCTCGCTCCGAAGAAGATGACGTTACACGGGTCGGTGATGCGGCTCGAGGTGACGCCCGCGCGAAGCGGATTGACGTCGCCCCCGGAGGAGCCGTTTGTCCCGGCGATCGTTTGCGTCACGTGGCCTCGACTTTCGCGCTAAGTGCTTCGTGCTTTGCGGAGATGGCATCGAGCATCTCTTTGAACGATTGGGCGAACGACTTCACACCGTCGGCGACGAGTTGTTCGGTCACGTCGTGCAGCGAGATGCCTTTGGCCGCGAGCGCGTCGATTGCGCCTTTGGCACCGGCGATGTCTTCGTAGATCGTGTCCGGATTGATCACGCCGTGATCGAGCAGCGCGTCGAGCGTGGCCGGCGGCATCGTGTTTACCGTATCGGTGCCGACGACGTTTACGACGTACATCAGGTCGTCGTACTTCGGGTTTTTGGTCGACGTGCTGGCCCAGAGCGGGCGTTGGACCTTCGCGCCCTTGGCCGCGAGCGCCGCGAAGCGGTCGCCGCGGAAGAGCAGCTCGAATTTGGCGTACGTCAGCTTGAGGTTCGCGATGCCGGCTTTGCCCTTGAGACTCTCGAGCGGCTCGCCCTTTGCGATGCGCTCGTCGAGGGTTTTGTCGATCATCGTATCGATGCGCGACACGAAGACGCTGGCGACCGATGCGATCTTGTCGATGGGCAGGCCGGCCTTGACGCGATCCTCGAGCCCTTCGATATAGGCGTTACCGGCGGCCGCATACTGATCGACCGAGAAGAGCAGCGTAACGTTGATGTTTATCCCGGCCGCGATGCTGGCGCGAATCGACGCGATGCACTCCGGCGTGCCGGGAATCTTGATCATCACGTTCGGACGGTCGACGGCTTTCCACAAACGCGCGGCCGCGTCGGTCGTCGCCTTCGTGTCGTGCGCGAGCGTCGGCGAGACCTCGAGCGATACGTACCCGTCGAGCCCGTTCGTGCTCTTGAAGACCGGCGCGAACACGTCGCATGCGCTGCGAATATCTTGGATCGCCAGCGCTTCGAACAAGTTCTGCGCGTCGTGCTCGCTGCCGATCAGGCTCTTGAGCTGAGCATCGTAGTCGGTTCCCGTCCCGATCGCGTGTTCGAAGATCGTCGGGTTCGACGTTTGACCGCGCAGCCCAAGGTCGACGAGCTTCTGCAACTCGCCGGAGGCGAACATCGAACGGCGGATGTTGTCGAGCCAGACGCTCTGACCGGCGGCGGCGAGTTCCTTAAGTTGGTTTCCCATGATGCGATCCTTTAGCTCTAGACGCCGGCCAAGAGGCCCGAAGCGACGTCGGCGATGTGTTCGGGGGTGAAGCCGTACTCTTTTTCGATAGCCGGTGCGGGGGCCGAGGTTCCGAAGTGGTCGAGTCCGTACGCGATTCCATGGTCGCCGACGTATTTGTGCCAGCCGATCGTCGCGGCCGCTTCGATCGACACGCGCGCCGCAATCGCGGCCGGCAGCACCGACTCGCGATACGCTGCGTCTTGTTTGTCGAAGAGATGGAACGACGGCATGGAGACGACGCGCGCTTTCGTGCCCTTTGCTGCCAGCAGTTTCGCCGCTGCGCGCGCAAGCTGAACTTCCGATCCGCTGGCTATGAGGATCAAGTCGGGCGTTCCGGCCGGTTCATCGAGAATGTAGGCGCCGCGCGAGACCGCCGCGTTGCGGTCTCCGAGGTACGGCAGCTTCTGGCGCGAGAGCACGATCACCGACGGCCCGGTTTCCGGCTGAATCGCGAACTTCCAGGCCTCGAGCGTTTCGAGTGCGTCGGCCGGGCGCATGTCGATGACGTTGGGCGTCGCGCGCAGCATGGCGAGCTGCTCGATCGGCTGATGCGTCGGACCGTCTTCGCCCAAGAACACCGAATCGTGCGTGAACACGTACACGCAGCGAATCTTGTTGATCGCCGCGAGCCGCAGCGAGGGTTTGAGATAGTCGAGGAAGTTGAAGAAGGTCGCGCAGAACGGCAGGATGCCGCCATGTAGCGCGATGCCGTTGGTTGCCGCGGCCATTGCGTGTTCGCGCACGCCGTAGTGAACGTTGCGGCCGCCGTACGTGCCGGGCTGGAAATCACCGTAACCCTTGAGGTACGTCTTGGTCGAAGGATCGAGATCGGCCGAACCGCCGACGAGTTCGGGCAGCGCTTTGGCGATCGCGTTCATCACGGTGCCGCCGGCATCGCGTGACGCGACACTGCCGTTTTCCGCGTTGAACGTGGGCCACGGCAAGTCGTCGGGCAGCTTGCCGTCGCGCGCGCGCTCGAACTGTTTTGCCAGATCGGCGTTGGCGCGTTTCCAGTCGGTGTAGACGGCGTCCCATTTGGCGTGCGCCTTGCCGCCGGCGGTTTTGCGTTCGTTGAAGTACGTGCTCACATCGTCGGGCACGAGGAACGCCGGCTCGACCGGCCAGCCCAGCGCTTCCTTCGTCTTGGTGACGTTTTCGACGCCCAGCGGTTCGCCGTGTGCGGCGAACGTGCCGGCGCGCGGGGACGCGAAGCCGATCGTCGAGTGGATGAGGACGATCGAAGGCCGGTTCGATTCAGCTTGCGCCTTCTTGAGCGCGGCATCGATTGCGGCGACGTCGTTCGCGTGGGCTTCGTCGATGTGCTGGATGTGCCAGCCGTAGCCCTCGAAGCGCTTGCCGACGTCTTCGGTAAACGTCACCGACGTCGGAGCGGCGAGTGAAATCTTGTTATCGTCGTAGAGGCAGATCAGCCTGCCGAGCTTGAGGTGCCCGGCCAAGGAGGCGGCCTCGCTCGAGACGCCCTCCATCATGTCGCCGTCGCCGGCCATTACGTAGGTGAAGTGGTCGAAGAGATCCCCGCCGTTCGCGTAGGTCGCCGCGACCTGCGCTTGCGCGATCGCTAGGCCCACCGCGTTTCCGAAGCCCTGGCCGAGAGGTCCGGTCGTCACCTCGACCCCGGCGGTGTGGTGGTACTCCGGGTGACCCGGCGTCCGGCTGCCCAGTTGGCGGAACGACTTAAGGTCGTCGATGGTCAGGTCGTAGCCGAAGAGGTGGAGCAGCGCGTACAGCAGCGCCGACGCGTGGCCGGCGCTGAGCACGAAACGGTCGCGATTGAACCACTTGGGGTCGGCCGGGTCGAACTGCATGTGGCGCGACCACAGGGTGTAGGCCGCGGCGGCCGCGCCGAGCGGCATGCCGGGGTGACCGGAATTTGCTTTTTGGACCGCGTCAACCGCCAGGAAGCGGATCGTGTTGATGCGTTTTTCGTCTTCAGCCGAGTTGGCCATACATCTCCAGGATTAAGCGTGGCGCCGGGACCACGAGATTCGCCGGAGACCCAACCGTTCTTCCCTGGGAACCATCTCTCGCGAACCGAAGAGGTGAGCAGATGGATGTTTCAGCGCTTAAGACGAAAATTGACGCACTGGTCGCCGATCCGAGCACGGTCCGGGGGAAGAAGGGCCGTGCGGTTGACGAGGTGATTGCCGCACTCGACGAGGGTCTGCTGCGCGTAGCGGAATTCGACGGAGAGAGCTGGGTCACACATGCGTGGATCAAGCACGCGATCTTGTTGTACTTCGCGCGGATGGACAGCGAACACGTCGGTCCCGACTGCGCGCAAAAGGATGCAGCCGGCTGCCGCGAGTTCTCGCCGACGTATTACGACAAAGTTCCGACGAAGCGCAATTACAAGAAGCTCGGCGTGCGCTGCGTGCCCGGCGGCATCGCGCGCTACGGCAGTTTCCTCGGCCGCGGCGCGATCCTGATGCCCGGCTTCGTCAACATCGGCGCGTATGTCGATGAGGGCACGATGGTCGACACGTGGGCCACGGTCGGATCGTGCGCGCAAATCGGCAAGAACGTTCACCTCTCGGGCGGCGTCGGCATCGGCGGCGTGCTCGAACCAGCGCAGGCGTCACCCGTGATCGTCGAGGACGGCGCGTTTATCGGTTCGCGCTGCATCGTGGTTGAAGGCGTGCGCATCGGCGCGGGCGCCGTGCTCGGCGCCGGCACCGTGATCACGGCTTCGACGTCGATCGTCGACGTGCGCGGCAACGAGCCGGCGATCACCAAAGGATTCATCGCACCGCGTTCGGTCGTGATCCCCGGAACGATGCCCAAGAACTTCCCCGCCGGTCAGTTCGGCGTTCCGGTCGCGCTCGTGATCGGTACGCGCAGTGAATCGACCGACATGAAGACGTCGCTGAACGCCGCCCTGCGCGACTTCGAGGTAGCGGTCTAGTCTTGAATCCAAAGCTGGCGACGATCGAACCGTCGCTGATTCGCGCGCTCAACGCGAAGAAGCGGCCGACGTCGATCGATCTGGGGCTCGGGGAGCCGACGCTCATGCCGCAGCAGCGTTTCATCGACGCTGCCGCACGGCAGACGAGTGAGCTCGGGATGAAGTACACGCTCAACGCAGGCGACGTGGAGTTGCGCGCGCTCATCGCGCAGCGCTACGCCTATCCGGGGATGGCCGAGGCGCGCAACGTGTGCATCACCAACGGATCGCAAGAAGCGATGTACGTTGCGATGAAAACGCTGCTCGATCCGGCGCGCGACGAAGTGCTGGTGATCGAGCCCGCCTATCCGGCGTATGGGAAGATCGCGCAGTTGGAGGGCATCACGGTCCGCTCGGTCGGCATGCCGGCGAGCACCGGTTTCCAATACGACGCCGATGCGATCGTGGCGGCGCTGACGCCGGCGACGCGACTGATCGTGATCGGCTCGCCCGCCAATCCCACCGGGCGCGTCATCTCACGCGCCGCCGTGAAATCGTTGACTGCGGCGTTGCTTGCTCGTGGCGGCGAGCCGGTATGGGTTCTCGATGACGAGCTCTATCGCGAACTGACGTACGTCGACGATGCCGGTTCGATTGCGGCGAGCTATCCCTATACCATCGCGATCAACGGACTTTCCAAATCCAACGCGCTCACCGGAATGCGCATCGGCTGGACGATTTCACCCGCGCCGCTGTGCGATCAGCTCACCCAAGTTCATGCCTGGGTCACGACGTCGGCGAGCACGTTCGGACAGCGCGTCGCGCGCGCGATCCTCAGCGAGCCGGGTGCGATCTCGGAGCAAGCGGCGTGGTATCGTACCCAACGCGCTGCGGTGCTAGAGGTGCTGCGCGGCTCGGGTCTGACCTATGTCGAGCCCGACGGCGCGTTTTACGTGTGCGTGCGCTTGCCCCACGGCACCGACTCGCTGGCGGCGGCGCTGCGCCTGGTCGACGAGTACGACGTCGTTACCGTGCCGGGACGGACGTTCGGCAACACGCTCGAAGGGTGGCTTCGCTTGAGCTGGGTCGCGCCGATCGACGCGTTCCGAGAAGGCCTCGCGCGCATCGCGTCGGCCGCGCTCGTCTAAGGGGTCGGTCGGTGGAATTGCACGTTCTCGAAGAAACGCTCGCCATAGCGCGCCTCGCAGCCGACGCGCCCGTGCCGCCGTGGGTCGCCGGCCGCGATTTCCTCGCGGTCGTGCGCACGCCGCGCGAACTCTCGATCGTTTGCCGCGACGATGCCGTGCCGGCAACGCACGCCGAAGTGGAACGCGGCTTTCGCGCGCTCGCCGTCGCCGGCACGCTCGACTTTACGCTCACCGGCATCGTTGCGTCGCTCGCGACCCCGCTCGCCGCTGCCGGCATTTCGATCTTCGGTATCTCGACGTACGACACCGACCACATTCTCGTGCGCGCCGACCGGCTCGCCGATGCAAAGGCCGTGCTCGCCGCCGCGGGTCACACGGTGCGTTAGGACATCCGTTCGCGGCCGTGCGCCGAGGTGAGATCGAGCAGCGGGCCGATCGGGACGATGCGCGTCGGATTGATCTCGTCGTGCGTCATGTAATAGTGGCGCTTGATATGATCGAAGTTGACCGTCGCTGCAACGTTGCGGAATTGGTAGAGATCGCGCAGGTAGCCCCAGAGGTTCGGATAGTCGACGATGCGGCGGAGATTGCACTTGAAATGTCCGACGTACACGGCATCGAAGCGGATCAGCGTGACGAAGAGGCGCCAATCGGTCTCGGCCGGTGACGTGCCGAAGAGGAAGCGGCTATCGGCGAGCTGCGTTTCGAGCCGATCGAGTTCGTTGAACACCGATTGGGCGGCGTCGGCGTACGCGTCTTGTTCGGTGGCGAAGCCGGCACGATAGACGCCGTTGTTCACGCTCTCGTAGATCTCGGCGTTCAGGGCGTCGATCTCGCTGCGGTGCGCTTCGGGATAAAAATTGAGATCGTTGCTGCCGGCAACGGCGTCGAACTCGACCTCGAGCATACGCATGATGTGGTCGTCGTTGTTGCTGACGATGCGCTTCGAGTGTTTGTCCCATAGTACGGGGACGGTCACGCGGCCGCGATAACTGGGATCGGTCTGGGTGTAGGCCTCGGCGAGGAAGTGAAAGCCGTTGACCGGATCGGCACCCATGCCGGCGCCGGGATTGAAGGCCCAGCCGCGATCGTCGCGGATCGGGTCGACGACCGTCATGCCGATGGCGTCTTCGAGCTTTTTGAGCGAACGCACGATGATCGTGCGGTGTGCCCACGGACACGCCAGCGACACGTAGAGGTGATAGCGTCCCGCGACCGCGGGATAATCCGTGCTGCCGTCGGCGCGCACCCAGTTGGTGAACGCGTCCTCTTGCCGCGCGAACGCGCCGTCGACTTGTTCGTCCGGAAATTGTGCGGTCGTCATGCGGGGACTCCGTAACGGTTAGGGTTTAGCGAGTTCGGCGTCGATTGCGGCGAGCAGCAGCGGGTCGTCCACCGTGACGTCGGGTGCGAAGCGGGCGACCACGGCGCCGTTGCGGCCGATCAGGAACTTCTCGAAGTTCCAGAGGACGTCGGTCGGATCGTTCTGCTTGATCCCATACCCAGCGAGCTTCGCTTTGAAATCGCTGCCGGGCTTCTCGGTGGCGGCGGGCTGTGCGGCGATCAGTTCGCGATAGAGCGGATGACGATCGTCGCCGCCGACCGAGATCTTCTCGAACATCGGAAACGAGACGCCGTAGGAGAGCGAGCAGAACTCCGCGATTTCGGCATTCGAGCCGGGCTCTTGCGAACCGAAGTTGTTCGCCGGAAAGCCGAGGATTTGCAGCCCGCGTGCGCGCTGCGCTTCGTAGAGTTTCTCCAGGCCTTCGTACTGCGGCGTCAGCCCGCACTTCGAGGCAACATTAACGATCAATAACACTTGGCCCGCGTACTCGCGCAGTGCGGCCGGCGTGCCGTCGATTTTGTGGACGGGAATCTCATATACGGTACTCACGTAGCGTACGAACCGGCCCGCTACGACGGAGATGCAGCTTCTCTCTGTCAGCCCGAGTCTGTCGAGGGACCGCCTCGATCGTCCACGTTGGTAGCGGTCCTTCGACTACGCGCCTGCGGCGCTGCGCTCTGGATGACAGAGGGGTGGCTACCGCGCGAGGGCGAGGTCGATCGCGGCGACGAGGGTCTTGGCGTTTTCCGGGGCGATCACGCGGGTGAAGCCGAGTTTGGTGGCTTCGGTCGCGCGGCGGACGGTGTGCGAGACGTTGCGCACCTCGCCGGAGAGGCCGAGTTCGCCGAAGGCGGCGACGTTGCGCGCGAGCGGGATGTCGCGGAACGCCGATGCGATCGCAAGCGCGATGCCGAGATCCGCGGCGGGTTCGACGATGCGCAGGCCGCCGGCAACGGAGCAGTAGATGTCGTGGCCGCCGAGCTGCATGCCGGCGCGGCGTTCGAGGATCGCGACGATCGTCGTCAGCCGTGCGGCATCGACGTTGGTGGCGAGCCGGCGTGGCGTGCCGTACGACGTCTCGCCGACGAGCGCTTGCACTTCGACGAGCACCGGGCGCGAGCCGACGACGCTCGGCACGATGCACGAACCGCTGGGGCGTTCGCCGCGCTCGGCGAGGAAGAGGGCCGATGGATCGGTGATCTCGTGCAGCCCCGCGTCGTCCATCGAGAACACGCAGATCTCATCGACGCCGCCGAAGCGATTTTTGTACGCGCGCACGATGCGGTATTCGCCGGTCGAATCGCCTTCGAAGTAGAGCACCGTGTCGACGAGGTGTTCGAGCAACCGCGGGCCCGCGATCGCGCCGTCTTTCGTGACGTGCCCGACGATGAACACCGCGCAGCCCGTGCGCTTGGCGAATTCCATCAGCGCTTGCGTGCAATCGCGCACCTGCGACACGCTACCGGCGAATGACTCCACTTCCGGCAACGACATCGTTTGGATCGAGTCGATCACGATCACGTCGGGCGACCGGCGTTCGCATTCATCGAGAATCGCGCGCAGGTTCGTTTCGGGGAAAACGAGCAGATCGTCGGTCGCGCCGATGCGCGCGGCGCGCAGTTTCGTCTGCGCGGCCGACTCTTCGCCGCAGACGTAGATCGCGCTCGCGCCGCGTTCGGCCAGGGCGTTGATGATTTGCAGCAGCAGCGTCGACTTGCCGGCGCCCGGCGGACCGCCCAGCAGCACGAGGCTGCCGGCGACGAGTCCGCCGCCGAGTAAGCCGTCGAACTCGCCGAAGCCGCTGCGCATGCGGGCGAAGCGCGCTTCCGCGATTTCTGAAAGCCGCACCGGCCCGCTCGACGGGCGCGCGTGCGCCGTGCGGCCTTTGACCGGCGTGACGGTCTCTTCGACGAACGAGTTCCAGGCTTCGCACTGCGGGCATCGGCCGAGCCAGCGGGCCGAATTGTGCCCGCAGCCCGAGCACGAGAAGACCGTTTTGGTTTTCGCCAACGCCGCTCAGTACCAGCCGTCGGCGAGCAGCATCAAATGCGTGGCGATCTGGTCGCTCGTTGCGGACGGCAACGCCTCGCGGATCGCGCGGTCGAAGGCGGCGTTGCGCGCGCGCTTGGCTTCGGTGAGCCGTTCGATGTCATCTCGTTCGAGCAGTTCCCCGATGCGGGCGTTGGCTTGCGCGCGCAGCCGGGCAACTTCGCCGCGCGCCAGGTCGGCCGTATTCGCGGCGCGCACGGCGTGCGCGTGCGAGGCCGGGATCGAGGGCACGTAGGTGTCGAGCGGATCGAAGTCGCCGTACTCGGTCGCCGCGCGCGTCTGCTCGCGCAGTTGCGCGACGTTGGAACGAAACTGCGCCATCGTTTGGAGCAGCGCGGTCGACTTTGCCGGCGGCAACTGCGCCTCGATGGCGGCCCGATACGCGCGATCGGCGTCGTCCATGCGCCGCACGGCGCCGGTGAGGTTCGCGAGCAGCGTATCGTCGAGATCGACCGGGGCGCGCGCGGCCGCAAAAGCGGCCAGCGCGCGGACCAGCGGAGGTGCCGTTGCCGGGGGCGTTACCGTTTGCTCGGTTCCTTGGCGGCAGCCTCGGCTTTACGGCGGTCGTCGAGATCGGGGGAGACGTACACGTCGATGACGCACACCTTGCCCGCTTCGACGTGCTTGATGCCCTCGGCAATTGCCGCGCCGATGTTTTCGCGGCCGTCGATGCGGCCGATGCCGATCGCGCCTTGTCCGCGCGCGAGCATGGCGAGGTCGGGCGCGGGCTCGGTGATCATCTGTCCGATCCACTTGCGTTCGACCGGCCGGTCGCGTTGACGCGCGATGCGGTCTTGATGCGCGACATCGTTGTTGTAGCAGTTGTTGTTCGCGACGATCACGAGCAGCGGGATGTCGTTTGCAACGGCCGTCCAGAGTGCCGTGAGGCCCATCAGGAAATCGCCGTCGCCGAGCACGGCCACCGGCATCCGGCCCGTTCCCTTGAGGGCGAGCGCGGCGCCGACCGCGATGCCGGGACCCGCACCGACGCCGCCGCCGCCGTCACCGCCGAGAAAGTCGAGCGGGTGGGTGAACGAAAACGGCGAGCCGTCGTTGAGTCCGAGCGGCAGGCGGCTGAAGCAGACATCGCGTCCGGCGAACGCTTCGGTCAGCGCCTCGCAGAACGATTCGATGCCCATCTCGCCGCTCGCCGCGCCGTTGGCGGACGGCTTCGTTTTCGCCGCGCCGTTGGTGGCGATTGCCTTCGGTTTCGGATTGCCGAGTTCGGCCAGCATCGCCGTGACCAGATAATCGGTGACGACCGCCAGGTGCAGATCGGCCGGCGGCAGCGTCTGATGGTCCATGCTCCAGCCGTTGTGTACGTATTGGTCGACGGAGCAGTTGATGATCGTCGCCTTGGGCGATTCCGCTCCGAACGTTTGCGTGAGCGCTCCGCCGAGATCGATCGCCTCGAGGCTCAGGATCGCGTCGGCTTCGCGCAACACCGCGAGTCCGGCATCGGTGACGCGGGCGGCAGAACGGCCGACGTGCAGCGGATGCGCGGTCGGGAACACCGAGCCCGCCTTGAAATCGGTGATCACGCGCGCGTTGAGCGCTTCGGCCAGGGCGATGCGGTTGTTATATGCCTGAAGATCGCGCGACATGCGCCCGACCAGCATCACCGGATGCTTGGCATTCTTCATGATCTCGACGGCGCGCTTGACATCGGCTGCAGCGGGCAGTGCCGGCGCGGGCGCCGTGAAGCGTTCCAGCTTCGGCATCGGCAGCGGCTTGGCAAGTTTTTGTTCTTGCATCGCAACGTCGAGCACGACGAACGTGGGGCCGTACGGCGGCGTGGTCGCGATTTTATACGCGCGCGTGATCGATTCGAGACACGCTTCGACCGAGCCCGGTTCGTCATCCCACTTCGTGTAGTGGCGCACGAGCGCAGCGGGATCGCGCGAAGTGTGGATCCAGTCGATCCACGGCCGGCGCTTCGCCGCATCGTGCGGGCCGTTCGCGCCGAGCACCACGATCGGCGCCCGGTCGCACCAGGCGCCGTAGAAGGCCATCGTCGCGTGCATCAACCCGACGTTCGCATGCACGACGGCCAGCATCGGCTTGCCGGTCACCTTGGCATAGCCGTGGGCGATCGCGACCGTGTGCTCTTCGTGCAGGCACACGAGCATCTTCGGATCGCGCGCCTCGAGATAGTTGACGAAGCTGTCGTGGAGTCCGCGGAAGCTCGAGCCCGGCGTGAGGGCCGCGTAATCGAGCTTCAGATCGCGCAGCAGCTGTGCGATCGCGTCGCTTGCCCAGCCCATCTCAGTCATGACGTCGTTGCTCCTTGTCGTGGTGGTGTTGCGAATGCGTCGCGGGCGTACTTCCCCGGCGCATCAGAAGTCCCTTAGCAGCCGGCCGAAGCCGGCGATCCGGTCGTTGATGCCCGTATCGCGCAGCGCGCGCCAGAGCATCGCTTGATTGCTGGTGAGCACCGGCTTGCCCAGTGCGTCTTCGAGCGCGTCGATCACGTCGGCCGAACGGATCGTGGTGCAGCTGATGAAGTAGGCCTCGGCCGCGGGATCGCGCAGCGCGAGCGTTTCGTCGAACCACTGCTGCGGTTCGACCGCGGCCATCTCGACGCCGCCGTCGATGCCGAGGCCGCGTTCGCGCAGCACGTTGATTCCGTGATGCGCGAGAAAGCGCACCTCGCGATCGTTGGTCGCCTGGTCGTACGGCGTCATCAGCACGATATTGCGCGCGCCGAGCACGCCGAGCGCCTCGACGATGGCCTCCGAGGTGATCGTCAGCGGAATATCGGTAATCGCCGCCACGCGGCGCGTGATCTCGCCGGGAATCTCGGGTGAGTGCATGCTCACGGCAGTGCAGTGGAAGATGAGCCGGTCGACGGCGCCGTCCGCCATCAATTGCGTGCCTTCCTCGAGCCGCTCGAGCATGCCGAGCGCTTCGCGTCCGTTGCGCAGGCGCAGACGCGTGGTGTGCAGCGACACGCCGGGCGGCAGCATCGCGGCGATTTGCGGTTCGGCAATCGTATTCGATGACGGCAGCATCATGCCGAGTTTTGCACGCAGGCCGTAGTTGATGGCCGGCGCGCCCGTCGCGCTCGCGGCGTGCATCAGTGCATCCCGGCCGGCGGCTTCCAGATCAGTTCGTTCGCGTCGAGCGGTTTATCCAGCATGCCGTAACGGACGGCATTATCGAGCACGGGTTGCAGTTGCGCGGGTTCGAGCGAAGTCGCATACACGGCGCGGCCCATTGAAGCGGCAACCTGCGGGTCGAGTTTGGTGAACTTGGTCAACATCACGGCCGATTCTTTGGGATGCGCGTTGGCCCAGACCGCCGCTTTGCGAATCGCTCCGGCGAATTTGACGGCGAGGTCGGGATGCGCGTTCAGCCACGTGTCGGTCGCGAAAAAACCGAAGACCAGAATCGTCGCGGGCATCGAGGCATACACGCTGCCGAGAACGCGGTTGGCCGCAAGTCCCTGCGAGGTGAACGGCTCCGAGGGGATCGCCGCATCGACGCGGCCGGAATCGAGCGCGCCGATCATTTCCGGAAAGGGGATCTCGATCAGCTTGATCGATTTCGAGTCGCCGCCGTGCTTGTCGACCCAGAGCAGAAATGCCGCATGCTGCATCGTCTTCATCGCGACGATCGCGACCGTCTTGCCGTTGAGGTCGGCAACGGTTTTGAGCGGCGAGTCTTTCTTCACCATCACGGGGTCCGTCATGGTGGTGGGCGTCGCGATCGATGCCGGCGCGAAGAACTTCAGCAGCAAACCGCGTTCGCGCGCCGCGGCAATCGAGGCGATGTTCGCCGCGCCGACGTCGAGCGTGCCGCCGATGACGGCGGGCGCGATGACCGGTCCGCTTTGAAAGAGCGAGATCTCCACGTCGAGCCCGGCATCTTTGAAGTAGCCGAGGTCGTTCGCATACGTGATCACGGCGCTCACGTCGGCGGGAATCGTTCCGGCGCGAATCACTGCGGGATCGCCGGCTGCGGCAAACGCAGCATGCGGCAGGGCGGCGAGCGCGGCGGCGCCGGCGATAAATGCCGAGCGCGCGATGGTGTGGGGGGACGTCATGGGGCCTCCGGTGCGGGGGTGCGTAATCCGAGCCGTTCGAGCCGCGGCAACACTTCGTCGCGAAAGAACGGCAATTCATCGGTGTAGTTGACGAACGAGATCGCGATCCCGTTCAAGCCGGCCCTCGCGATTTGCGCGAGCGACGCGGCGATGGAGTCGGGCGTACCGGTCAACGGCAGCCCGCCCATGCCGCGCGCATAGCCCGCGCGGATGCGTTCGCGAATCTCGGGCGGCCGTTCGTTGAGGCCCTTCATTTCCATGATCGAATCGACGGCGTTCCAGTCGGTGTTATCTTCAACGTGCTGCACGTAGTCGTCGGCCTCGCGCTGCGTGGGGCGCACGGTCACGACGCCGACGCAATACACGCCGATCTCACGACCTTGCGCGCGCGCTTGCTCCTTTGCGGCCACGACGTCGCGCGCGGCTTCTTCGAACGGCGCCTCTTCGTCGGTGGCGCGGCGCGCGGTGGTGAAGAGCGCGTCGCAGTTGCGAATTGCGAACGCCTTCCCGTCGGGCGAGGAGCCGGCATTCATGATGAGCGGCCGCGTCGCGTGCCACGGTTTGGGTTTGGCGCGCACGCCGTGCAGGTGAAACGTGGCGCCGTCAAAGTCGAAATCGTCTTCGGTCCAGATGCGGCTCAGCGCGTCGATCCATTCCTGACCTTGCGCATAGCGCCGCTCATGGTCGCCCGGCTGTACGCCGAACATATCGAATTCGCCCTCGTTCCAGCCGCACACGATGTTCAAGCCGAAGCGGCCTTCGCCGACGTGATCGGCGGTGACCATTTGCTTCGCCGCGATGATCGGCGGAAAGAGCGGCGCGTGGACGGTTCCGAACACGGTGATGCGTTTGGTTTGCGCGAGCAGGCCCGTCGCCCAGGTGATCGTTTCGAACGTCGCGCCCTGGTAGTCGGTATCGCCGCCGTAGCCTTTCCAGCGCCCGATCGGGAGCAGGAAGTCGAGGCCGGCGTCGTCGGCCATCTGGGCGAGCGCGACATTGTCGCGCCACGATGCGCGCCAGCGCTCGGGAACCATCGTCACGGCGCGGCCCGAGGAGCAGTTGGCACCGAAGAGGCCGAGTTTGAAGGCGTTGTCGTTGTACATTGAGGTGCGTCCGGGTGCCACACTGCCCAACGTAACGGGGCCGAAACTGATTTTCCTCTGCTTCGCCGAAATCGCTCGCCCGGCATGACGAATCGACACGTGGCGATCGACGGACCGGTTGCGAGTGGAAAAACTGTTGCGGCGCGTGCGCTAGCTTCCTCCCTGGGACACCTTTATCTCGATACCGGCGCGATGTATCGCGCGGCCGCATATCTTGCCTTGCACTACGGCGTCGACCTCGACAACGAGCGGGCGATCCTTGCGCTGATCGAGCACCATCGCATCCGGCTCGAGCCTGACGAGGCCACGAGCGCCGGCTATCGCGTCGAGATCGACGGCAGCGACACGGGAACGAAGCTCTTCGACCCCGAGGTATCTTCGGCGGTGTCGACCGTCGCGGCGTTGCCCGGCGTGCGCACCGCGATGGTCTCCGAGCAGCGGGCAATCGCCTCCGAAGGCCCGGTCGTCATGGCCGGCCGCGACATCGGGACCGTCGTGCTGCCCGATGCGCGGTTCAAGTTCTACCTCACCGCTTCAGTAGAAGAGCGGGCCGACCGGCGGGCCAAGGAGTTCGCCGAACGCGGCCTCGACGTCGGGATCGAGGAGGTGCGCGAGCAGATCGAAGAGCGCGACCGGCTCGACCGGAACCGCGCGGTCGCACCGCTGCGCCCGGCCGACGATGCGCTGCTCATCGATTCGACCGCGCTCCAGGCGGCCGACGTGATCGCCCGGATGCGGGCGATCATCGACGCGGCGCCGTGAACCTGCCCTTCTACACGTTCAGCCGCGGCCTGTGCCGCCTGCTGGTCCGCGCGGTCTACGGTTTCCGGGCCATCCATCCGGAGAACGTTCCCGCGACCGGACCCGTGATCGTGGCCTGCAACCACGTCTCGTACCTCGACCCGGTGGTGCTCGGCATCGGCTTCCTGCGGCCGGTAACGTACCTGGCGAAGAAGGAGCTCTTCGCGATTCCGGTGCTCGGTCCGATCATCCGGGGCTTGGGGGTCTACCCTCTCGATCGCGAGGCCGGCGGCGTCGCGGCCGTGCGCGCCGCGCTGCGCGCCCTCAAGGATGGCCGGTGCGTGGGGATTTTCCCCGAGGGCACCCGGAACCTGACCGGCGACGTCGAGGGAAAGGGCGGCGCCGCGCTCTTGGGCGCGCTCTCCGGCGCCCCGGTCGTGCCGGCTGCCATCTCGGGAACCCGTCACGCACGGCCGTTTCACGGGATCCGGGTCGTGTACGGTGAGCCGATCCAGGTCGAGCGGAAAAGGAAAGCGGACGGGGACGATCTGGAGAAGTGGACCGCTGAGATCATGCGTCGCATTCGGGCGCTCGAGGAGTCGATCGGTGATAATTAGGCGCGCGAATGTCCCTAGCCGTCAAGGCGGATAGTCTCGAGGCTGCGCTCGAAGCGGCAATTCGCCGATTCGACGGCACGAGCCCGGTCACGCCGCAAGTCCACCACCATTTCGGCTATGCCGGCGATGTTGCAGGCGCGCACGCGCGCTTGCGGATGCGGCTCGTCCTCGAGGTGGTGGCCGAGGAAGGCGGCCAGTTCACGGATGGTTTGGACGTCGCGTGCGCGGTCGAGATCTTGCACAACTCCACCCTCGTGCACGACACGGTCGAGTCGGTTGCTCCGTTCGGACTCGCGCACGGCATCAATGCCGGCGACGCGCTCTGCGCGATGGCGTACTTGCAACTGCTCGAGGGGCCGGCTCGCCGCGCGCCCGAACAGACCGTGCTGATGACGCGCGCGTTGCAAGAGGCAAATTTTGCGCTGTGTGCCGGTCAAGCGCAAGAGATTGCGTTCGAGCGCGCCGGTACGGTCGAAGCCGATGCGTATCTTGCGATGATCGGCGGGAAAGCGGCGTTGTTCGCGGTTGCCTGCGAGCTTGGGGCGCTGGTTGCCGGCGCAACTCCCGAACGCACCCGGGCCTACGCTCGGCTCGGCCGGACGTCCGGCATGGCCTTCCAAATGGAGAACCACGTGCAGAGCGATCCCCAGTCCCGGACGTGGGCGCTGCCCGGCATCGCGTCGCTGGCAACCGCGCGCGCGTACTTGGCCGACGGTGATGCCGCCGCGTCGGCGGCCGGCATCGACGCCAGCGGACGCGTGCGCGCGTTCTTCGCCCGGGCGATCCGCCCGGCCGCATGAATATGTCCTCAGTACCGGCGGCTGTAGCGGCGCCGCGCATCGGCGTGCGTTCGTGGGCGTGGCCGCTCATCGCGATTCTCTTCGCCGGATTGGTCGTGCGGATATTGCTCTTGCCGAGCTTGGGCTTCCACAACGACGTCTCGGCGTTCGAAGCGTGGACGCTCACGCTCAAAGACAACCCGCCCTGGCAGTTCTACGCGAAGACCAGCTTTGCGGATTATCCGCCGGGCTATTTTATCGTGCTCTGGGGAATTGCCGGGATCTACTCGACGCTCGCGCATCTGCACCTGATCAGTCTGAACGACTCGTCGTATTTCGCGCTGCGCATCCTCGTCAAGTTGCCGGCCCTCGCGATGGACCTCGTCGATGCCGTCTTGATCTACGCGCTCGTGAAACGCTACGCGAGCGAAGCGGTGGCGCTCGGGGCGGCAGCGCTCTTCGCGCTCAACCCGGCGACGATTTACGTTTCGGCCTATTGGGGCCAAGTCGATTCGGTCTCGTGGGGCTTCGTGCTGCTCGCGCTCTGGCTGAGCGTGCGCAGTTCGGACGAACCCGCGAAGCTGACCGCGCGTCTGGTGTGGGCGTGGCTCGCGATCGCGTTTTCGATCCTGATCAAGCCGCAGGGCGCGCTGGTTGCGGTCGTGCTGCTGGCGTTCGCGTTCGCGCCGCTCGATGCGGAGTTACGGTCGAAGCGGCTGCGCGCGACGGCGATCGGGATCGGTCTGTCGCTGATCCTGACGATCCTCGTGGCGGCGCTCTTCCACGCCTCGGCGAATCCGTTGGAACTGCTGGCCTGGCTATTCGACCGCTATCGTATCGGCAGCAACGTCTATCCGTATAACTCGGTCAACGCGTTCAACCTCTACGCGATCAAGCAGACGTTCTGGAATTCCGATACGGCCGCGCTGCCGATGTTCGGCATCAACCTCGGTGCGATGTGGCTCTGGGGCGTCGTGCTCGTCCTTGCCGCGTGTGCCCTCATCGTCGCGCGCTATCTGCAAGAGCGTACCGACCGCGCGTTCCTCGAAGCCTCGATGCTCGTTGCCTTCGCGTTCTTCGTGCTGGCCACGCGCATGCACGAGCGCTACATCTTCGGCGCGTTTCTGCTGGCGTTTCCGCTCTTGGCGTTTGGGCGGAACAAGCTCTGGACGGTGGCGCTGCTGACGGTCACCACGCTGCTGAACCTGGTCTATTCGTTCGCCTATCAGACCGTCATGGAAACGCACCCGGCCGGCGTCGACCCGGTGAACATTTGGGGCGCCGGATCGCACCTGATTTCGGCGATTAACGTCGCGCTGTTCTTCGTCTTGGGCTACATCTATCTCGGCGGCTCGGTGAGCGTGCTCGAGGTGGCGGAAGCCGATGCGGCGCGCATCGGCGCGCGCGCGCGGGCGTGGTTCGATCCGCGCGAGGGCATCGCGCGGATGCGCGGGCTGGACTGGCTCTTCGCCGGCCTGTTCGTCGTGGCGTCGTTCGTCGTGTGCATCTTCTGGATCCAGTGGCCGACGGAAAAGATCTTCGATGAGATCTACTACGCGCGGGCGGGCGAAGAGTATCTCAAGCACATGGAGATTTTCGAGTTCACCCATCCGCCCTTGACCAAGCTCGTCGTGACGCTCTCGATGATGCTCTTCGGCGGCTTGAGCGGCAACGGCGATCAGGGTCTGGGCTGGCGTTTCCTCAACGTCGTGATCGGCGCGCTGATGGTCGGCGTCCTCTACCTCTTCGCTAAACGTATCACCGGCTCGACGGTCTTCGCGGTAATGGCGGCGGCGATGCTGCTGCTCGACGGCTTTCACTTCGTGCAGTCCCGCATCGCGACGCCCGAGATCACGGTAGCGTTCTTCTCGTTGACGACGCTCTACGCGTTTTATCGTGTGTGGACGGCGAGCGCCGCGCGCCGCGCAAAGATTCCGCAGTTGCGGGAATCGACGCTCGGGATCTTCGCCATCCTGCTCGGGGTGGGAGCGGTCGTGGCGGCCGTCGTCGCACGGGAGCTCGTCTATACCGGGCCGCATACGCGCGATTATACGAACGCCCCGGCAGCCTTCGTGACGGCGTTCCTCTACATCGAAATTCTGTTCTACCTGCTCGCTCGCTGGATCGCGTCGCGGCAGCCGGATGTGGCCGTCGTTGCTTCCTACGCCGATGGCACGCGCGTGGATTTTGACGAGGCCGGAAGCGTCACGGCGCTCGTTCCGCCGCCGGGTGATATCGTGCCCGCGCAGCGGACGCTCGAGCCCGGCGGCCGCATGACGTACGCGGCGCCCACGGGGACGGCTACGTTCGAACCCTCCGGTACGATGACGGTCTCCGGCGGTTCGACCAGCACCAAAGAGATGTGGGTCTGGATTGCGCTGCTGGCCGTGTCGTCGGGCGCGCTCGCAGCATCGAAGTGGAACGGTCTGTTCGATTTCTTCGTCGTGTGGCTGTGCGTGGCCGGCGTCGTCGCGCAGCGCTTCTTGCGCCGTCCGGCCGTATACGGCAATCCGTTCGGGATGCCGCTCGATGTTATCGTCGGCGGTATGCTCGTCGTTGCGGGCGCGATCTACACGCTCTGCTACATTCCGTTCTTCACGCTCGGCCATAATTTCTTGGACATGGTTGCGCTGCAGACCGAAATGTTCAACTACCACGATCACCTCGTGGCAACGCACCCCTACGCCTCGTCGTGGTGGCAGTGGCCGATCCTCGAGCGCCCGATCTCGTACTACTATCACGATTTCCGCACCGGCGCCGGTACGAGCGATCCGGCGGCTTGCTGCGTCGCGGAGATCCTGGCGCTGCCGAACCCCTTCGTATGGTGGTTCGGCCTGCTGACCGTGCCGCTCGTCGGATTCTATGCGTGGTTCGAGCGCAACCGCGCCTATGCGCTGCTCGTTGTCGCGTATGTCTTGCAGTGGCTGCCGTGGATCATTTCGCCGCGCATCGCGTTCGAATACCATTTCTTCCCGAACCTGGCGATCATCGTGCTATGCAACGCGATCGTCTTGCAAAAGGCTTGGAACTGGACGCCTCAGCAAGCCGCAACGCCGCTCATACCGCGCTTGGGCGTCGGCATCTATATGGCGGTCGTCGTCTGGGCGTTTATCTTTTTCTACCCGGTACTGGTCGGGCAACACGTCACGTGGGACGCCTGGCACGCACGCATGTGGATTGGACGGTGGATCATATGAGCGGGCATTCCAAATGGCACAACATCAAGCTCAAGAAGGGCAAGGTTGACGCGCAGCGTGGTGCGGCGTTCACCAAGATCAGTAAAGAGATCATCTTGGCGGCAAAGAACGGTTCGCCGGATCCCGATGCAAATTACCGGCTGAAGATGGCGGTCGATAAGGCGCGTGCTGCCAATATGCCGCAAGAGAACATCAAGCGCGCGATCGCGCGCGGCAGCGGTTCGGATAACGAGAAGCTGATCGAAGAGATCCGCTACGAGGGGTACGGGCCGGCCAACGTGGCGGTGATCGTGGATGCCGCCACCGACAACCGCAACCGGACGGCCAGTGAAATTCGCTTTCTGTTCAGTCGGGCCGACGGTGCGCTCGGTGAAACGGGCAGCGTGGGTTGGACGTTCGAATCGCGCGGTTTGATCGAGGTCGATCCGCAGAAACTCTCGGAAGACGAGCTTACCGAACGTGCGCTCGTCGATGGCGTGATCGACGTGCGGTTCGGTGAACCCACCGAGATCGTCACCGAACCCACGCGCTTGATGGCGGCCAAGGACGAACTCGAAGCGGCCGGCCTGCGCGTGACGTCGGCCGAACTGTCGATGGAAGCGAAGCAAACCGTGCGGCCGAGCGCCGCCGATACGCAGAAAGTGCTCGCGTTCCTCGACGCACTCGAAGAGCACGAAGACGTGCATCGCGTCTATAGCAACGCCGACTTCGACGAAGCGGCGCTCGAGGCGCTGCTCTCGTGAGCGTACGACTGCGGTGAGCGACACCGCCGCGCCGCGCCGGCCGATCCGGTCGTCGCTCGAAACGCTGCGCGATCGCGATTGGGTGCTCGCCCTCGCGCTGGCGTTTTTTGTCGCGGTGATCGTCTGGTTCGCGCGGTCGGTGCAAGACTTCTTCGGCGGCAGCGCGGGCGACGTGCTTTTGCCGGCATTCTCGGGGCAAACGGTGGACGATGCCAACGGTGAATGCGCGCGCCTTCGTCTGGTGTGTACCGTCATCGCGCGTCAGCCGAGCGAACAGTATCCGCTCGACGTCGTGATGGGGCAGCAGCCGGCGCCGGGGGCGCACGTGCGCGAAGGCCGCGCCGTCTCGCTGATCGTCAGCACGGGCATCCACATCTTCGCGATGCCCGACTTGCGCTTCGAATCGCTGCGCAACGTGACGCTGGCACTGGGCAACGTCAAGCTGCAGCTGGCCGGGACGAAGATCGTTCCCAACAACGATATTCCGGCCAACCACGTCGTCGATCAGAATCCGCCGCCGTTGACGAGCGTACGCGAAGGCACGGCGGTGACGCTCACCCTCAGCAAGGGTCCGCCGACGAACGTCAAGGTGCCGAACTTTGTCAACATGGGCATCGACGCGGCGCGCGACGCGGCGCAAGCGGGTAAAGTGCATTTGGGGCAAGTCGTGTGGACGCCGTTCGGCGTCGAGGGTCCGGCGCGCGGAACGGTCGTGCGGCAGTCGCCGCCGGCGGGCCAGCTCATCGATCCGTTCACCTTGGTCTCGCTGCAAGTGAGCGCGGGTCCGGCGGAATACGGCTACCTCGTGCGGCAAGTGCACGTGACCGCGGCCATCCCCCTGCGCGACGACGCCGCGCACGTGCGGATGCAGGTGCGCGATGAGACCGGAACCTGGAACGTCTTCGACGGCAACGCGCAGGGCGGAGCAAAGCTCGACCTCAACGTGACCGCCATCGGCACCGCCGAGCTGGATACGTACGTGAACAACGAACTGTTGGATGTGGCCAAGATCGGCACCGAGCCGCCCGCACTCCATTCGCCGTCACCGCAGCCGGCGGCGCACTGATGCCGCGGGTCAAGCTCGCACCTTCGCTGCTCTCGGCGGACTTCGCCGACATCGCGGGCCAAATCCGGATGGTCGAGGCGGCGGGTGCGGATGCGCTGCATCTCGATTCGATGGACGGACGCTTCGTCCCCAACTTCACCTGGGGCCCGAAGATCGTCGCCGACTTACGCAAACTGACGGCGCTGCCGTTCGATTGTCACTTGATGATCGTCGAACCGGAGAAGTACGTCGATGCGTTTCGCAAAGCCGGCGCCGACATCATCACGTTTCACTATGAAGCGACGCCGCACGCGCACCGGCTGCTGCAGTACTTGCGCTCGATCGGCGCGCGCGCCGGCATCGGCATCAACCCGCAGACGCCCACCGCGATGCTCGTCGACCTGATCGAAGAGTGCGACCAGATCCTGGTCATGAGCGTCAACCCGGGCTTCGGCGGCCAGGCGTTCATCGAGCGCGCCCTGGTGAAGCTGCGTGAGGTGCGCGCGCTGATCGATGCGCGCAATCCAACGTGCGACCTCGAAGTCGACGGCGGCATCGGTACGGACAACATCGAGCGCGCGGTCGAAGCGGGCGCGACGATGCTCATCGCGGGTTCGAGCGTGTTCGGCGCCGCCGACCCGCCGGCAACGATGCGCGAGCTGCGCCGCCGCATCGACGCCTCGAGTAAGTGACCGAAGACGATCTGATCGGGAAGCTGCACGCGATCGTGGCGCGGGCGGCTCCGACTGCGTTGCTCGTGGGCATCGGCGATGACGCGGCCGTGTGGCAGCCGTCGCGTTCGCATCGCAGCGTGATCACGACGGATGCGCTGGTCGAAGGAGTGCACTTCACGCGCGACGCGATGAGCGCGGCGGACGTCGGGCATCGCGCGCTGGCATCGAACCTTTCCGATATCGCGGCAATGGGCGCAAAGCCGGTGCTGGCCACAATTGCCTTCGGGGTTGGTCCCGGCGCGGATGAAGCGTGGATTCTCGAGTGCTATCGTGGGATCGCGGCGCTCGCCGAGCGCGCAGGGTGCGCGATCGCCGGCGGCGACATCGTACGCGCTCCGGCGATTACCATCGCGATCACGATCGTCGGCGAAGTGCGAGCGTCAAATCTCAAGACGCGCGCGGGAATGTTGCCGGGCGACACGATTGCGGTAACGGGACCGCTCGGCGCGAGCCGGGCCGGTCTCGCCGTTGCGGTCGAACATCCGGCGTTAGCGAGCGACCCGGCCGCGGCGGAGGTCTTGCGGGCGTTTCGCACGCCGGAACCGCGTCTGGCTGAAGGACGTTGGCTCGCAGCATCGCGGAACGTGCGCGCGATGATGGACACCTCCGACGGCCTCTCGACGGATCTGGCGCGGCTGGCGCGCGCTTCGGCGTGCGGCGCGATCATCGACACGGTTCCGGTTTCCGACGCGACGCGCACGATCGCGACGCGGGCGGGTGCGAACGCCGAAGTCTGGGCACTCGACGGCGGCGAGGATTTCGAATTGCTCGTTGCGGTCGCGTCGCGCGCGTTCTCGCATCTGGCGGGCCGCTTTCACGCGCGCTTCGGCCGCCCGCTCTTACGCGTCGGCGTTGCGAGTCCCGAACTCGGCATCCGCCGTTCCGACGGAACCGGCGTCACGAGTGCGGGCTGGGATCACCTGCGCGCGTGAGCAAATCGTCGACGATCGCATCGCGATAGGTGGTAATCAGCGAGATGTGACCGTGGCCCGGCGCGGCGTGCGAAACGGCGTGCGGCACGTGCCGGCGCAGCCACTCACCGTGCGCGAACGGCACCATCAAGTCGAGATCGCCTTGCCAGACCGTCACCGGAACGGTAATGTCCGCAAGCGCGAACCCCCACGGCTGGGTGAAGGCGAGATCGTCGTCAATCCAACCATCGAACCCGTCCGCGAGGGCGCGCCGCAGCGTTGCCGCTAGGCCATCGGCGAAACCGCCCGCCAACTGGTCTTTGTCGACTTGGGGGATGAGGCCGCCGAACGCGTCCGCGAGTTCGGGGGCGGTGACGCGGCGCATGGCCTCGGCGTTCTCCAAAAGCCATCGGCGCACGTCGGGCTCGCCGCGCAGCGCAGCGCCGAACTCGGCGTGGTTTTCCGGACCCATGCCGGCGAGAAAATCGAGGTCGGGCACGCCGTACGCTCCCACGCCGGCTAGCGTGGCCGCCGCGCGGCAGCGATCCGGCAAACGTGCTGCGCACGCGAGCGCATGCGGACCACCGCCGGACCAGCCGGCCGTGACGAACCACGGGACGCCGTACCGATCGAGCACGCGCGTCATATCGCCGGCAACGTCGGCGACGCGCCGGCCCGGGCGCCGAGTGGAAGTCGCGTAGCCCGGTCGCGAGATCGCCAATAGCCGGATGCCGCGCGTGCGGGCTACGTCGTCCCAGCCCTCCCAGAGCGTTGCATCGGAGGGCGTACCGTGATGCATGACGAGTGCCGGACCCGTATCGGCGCCGCCGATGAGGACGTCGAGAACGCGGCCGATTCCGGCGTCGAGGGATTCCATGCGTACTGGCACCCGGGCCGTTTCGGGCCGCGGCAGGAAACTACTTTTGTCCAAAAGTAATGCGTCTCATGGACGTCGTCGTTCGAAGTGTAGAGGCGGTCGCGCCGCGGATCAAGTCGTTCGAGCTTGCCGATCCCGCCGGCGCGCACTTGCCCGCGTTCACCGCCGGCTCGCACATCGACGTTACGCTGCCGAACGGTCTCGTGCGCTCGTATTCGCTGCTGAACGATTCGCGCGAACGCGATCGCTACGTGATCGCCGTGCTGCACGAAGAAGCGGGCGGCGGCGGATCGGCGTGGGTTCACGAATCGTTACGGCCGGGCGACGTGCTCGAGATTGGGGCGCCGCAAAATCGTTTTGAAATCGACGAAGGCGGCGACCACAATATCCTCATCGCCGGCGGCATCGGCATCACGCCGATCCTCTCGATGGCGCAGCGGTTCGACGAATTGGGTATCGACTACCGGCTCATCTACTGCACGCGCAGCCGCGAGGACGCGGCCTTTTGCGCGCACATCGAAGAACGTCACGGGGAACGCGCCACGCTGCACCACGACGGCGGTCTGCGCGAGCGCAGCTTGGATGTCGATGAACTGCTGCGCGTGCGCGAGCCGGGCACGCACGTGTACGTTTGCGGTCCGCCGGGGCTGATCGCAGCCGTCCGCAAGGCGGCCGGCGAGTGGCCGCAGGGTACCGTGCACTTCGAACTCTTCGGTGCCGTGCGCGCCGGCGCCGGCGCGGCAGCGGAGAACAAGCCGTTCGACGTTCATTTGCGGCGGCGCAACGTGACGCTGCACGTGCCGGCCGACCGCTCGATTCTCGACGTCCTCGCAGCCAACGACATTCGCGTGCGCACGGTGTGCCGCGACGGCTTTTGCGGAACGTGTACCACCCGGTATGTGGCCGGGAGCGTCGAACACCGTGACGGCGTCCTCGATGAAGAGGGCCGCAAATCGCTGATCCAAGTCTGCGTCTCGCGGGCACTGCCCGGCGATACCCTCGTGCTCGATCTATAACCGGAGGTTTTCCGATGGCTACTACGCAGCTCGAACGCCCCGCTTCCGCGATTCGCACCACCTCGCTCGAACGCGGCACGTTCCTCACCACCGATTTAGCGGCCGCGCGGCGGCTGTTCGAAGAAGGGCTCGATCTCGAGTGCGTGCGCTATGCACCGGACGCGCTCTACGTGCGCGAACGCGGACACCGTCCCGGCGAACCGCTCGCGGGAGCGCCGTACCTGGTGCTCGATGTGCGCGAAGTGCCGTCGATCGCCAACCCGCAGGCGATGCTCAATCACTGGGGCGTGTTTGTCGCGAGTCAAAGCGACGTCGATCGGGCCTACGCGATCCTCGTTGAGAACAAAGAACGCTATGGATTGCGCAAGGTGCAGAAACCGCGGGCGGCCCACGGCGCGTATTCGTTCTACTTCGAAGATGCCGACAGCAATTGGTGGGAAGTCGAGCATCGCATCCTCAAGCGCCAGTACGAAACGTTGCGTAAGATCGGTGATGTCGTATGACCGCGATGGTTCCGGGCACGCGCCTATCGCACGGCACGATCGAGTGCGAAGATTGCCTTACGTCGCGCCGGTTTTACCAGGACGTGCTAGGCTTGGGTTCGGTGCGCCCGCTTGCTGAGGCCCAGTATCTCTGGAGCGGCGGGCCCTGGTCGCTCGTGTGCGTCGCGATCGGCGACCAGCCGAAGGCGCAGGGCGTCGAGAATCGCTTTTGCCTGCGGGTGGAAACGGCTGCCGAAGTCGATGCCGCGCGCGAGGCCGCGCTGCGCGCGCAGCCGGATCACAACATCCGCGAGGTCGGAGCGGTCACCGAGAAGTCCGGCGTGCGGGCGTTCGTGCTTCACGATCGCGACGGCAATTGGTGGGAAATTTCCAACGTTACCAGCGCGTACTACGACGAGGCTTTCTTGCGCGGTGACGTCGCCGTCTGAGCGTTGGGATTTGTCTTGAGCTGATCGCGCATCTTGTCGAGCAACGCGATCAGCGTCTGCTGTTCGGAGCGGGTCAAGCCGTCAAGCGCGGCCGCAACCGTGCGATAGTGAACCGGTGCGAAGCGCCGGACGAGCGCGAGTCCCTTCGCGGTTAGCGAGATGTTCGTGACGCGGCCGTCGCTGGCGTCGGCCTTGCGTTTGACGATCCCCGCTGCCTCGAGAGAAGCCAGCAGCGCGGTGAGGTTGCCGAGCGAAACCGAGAGCTCGCGGCCGATCTCGGCCTGTGCGAGGGTGTGTCCCTTGGTCGCCGCAAGCGCCATCACGATGACGACCCGCGCGGGCGAGAGATCGTATTCGCGCGTGTAGGCTTCGGCCATCGTTTGGAAACTCGTCGCCGTGCGGCGCAGGGTGAGCATCAGATCCATAGCCGTCGCCGATGCTGCGGGATCGTCGGCGAAGTCCGCGCAGTTCTGCGCGAGCGACGCGCGGATGCGCTGCATGTCGACCGGCCGGTCCGTCAGGGTTTCCTTTGGCCGGCCCAATCGCCGGTTCGTGCTACGCGGCGTAGGTGACGTCGAGCAGCCGTACGCGCTGTTGACCGTGCAGCACGCTGGAACTCGCGCCGGTGAAGACGCCCGAAGTCGGCGGAACGTCGTCGTAATCGCGGCCGATCGCCACCACGATGTAGCGGTAGTTCGTCGGCTTGCCGTGCGTCGGGTCGTACGAGAGCACGATCGGGCCATGTTCGCGATCGGCGACGAGGAACTCGACCCAGGCGTGCGTCGCGCCTTCGCCGAGCAGGTGGCCCGACACGTAACGCGCGCTCAGTCCGGCCGCGCGCGCGAGCGAGATCGCGACGTGCGCGAAGTCCTGACACACGCCGCGGCCTTGCGCGAAGGCAACCGCAGCCGTCGTGAACACGTCGGTCACGTTTTTGGTATACGTCATGTGGTCGTGCACGAAGTGCACGATCTCTGCGGCGAGTTCGTGCTGACTCGGATGCAGCGAGCGCAGTTCGGCCGCCGCTTGGGAGATCGCTCCGTTCGGGCGCGTCAGCCGCCGGCCGCCGGTCCAGCGCGGATCGATCAAATCGTGCGCCGTCGCGCAGGTGTTGCCCACGCGGTGATCGCGGAGAATCGTCGCTTCGAGCGAGAAGGCGATTTCACGTTCGACATGCGCGACGCTGATGGCGGCAATGTCGTTGCCGAACTCATCGTTCTCGAGCGTCAGCGGGCCGAGTGACGCGGCCCAAATATGGTTGGCCAGGCGCTGTTGATCGAGGTGGCGGCGGCGTGGCGAGATGATCAGCTGATGATGCAGGTTGCGGATCGGCTTTTCGTACTCATACCGGAGCGTTTGCTCGACGGAATAGCGCGCGGTAACGACGCGCTGCCAGTCAACACCGCGTTCGTCGATTGAGTCCCCGGTCGCGTCCCTCACGTGATGATCTGATTCGCCCAGCACGTCATGGACCGGAACGTCGCATTTCCATAGGTGGTCACCATTGGTACATCGGCAGCATCGCGTCCTCGTGCGATAATGACGCGCCCGCGGCGCCGGTCGTTGTTTCGCGGGTCGAACGTCCACCAGCGCCCGTCGAGATAGGCCTCAAACCAAGCGCAAAAGTCCATCGGCGGGGCTGATGGCGGGATATCGATGTCGGGAATATAGCCGAACACGTAGCGGGCCGGGATGCTCATGGCGCGGCAGAGGGCGATGCCGAGGTGGGTGAAGTCGCGGCAAACGCCGGTTGCGTTGTTTAGCACATCGCTTGACGTGCGGGTCGGCGCGGCGTATTGATAACCAAACTTTACGTGGTCGTGGACGAATTGAACGATGGCTTGCACCCGGTTCCAACCCGGCTCCGTCGCGCCGAATTGCTGCCAAGCACGGTTGTAAAGCTCATCCGAGAGGCAGAAGCGGCTCGGCAGGGTGTACGTGAGGACGTCGTCCGGCAGATCTTCGACTGGGGTTTGCACGGCGGCCGGGTCGACGGCTTCAGCCTCGGTCGGCGCTTCAACCCGCGCGTCGTAATAGATCGTGGCGAGCCCGGCCGGCAGTGTGAGCCGGCGGCAGACGTTGCCGAAGAGGTCGACGTAGTCGTGATAGGCGACCGGCGGCGTCGTCATCCACGTCTCGCTCAGCAAACGTACGCCGTCGAAGCCCCCCGGGCGCACGATGCAAATAGCCGGCACCTCGTGGTCGGTCGCGTAATCAAATTGACAGCCGACGTGAATCGTCAGCGTTTTAGGTGCAGCCAAAATTTCCACATCACCACTCGTTCCCACGAATGGGCGTGTTGCATCTCGACTTTTGGCCGCATTTGCACGCGCCCAGGGCCGAAAGCGGTTAGATTACGCCGATCCGCTTTACGCGCTTCGAGCGCAGGCAGTTCGTGCAGACGCGGGCGGTCCGATGGGTGCCACGGTCGTCAATTCGCACGGCTTGCAGGTTCGGCAGCCAGCGGCGCTTGGTCTTATTCATTGCGTGGCTGACGTTGTTTCCCGCCATCGGTCCCTTGCCACAAACGTCGCATCTCTTGGCCATAACAGGCGAATTGTATCATGCGACGCGTTCTCAAGCAACCCGTGGCTCGGGAAAGGCCGGGTCCCCGCACCCGGCTAAAGCCGACGCCCATGCCTCTGACCACCCTCGACGGGCGTGCGTTCGGCAAATTCGTCGCGGCCGGGACGTATTTCTTACGGAAATACCGCGACGTTCTCAACGACCTCAACGTCTTTCCGGTCCCCGACGGCGATACCGGCTCCAATATGTACCTCACAGCGCGAGCCGCGCTGCGCGAGGCCGCGGCGGTCCGCGGCCGGCCCCTGTCCGTCGTAGCGGCGGCGTTGGCCAAGGGTAGCTTGCTCGGTGCGCGGGGCAACTCGGGCGTGATCCTCGCGCAGATGTTCCGCGGGTTCGCGCACAACGTGCGCCACCGGGAGGGCATCGATACGTTCGGGCTCGCGGTCGCCTTAAGGGACGCGGTGGCGTCGGCGCGCGCCGCGTTAGCGAAGCCCGTCGAGGGCACGATCGTCACGGTTGCCCAGGTTGCCGCCGACGAAGCCTACGCGCTCGCGCTCAAGGAGCCGGATTTCTATCGTCTTGCTGCGGGCGTCGTGCGAGCCGCGAACGATGCACTCGAGCGCACGCCCGAACAGCTCCCGGCGTTGGCGGAGGCCGGCGTCGTCGATGCGGGCGGCGCGGGCTTCTGCTATTTCATCGAGGGCGCGCTGCGCTTTCTGCCCGAGAGCACCGTGCGTGCGACGGCCTTCCCGCGCCGGCCGCTGCGCGCGGGGGTTTTTACGCAGCAGCAAGTCGTCGGCGAGTATCGTTTCTGCACCGAGTTCGTGCTCGACGATGCGAAGATCGAGGCGCATGCGTTGCGCGATCTGCTCGTTCCGTACGGTGATTCGTTGATCGTTGCGGGCAACCGTCCGATGCTCAAAGTGCACGTTCACACCGGCCGGCCCGAAGACGTGCAAACCGTGGCGGCAAAGCACGGTACGCCCACGCGACTGAAGATCGAGGATATGGCGCGGCAGCATCGGCTGCTGGTCGTCGACGTCGCGCCGAAAGCGTTCGGCATCGCCGCGGTCGTGCCGGGTGCCGGTTTCGCACGTATCGCGCGTGAGCTGGGCGCCGATGTGACCATCCCGATGCCGCGCGGCGCAAACCCGAGCGTTGAAGATCTGCTCGTGGGCGTGAATGCGACGCTCACTTCACGCGTCTACTTACTTGCGAACGATCCAAACGTCGCGCTTGCCGCGCGCGAGGTCGACGCGTTGACCGAAAAAGATGTCACCGTCGTGCCGACCCGCGACATCGTGCGGGGTCTCGCCGTCGTGCTCGCGCTCGGCGGACGCGACGCCGCGCCCGCCGCGGGAACGATCGAAGCGGCGATGGCCGCGGTCGGCGCCGCCGCCGTGTTTTTTGCCGGCAAGGATGCGAGCGTCGGCGGGGTCGCCGTGCGTAACGGCGCGCCTGCCGCGACGATCGACGGACGCCTTGTGACCGCGCCGACGCTGGGCGAGGTCCTCAACAGCGTCGTGCAGAGTCTGGCCGCGGACGAGCCGGGCGTCGTGACGCTCTATTACGGCGGTAAGCAGAAGGAGCGCGATGCGGAACGCCATGCGGCCGAACTTGGCGAGTGTTTTGCCGGCGTAACGGTTGAATATTACTACGGAGGCCAGGCCGACCATGAGTACTGGGTGTCCTTCGAAGGCTGACGCCCAGGCGGATCGACCCTCGGCCGAAAAGGCAAGAACGTGCAGACCGTGACCAAACGCGCGCGCATTGCGATCGATGCAATGGGAGGCGACAACGCGCCCGGCGAGANNGATCCTCGCGCATCGTGAAGGCGGGGTCGAACTGACGCTGGCGGGCGACGAAGCGCGAATCCGTCCGTTGCTGGGCGAATTCGCCGGATCGATCGAGATCGTACACGTTGCCGGCGAGATAGCGATGGACGCACCGGCGGCGCAAGCGATTCGCAGCGCGCGCGGGACGAGTCTCGGGCACGTGGTCGAGATGGTGC
>PLRU01000040.1 GCA_003164045.1 Candidatus Lustribacter telmatis
TGGTCGATGCTCGAATGGGAGATCGTCGACCTCACCGAGGCCCTCGCACCGGGCACCGCCGCAACGTTTCTCAACCAGCCTTACTCGACGCAAGCCCTGGCCTTCGCCGATGCCGTCGCTCGTTTCGCTCCGCAGCACGGAGCCCTGATCGCTAGCGGCTTGAACGCGTTGGCCGCAGAGTTTCGCGTCCTGGCGAAGCTGCGTGGCGACCTCGCCGCCGCGCGCCCGTGCACGATCAACGGCAAGAACGCCTTGCGCTGCGTCGGCACGCCGCCCTCGCACCTCGAGTCGGATGTCGTTTGGGACAATCAGACCCTGATGGAAACGTGCAGCAGCTTCGAGCAAGCCTGCGCGAAGGCCCAAGATCTTTCGGAGCGCCTGCGCTTCGGCCGGCTACCGGCCACTCGCGCGGCACTCGATGCGCTCAACCTCGACGACGCCGGAACATCGCATACGACCGGCGCGATTGCCGAAAGCGTCATGCCGCTCATCGCACTCGGCCGGGTCGTCTCCGCGCACGGTGCGCGGCCGTACGCGCGAGCGCTCGAACAATACGGCATACTCGATGCCGATGAGGCGAGCGTCATCCTCCGGCTGGCACGTGAACTCGAACGGCCACGTTCGGATCGCGCCGCCGACGGCGGTCGCGATTCGCGCAAGGTCATCGAAGAGCTGTGGAGCGGCGCCCGTTCCCCCGGCGTCATCCGGCGCGCGATCGCGCATCGCGCGCGACACGCCGGAAAAGTGCCGGCCGACCTACCCGCGCCGCTATTGGGCGAATACCGGTTTCGTTTACCGATCCTCACCGTCGACGGAATGACGATCAGCATCGCGACCGCGTCGATCGACGCATGGGGCGAGAACGAAGTCATCGTCGATCTGGAGAACCGGAATGCGATCGATGCACTCGGCGCGCACGTCATGACGGTCGGCACGCGCGTGCTCGGCAACGAACGCGCGATGCAACTGGTGCCGTGGCTCGTCGACGGACCCGTCTAGCTTAGTCTCGTCCGGCGATCTGCGTGAGCGTGCGCTTGAGGGTCGAGAGCGAACGCGCTCCCACTCTGCGTGCGAGTTCGCGCTCGAATTCGTCGACGATTGCGACCGACGCACGAACGACGACTTTGCCGAGCCGCGTATAGCGCAGCATCAGCGCACGCCCATCGGTTTCGCTCGGTTCGCGCGTGATGAGACCCATCTCTTCAAGCTCGACGGCGAGTCGCGCCATCGCTTGCTTTGAGATCTGCGCGCGCTCGGCGATCTCGGTGACGCTGCTGCCGTTGAAGTCGAGATTTGCTAAGAGTGCGGAATGGCCGGGGCGCGTATGCTCGTAACCGCGACGCTGCAATTCGCTGGTGATATGCCGATTCACCGTGCGCGTCGCTGCAACGAGGAGGCGACGCACGTTGTTGTTCCGGTGTTTCTCAAGGGCTTCGTCGCTAAGCGCCGCGTGACGTCCGTTATCACCCCGCATGAGTAATGATTAGTCAATTCTGCGCACCTTGCCTGGGCTGAAACGCGAAAAGATCTTTCGCGCAAACGCGTCGTTCCGAACGTACAAAATCACCCAAGAGAAAGGAAAAGAGGCCCCGCGCGAACGCGGAGCCCCTCGTTTGCCTTGCGGCAGTTTTGGACTAGAACCCGAGCGTGAACTCGCCCCAGACCGCGTTACGTGAATCACCCGTGAGTACGCAACCCGGGCACGACGCCGAACCGGCTTGAATCGTCGTGTTCGGGAGCAGACCCATATGCATCGCGTAGACGCCAAAGGTCGCCGTGTCCGTGATCCACTTCTTGACGCCTACTTGCAGGTAGTAGTAGTCGGAGAAGTTGGTCGAGAACTGCGTCCAGGTCGCGGGGCTGGCGTAGAAGCCAAAGCCCGGCCCGAGGCCGTTCAAGCCGGCGGCGAAGCCGGTGAGCGAGGCCGTGTACTTACCGCGCACGCCCGGAGCGCCGAAGAACGGACCGTAATCCGCTTCGAAGAATCCTGACAGGTTGCCCTGCCACGACGCTTGCGTCGTGGGATCCTTACCGAGGTGATCGGTGCCTTCGAGCACGAGACGCAGTTGGCCGAAGTTCCCGACGATCGTGCCACCAAGGGTGGTTTCGTTGGGAGCAAAGGCGCCCGGCGCGGTCGTCGGCGTCGAACCGTTGATATAAGCGCCGGTAACCGGAAGGCCGGCCGCGGTGCCGGGGGCACCGTAGACGATCGGGTTGAAACCGGCACCGCAACCACCGGCGGTGTAAACCTGACCGGCAACGAGCGGGATGACCTTGGACGTTTTCGCGCCCGCGGCCGTGCTTACGCAATTGACGGCGTACGAATCATAGAAGCTCGAGTGATAGCCGCTATAGTTCGAGAGATAGCCACCGATATCGAGGCTCTTGCTGAGCTGGTAATCGGCTTGGACCCACGTCGTAACCGCTGAGCTCGGAATACCGTAGAGCAGATTGTTCTGCGCTGAGGTATCTTCGAAGCCATAACCGGCTTGCACGTTGAACGTCGCGTTGCGGTAGCCGAGACGGATACCGTTCACGTAGTCGGCTAATCCCCACTGCGTGCCCGTGACCTGTTTCGGACCCTCGTCCTGCTGGAACTTACCAAACTTGGCATAGATTCCGCCGGGCGAGGTGTACTGGTACCACATGTCTTGCATACGGACGAAGTTCGTGAGAATACCGTCGGTATCAAGTGCGCCGCTGTTGCCGGCATTACACGCCGCGCCGGCAACGCCGACGGTCGGAGTAACGCAGACCGCAGGCGTCGCTTGCGGGTAGAAGTTGGTTGCCGAATAGCGATCGAGGTTGGTCAGTTTGACCAAGTACTGCGAACGGTCATCCGGGTTGCCGCCGAATTGCAGCGAGAGATACTGGGTGCCAAGACCATGGCCATACGTGCCGATGGTGTTGCTGTTTTGGCCCATGACGTACATCGGCTGCGCACCCCAGGCAACGCCGCCCGCAGTACCGCCGCCGGGCGTCACGATGCCGGCCGGAGTGGTTGACGGACCCGTCGCCGCGGCGCCCGAAGGAGCCGAGCCGATGCCGGACGGCAGAGCCTGTCCCGGTCCGTAGGTCACGCCGTTGAACAGAATCGGCAACGGACCGACGTTGGCACTGATGTTCTGGCCGTACGCTGCCGCACGGTACCAGGTGTTGAGATGG
>PLRU01000097.1:0-57562 GCA_003164045.1 Candidatus Lustribacter telmatis
GCGTTCTGCGTCATCAAGCTGCTCGTTGCGGCGCGCTTCAACGCCACCGTGCGCGACGTGCTGGTAACGTTCGTCGTGACGCGCGTACCGATCATCATCATTGCCGAGTTGGCAACCGTGATCGTGGGCCAGCGCGCCGGGGTGCACTTCGCCGCGTCGGAAAATCCGCTGCTCGCGGTGTGGGGCCGCTGGGATGCCGAACACTACATCGGCATCGCGACTAACGGTTACTCGGGCACGGAGCCCGCGTTCTTTCCGCTCTACCCCCTGCTGATTTGGCTCGTCGGCGGCTTCACGAGCAACCATCTCATCGCCGGGCTCTTGATCTCCAACGCGGCGAGCTTCTTTGCGCTGCTCTACCTCTACAAGCTGGTCGAGCACGAGTTCAACCGGCACGTCGCGCACCGGGCGGTCTTCTACGTCTCGATTTTCCCGACGGCCATCTTCTTCTCGGCCGTCTACACGGAATCGCTCTTCCTGTGCTTGTCGGTGGCGAGCTTCTACTACATTCGCGAACGGCGTTGGGTCATCGCCGGCGCCTGCGGGTTCTTCGCAGCGCTCACGCGCGTCGAAGGCGTGCTGCTGGTGGTACCGTTCGTCATCGAGTGGGGCGTGGCGCTTTACGAATCGCGCGGCGATTGGTTCAAGTGGCCGCTCGACACCGCGGTCAAGCCGCTGGTCGGCGTCGCGCTCGTGCCGCTCGGGCTCGCCTCGTATATGGCCTACCTCTGGGTGCTGCGCGGCGATCCGCTCTATTTCTCGCACGTCCAGGCGCACTGGGACCGCTACCTCGCGCCGCCTTGGGTGAGCTTCACCCACGCGCTGCACCTGATTACCGGCGGCTACGCGCCGCAGACGATCGCGAACCAGCTGCTCGAGGTGACGTTCACGCTACTGATGCTCGGGGTGCTCGTGGTCGGTTTCCGGCGCCTGCGCGCATCGTATATCGCCTACATGGCGGTTTCGATTCTCGTGCCGCTCTCGACGTCGAGCCTGATGAGCATGCCGCGCTTCGCGCTCGTGCTCTTCCCGATGTTCGCGCTCTTTGGTTTGTGGGGCGCGAAGCCGACCGTACACAACATCATCGTAGCGTTCTCGCTGCCGCTCCTAGGGCTGTTCACCGTGCTCTTCGCCGATTGGTATTGGGTCGCTTGAGCGAAACGACACTCGTGGAACGGCTCACGCAGCGACGCGGCGTGCGTCAGTTCCTGAAGTTCGGCGTCGTCGGCGCATCCGGGTTCGTGGTGAACCTCGCGATCTTCACGTTGCTGCAACGGCTCGTGCCCAATCACGCGGCGACGCTTCCCTATAACATCATCTACTCGATTGCGTTTCTCTCCGGCGGCGTATCGAACTACTTCCTCAATCGCGCCTGGACGTTCCGCTCCACCGGACACGTCGGCCGCGAAGGTCTCTCGTTCATGATGGTCTCCGTGCTCGCGCTGATCTTCGGCTTGATCGTTTCGGCCGTGGTCGCGCCGTGGCTCGGGCACGGCCACAAGACGTGGTTCGTGTCGACCGTGGCCGCCATCGTCATCAACTTCTTCGTCAATAAATATTGGACGTTTCGTTCGGCCGATTGAGCGAGCGGCGCTGGTGGTGCTTGAGCGTTGCAGCGTTCGTCATCATCGGCTTGCTGCTGCGGCTCAAGGGCATCCATAACCCGCTCCTGGATCATCCCGGCTGGCGTCAGGGCGATACCGGAGCGATCGCGCGCAACTTCGCGCAGCTGAATTTCAACATTTTCTATCCGCAGACCGAGTACAACGGCGCGCCGCCGAACTACGTGGAGCTCGAGCTGCAGATCGTTCCGTTTCTCGCCGCGATCGGCTACAAGCTCTTCGGCGTGCACGAAGTCTTCGGCCGGCTGATCGCGATCGCGTTCGGCCTCGGTACGATCGCCGTCGTCGGGTTCTTCGCCCGCTGGCTCTTTGCAAGCGCCGTCGCCGGCGTCGCCGCGATGGCGATCTATACGATTCTGCCGGGTGCGATCTACTATTCGCGCACGTTCCAACCCGATGGCGCGATGGTCTTCTTTCTCGTCGCTGCGCTCTACGCGTGGTCGCGCTGGATCGTCGATGAAGATGGGCGCACGTGGCGCGGCGGCCTCATCGCGTGCGCCCTGCTGGCCCTGGCATTTTTGGCGAAGCAAGTGGCCCTGCTCGCGCTGATCCCGGCCGCAGCGCTGATCTTCTACTGTCATCCCGAGCGTAGTCGAGGGACAGCCACCAAGCGTGATGATAGTGGCGGTCCCTCGACTACGCTCGGGATGACAAAGCAAGGGGCCGTGCTTCTTGCATCGCTCATACCCCTAGCGCTCTATAGTCCGTTCGTTGCATCGCATGCGGAATGGCATTGGGCCAGCGGCATCATGCGGCTGCATATCATCCCATCGTTCATCGGAGCCTTCACGTCGCTGCACGGCTTCGAGCGCAAGGCGATCGACTTCGTGAAAGCGCTGCGCATGCTTGCGACGACGATGCTCGGCCCCGCCGGCGCGCTGCTGCTCGTTGCGGGTTTCTGCATTCGCCTGCGCTCCAAAGCCGACGCCGTCTTGTGGGGCTGGCTAGCGGGCGGGTTGATCTACACCTATCTCGTCGTCACGGTCGAGCGCGTCGACTACTATCTCTATCCGCTGCTGCCGCTCGGCGCGCTCGTGGGCGGCAATCTGATCGCGCGCGCGCTCGAACGCTTCGGCACGACGGCAAACGCGCGCATCGGCGCGGTGGCCGGTCTCGCGGTGCTCTGGCTGATTGCGCTCTACATCGACCGGCGCGAGATCGCGCCGTACTACACGTGGAGCAAGAACGTGTACGTGCGCTCGCTCGCGCTCGACAAAGCGCTCGACCCGGACGCGCTGATCGTGATCGGCCACTACGATCCCTCGCTGATGTACTACATTCGCCGCAAGGGCTGGATGGAAGATCCCTATCTCTGGACGCCGTTCGACGAGCAGAGCGCGATTCGCAAAGGTGCGCGCTACTTCATCGCAGTCGAACCGAAGCGGCTCGCACGCAATACCGAACTCGCGCATTGGCTCGAACGCTTTCCACTGCTCGACCCCGCGGCGAAATGGCCCGTATACGTCACCGATCCGGCGAAGGTACTGCCGGGCGCCGAAGCACGCTGGCAAGAATTCCGGCGCCGCGAACGCCTGCATCTCCCGCTGCAATGACCCGAGCGCACTATGGCGATGCTTCGCGCTCGAGTTGCTCGGTCGTTGGCGCAAGCAATGGCTCGGCAAGGCGAGCCGAAAGCGCCGGCGCATCGGGCAGCGACGTCTCTTCGTCATAGGACCGCTGCAGCGAAACGCTGAGCGAACCGTCGCCGAGCGCAGTGATGCCGCGAATCTCCCAGCCCTGCGAACCGAGAAGCGCAAGCGTCGGATCCACGTCGCCGCCTACGGCATCCGCCTTGGCGATGGTGTGAAACGTGAACTCAAAACGGCCGCGCATGTGCTCTTATGCCCCATGCGCGGCCGCGTTAACGAGCCTTACGGGTGAAAGCTGGCGCAGGGAGCCGGCGTCGTGCCCGGAGCCGCCGTTGGGATCGAGCTCGTGCTACTGAACTCAGCATCGAAGTAGCCCTGTAGCGCCGAGAGCATCCCCGTGTCGGAGATGTTCATTCCCCAATCGAAGAGATCGGTCGTCGTGGCGTTCGACGAACCAAACCACGCGCTGGACGGCATACCACCGACCGTAGAACGAATCATCGAGATCTTTTCGAGGCCACCGGCACTTTCCGTATGAACGAACGCGTTCGGGTCGCGGAGGATTAGGCTCTGAAGCGCCGTCTGCGCAGCACTGCTGTAACCGCTAAACTCTTCGACCATCACGTGCATTGTGGGTTGCGCAGCGAGCGCGGAGACGTGGCACATGCCATCGTAAACGTCGTCGTTGTACTCGTTGCCGGACGGATTCGGGTTGAACGACTCGGTGATGAAGTCGTACTCATTCGCGCTGCTCGTGAGCCCCGGGATTGCCGTCTGCTGCAGGTACAGCGATTCGTTCATGAGCGACACTTGTTTGTCGGTCGTGAACGACGTCGTATTGCCGCTCGCCGGCGGCGTCGGGAAGGTGGTGAGATCCGCCTGGATCGCGGCAAAGTCGGCAGCGTTCTTGTCGCGCATCACGACATCGGTCGTGAACCAGTTGTGTCCATCCGTGTACGCAATGCCATCGACGAGGGCGAATTTGGCGTGGATGTCCATCGGAGATTGCTGGAAGGCGATATGCGGGCCGGGAGTCGCGCTTCCATGCGATGATCCCGTATATTCCGTCTTCACGTTACCGCCTGCAGCCATGATTGCTGCAAGATCGGTCGCATTGGAGCTGTTCTCGCTAAACGGCGTGATGACGGTGACGCTCGCTCCGTTACGCGCGGCGGCTTCGAGCGCCGTATCGATATCGTTTGAGAGATCCCAGGCGCTAAGGCAGATGGTATGCGCCGCTGGGATGATCGTAGTGAAGAACGTGGACGCGACATTTGCCACCGAGCCGTCTTGCCCACTTGCGATTGCTTGTGCGCAAGCCGTGTCGACGAAGTTCCCGGCAACCGTCGTCGGTGTAGCCGTGGGGCTTGGTGTCGGGGTCGGCAGCGCACCCGAACTCGTGTAGAGAGCAAAGTATGCGTTCGGATTGGCCGCAACTTGCGGATTCAGCGTAATCGTCGCAAACGTCGCCGTCGTAACGCTCGCCACGGTAGCGACCGTTGCCGCCACGGTACTTGCGCTATCCCACTCGCCGTTCGCCGGGTTCCAAAATGCGAGGAAGACCGGCTGCGTGGGTACGGATGCGAGGGTGAACGAGCCGCCGATCTGCGTGATCGTCGTATTCGAACTCGTGAACGTTATGTACAGCAGTGGCGAGCCGGTCACTGCGGCCTGCGGCCGGCGAAGAGCCAACGCCGTGATACCACTGGGATTTGTGGTCGTCGCCTGCGCGGCGAGCGTACCATTCGCCGTGACCGTGAGGTTAGCGGTAATGCCACCGGCCGAAACCGGCGGCAGCGATTGCGCAACGGGAACCTGGGTCGGTGCGGAGGTTGCGCCCGTGCCGGGCGAATTTGGTACGGCACTTCCGCCACCTCCACACGCGACAGTTGTCAACAAAACTACGATAATTCCGATCATCGCGAGCCGGTGGAGTGGCATAAGGGCTCCTACGGTGAGGCACTTGTGGCAATTGATCACGTGATGGCAATAACAAAAGCGCTGGCACGACGAATCGGGCCAGCGCTCTTGTACGGTATTCAGCTATGGAGAGACGAGCGAAAGATCGTCGACCCACCAATAACTGCTGAAGAGATCCGTGGTCGTGGAACCCGACTTTGTCGCCATTCCAATGAATAGCGTCGAGGTACCAGCCGGGATTGCGATCGGCCCAATTGCACGATATGTGCTATCTCCAGGTGATGTCGCGGTTTCGACATTTTCCATGTAGAGGATCGCGGTAAGCGCGTTGTTGCTCGTCGGGCTGACTGTGCCGATCAAGTTTTCAACGAACGAACTACTTTCGTCGCCATTCGCGAACACGAAGCCCGAGAGGTGTCCGCCGGCCGCAGGGACCGTAATGTTCTGGCAGAGTCCGTTATAGCGGACGTCGTCAGCGCTGTAGTTGTTGAACCACTCACCGAACTGTGCGGCGCTTGAGCCACCGTGCACTGGTGCAGTCGTTTGAGTCTGCTGCGGCGCACCCGTGGACAATCCGGCAGGTGCGGGCGCGCCGTTCGGGACGATCTTGGCTAGGGGAGTTTCACTTGCCGACGGGGTGAACGTCGTCAGCGGGAATGGGGTCGCGTTGACGTACGGTCCCGAAGCGCCGTTAATTCCGCCGCTGTACGTACCCGCCGTAATCGAATTGACCGTGCATTGTGTCCATCCGGTGCTCGAGATGGTACTGCCAATTGGGGCGACGGTACCTTCGAAACCTGGGTCAGCCAACAGTGGCGCAACGGTGGGGGTTGCGGTGGGGGCTGCGCCCGTCGGCGTTGAGGTCGGGCCCGGAGTCGGCGTGTGGGTCGGAGTCGGAGACGGTGACGGGGTCGGCGACGCGGTCGGCGTGGGCGACGGAGTCGGCGTTGCGATCACGCCGCCCGTATAGACGGCGACGTATAGTGACGCACCTGCAGCCAACGAAATCGTTGGGCTGATCGTAGCGGCACCGAACGTCACGGTGTTGCCGGAAACCGTCCCGGCCGTACCGATCGTGACCCATTGCGCTAACGTTGTGTTGTAGTACGCGAGGAAGACCGTGCCGGTCGGGGCGTTCGCGAAGGTGAAGCTCGATGCCGGGAAGCTGCTGATCGTCGCCGCCGCGGAGGCCGTGATCACCACGTAGACCAGCGCCGTGTTCGGCACCGTCGCAGCGGGCTTCACCGACTGCGTCGTCGTACCGGACGCGCGCGCTACAGATGAAATCGCCGGCGTACTGCCGGGCGGCGTCGCGCTTTCCAAAGCGTTGACGTTGCCGCTGCCCGCAACCGTGATGGTGCTGGTGATGCCTGAAACGCCGCCGGCGGAAACAACCGCACCTGAAGACGATATGGCCGTTCCGTGTGGCAACGGATCGGCCACATTTGTGCCGGCGCCGCTACATGCAGCAACGCCGATGGCAAGTACTGCAGTGAGTGCAGCAAAGCGTTTTAGGAACACCGCGAACCTCCGTGTCGCAAAAGCGATGGAAATAAGAACGCGGCCGCCTCGCAAAAGACGACCCTCCGCCGAGCGAATTATCTTAGCGGAAGCGGTCCCTTCGCCTAAGGGTCGTTAAATATCTACCGCTTGCTTACAACCTTTGGCCAACGTTAACGTGGGCGCCCATGTCCGTGCACGTACGCTTGGTTCGCTTCACAAGCGACTCCTGGGGAAATGCCTAAGGCAGCGGCAACAGTGAGGCTGCCGGCGCGACCGCGGCATCGGCGCTTTCCGGAATGCCGGAATCAACGAGTTGCCGGTACTGGATCAGCCGATCAGTGAGACGCGTCACTTGTGAATTCAGCTCGTAGCTTTCGCGAATGGCCTGCGAGAGCTCGCTGCTATCGTAGGTATAGTCGAAGCGATGCAACGCGGCGGCAATTTCCGCCGACTGCGTTCGCAACTGTTCGAACGAACGCCGGAGCCCCGCCCCGGTCTCGCGATACGACGGGTAATTCGATACCACGATATCCCGCTTGATCTCGGCCTGTTCGATCTGCGCCCGCAGCGCCTCGATCCGCGCGTCGCCCGGCGCGTAGCGGTTCGCCAAGTCGAGCGCCTTTACGGCGTCCTCGAACTTGGACGCGGTGAACAACACCTGAGCTATCCGCGCTTGCACGCCGACGAGGCCTGCGCGCGCGTGCGCGTTGACCGGATCGACGCGCAGCGCTAATTGATAGGCGACGGATGCGTCGGCCGAATTGCCGTGCTGCAGCGCTACGTCTCCCTGGTGGTTGCGCGTTTGAACGATCCAGCCGGAGATGCCCGATGCGCAACCCGTGGTCGCAATCAGCGTCGCGGCGAGCATGGCTAGGGCGATTCGGCGCACGGCGAGGATCCGCATCATCGGTGCACTAGCTTCGCCGCAATGTCGATGATGACCGTTGCCGGCCACAGCAGCAATTGCGAAATCAAGGTGCCGAGAACCATGGTTACCGTCAGCCAGAAGACCATCGCCCGGACGTCTTCGATCGTGCGCTTGCCATGCACCGCCGAGTCGACGATCCCGGCGGCCGTCGGATCGACGAACAGGGTGAACGCGATCGTCCCAATCCCGTTAACGATACCGGAGAGCAACGTCGCCGTGCGCGCAAAGGCCGGATCGCGAACGCTCGCATACACCGCGGCGACAACGCCGATGGCATACACCGCCTGCACGACGGTGTTCGCAATGAGCAGTTTCTGCGGCACGCTCGAGAGCTTATATTGGCCCCAGCCGGCGGGATTCGGCAGGCGGATATGCCGTATGATGTCGCGCACCACGCGCCAATCGGATAGCCGAAAGAGCGATGCGGGCACCGAGTCCGTCCGTTGATACGAGTTGATGCCGCGCACGAACATGTACTGGAACGTCGGCAGCAGCAGCGCGCCGACGAGGGTGCCCACGGTTCCGACCAGGACGATCAAGCGCAGCTGCAGTTCGAACTGCTGCACTTGCGGCGCAGCGAGTGCGGCCGAGCCGGCCGCGATGGCGGCCGTTACCAAATTTCCCGTGCGATCCGAAATCGTCCCGAGCAGCGGCGCATAGAACAGGTTGGCAAAACGGCTAGCTGTGGCAAATAGCGTGAACAGCGAGATCGACAGCGCGATCCGCTTGGTCGTCACGCCGGCGATTCGCGCGGCAAACGCGCCGACCGCCGTCATTTGCACGACGCCGTTGAGGACCATCGCGCCGATGAGCTGCCACGACCACAGCGGGATGTCGACCACGGTTAAACGGCGTTAGGCCGGCGCAAACGAACGGCGTCGGGCGCGAGCGGACCGAGTATACAGAGCCCGCGCTCGGTCGCGAAGAGTTCGCGCGCGAGCGCGTTCACGCCGCTCACCTCAACCGCATCGAAGCGCTCTTCGACTTCTTCGGCTGAGATTTGGCGGCCGTGCACGATCGCGTTGCGGGCCAGACGCGACATGCGGTTCGACGTGCTCTCGAGCGCCAGCGTCATGTTGCCTTTGAGATGCTCGCGCGCGCGCGCCACTTCTTCCGGGGTCACGCCGCCATCGACGAGCCGGTCGATCTGATCGACGATCACATCGACGCATTCCTGAACGCGCTCGGGCGACGTGCCGGCACTCACGCCGAACAGGCCCGCGCTGCGATATGCCTGCTGGAACGACGACACTTCGTAGGCAAGCCCGCGCTCTTCGCGCACTTCCTGGAAGAGCCGGCTCGACATGCCGCCGCCCAGAATCGTGTCGAGCACCGAGAGCGTGTACCGGCGCTCGTCTCGCATCGAGAGGCCGGGCATCCCGACCATCACGTACGCCTGCTCCGTATCGTCGTGCGTGATCGTGACGGCGCCGTGAAAGACCGGTTCTTCGGGCCGCGGGGCAACCGCACTGCCGCTCAGACTTCCGAACACTTCGCCCAGCCGCGCGGCCAGCTCGTCATGTTCGAGGTTCCCGGCCGCCGCGATCAGCACGGTGCCGGGCGCGTACCGTTCGCGATGCCAGGCTGCGAGCGCCTCGCGATCGATGGCGCTGACGGTTTGGGCAAAGCCGATCGTCGGGTCGCCGAGGTTTGCACCGTGCCAGAGCGTGCGCGTGAACGTATCGTTGATGACCTCGTCGGGGGAGTCATCGTACATCTTGATTTCTTCGAGCACCACGTCGCGCTCTTTGCGCAACTCGTCGGCATCGAGCAGCGAGTGCAAGAACATGTCGGAGAGCACATCGACGGCCACCGGCAGATGCTTGTCCATCACGTGCGCGTAGAACACCGTCAGCTCTTTATCGGTCGCTGCGTTGAGGTTGCCGCCGACCGCATCCATCTCTTCGGCGATGCGCCGCGCACTGCGTCGCGACGTGCCCTTGAAGAGCATGTGTTCGAGTAAATGCGAGATGCCGCGATGTTCGGGCGGCTCTTCGGACGATCCGACTTCGGCGAAGATGCCGAGCGTCGCCGAACGCACGTGCGGCATCGTCTCGGTGAGCAGGCGCACGCCGCCGGGAAGCAGGCTCTCGCGAATCATCCGTTCGACCCCTGCGCGAGTTCGCCGCGAAACTTTGGATCCCAGAACACGTTCGCCCCGGCACTCGCGTTTGCAGCCGCCCCGCGCGGCACGGTCGTCGCAAACACCGTCGCCGACGACGGCAGCGCGAAGTCGCCGCTCACGATCGCACCCTTGCCCGCATCAGCCGGCACGGTCACCCACAGATCCACTTCGGCGATCGACGGATCTACGGCGAACGCAGCGCGCACGAGTCCATCGACTTCGGCGCGAAATGCGGCCGTATCGACGCGATGCTTGAACTTCACGCCGGAGAGGGTAAGACCGCAATACCCATCATTCGCCACGCGCTCGCAGCGCACGCGCGTGAGCTGCAAATCGAGCGGCTGCGCCAGCAGCGCGCGCGCGACGCGCAGCGCCGTGGGGCGATCGCCGCCGGCAGCCCGCCCTTCGGCGCGATAATCGGCTCCCGCAGGATACGCCATGCCCGTGGCCGCGACGACCGCCGCAAGAACCAATCCTGCGCTAATAACTCTGCGCAAAATATGCCTGTGCGGTAGCCGGTTCGCCGCAGGCAACGCACGTCGCGCTCCGTGCCGGCCGCCGAAGATTGCGCGACGTGGCGCTGGAGGCTTCCTTGACGGCAGCTTCGCACTCGGTCCGCTCGCACCACGCGATATCGATCATTCCCGCGCGTTCTTCCAGCAAGCGGAAGAACTCGACCCGATCGCTCGTGGAGATCGTGTGCGATTCAAGGAACGCCTTGGCTTGCGCGAACAGCGAGGCTTGGATTTCCTCGAGCGCGCCGGGAATCTCGGCCACGATGGCAGCGAGCGCTACGGTGCGCTTCTGGCCTTCTTCTTTGAAGGCGCGATCGCGGCGCACGAGCGTCGCGACGCCGGCTTCAAGATCGCGCGCGCCGATTTCGATCCGCAGGGGCACGCCGCGCATGTCCCACTCGTTGAACTTGAACCCCGGCGACTGACCCGGACGGTCGTCGAGCTTCACGCGCAAACCGGCCCGCTTGCATTCCGTGAAGAGNNCCCCACGAGGTCGTCCAGGCGAACTGCTGCGTCTGATCTTCGGCTTGAAACGAGATATCGTAGGCGCGTGAGAAATTCTGCCCGAGTTCGTGCGACGTGCCGGCCTGCAGCGCTTTGCCGTCGGGCATCAGGGCTTCGATCGAGTACGTGTGCGTCGCACCGGCGAAGCGTTCGCTCGCGCTCTTTTCACCGAGCAACACGGGCACCGCGGCGACGTTTTCCGCCACGTCGCGATACACGTCGAGCATGCGCGCGACTTCTTCCGCCGCCTCTTGCTCGGTCGCGTGCGCGGTATGGCCTTCTTGCCACAGAAACTCAAGCGTGCGCAAGAACGGGCGCGTGCGCTTTTCCCAGCGCAACACGTTGGCCCACTGGTTGATGAGGATCGGCAGATCGCGGTACGACTGCAGCCACTCGGAGTACATCGTTCCGATGATCACTTCCGAGGTCGGCCGGATCGCGAGCCGCTCGGTGAGTTTTTCACCGCCGCCTTCGGTCACCCACGCGACTTCCGGCGCGAACCCCTCGACGTGCTCGGCTTCGCGCACGAGCAGCGACTCGGGGATCAGCAGCGGGAAGTAGGCGTTCTCGTGGCCGGTGTCTTTGAAACGCCGGTCGAGTTCCGCTTGCAGCCGCTCCCACATCCCGTACCCGTAGGGTCGCAAGACGAGGCAACCGCGTACGGGCGCCTGCGAGACCAGCTCCGCGCGGTAACAGATGGCCTGGTACCACTCGGAGAGGTCGGCGGCTTTGGGTGGGATATCACGGACGAGTTCGGGCACGACCCAACCCGATTCTCAGACGCCCACCCGCGTCCTTTTGCCGTCCGCAGACGGGCGGCGAACTATTGGGACTGGCGGCGCGAGCGGACGATCTGCACGCTGATCGAGGAGCCCTGCGGAATCAGAACGTCCTGGCGGTTGTTGCCGGCGAGCGCGCCGCCCGCACCAGCGCCCAGCAGCGCACCGACCCCGTGCCCGAGGAGACCGCCGACGAGTGCCCCGGCGGCCGCGCCGCCCAGTGTCTTCGCGGTGTTGCTCTTCGTCTTCAGATCGACGTTCGATGTGTAGCCGCTGATCTGATAGATGCTGCCCGACCGCGTGTTGACCTTATCGTATGCCAGCGTAATCTTACCGGGGCGGCCTTGGCCGGCCGACTGAACCGCCGCGACGTGCCCGTAAATCGTGGCACCATTGATGTCGTAGTTCGTCGAGTGGGCGTTGGAAATCGTGAACGGCTGACCGACCGCGACGTGATTCGAACTCAGGTTGGCATCGAANNCGGCGAACAGCGCGCCGGCGAGGATGGATGCGAGTCTACGGACCATGGGTTGCTCCTTGAGATGAGGTCGGGTCGCTTGATTGCTTGCTTTCTACCACATCCGCGGTGGAAGGCACCCGCTAAACGACGAAGCGCTTCGGCTCATGCCCAAATTGACGCGGATCTACACCCGCACCGGCGACGACGGCACCACCGGCCTCGTCGGCGGCCAGCGAGTCAAGAAAAACGACCTTCGGATCGAGGCCTACGGCTGCATCGACGAGCTCTCCAGCGCGATCGGGGTCGCGCGCTCGTCCCTGGCTGACGTCCAGCGCACCCGCCAGGTCCAGGACATCGCCCGCGCACTCGCGGTCGCGCACGCACTCGATGAGTGGCTGGCGTGGACGCAAGACGCGCTCTTCAATCTCGGCAGCGATCTCGCCACGCTCCCGGCCGACCGCTGGGAGGGCATGCCGCTGATCACGGCTGCGGATGCGACGGCACTCGAACGCGCGATCGACCGGGCGCAAGCAGATCTCGCGCCGCTCGATACGTTCATTCATGCGGGCGGCTCGTACCCCGGTGCGTTCTTGCACGTTGCGCGCACGATCGCCCGGCGCGCAGAACGGCTGCTGCTTACGCTGCGGGATCGCGAACCAATTTCCGACGACGTGATGCGTTACGTCAACCGCCTCTCCGATGCGCTGTTCGTATGGTCGCGCTGGATCAACGCCGCCCTCGATCAACCCGAACATCGCTGGAACGCGAAGACACAGCCGCCGGGTTAAATCTCCGTCCTCGGGGAAGGCAATGCGCCATGTTCAACGCCGTACGTCATAAAGCGTTTCGTTTCGCTATCGCGGGCCTGGCATTTGTCGCGCTTACGACGAGCGCTATTCCGCAGGTCTCAGCGCAGACGGGGCCCGTGCTGCACGTGGCGACCGGTGGCAAAGAGACCGACGCCGAGGTGTTTTATGCGCAAGAACTCGGGTATTTCGCGAAGGCCGGCCTCAACGTTGAAATCACGATCATGCAGAACGGTGCAGCGATCGGGTCGGCCATAGCGGCCGGTTCGCTGCAAATCGGCAGTTCGAGTACGCTGATCATCGCGAACGCGCAAGCGAAGGGTTTGCCGTTTGCGTTCATCGCGCCCGGCGGACAGTACAACGATGCGACGCCCTCGACGGTCCTCGTCGTTCCGACGAATTCCCCGATTCAGTCGGCCAAGGATCTTGCCGGTAAGACGATCGCCGTGTTGGCGCTGCGCGGCATCGATCAATCGTCCACCGAGAAATGGCTCGACGACAACGGCGGCAGTGCCGGTTCGGTGAAGTTCGTCGAAATCACGCCGCCCGAGATGCCGGCCGCCTTAGCGCGCGGCACGGTCGACGCGGCGCAACTCGCCGAACCATACCTGGGCGCGGCAAAAGGCTCCGTGCGCATGCTCGGCAAGGCCTACGGTGCGGTAGCGAAGTCGTGGTTGATTGCGGGCTGGTTCGCTACCAACGATTGGATCGCGCAGAACCCCGCCGTCGCGCGCAAGTTCGCCGACGTCATGCGGCAAAGCGCCGACTGGGCGAATGCGAATCCGGTTCAAGCCGCCGCAATCTTATCGAAGTACACGAAAGCCACGATCGATCGCATTCACACGACGTATGGCCGCACGCTCGATCCCGCNNCCGACCTGATCGCGAAGATCCCGAAATAGCGTTAGGCGCTCTTCGCCTTCTCCGCGCGCTGGTCGGCGGTTTCCGGCGCGGCAAAGCCGTGCTCGGAGAGATCGAACCAGTTGCCTTCAGGATCGACGGCGCGATATTCCGCGAACGGCCGATCCGCGGGACGCGCCTTTGGTTCCTCGACCCCGTTGGCGATGAGCTTCTTCATATACGGGGCGCGATCGTCGACCGAAAAGCCGAAATGGTTGAGGCCGTGCGCGGCCGACGCTTCGAGCCGGTGCTTCAAAATCGCCAGCGTGAAGTAGCCATCGCTTAGATATTGCCCTTTGCCCGGACCCTCGCTGTGGATGAGTTCCATCCCGAAGACGTCCTGATAAAATGCCGAGAGCTTCTCGGGATCGCGCGCGTAGAGTGCGAGGTGGCGGATCTTAGCCTTCGGCATCGGCATGTTTCCTAACCGGCTTGCGCCAAGCCGCAGATAATGCTGGAAGATGTTGAGAAAACTGAGGCGACCGCTGCGGCGACGATGGATTGGGGCAGCGATGCGGTCGCGCAAGCCCTACGCGATCTTGGTTTTGACTACATCGCTCTAAATCCCGGCGCGAGTTACCGCGGCTTGCACGACAGCCTGGTGAACTATCTCGGCAACCGCGCACCGCAGATGCTCGTGTGCTTGCACGAAGAGCATGCCGTTGCGCTCGCGCACGGGTACGCGAAGGTGACCGACCGGCCGATGGCCGTCGCGCTGCACAGTAACGTCGGGCTCATGCACGGACTCATGGCGATCTTCAACGCCTTCTGCGATCGCAAACCGATGCTGATCCTCGGCGCGACTGGACCGATCGATGCAGAGCAACGCCGGCCATGGATCGATTGGCTGCACACGACCGCGGATCAAGGTGCGCTGCTGCGCGGTTACACAAAGTGGGACGACACGCCGGGCTCCATCGGCGCAGCCGTGGCGTCGCTCGGCCGGGCCTTTGCCCTTACCTCGCAGCGCCCGAGTGCGCCGACGTACGTGTGCCTCGATGCCGCCGTGCAAGAACAGCGCATAGCGCCCGGCACCGTGTTGCCCACCGCGAAGGATATTCGCCCGGCATTGGCTGCTGCGCCTGAGGCGCGTGTGGTGCGCGAGATCGCCGAGCAACTGTTACGCGCAAAGAAGCCGTTGATTCTCGCGGGACGCTCTACGCGCAGCGAGCAGAGTTGGACGGATCGTATTGCACTCGCAGAACGCCTCGGCGCATCCGTGCTGACCAACGCGAAGCTGGCCATTGCGTTTCCGACGAATCATCCGCTCTCCGCAGGGCCGCCGACCACTTACCGCTCGAAGGCGGCGCTCGCGCGCATGCGCGAAGCCGACGTGATCCTCAGCTTGGATTGGCTCGATCTTGGCGGGATGCTGCATAGCGCCGCTTTTCCTGAAGACGCACGGCCCACGATCATCTCCATTACAAACGACGAGCGTCTGCACAACGGTTGGAGCAAAGATCACTTCGAGTATCCGCGTACCGATCTTACGGTCGCCGCCGATCCGGAGGCAACCGTACGTTGCCTGCTCGAGGTAATCGACGCTCCGGCGGCTCCGCGGTCCATCTCCACGCCGCCGGCAAACGGTAGCGCGCACCCAAAGCCGGCCGCGCGCAAAGGCGAAGAGATTCTGCTTGACGACATCGGCGCATGTGTGGCTGAACTGCAACGCTCGCGCCCGGTCAGCATCGTGCACACGCCGACGGGCTGGCCGTTCCACGCGATGACGTGGGTGCATCCGCTCGACTCGCTCGGCGCGAGCGACGGCGGCGAGGGCATCGGGTCGGGGCCCGGCATGGCGATCGGCGCGGCACTCGCTCTGCGCGGCAGCGGCCGGATGGCGGTCTCGATTCTTGGCGACGGCGATTTCAGCATGAGCATGAACGCACTCTGGACGGCCGCCCACTACGCGATCCCCGTCTTGATCATCATCGCGAACAATGGCTCGTACCTCAACGACGAGATCCACCAGCACGCCGTCGCCGAAACGCGCCGGCGTCCAACCGAGAACCGCTGGATCGGTCAACAAACGATGGATCCGCGCACGGACCTCGCCGCAATCGCGCGCGCGCAAGGCGTCGTCGGCTACGGTCCGGTCGAACGCCGCTCCGATCTAGCGGGGGTTATCGCGAAAGCGGTCACGGATGTCGATGCGGGTTCGCCAGTCGTCATCGACGTGCGCATCGCCATCGAAATGGACCGCCCAAAATGATGCGCATTATCTGTGATGGGGCAGATCGCGGCATGCGATGGTGAGCGCTAAGGCGCGAAGTTACTACTCTTCCGCGGTGCGTTCGTCTTCTAGGCGTTGGGCGGCGCGTAGGAGCGCTAAGCCGGTTACGGCGTCGTTGAGTTCGCCTCGCGCTGCGGCTAGGTAGGCTTCGCGGAGCGGCATGCGTACGGGGACGATCGTTTCGACGTCTTCGGGGTCGCTGGTGACGGCGCGGATGTCGCGGGCGAGAAAGAGCGAGATCGGTTCTTGCATGATCGAGGGGATCTCGTAGATGATACCGAGTTCGTCCCAGCGATTTGCGACGATACCGAGCTCTTCGCGCAGTTCGCGTTCGGCGGCGGCTTGCGGCGATTCGTCGCCGTCGGCGCCGCCTTTGACGATCTCGAGCACGTGGCGGTCGATCGCGTAGCGTGCCTGGCGCGTGAGAATCACGTCGTCGCCGTCGATCACCACGGCGGCGCTGGCGCGCGGCGTGATGACGACGCCGTGTTCCCCGGGTTGTCCGTTGGGGTGCACCATGTCGTGCGCTTCGAAGCGCAGCCAGCGGTTTTCATACGTCGTGCGGCGGGCGTGCCGCACGTAGCCGGTCTCGTTCAGAGCCGTATCGTGCCCATTTGGAATGCCGGATAGCGCGTGCCGGCGACGGCGCCCGGGGGCAGTGCTTCATCGAGCGCTTTGAGCTCAGCGGCGCTGAGCGTGACCACGCCCGCGCCGGCATCGTCGTTGAGATGCTTCACGCTCTTGGTTCCGGGAATCGGGATCACGCCGTCCTTCTGCATCAGCCACGCGAGCGCGAGTTGCGCCGGCGTGCAGCCCTTTTGTTTGGCGATCGCGATTGCTGCATCCGCGAGACGCAGGTTCGCCGCCATGTTGTCGGCGCTGAAGCGCGGGTGGCTCTTGCGCGAATCGCCCGCGCCGAAGTTCTCGGCGCTCGTAATTCCGCCGGTGAGATACCCGCGCCCGAGCGGGCTATAGGCGACGAACTCGATGCCCAATTCGCGCGCCGTTGCCAGCACGCCGTCGGTTTCCACGTCGCGCGTGAAGAGTGAATATTCCGTTTGCAGCGCCGCTACCCGATGGGTTGCGTGCGCGCGCCGCAGCGTATCGGGCGCGGCTTCNNTCGATCGTTTCCATGTTCAAGCGCTTGAGCGAGGCATCGCACGCCTCTTTCACGTAGGCCGCGGTACCGCAGACGCCCTTAAACGTGCCGTCGGGATTACGCAAGTTGCCGAACTTCGTCGCGAGAAACGCGCGGTGGCGGCGGTCGGCTAGCGCGCGGCCGACCAGTTCTTCGTTGTGTCCCGCTCCGTAGGCATCGGCGGTATCGATGAAGTCGATCCCGAGGTCGAGCGCCTGGTGGATCGTGCGAATCGCTTCCGGTTCGTCTTCGACCTTCGCAGCGTAAATCGAGGACATCGTCATGCACCCCAGGCCCATGGCTGAGACCGAAGGGCCGCCCTTGCCGAGCGCGCGGCGTGGCATCGTTAGATTCATGATTACCCCATTTCGATATCGACGTGGACAGGTCCGGCGGCTTTGCGGCGGCGCATCAGAAAGATCAGCGGGACGCAGCATATGCTGAGCAGCGCGATCGCGTAGTTCACGTCGCCGAACGAGATGATGGCCGACTGCGCGTACGCCAATTGCGCGAGTTGACCCAAGCTGCTGTGGGTGAGAAACTGCTGAACCACGGGATTCGCCGGGTTCAAGCCGCCGCCGATGATCGTCGAATGGAACGACTCGCGCCCGTGCAAGATAACCGCCAGGATCGCAACCGAGATCGATCCGCCGAGCTGCACCGAAAGGTTCACGAACGCCGCCGCTTTCGGACCTTCGCGCGGCGTGGTAGCGCTAAGGACCGCCACGGTCAGCGGTATCCACAGCAGCGCCGAGCCGATGCCGGTCAGGGCTAACGGAAACAAAAAGTCCCAGAACTCAACGGTCGGCGAAGTGATGCGGGCTTGCCAGTACGTGCCGACGGCGGCGCAGATAAAGCCGGAACCCAGCATGAACCGTGGATCGACCTTGCCGCTCAAGCGCACCGCAACGGGCGTCATAAGCGCAATAGGGATCGCACGCAACACAAATAACAAGCCGCTGAGCGTCGGCGTGTAGCCGAGCGAGCCTTGCGTGTACTGCGGCAGCACGTAACTCGAGCCGAACACCGAGATCCCGAGCGAAAACGCCAGCACCGATCCCGCCCACACGCTCTGGTTGCGCAAGATACGCAAATCCACAACGGGATTCTCGGTTTGGGTGAGTTCCCACCACGCAAATGCCACGAGCGCGATCGCGCTGATGATCGAGATCGTGAGGATCGTCGGGTCCTCGAACCAGTCGTTCTGTTCGCCTTCGGTAATCACGTACTGTAAGGTCGAAAGCCCGACCGCCAGCAGCGCAAGGCCCACGCCGTCGATGGGCGTTCGGCTATCGGCCTTGCTCGGATCTTTCAGCAGCAAGAACAAGACGATGGCCGATGCGATACCCGGCAGAATGTTGATCTCGAAGCACCAGTTCCACGAAAAATTATCGACGAGAAAGCCGCCTAGCGGCGGCCCGAGCGCCGGACCCATGATCGCACCGAGCGCGAAAATACCTTGACTCGCCGCGAGTTGCGAGGGCGGAAACGTATCGCGCATGATCGATTGGCCCGTCGCGAGCAATCCGCCGCCGAACGCGCCTTGCACGGCGCGGGCGAGGATCAGCGTCTGCAGCGATTCCGACGTTCCGCAGACGACCGAGGCGAGGGTGAAGCCCACGATCGACACGAGGAAATAATTCCGCCGCCCGAAGCGGTTCTGCAGCCACGGCGTTAGCGGAATGATCACGATCGCCGCGATCACGTAGGCCGTGATCACCCACGTGCCTTCGTCTTGACTCGCGCCGAGGTTACCTTGAATCGTCGGCAGCGCGACGTTGGTGATCGTCGAGTCGAGCGTTTGCATCAGCGCAGCCAGCATCACGCCGGCGACAATGAGAACACGGCGCAGGCCGTATTCGGTGACGTCCGCTTGTGCGCGCTGTGCTGGTGCGGGCTGCGGTGCTCGGGAAGCAACCGGTGCAGCCGGTCCGGAAATCGTTTTCATGCTCGCTCGGTGAGGCTACGCCGCAACGGCGAGCCGTAACAGACAACGCTATACCCTCCAAGCGGGTTGCATGAATCCGCCCCGCCCCCGTCGCACCTCGCTTGAGATGACAGACGGGTTCCTCGCACGGCTCGTACGCCGGACCTCAATCGAGGGGTTGCAATCCGAGGAACATCGCACCGGTCTGCGCCGCGTGCTGGGCGGGCGCGATCTGATCGCCATCGGCCTCGGCACGATGATCGGCGGATCGATCTTCACGACGATCGGCTCCGGCGTCGCCAAGGCCGGCCCGGCCGTCATCATCGCGTTTCTGCTGGCCGGCCTCGCCTCGATGTTTGCCGCGCTCTGTTACGCCGAACTCGGCGCCATCGTGCCGATCGCCGGCAGCGCGTACACGTACGCCTATGCAACGCTGGGACAACTCGTCGCCTGGATCATCGGCTGGGATCTGATCCTCGAATATGCGGTCAGCGCCGCTCCGGTCGCATCCGCGTTTTCGTCATCGGTGCAAACCGCCGCACACTCGCTCTTCAACGTCGCGCTGCCCGTGTGGGCGCGCACCGCGCATTGGGAACACGCGGGCGCGTGGTGGGCGTTCTGGAGCTTCGATCCCTCGAAAACTACCGTCGACGTCATCGGCGCGCTGTTCATCCTCGCGCTCTCGGCGCTGCTCGTGGTTGGGATCAAAGAAACGGCAACGAGTAACAACGCGTTCGTCGTCGTCAAGATCGGCGCGCTCGTCGTGTTCGTGATCGTCGGCTTGTCGTTGTTCCACGCCTCGAACCTCGTGCCGTTCGCGCCGCTGGGCTTTGGCACGATCGCGTTCGGCGCGAACGGCAACGGCATCGTGCCGGCTGCGGCGCTCGTCTTCTTCAGCTACATCGGGTTCGATACGGCCACGACCACGGCCGAAGAAACCCGTAATCCCAAGCGCGACGTGCCGGTCGGCGTCCTCGGGTCGCTCGCGATCGGCACCGTGATCTATTGCGCGGTCGCGATCGTGCTCGTCGGCATCGTGCCGTGGCAGCACGTCGACCAAAACGCAGCCCTGCTCGCCGCGATCGAGCCGCTGCACAATCCGCTCGTCGAAGCGATCATTACGATCGGCGTGATCGCCGGCACGACCTCGGTCGCGTTGACGTCGCTGCTCGGTCAGAGCCGCATCTTCTACGTGATGGCGCGCGACCGGATGCTGCCGCCGTCGGTGGCCGCCATCGATCCGCGGTTTCAGACGCCCGCGCGCATGACGATCATCACCGGACTGATCGTCGCCGTCCTGGCCTTCGTCGTGCCGCTCGACGCGCTGCTCGAGCTGGTGAACATCGGCACCTTCAGCGCGTTCATCATCGTGTGCGCCGGCGTGATCTGGCTGCGCTACAAGCGGCCCGATTTGCCGCGCCCGTTCCGCTCGCCGTTCGTGCCGTTCTTTCCACTCTGCGGGATCGTGCTCTCACTCTTTCTATCGACCGTGGGTCTGGGGCCGTTCACGTGGCTGCGCTTCATCGTGTGGCTCGCCGTCGGTCTCGTGATCTACTTCTGCTACGGTTTCCGCCAACCCGTACCCGGCGCCACGCAAACGCCGTGATCGCTACGCTCGATATGGCGGCAACGCCCGACTTCGGAACGTCGCGCGCGCCGGCAGCGACCGTCGTTGTCATCGACGTTCTGCGGGCAACATCTACGATCGTCACCGCGCTCGATAACGGCGCGGCCGGCGTCGTGCCCGTGCGCGAGGCTGACGAAGCGATCATCGTCATGCGCCGGCTCGGCCGCGAACGGTCGCTGTTGTGCGGCGAACGCGAGTCGCGCTTGATCGCGGGGTTCGATTTGGATAACTCGCCCGCATCGTATACGCGCGAACGCGTGGAAGGTAAGACGCTCGTCCTTACGACCACCAACGGTACGCGAGCGCTCGTGGAAGCTGCGCGCGGTAACGCCCTCGTCTACTGCGCCGCGCTGCTCAACCGCGCTGCGGTGGTCGAGCGGCTGGTGCACGCGGAGGGCTATGTGCGGCTGTTGTGCGCCGGTAGCGAAGGCAACCTCAGTTTCGAGGATGTGCTATGCGCCGGCGCGATCGTCGATGCGCTCGTGCGCCATGACAAGCACCTCGCCATCACCGACGCAGCGCGCGCCGCCGCAACCGTCTACGCAGCCAATGCGAAAAAACTCACCACCGCAATAGCCAGCGGCACGCATGCGCGCGCACTCGTAGAGAAAGGCTTCGCCGCCGATGTCAACGCATGCGCGAAAATCGACGTGAGCCGCTGCGTGCCGCTCTACGCCGACGGGGTTATCGGCGCGGTCTAGTCCCTACTGGCCGTCGTCGGGAACTCCGGCGACGACGGCGCCCGGCGTGCGAACGTCGATGCGGCCGCGGGCGACGTCATACTTGACGGCCGACCCGAGGGCCATCGCGACGTCGGAACCGCGCACCATCGCGCGGCCGTGTACCGTGAACGGTGCGTTCTTCAATTCGATCGGGCGGCCGTCGAGCGTCGCGTGCCGCTCGCCGATTTTCATCGTGAGCACGGCCGTGCCGCGGCGGACGGTCAGTTCGCTCGTGCGCGGATCGAAGCTCGTGGCGGCGCCGGCGGCTTCGCTCACCGCCCGCAGGGGCAGGTAGGCGACGCCGTTGGTGGTCACCGGGGAGACGTCGGATACGACCCGCTGGCCGTCAACGTCGAGGATGGCCGGCTGCGAGAGCGCGAGCGCCAGCGAGGCCGTCAGCGCGATTGCCGCCGTGCCTGCCAGGAGTCGCCAACTCGGGAGCCCGGCCCCGAAACCGTTATGCAGGTGTAGTCTCACGATTCGTCTCGTGAATGTAATCCGGATATTGCTCGATGATGACCTTCTCTATTTCGAGCCGTAATTGCCCAAGCAATTGGCCTTCTGGATAAGTACCCACCAACTCGCCCTTGCGGTAGATTGCTCCCTTGCCCTTACCGCCGGCGATGCCCACATCGGCCATTTTGGACTCTCCCGGGCCGTTCACGACGCAGCCCATAACTGCGACCTTGACCGGCGCGGTGTACTCCTTAGCGATCGCCTCAACTGAACGCGCCAGCTCGACGACTTGGATTTCCGCCCGGCCGCACGAGGGGCAGGCGGTGATGTCGAAGCCCTTTTCGCGCAGGCCGAGCGCCTTGAGGATGCCCCAGGCGACCGGGATCTCTTCGACCGGGTCGGCGGCGAGCGAAACGCGCAGCGTGTCGCCGATGCCCTCCCAGAGCAGGACCCCGAGGCCGATGGCCGACTTGATCGTCCCCTCGCGCGGCAGACCGGCTTCCGTGACGCCCAGATGGAGGGCGTAGGGGGTCTTGCGCTCGCGCAGACGCTGATCCATGAGCCGGTAGGCGTAGATCGTCATCGGGGCGTCGTGGGCCTTGAGCGAGATCACGATGTCCGTGTGGCCGAGGTCTTCGAGGATGTCGACGTGGCGCAGCGCCGACTCGACCATCGCCTCGGGGGTGTGGCCGAGCTTTTCCTCGAGGTCGCGAGCCAACGAGCCCATGTTGACGCCGATGCGGATCGGGGTGCCGCGCTCGATCGCGAGCTTCACGACTTCCCGCGTCTTGGCGGGGTCGGTGATGTTGCCCGGGTTGAGGCGAAGCTTGGCGACACCGGCATCCAAGGCAGCCAAGGCCATGCGGTGATCGAAGTGGATGTCGGCCACGATCGGGACCGGTGAGCGCTTGACGATGTGCGGCAGGCCGGCGGCGTCGCGCGGGTCCTGGCAGGTCACGCGCACGATCTCGCAGCCTTCCATCGCCAGGCCGTAGACCTGTTCGAGCGTCTTTTCGTAGTCGGCCGTGTCGGTCGTGGTCATCGACTGCACGGCAACCGGATGGTCGCCGCCGATCCATACGCCTTTAGAATCGGACTCGCCCGATTTGTTTTTGAGGAAGACTGGTTTGGATTGGCGCCGCAGACGAATCATGGTGGTTCTCCTTCGCTCTAAACCGCAGCCGGGCCCGCGGGGTTCACGGCCGGCCGCTTCCGGCTCAGCGTGGGCGGAAACGGCGGCTTGCCGGGTTCGCGCGAAGCGATGTGCTTGATCGTGTTTTCGCGTTGGTCCGTAATGACCGGACGGTCCGTTATCGGATGCACGGTGTCATAGATTACTCGCAGCGCCGCCGGAAAGTCGCACTGGCGATTTTGTCCGCCGGCGTGATCGCGGAATTCCGCGGTTACGTGGTCGACGAACGCGTAGAAATAAAGCTTGGTGAAGCGGATGTGGATCTCGTTGTCGCTGACGTCGGAATCCAGAATGTACCCGCCGACCGTGTCGTAGACGGAACGGTGCACGAGCATCTGATGGCCGCCTATGGTCGCGCTGACCAACGCGTCGCTCGGGACCATGGTCTGCGAGAACGTGCGGTTGTTGAGACCGTACGTCCACCATTCACCGTCTACGCCGCGTTCGAGATAGCGCAAGAGACCGGCGCCGTGCGCGATGAGTGCACCGCTGCGAAACATGGCGTTCATCATCCGGTCGACGTGATCGGGGTAGATCCAGTCGTCGTCGGGCAGTAAGCCGATGTACTCACCGCGCGCTTCGGTGCGGCCGCGTTCAACGGCGCGCAGCGCGCCCGCATTCGCCGGTTGTTCGATCAGTCGCGCGAACGGAAACTCCGCCACGATGTCATTGACGGCAACGCCGCCGTCGTTGACGATCACCGCTTCGATGTTCGGATACGTCTGCGCGGCAAGACACGATAACATTTTTCGCAGATCGTCGCGGCGGTTATACGTCGGCGTGACGATCGAAACGAGCGGCAGCGTCTTCTCGTCGATGAAGTCCGGCCGCGGCGGTGCTTGCGGCCGGCGCGGCGGAGGGGTGGGCTCCGCGCGCACGATCGCCGGTCGCGCGTTAGCCGCAGTCACCGCTGCGGGCAGCAATAACGCATCGAGCGCATCCCACGCGATGACGTTTTCGGCGAACTCGTGCGCGCCGCTCGTGATCGGTGCCACGATGCCGAAGCCGAGGCGCGCGAACGCGACGGCTTCGCTTGGATCGCCGGGGTCGACGCATACGATCGTCGACGCTCGCCCGAGCGCCCCCGCGGCGCCGGCATCATCGGCCGAAAAAAAGTTCGCCGCCGAGTGCGACGGTAACGGACCGCCGGCCGAGACACACGTCAGCTCGCCCAGGAACCCGGCGAGTCCGTGCAGCGCAATCGCGCATTCGAGTGCCGCCCGGTGCGGTGCCCAGACGACGATGCCGCCGGCCGGCGCGCGCTCGAACGCCGGCAACGTCGCGGATGCGAGGACGCGCTCGATCTGCGGTAGCGGACGGGGCGGGAACGCCGACACGGACCAGCGCTGCAGGCGCGCAACTTCGGCATACGAGCGCACGAGTGTGGTATCGGCAAGCGCGAGAAACTCGATGGCCATACCTTCAAGCGAGCGATCGATTTGCCAGACTTCATCCGCCCGCGCGCCGTTTACCGGCAGCGAACCTTGGACGAGTTGCTCGATTGCCAGCCCGCGCATTTCTGCGCGCGGGAGTTGCCCCATGATTTGCTCGCCGAAGCGGTAGCCGAAGTCCACGCGCGCATCGTCGAGCAGCAGCATGCTGTAAAACGGCACGCCCGTCTCGAGCCGCCGCACGGCGCCGAAAAAGGCATCGCCGAGGTGCGTGATGTCGCTGATCACGAGCTCGATATCGCCGAGCCCGCGCGCGTAGCGTTCGGCCTCCGAACCGTAAGCGTCGATCATGCGAGGGCCCCGGCCGGCCGCGCGATCGCTACGGCCGTCACCGTAAACAAAAACTTCGCATCCATTCCATCCCAGGCGACGATACCGCGCGCGAACTCGTGCGCGCCGCTCGTAATCGGCGCGACGACGCCGAATCCGGCCCGGGCGAAGGCGACCGCATCGCTCGGATCGCTCGGATCACTGCAGATCACCGCCGCCGCGCGGCTCAGCGCTGCGGCAACGCGCGGATCGCCGGGAACGAGAAACGTCGCGGTTGTCTTCGACGGCTCCGGGCCGCCGCTCGAAACGCAGGTTAGCTCACCCCGATATTCCGCTAACCCGTGCAGGTGCAGCGCGCAGTCGTGCGCCGGGAGGTTCGGCGCCCAAATAACGACACCGGGCCGTTCCGGACGTACGTGATCGACGACCGGTACGTTTGCGGTCGCCAACATGCGTTCGACGGGCGGCAGCAAACGGCGCCCCGGTTCGCGTGCGAACCACGCGTTCACGCGCGCGAATTCATCGTACGAACGCACCAGCAACCGGTCGCACGAACTGAGGAACTCGACGAAGAGATGTTCGAGCGCCGGTTCGAGCGGCCACATTTCATCGGCGCGTTTGCCGTTGATCGACATCGCGCCGAGAACGAGTTGATCCACCACGTAACGGCGGGCATCGAAATCGGGCAGCTGCTTGAAAATGTCCTCGGCGTACGCGTAGCCGAAAGCGACGCGCGCGTCGTCGATGCAGATCAAACCGGAGAACGATTCACCGCGGCCGCGCCGGCGTACGGCTTCCGCCTGTGCGCTGGTCACGACTTCCGGGTCGGTCACGATCGCCTCGATGTCGCCGAGCCGTCCGGCATACGCGGTTGCCTTCGGGCCGAACGCCGAGATCATCGCAGTGGTTTGCGTTGCACGGCGAGGCTGTGCGCGTCGACGGCACTCGCCGCCGCCTCGCGTGCCTGCCGGTCCGCCGCGCGCACGGCCGCGAGCGTTAACTCGCCGCGTTCGGTGGCGTTGAGCGCCGTCTCGATGCACACCGCGATGTCGCCGAAGCGAATCCGGCCGTCGACGAACGCCGCAACCGCGATCTCGTTCGCCGCGGACAATGCGGCCGGTGATGTGCCGCCTTCACGCAACGCGCGATAGGCGAGGCCGAGACATGGAAAACGTTCGAGGTCGGGGCGTTCGAAGCCAAGCGCCGTCGCCGATGCATCCGCCGCGCCGCCGAGCGCGACGAGCGGATCGGTGACCGGGTGATCGTCGAGCCGGTCGGGATAGGCCAGCGCATAGCCGATCGGCAGTCGCATATCGGGCGGCGCGAATTGGCCGACGACGTTACCGTCGGTGAAGATGGCGAAGCCGTGCGCGACGCTCGTGCGATGGACGAGCACGTGAATGCGCTCGGCGGGCAGATCGAAAAAGCGGCTCGCTTCGATCACTTCGAGCCCCTTGTTCATCAACGACGCGGAGTCGATGGTGTTCTTCACGCCCATCTGCCAGGTCGGATGCTTCAACGCATCCTCGACGCGTGCGTCGCGCATCTCGGCGGCCGGTGTGTTCCAGAACGGTCCGCCCGACGCGGTGAGAATTACGCTCGCGATGCGCTCGACCGGTTCGCCGCGCAGGCATTGGAAGATCGCGCTGTGTTCGCTATCGACCGGGAGCAAACGCCCGCCGCTGGCTCGCGCGTGCGAAAAGAGCAGTTCGCCCGCTGCAACGATCAGTTCTTTGTTGGCAACCGCAACGTCGATGCCCGCATCAACCGCGGCAAACACCGCGTCGAACGCGACCGCACCGTCAGTGGCCGCAAGGAGGATATCGGGGTTCGAATCGACCGCAACCGCGCGAAGTCCCGCTGCGCCGTCGGCCTCCGATGAGGTGACTTTCGGATGAAACGCCGCGACTTGTTCGGCCAGCAGCGCCGTGTTGCGGCCGGCCGCGAGCCCGACGACTTCAAAGCGATCGGCGTAACGCGAAATGACGTCGAGCGCTTGGCGGCCGATGCTTCCGGTCGAACCAAGGATCGCGACGCGTTTCTTAGCCACGCAGCGGATTCACGCCCATTGCCATGAGGTAGTGCGCCATCGGCGCGTAGCCGGTGTGCACCATCTCGTCGTTCATCGAGAACATGAACACGTGCTGAAACGCGGCCGCTAGCGAGGCCGTCAGCGTTTCCGCGGATTTCAAATTGATGTGACCGAGCCGGCTGGGTTCCGATGCATATGGCGCCGACGTGATGTTCGGCGTGCCCATAAAGCAGATGCCGCCGGGCTCGAGCGCCGCGGCGATGTTGGCCACGAACTTCCATTCTTGGTCGGGCTCGATGTGTTCGATCACGTCGAGTGAGTACGCGGCGGCGAATTTCCCGGGCGGCGGGCTCGCGATCACGTCGTGCAAGATGAATTCGGCCGGCAGTTCTTCTTTTTTTGCGACCTTGGTGGCCCACTCGATAAACACCGGATCGAAGTCGACGCCCACGCCGCGCTTGACCGTTTGCAGCACCATGCGCATGCCGAAGCCGTCACCGCAGCCGATCTCGATCACGCTGTCCTTACCGGCAAGCATTTTCGAGACGAACTTGTAGCGCGCGAGCATAAACGTCAAGCGGCGCGGATCGAGACGCCAGGTGGCGCTGGTCATCGGCCCGAGTTCTACCGGACCGGTCTCGTCCATGTTGTCGACGTATTTTTGATATTGCGGTTCGGTCGTGCGCAGGCGTTCGGCCATTGTTAGAACGCCGCCTGACCGGCGAGAATGCGCGCGATGTCGTGATAGGCCACGGCGAGCATGACGACGATCAGCGCAGCAAAGCCGCCGACGTGCACGAGCGCTTCTTTTTCCGGATCGACCGGTTTGCCGCGCAGCATTTCAACGAGGATGAAGATGCCGCGGCCGCCGTCGAGCGCCGGAATCGGCAGCAAGTTGAAGATGCCGAGCGAGATCGAGAGCGTCGCCGCGAGCGAGAGATACGCGCCCCAGCCGAAGTCCGCGACTTGCGCCGAGACTTGCGCGATGCCGATCGGACCTTGCAGTTGGCCGGCCGTACTTGAGAAGTTCGTGATTAGTTGACCGAGCACGTTGAGCGTGCCGGTGAAGACCGCCGAGAACTGCCACCACGCGGATTGCGCCGCTTCGGGGATGCTGGCGGGACGCATCGTCGGCATCGGACTGAAGCCGAGCCGTCCTTGCGGTTTGCCCAGCGGATCTTTCACGACGCGCGTGAGGATCGAGACATCGCTCGTGCTGCCGTCGCGCTGATACGTCACGCGAATCGTCTTGCCGGGCGCGGCGTAGATCGTGTGAACGAGTTGATCGCCGTCGCGCATCGGCACGCCGTCGATCGCGGTGATCACGTCGCCCGGATGCAGGCCGGCATGCTGGGCCGGATAGCCCGGCAGCAGCTGATAAATCTTGGTGGTCGGCGCCTTGTCGGCCACACCGAAGATGGCGGCACTCGCGAAGAGCAGCACGAGCGCAACGATGAAGTTCGCGATCGGCCCCGCGACGACGATCGCGAGCCGCTGCCAGGGCGTCTTGGCCTGGAAGTTGTCGTCGTCGTGCTTGCCGTCGTTGCGAAACGCGCGTTGCTGTTCCGCCTCGGTCGTCTTGCCGTCCTCGCCCTTCATGGCGCAGTAGCCGCCGATCGGGAAGAGGTTCAGGCGGTAGTTGGTGCCGCTGCGCTTGGACGTCCACTTAAGCAACGTCGGGCCCATCCCCAGGGCAAAATCGTCGACTCGTACCCCATTGCGCCGGGCCAGCAAAAAGTGGCCGTACTCGTGCAAAACCACGAGCACCGAGAGCATCACCAGAAACAGCAGCAGCTTTTCAGCAGACATGTAGGCTTATCGAATCCTCAGGACGGGACGAGGGGCTGCCCCCAAAACGCACGGGCATCCCGATTCGATGCAAGCGAGAAGGCGTCAAGCCTTCTTTTTTTCCGAAAACTCCCGGGCGATGTACGCCCCGAGCTCGTCCTGATCGCACGGGTCCTTGGCTCCCACCACCGTCAGCGGGCGCGCCGCGCCGAGGACGCTTGGCCGGCGAACCGGGGCGGCCGGTAGCGGGGGCGGCGGCAGTTCGGCGGCACTGGGCGCCGTCACGAAATGCCGGAAGAACGAACGCAGCACGTGGTCGACGCCGGCGGGCGTCACGGTCCGGCGGTCGGCTTCGAAATAGGCGGCCTCGTTGAACGTGCCGGTGACGATCTCGAGCGACGCAAAATAGGCAACACGCTCGAACGAGCGAGCGGTCTCTTCTGCCGCCACGCGCAGCACCGCTTTGGAGTACGCCGTGGCAGTGAGCACGTGCTCATCGGTCGCCGTGGCCACGAGCGGCACGGGCGAGACGGTGAGGATCACGTCGACTTTGGGGTTCACTTCGCGCAAGGCGGTGATGAAGCGGCGCAGCGTTTCGATGTTCTCGACGACGGCGATATTGTCGAAGGCGTATGCGGAGGCATCGAATGTGCCGAACGCACGCCCCGGGACGGCCGGGTAGGCGGTGCCGTCGATCGTGGAACGCCACGATTCGGTGAGGCCCAGCGTGAAAACGAAGACGTCGGCTTCTTCGAACATGCGCCGCACGGCGGCCAGATGCTCGGCGCGATCGGCAAGCAGCGCTTCGCGCGTCGGAAAGCCGTCGGGCTCAACGCGGGGACGGTTCGCATCGACGAAACCGCCGGCGTGCCGCTCCCAGATGTCGTCGGCCGGAGTGAAGCGGCCGAAGGCCCGGTCGAAGAGCTGCATCAGCTGCACGGTCGTATAGATGTTGCCGAAGCGCGCCGAGTAATCGCCGTACGTGCGGCGCGCGCGCTCGGCCGGATCCATCGACGCGGGGCCCGCTTCCGTCACGAAATAGTTGTACTTCCGGGCGACCAGCGCTTCCGCAATGCGCTGCGCGAAGCAGCTACCCGCCGATGCGACCTTTGACGTGCGGTCGAAGGTGAAGGGCGGGGCGACTTGCGGGTCGATATCGGCCGGAGCTACGTCGGCAACGGCACGCTTCCAAACGGCTCGGCGTGCCAGTCCGTCGTAGGGGAACGGGGAGCGAGGCATATTGTCGGTTATCGGCCTATAAAACGTCCGGCCTTAGCGGCCGAAAGGGAAAGTGATGGGGTATCGCCTGGCCGCGTGGCCGCGCGCGTTCAAGTTTATCGGCGATAGCCACGGCGCCAGGTTCGACGGCCTGGTGTTTCTGGACGAGGGCGACCCGCCGCGCTACGTCATCACGCAGGCTCATAACCACTACGGGTTCCGGTCGACCGAGTTCTCATACGACGATGGTACCCTCAATGCGCGCCTCGTTAGCTCGCTGCTGACGCTGAACATCTTGCGCGGCACGCGGGAAAACGCCATCCCGGCGCTCGGCCGCTTCCGTACCGCGCGCGACCCGCTCGGCTGGGAATTCGGCCTGCGGCTGCGGCAGAGCTATCGCAACGAATTGCTGGTGATTTCGTGCGGCGAAGTCGACGCACGCGACATCATCCGCCGGCTCCCGCTCGATGCGCGCATCGCAATGTCGCGGCCGATGCCGGTCTTTCCCGACGACCCGCCTGCCGGTACCGAGACGATCACCGAAGCAGAATTGGCCGAAGAGATCGAGAGCGAGTATTTGACGCCGCTGTTCCGCGGCATGCGGACGCTGGTCGACATCGGCATCGCGAACTTGTTTCTGCTCGCTCTTCCGCCGCCCGGACTCAACGACGCCGATTATGCCGAGCACTGCGGTTTCATGTCGCGTCGCCACGTGCGTTACGCCGTCCACCTCACGATCAACGCGCTCTTCGAGAAATTCTGCAACGCGAACAACGTCGGCTACATCGACACCTGGCCCCACGTCACCACACCCGACGGCGCCCTCCTCCCCCACTTCGGCACCGACAGCGTCCACCTAAACCGCGACGCCGCCCTAGCGATCGTCGCCGAACTGGGACGACGTACTGCTAATGATCCTATTCCGACTTTGGATCCGTTGATTTAGGGACGACCTGGGTGACGGGGTTTTAAAGGAAAATAAAGTAACTTCGCGCCTTCGCGCTCACTACGCGTACCACGTTTTGTGCCGGTGGTTAGGAAAGTGATGGTTATATATTTGTCATGCCGAGCGCAGCGCGAAGCGCGTAGGTCGCTGCGCGACCTGCGCTCGGCATGACAAATGAGGATAGACCGTCGCATGCGTAGTGAGCGCGAAGGCGCGAAGTTACTACCTTCTTCTTTTCCTTAGTGATCGCGGGTGAAGCTTAAGTATTGTTGGCCTCGGCCGAAGTGGGGGCTGAATGCGTTGGTCCCTGCCGCTGTTTTTGCATCGCCGGATAGGGCGTTTGCTAGTGCGTCGAGGCTTGCTGCCGTTGATGGGGCGATTGGTTTTACGAGCGGCGCGATTTCTTTGAGGTGGGCGATGGCAGCGGGGAGGCCGGTGGGGTCGCCGGCGTCGTCGGCGTGCATGGCTTCGTAGAGGGCGTCAGTGGCGGTGCGGATGCGGCGGCCGACGGCGGCTTCGTGGGGGGCGAGGGTTTCGCGGTAGTCTAGGAAGTTTACGATGTTTTCGTAGTAGCTATCGATCGCGCGTTCGTTGAATTGGCGTTCGTCGCCGAAGACGCGTTTGTACCAGCGCCAGTCGGTGAAGAATTGCGGTGACGAGCCGGTGACGATGAAGCCGTCGGCGCCGAGGCTCTCGATCGCGTCGGCCATCGAATAGAGTTTGCCGGTGAGCGGCTGCGCGATGTTGTCGTCCACCCAATCGTCGACCGACCGGCTCATGCCCTCGAGCGTGGCCAAGTGCGAGGCGAATACGGGCGAGAGTTGCGCGCGGCGTTCCGCGTACGGTAACGACGGCGGTGCGATGCGGTTGGCGAGCAAACGCCGCCCGATCTCGCCGATCGCCGACGCGGAATCGGCGCACGTGACGACCAGCATGCCGCCGGGCCGCACGAACGATGCGATGTGGCGCGCGAAACCGACCGGCTCGTTTTGGAATGGGATCAGCCCTTCCGCAACCACCAAATCGAAGCGCTCGGCAACCTTGAAATCCTCAACGTAGCTCGGCACGACTTCGACGACGCCCTCGGGCAATGCGCTCGCGAGCTTCGCGCGCGTTTCCGTGACGCCGCGCGGGTTACCGTCGACGAGCACGTAACGCTCGGGTCCGAGGCTCGCGGTATGCAGCGCGTTGTCGCCCGATCCCGGGCCGAACTCGAGCACGTGCGCGCCCTCAACGTACAGCGGCGGGATGCCGAGAAAGCGATAAAGCGACGAACGGCGGCCGAAGTGGCGTTCGCGATCGCTGATGTCCTGATGAACCGGCGAGATGTCCCGTTCGCGGTAGTAGTCGACGAATGCGCGCTTCACGGTCACCGCTTCGGATCGACGCAGAGCGCGAGCAGGTAGTGCGCGAGCGGCGAGAAGCCGGTGTGCACCATTTCGTCGTTGGCCGAGAACATGAACACGTTGTTGAAGTGCTTGAGGCCGAGATCGCGCAGCCGATCGGCCGAGAACAGGTTCACGTGACCGCGGCGCGAGTGCTCGTTCGCGTATTGATCCGAGGTGATGTTCGGCGTGCCGATGATCAGCACGCCGTGCGGCTCGAGCACGCTCGCCAGGCGCGCGACGAACGCGTCTTCGTTGTCTTGGAAGATGTGTTCGATCACGTCGAGCGTGACGACGGCATCGAAGCGCCCGGGGTCGGTCGTCAGGATGTCCATCAGCTGGAACTTCAGCTTGTCGCTCGCGACGCTTTGATTCGCTACGTCGATCGCATCACTATCGAGATCCACACCGAGGCACGACGTGGCAGCTTCGGCCAGCAGAATCGTGCCGAAGCCTTCGCTGCAGCCGACGTCGAGCACGCGCTTCCCCGAACCGATCATCTTCGCGGCGAACTTGTAGTAGCTCAGCAGATGCAATAGGCGGCGCGGGCTCTTGCGCACGATGAAGCTGAAATAGGGCCCGAGCAGCACGTGCTCGTTGCCGATAAATGATTTGGCGTGCCGCCACTGCTCGGCTTCGCGACTAGGTTCCATGCCCGGGCCTTTCCATATCGATGTTCATTGTCCGAAAAAACTGCGGCCTTGGCCGCCCTCGAGCGGCACGATCGATCCGGCGAACGCATCGGCATGCCGGCTCGCCAGAAACGCTACCGCCTGCGCCACTTCTTCGGGCGCGCCGAAGCGCCCGCGCGGCACGCGGTCGGCGAGGTAGCGCTGCGCTTCCGCCGGATCGCGGCGCATCAATTCGCCCCAATTGTTGCCTTCCGTCGCGATCACGCCCGGCACGACCGCTGAGATCACCACGCCGTCGGGCGCATACGTGCGGCCCATGCCGCGGATGTACGCCGTCAGCGCCGCTTTCGCGACCGAATACGGGATCGAGCCCTGATGCTCGAAGCCGGCCAGCGATGAGAGCGCGATGATGCGGCCGTACTTCCGTTCGATCATCGGCGGCAGCAAGCCGGAATTCAAATCGATGGCAATGCCGAGATTGAAGTGGAACACGCGCGCCCATTCCGTTGCCGGGCCCAGCGGTTCGCGCACGCCGAGGGTGCCGCCGAGGTTGTGGACCACGATCTCAACGTCGCCCATCTCTTTTGCGAGCCACCCGACGGCTTGTTGCGGCGCACCGGCTTCGCTGAGGTCGAGCGCGAGCGCGCGATGTCCGGCCGCCGCGCCGCCGATTTCGTCCACGAGCGCGCTGAGCGCGGCGCCGTCACGCGCGCACACGGCAACGCGTGCGCCTTCCGCGGCGAGCACGCGCGCGGTCGCGGCGCCGATACCGCGGCTCGCTCCGGTGATAAACGCCGTGCGGCCGCCGAGTCCAAGATCCATCAGGTGAAAAAGATGAAGCCGTAGTCGCCGGTATAGCCGGCCCGGCGAAAAACCGACTCCCAGTCTTCAACCGAATAGAAACTGCGACAGGTCAGCTGCCAATACAACAGGTTCGCCTTTTCGCGCTGGTCGCGGTACGACTCGACCATCACGTATGCGCGCCGGCCGACGCGTTCGATTTCCGCCAGCGCGGTGAACAGATCGTCGACGCCCAAGTTGTGCAGCGTGCCGAGCGAAATGACCAGATCGAATTCATCGTCGGCGTACGGCAACTTCGCCGCCGTGCCGAGCGTCAAGTGCGGCTTCACGTCGTCGAGTGCGTTCGCGATCGCGTATGCGCTCACGTCGATGCCCGCAACGCCCACGCCCGGCACGGCTTGGGTGAACTCGTGCATCAGGAAGCCTTTGCCGCAGCCCACGTCGAGCACGCGATTGCCGGCCTTCAAACCGTAGTCGGCCGCCATCGCTTGCGCGATCGGCAGCCAGCGGCCGTCATAGCGATAGCCGCCGTAACCATAGCGCCGGTCGCCGTCCCAATACTCTTGACCATACTGCATCGCGATTTCGGCCGACTCGGCCTTATCGTGCTCCACGACGCGGGCGACATAGTCACGCTTCGTCGAGGCATGCAGCGTTTGGGTGAAGTCGATGCGCCGCCCGAGGCCGCGCGCGGCCGCCGGGCTCACGCGCCGACCGGCGCGGTGAGCTTACGTCCGGCGAGCGCGGCTTCCACCGTCGCGACGAGCCCCGCGGGATGGAGTCCCGCCACTTCGAGGACGTGCTCTTGCGAGCCGAAGTCGTACGAATAGGCATCGCTGAACCCGCAGCGCACGACCGGCGTCGCGATACCGCGATCGCCGAAGCTCTCGGCGACCGCCGTACCCAAGCCGCCGTTGCGGAAGTGTTCTTCTACCGCAACCACCAGTTGCACGTTGCGCGCGGCATCGGCGATCGTATCGACATCGAGCGGCTTAACGGTGTGCGCATGCACGACGCCCGCGCGAATGCCGCGTGCCGCAAGTTGCTCGCGGGCGAGCAAGGCACGCGTCGTCATCACGCCGGTGCCGACGAACAGCACTTCACCGGGCTCTTCGAGCACGATCGCTTTGCCGATCTTGAACGGCAGTTCGGGACGCGAGATCACCGGATCGCTGCCCTTGGCAATGCGAATGTACAGCGGTCCGTCGACGTCGAGCGAGCCGTCCATCACGCGTCCCATTTCAGGCGCATCGCACGGCGCAACCACCGTCATGCCCGGCAGCGTGCGCAGCAGCGCAAAATCGTCGAACGCCATGTGCGTCGGTCCGAGCGGTGCGTACACCGCACCGCCGCCGCTGGCGATCAAGCGCACCGGCAGGTGATGCATGCAGACGTCGACCGCGAGCTGCTCGAAACAGCGGCGCGTCAGAAACGTCGCGATCGTGTTGATGTAGGGCATGTAGCCGGCCATCGCGAGTCCCGCGGCGATGCCGATGATTGCTTGCTCCGTGACGCCTTCCATGAAAAAGCGGTCGGGCATCTCGACGCGCATCGCTTCGAGCACGCCCGGGCCCAGGTCGGAGCCGATGAACACCACGCGCGGATCGCGCTTGGCGAGATCGTGAATCGAATTGATCGCGACCTTACGCATGCGTCACCTCTGCGAGCGCTTCGCGCATTTGCGCGACCAGCTTGGCATCGACCGACGCCTTGTGATGCCACGACGCTTGTCCCTCGGCGATCGCAATGCCGCGGCCCTTGATCGTGTGCGCGATCAGCAAGCTCGGCTTATCCGTCTCGAACGGCGTCGCTTTGAGCACCGTGCGCAGCGATTCGACATCGTGACCATCGACTTCGCGCACCGAGAAACCGAACGCGCGCCATTTATCCGCCAGCGGTTCGAGCGGCAGCACGTCGGAAACTTTGCCGTACGACTGCAGCTTGTTGTAGTCGATGATCGCGGTCAGGCTGGAGAGTCGGTGCTTGGAGGCGCTCAGCGCTGCTTCCCACACGGAACCTTCGTTGATCTCGCCGTCGCCCATCACGACGAACGTGCGCGAGCGGCGCTTCTGCATGCGCGCTGCGAGCGCGAGTCCGACGCCGATCGCAAGACCGTGGCCGAGGGCGCCCGTCGCCGCTTCAACGCCCGGTACGTGCGTATCGGGATGACCGCCGAGCAGTGCGCCCGGCGTGCATTGCAACAGCAATTCGTCGTGCGAGAAAAATCCGCGCTCGGCGAGCATCGTGTATTGCGTGAGACAGCCGTGGCCTTTGCTCAAGATGCAGTGGTCGCGATCGACCCAGCGCGGCTCTTCCGGCCGCAGCGTGAGGATGTCGTCGTAGAGCACGCGTAAGATCTCGACGAGCGAGAGCGACGCGCCGACGTGGCCGCGCTTTCCGCCCTCGAGCGCATCGATGATGCGGCCGCGCAGAGCGAGCGAGCGCTCGTCCAGTTTCGCGGTGCTGGTCATGCGAGCACCGCATTCCGGCGCACGCGATCGAGCAAGCCGGCCGCCTTAGCGAGCTGGCGCTCGAGGGCCGCTTGGCGATCGTCCGGCTGTCCGGCGGCCACGCGCCGCTCCCAGATGCCGGGCAAAAATTCGTTCAACACGATGAGCGCCCAGCGCAGGCCATAAAGAGGTGCATCGCGTTCGAAGCGACCTTTGAAATCCGCGTCCACACCATACACTTCGGCCACGCCCTCGTAAAACTTTTGCCGTTGCCCCTCGTCGAGCGCCATGCCCGGATGCCACAGGACGTCGGCCACCAGCTTCACCGGATCGTCCCAGCCGAAATACTCGAAGTCCACGAATGCGAGGCCGCCGGGCGTGCGGATCGCGTTGTGAAAGCCGAAGTCCGAGGGGGAAAGCGTCTGCCGCGCGCGCGGAAGGCTCGCCTCCGGCGTACCGTTGCGCCGCATGCCGGCTTCGGCCGAGATATCGCGCAACAGTGCCGCCAAGGCCGGATGGCCGGCGGCCGGCCCGGCCAGACGCGTCAGGCGGGCGGCGAGCTGCGCGTGCAGTTCGGCCCTTGAGCCGACGGCCTCGCGGGCGTCGGGCAGGGTCTCGGCCCCTGGGGCTTCACGCAGCGCGTGCAAGCGCCGGGCAAAATCCGCTAGCGCCTCGATGTCGGCGGCCGACGCAGCGCCGACGGGACGGCCGTCGATCCAAGCGTACAGAGCGACGCCGCTTCCGGCTTCGAGTCCGAGCGGCTGCGGAACGCAGCGCACGCCCTGCTCCCAGAGAAAGCGCAGGCCGCCGAACTCGCGCTCGTAGCGCGCCCGCGCATCGGCAGGGTCGGCCGGATAATGCTTGAGCGCGAACGCACCGCCCGCGCCCTCGACGCGATAGAGCCGGTTGTTGCCGCCGCCGCGCACGGTCTCCGGCGCGCTGACCGCCTCGCCCGCTAAACGCGCCGCGAGCGCGTGCAGCTCATCGGCGGTCATGGCAGCGCCGCTTCGCGCAAGGCGGTCCACGATGCAAACGTGCGATCGGCAACGGCCGCGTGCCCATCGGTGCCGGCGGGTGCAAAGAGCCAGCGCTCCACGCCCTGCGGAAAGGCCGGATCCTCGAACACTTCGGTTAGATCGTCGATGAACAGCGTGCAGCCGGTGCTCGCGATGCGTTCGCACTTCTCTTGCCGCGTCGACTCGAAGTACACTTCCGGCACGCCGGCATGGATAAAACCGCGCGCTTCCAGCCACGCCCGCGCGGCGGTGCGCAAGTTCGTGCCGCTCGGCGCGGCCGCGGCATATTCACTTTTGTGAGAGACGATCACGATCGGCACGCCGCACGCGTTCGCGCGCTCGAAGAACGCTTCCACGCCGTCGTACGGCACCGCTTCATCGATCGCCGGGCCGTACACGTGCGCTTGCACGCGCATCCATTGTTCTTCACCCGCTTCAAGTAGCCGGATACGATCGCGCAATTCCGTCTTGCCCGCGCCGCCGGTGCGCGCCAAACCAAGCGCCGCTGCCGCGTTCGCGAACGCGCGCTCGTAGTTGATGATGGTGTTGTCGAGGTCGATACCGATACGCACAGGACATCCGGCTGGAGACGCGGTAGGAGTTTCGTTAATGTCGTTTTTTCGCAGCGATGAAGAGAGCCTTTCGGCGCAATTTCTGACGCGGGGCTATGTCATCGCTCCGGCCGAAGATCGCGCGGCCCTCGACCGCATTCGCGACTTCGTTGCCGAACGGACCGCAGCGTTCCTCGATCTTCCGTTGCCCGACGATCGCCACGCGTTCCTCAACGGCATCGGCCCGCACGTCAGCGATCCGGTGCGTCAAAACGACCTGCGTCTGGCCGTCATCGACGCGCTGACTAACGCACCCTGGTTTCGCGAGGCCTATTTTGCCTGCGGCCGGAGCGTGATCGAACAGATCATCGGCAACGAACTCGCGATGCAGCGCGGCCTGGGCTTTTCGATCCAGGTCCCCGACGACGACAGTTCAACCCTCCCATTACATAGCGACGCGTGGTCGGAGGACTCGCCGTTCGAAGCCGTACTGTGGATCCCGTTCGTCGACGTGAGCGCGACCAAAAGCATGTTCGTGTTGCCGCGCGACCGCGATGACAAATGGCGCGGACGGATGCACGAGTTTGCCGGCGGCACGGTCGATCAGTTCTACGCCGCGCTGCACGACGACGTCGAGTTTCTCGACATCCCTTACGGCAACGTGCTGCTCTTCACGCACACGATCATGCACGGGAACCTGGTCAACCGCGAGCCCACGACGCGCTGGTCGATGAACGTGCGCTTCAAGAGCCTCTTCACGCCCTACAGCGACAAGAAGCTCGGCGACTTCTTCGATCCGATCACGCTGCGCGCGGCGTCGCGGATCGGCATGCAGTACCGTCTGCCCAGCGGCTTCAATGGCTGACGGCGGCTATCGCGGATACATCACGAGCCGGCCGGTGCGCGATTCGCACTTCCCCCAGCGCGTGCAAAACCTCGTCGTCCGCGACTACGCGCAGCGCCGCAAGCTTCCGTTCCGGCTGAGCCTCACCGAATACGCGATGCCCGGTTGCGTGATGATGCTGGAGACGCTGCTCGGCGAACTCGACACGCTCGACGGCATCATCCTCTTCAGCGCGTTTACGCTTCCCGCCGATCGCGCGCGCCGCACGGCCGTCTTCGACCGCGTGCTTGCGGCCAGAAAGCCGCTCCATGCGGCCCTCGAGAATCTCGTCATCCGCACCGCCGCCGACGTCGCGACTTGGGACGATATGATCGACGTCGACGCGATCCTACCGGCAACGCCGTTCGGCGGCCGTTACGAAAAGACGGCTGCGCCGCTCGGGGAACACGCGGCGGCAATGCTCGCGGCCATGAACCTCACGCCCTGATGAACGCAGCCTGGCACGGTCGCCGCGTACTCGTCACCGGCCATACGGGCTTCAAGGGCGCGTGGCTTTGCGCACGTCTCGTTCGCTACGGAGCGCACGTTGTCGGACTCGCCCTGCCGCCGGAGGGCGCGCACAATCTCTGGACCGCCGCCAAGCTCGAGCGCGAAGTCGAATCGCACGTTGCCGACATTCGCGATCTCGAGGCGACCGAGAACGTCATCGCGGCAGCGAATCCGGAAGTCGTGCTGCATCTTGCCGCACAGCCGCTCGTGCGGCGCAGTTATCGCGAACCGGTCCTGACGTATGCCACCAACGTGATGGGCACGGTGCACGTGCTCGATGCCGTACGCCGGCGCACGTCGGCGAAAGCCGTGGTCGCCGTTACGAGCGATAAAGTCTACGCCGACGCGCCGCTCGCACATGGTTATGCCGAAGACGCGCGTCTCGGCGGCGCCGACCCCTACTCCGGCAGCAAAGCGGCTGCCGAACTCATCGTCGAAACGTATCGCAAAGCGTATTACTCCGGCGGGCGCGGCCCCGCGCTCGCCTCCGCTCGGGCCGGCAACGTTATCGGTGGCGGGGATTTTTCCGAAGATCGCCTGCTGCCGGACTTCTTCCGAGCGCTCGAGGCCGGCCAACCGATGGTCGTACGTCAACCCGACGCTATCCGGCCCTGGCAACACGTCCTCGATCCATTAGACGGGTATTTGCTGTTGGCCGAAGCACTGTTAGCCGAGCCGCAGCGGTACGCGCAAGCGTGGAACTTCGCGCCCGAAGCGGCCGTGCCGGTGCGCGACGTGCTGGCTCACTTTGCCGATGCGTGGGGCATCGCCGGCGGAGCCGCTTACACATTCGAGCCGAGTTCGGAACACGAAACGCATCGCCTCGAAATCGACGCGACCAAGAGCAGCGAATTGCTCGGCTGGCAAAGCCGCTGGAGCGTCGAGCCCGCCGTAGCGCAAACGGCGAGCTGGTACCGCGATTATCTCGCCGGGATGCCGGCCACCGAGCTGGTCGAACGCGACCTGCTCGCCTACGATCAGGCTAAGGCTGCTTCTTTCAACGTCCGCACGTTGAAGTAACGCGGATCGTCGAGCGAACGGGGGAACCGGCCGGCGCGATGCCACGCGCAGATGTCGCGCACGGCGTCTTCGATCGTGTGACGCGGCCGGTACCCCAGTTCCGCGGCGATCTTATCGGAGTTCACACGGTACGAACGGTTGTCGTCGCTCGAGGTCGTCACGATTTCGATCGGACCCAGTTCCGGCAGTTCTTGACACACCACGTCGTGTGCGATCTGCGCGATATCGGCGATCGTACGGTTCTGAAAGCCCGCGTTGTAGATCTTTCCCGCGATGCGCGCGGCCGGTTCGAGCAGCAATTGCTCGTAGAGATCGGTGACGTCTTCGATGTGCATGTTCGGCCGGTGCTGCTTGCCACCGAAGACCGTGATCTTCTTGTTCACGATCGCAAGGTTGGTCATGATGTTGACCGAGAGATCGAAGCGCATGCGCGGTGATGCGCCGCACACCGTCGCCGGGCGCAGTACCATCGCGGTAAAGTCGGCGCTTTGTTCGGCTAGCACGAGCGGCTCGCAAAGGGCCTTGTACTTCGAGTAGTCCGTCAGCGCCAGGAGCGGGTGATCTTCGCGAACGTCCGGCACTTCGCTCACGCCGTAGACCGAGCTCGACGACGCATAGATGAAGCGCTTCACGCCGGCGCGTTTCGACTCGGCGAGAAACATCGGGAAGCAGTCGAAGTTGATCGATTTGGAGAGTTCGGGATCGAGCTCGTAACTCGGATCGTTCGACACGCATGCCAGGTGGATGACCGCATCGCACCCTTCGAGTGCACGCGCGACCGCATCGCGATCGCGCACGTCGCCTTCGACTTCACGCAAACCCGCCGCGCCGCGTATGTTGTCGAACACCTCGCGCCCGAACTGATAGTTGTCCAGAACCGTCACGCGATGGCCGCGCGCCAGCAGTTTCGGAACTAGCACGGCTCCGACATAGCCCGCACCGCCGGGAACGCACACGTGACTCATGAACGGGAACCTCCAAGTTGCGCGAACCAGCTGCTGGTCGCTTGAGCGATAGATTGCGGATCCCAAACGGGAGCATCGCGCCAGTCGTCGATCCGTTCGAGCATCCGCGCGACGCCGTCGGCCAGCGACGTTTTCGCTTGCCAATTCAGCAGACGCCCGATCTTCGTGACGTCGGCGAACGTGCAGTCCGGTTCGCCCGGGCGTTTGGGAATGTGCACGACGTCACCGCCGAGCAGGGCCACGAGTTCGTTAACGGCGTACGTTCCGCCCGAACCGACGTTCATGATCTCGCCGCGCACGCTCGACGTCATCGCCGCGAAGAACGCGGCCGCCACGTCGGCCACAAAGGTGAAGTCGCGCGTCTGGCTGCCGTCGCCGACGACCGTCATCGGCTTTCCGGCCAGCTTCTGCGCGAGAAAGACGCCGAATACGGCACCATACGTGCCGCTCGTGCGCGAGCGAGGGCCGAACACGTTGAACAGCCGCAGCGAGACGACGTCGAGGCCGTACACAAGGCCCCAGTGCATCACGAGTTTCTCGCCGAGTTCTTTGGTCAGCGCGTACGGATACTGCGGCCGCGTTTCGGCCGTTTCCGGCGTCGGATAGACGTCGGGGATGCCGTAGCACGACGACGACGCGGCGTAGACAACTTTCTTTACGCCGGCGGCGCGGGCGGCTTCGCACACCTGAAACGTGCCGTGCACGTTCGCACGGTAATAATCCCCGGGCCGTTCGATCGACGGCACGATGTCGGCGAGACCGGCCAGATGAAACACACCGTCGGCGCCGGCAAACGCAGCGGCGAGCGCAGCCGGATCGCCGGCAATATCGACCTCACGCAGCGTGAAGCGCGCGTTCGCGCGCGCGTCGTTCAGGTTGACCGCGCGGCCGGTGGCAAAGTTATCGACCACCACAACCTCGTGGCCGCTTGCGAGCAGCGCATCGGTGAGATGGCTGCCGATGAATCCGGCTCCGCCGGTAACCACGTAACGTGACACGATAGATGGGTTATCGGCGGAGCCGGGTGCCCCCTTGACCCGGCTATCCAATTTTCTTCGTCAGCCGGATCGACATTGGGAACGGGGGCTGCCCAACGGGCCGGGCCTCCACGTTCGAGATCGTCGCCTCACGGATGCGGTCAAGCAGCGGCCGCCCGGTCACCGGGTGCAGTTGGGTGTACATCCGTCGCAGCGCGGCCGGAAAGTTCAACGCGCGGCTCAGCACCGTCGAGTGGTCGCGGCATTCGGCGGTGATGTGGTCGGCAAACGCATAGTAATGCTTCTTGGTAAAGCGCGCGTGAATCTCGTTGTCGGCAATTTCGAGATCGGCGATATACCAGCCGAATTCATCGTAGACCGAGTTACGCACGATCATCTGGAACGTGCCGAGGCTCGCCGTGACGAGTGCGTCGCTCGGTGCGAGCGTCTGGCAGAACGTCGTCGCATTGAAGCCGATCGTGCGCCAGGCGCCGTTGGGTTCGCGTTCGAGGAAGCGCAGCACCGCCGCACCGTGCGCGACATCGCAGCCGCTCTGGAAGATCGCGTTCATCAGCCGTTCGACGTGATCGGGATAGAGCCAGTCGTCGTCGGCCAGCAGTGCGATATACTCGCCGCGTACGTGAGCGCGCCCCGCCTCGGTCACCTTGACCGCACCTACATTTTCCTTTTGATCGATCAGCCGGGCAAACGGAAATTCGGCGACGATGTCGTCGACCGCGACGCCGCCGTCGTTGACGACGATCGATTCGAGATTCGGATAGGTTTGCGCGGCGAGGCAGGTGAGCATCGTGCGCAGATCCTCGCGCCGGTTATAGGTCGGCGTGATAATCGAGACGAGCGGCAATTCAGTGATGAATTCCGGTCGTGCGGGTTTGCGCGGCGCGAACGGCGGCCGCGACGGTTCGGTGTGGACGCTTGCCGGGCGCGCGAGCGCTACGGCGACCGCGGTGAAGAGGGACCGCGCGTCGAGCGCATCCCACGGAACGATGTCGCCGGCAAACTCGTGAGCGCCGCTGCTAATCGGAGCGACCACACCGTAGCCGGCACGCGCGAAACCGACCGCGTCGGCCGGATCGCTGGGTGCGACGCAAACCACGGCCGCGGCGGTTGCTAGGGCATCGGCAACGGCCGGATCGCCGGTCTCTAAAAACGTCGCATTCGCATACGTCGGCCGTGGACCGCCGTGCGAGACGCAGGTGAGGTTACCGTGGAATTCGGTGAGCCCATGCATGACCAGCGCGGTCTCCGCGGCGGTCCAGAGCGGCGCCCACACGACGACGCCCGGACGCACCGGACGCACTCGCTTCACCGTTGGAATGGACGCCGCGGCCAAGATGCGTTCGACCGGGCGCACGGGCCGCGCGAGGACGTTGTGCATGAACATGCCTGCGAGCCGGCCGTGTTCCGCGTACGAGCGTACGAGCATGGCGTCGCTCAACGCTAAAAACTCGAGCACGACCTGAGCGAACATCCGCTCGTGCACCCACGTCTCATCGGCGCGTTTGCCGTTGATCGGCAGCGTGCCGGAGACCAGCTGATCGAGCAGCAAGCGGCGGGCATCGTAGTCGGGAACTTGCGAGAGCATCTCCTCGCCGTGTCGATACCCGAACGTCACGCGCGGCTCGTCGATCAGCACGAGACCATAGAACGAATCACCCGCCTCGCGGCGCCGGATCGCTTCGAGATACCCCTCGCCCAAATAGTCGGGGTCGCAGATGACGGCGTTGATATCGCCGAGCAGCGCCGCGTAGCGCAACGCGCGCGGCCCGTAGGCGCTGATCACGGGAACGACCGCGGAATCGTGCCGATCACCCATAGCGCAAAATACATCGCGACGCCGCCGAAGATGTAGGAGTCGAAGCGGTCGAGCACGCCACCATGGCCCAAGATCAAACTACCCGCATCCTTTACGCGCGCATCGCGCTTGAATGCGCTCTCGACGAGATCGCCGGCTTGCGCGCCGACCGAGACGATGATCGCAATGAGCGCGCCCTGCCACCACATGAGGTGCAGCCACGGCGTCAACGCTCCCGCGATCCCCACGATGATCGCTGCGACCAATCCGCCGATCGCGCCTTCGACCGTCTTACGCGGTGAGAGCGGCGAGAGCGGCGTGCGGCCAATCGTCGTTCCGACGACCATTGCGAAAATGTCGGTGAACGCGATCATCACGATCGCATACATCGTGAGCGCGACGCCGATGCTCGGCAACGCGCGAATCGCGATGAAGTACGACGTGAGTTTGCCGATGTAGAGCACGCCGAGCAGCGTGAAGCCGGTGCGCGCGAACGAACCGCTCGTCGACGCAAACGCCGCGTTCACCACCAGTGCCACCACCACGGTCGCGCCGAGCAGCACGCCTTCCCAGCGATGGATCAAGTGAAAGTACGTCAACGCCATGTAGGCCGCGACGGCCGCGAGCGCCACCGGAAATTCGATTGCCGGGCCCTTGCGCGCGGAGAGCTGCCCGAATTCCCACAAACATCCCGCCGCAACCGCCATCACGAGCAGCGCGAATCCCGGCGCCCACAGCACCGAGCCGAGTCCGACGATCCCGAGCAGTACCCCGATGAGGATGCGACGCGAACCGGCGACCGGGGCCGTCCCGGTCGCAGGCACCGCGGTCACGATCCTCCGAAACGGCGCTGCCGGCGTTGATACTCCGCCAGCGCGTTAGCGAAGTCGTCGCGGCCGAAGTCGGGCCAGTACACGTCGGTCATCAGCAACTCGGTGTAGGCGGCCTGGTAGAGCAAGAAGTTCGAGAGCCGCGATTCACCGCCGGGCCGGATCAGCATATCCGGATCGGGCATGTTCGCGGTGTAGAGATACGAGGCGATGCGCGCTTCGTCGATGGCGTCGGGCGCCAAGCGTCCGGCTTGCACGTCGCGCGCGAGCGCGACGACCGCGTCGCGCACTTCGCTGCGGCCGCTGTAGTTCACGGCGAGGTTCAGGATGAGGCCGGTGCAGTCGGCCGTTTTAGCGATGAGCCCGTCGAGCGCATCGCGCGAGGGCGCGGGCAACTGTTCGTAGTGCCCGATGACGTTGACGCGCACGTTGTTGCGGCGCAGTTCGGCGAGTTCCGATTGCGCGAAGTACACGCACAAATCGAGCAGCAGAGAGATCTCAGTCGAATCGCGCTTCCAGTTTTCGGTGGAGAATCCGTAGACGGTCATCATCGGAATGCCCCAGTCGCTCGCCGCGCGCGTCACTTCACGCAGCGCGACGATACCGCGGCGGTGACCTTCGATCGCCGGCATGCGGCGCTCGCGCGCCCAGCGCCGGTTCCCGTCCATGATGATCGCGACGTGGCCCGGCAGCTTGTCCGCATCGAGCGAAACGTCGCCGGGCGGATGGAGCATCGTCGCCATTAGGGGCGCCGGTACCGCTCGTAACCGCAGAGCACGTCGAGCGGCTGCGCACCGTTCTCACGGACGCGCAACACGCGCAACTCCCCGCCGCCGATCGCCGGATAGGGCGGTGTCAGCACGCGCAGCGCGTGCTCGCGTGCACCGAGCCGGCGCCGCGCTTCGACCCACGGCATCAGGACGAGATCGGCGGTCTCCATCAGACCTCCATGATCTCTTTTTCTTTACTGGTCACCGTATCGTCAATCTGCTTGACGAACTTGTCGGTGAGCTTCTGCACGTGGTCGCCGCCGCGTTTCACGCCGTCTTCCGTGATGTCGCCGCTCTTCTGCAGCGCCTTGATCTCGTCGACCGCTTTGTGCCGGATGTTGCGCATGGCAACTTTGTGCTCTTCGGATTTCTTCTTGATGACCTTGACGAGGTCTTTACGGCGCTCTTCGGTCAGCGGCGGAATGGAGAGGCGCACGTGCGCGCCGTCGATGTTCGGGTTGAGCCCGAGATCGCTCGTTTCGATCGCCTTGCGGATCGCGCCGACGGTATTCTTATCGAACGCGGTGATCAACAGCGAGCGGCCGTCGGGCGAGCTGACGCTGGCGACTTGCTTGAGCGGCACTTGCGAACCGTACGCTTCGACCATCAACCGGTCGAGCAACGAGGGCGCCGCGCGGCCCGTGCGGATCGAGGCGAAATCGCTGCGCGTCGCCTCCAGCGCCTTGTTCATCTTTGTTTCGGTGTCTTTATAGACGTCTTCCAGCATCGGTTTCTCCTCAGACTCGTTCGGCGGTGATCGCACGCAGCGAGGCATCGCCCACGAGCGTGCCGATCGCGTCGCCCATCACGACCCGGCGAATATTTCCCGGTACGTTCATGTCGAAGACGATGATCGGGATGTCGTTATCCATGCAGAGCGTGAGCGCCGTGTTGTCCATGACTTCGAGGCCCAACTGCAGGACGTTGAGATAATCGACGTGCGCGAAACGCGTAGCGGTTGGATCCTTGAACGGATCGGCCGAATACACGCCGTCCACTTTCGTGGCCTTGAGGATCGCTTGCGCGCCCATCTCGACCGCCCGCAGCGCGGCGGTGGTGTCGGTGGTGAAGTACGGGTTGCCGGTACCGGCCGCAAAGATCACGACGCGGCCCTTCTCCATGTGGCGCAGCGCGCGCCGCCGGATGTACGGCTCGGCGATCTGGTGCATTTCGATCGCGGTTTGGGTGCGGGCCGGAATGCCCAACCGCTCGATCGAGTCTTGCAGCGCGAGCGCGTTGATCACCGTCGCGAGCATGCCCATGTAGTCGGCGGTGGCGCGTTCCATGCCGGCCGCTTCGTGCGGCTTGCCGCGCCAGATGTTGCCGCCGCCGACGACGACTGCCACCGAGACGCCGTCGGCATGCACCGCGGCGATCTCTTTGGCCATGACCGTCGTCGTGTCGACGTCGACACTGCCCCCGGTTCCGGCGAACGCCTCGCCCGAGAGTTTCAGCAGGACGCGGCGGAAGGCGGGGGCTGACACCGTGCTACTCGCCGAGTGCGAACTTGGCGAAGCGGCGGACGCTCATCTTTTCGCCGAGCACGCTCGACACGCCGTTGACGAGCTCGCCGACCGTGACCGAATCGTCCTTGACGAACGATTGCTCGAGCACGACGTGATCCTCGAACCACTTGTTGAGTTTGCCTTCGACGATCTTCTCGCCGACCGCCGGCGGTTTGCCCGGCGGAATTTGCGTGACGAACTCGGCGCGCAATTCGGCGACCTTGTCGGCCGGGACTTCTTCGCGCGTGAGATACGCCGCGGGCATCGCCGCGATGTGCATCGCGACGTCGCGCACGAGGTCCTTGAATTTGTCGTTACGCGCCACGAAATCGGTCTCGCAGTTGATCTCCACCAGCACGCCGACTTTGCCGCCGGTGTGAATGTAGGAGCCTACGAGGCCTTCGTTCGCACTGCGCTCGGCCTTTTTATCGGCCTTCGCTTGCCCTTGTTCTTGCAGCAGCACTTTGGCTTTGGCGAGGTCGCCCTCGCTCTTGACCAGCGCGTTGCGGCAATCGATCATCCCTGCGCCCGAGTCTTCGCGCAGGCGTTTTACTTCGTCGGCTGTTGGTTTGTACGTCGTTTGCATTGCGATAGTTAGGCGGGAACCGCGTCTTCTTCGGGGGCGGCCGCGACTTCGGCGTACTGCTCGTCATACGACTGCGCGTCGAACGACGATTCCGTTTCCGTCTTGCCCTCGATGATTGCGTCGGCGATCTTGCCGACCATCAGGCGCACGGCGCGGATCGCGTCGTCGTTGCCCGGGATCGGATAGTCGATTTCGTCGGGATCGCAATTCGTGTCGATCACGGCGATGATCGGGATGTGCAGCTTCTTGGCCTCGAGGACCGCGATGCGTTCCTTTTTCGGATCGACGATGAACATCGCGTCCGGCAGGCGGTGCATGTCTTTGATGCCGCCGAGGAACCGTTCGAGCTTGTTCAGCTCTTCGGTCAGCTTCGAGACTTCTTTCTTGGGAAGCAAATCGAAGGTGCCTTGCTGGCGCATGCCTTCGAGTTCGCGCAGACGCGCGATGCGCTTCTGGATCGTTGCGAAGTTGGTCAGCGTGCCGCCGAGCCAGCGCTGGTTGACGAAGAACGTCCCGGCGCGTTCGGCTTCTTCTTTGACCACGTCTTGGGCTTGCTTCTTCGTGCCGACGAAGAGAATGACGCGGCCTTCGCGCGACATTTGCTTCACGTCTTCGTAGACGTTGTTGAGCATCGCGAGCGTCTTGCCCAGATCGATGATGTAGATGCCGTTACGCTCTTGGAAGATGTACGGCTTCATCTTGGGGTTCCACCGGCGCGTTTGGTGGCCGAAGTGGACGCCCGCCTCGAGCAGGGCGCGCATGGAAACGACTGACATGATGGGGTTACCCTTCTGCGATCCTCGGGGCGCCTTCCCTGGCAAACCGATGGTGGATGCATGGACGCCCGCCGTCCTGGCAAGCGAGATCGTGTGGCCGGACCGGCCGCAACCCTGCAAGTGTACCACGGGCCCGGGGCCGAATCCACCCCGCCATGGCTCAGACCCCCGATTCACACCCGCTCGTAACCGCCTTGGGCTTGCTTGGCCGCTCCCGCGAGGCACGGGCACGACTCGTGATGGCCCTGCGGGAGCTCGAGCCGCTCCTGGCCGAGCCGGGCCTCGACGTGCGCCGCCAGATCACGGGGCCCATCGTCGACGCGATGCACGACGAGGGCGAGCATATCGACATCCGCCTGGACAGCGGCCTAGCCTTTACGGCGCTCTATACCAGCTCCCACATCACCCGGGACCTCGTGCTGCGGGCGGTCGAAGAGCCCGACCACGTCTTCGAGCCCCAGACGACCAAGGCGCTGCTGGCCCTGGCCCGCAACGCGCGCCACGTGCTCATCGGGGGCGCGTACTCGGGCGACCATGCCGTGCCGATCGCGGCCGTCATCGCCGCCGGCGGCGGCATCGTGCACGCCTTCGAGCCCAATCCGGCCCAGCAAGCGATTCTCCAGAAGAACGCTGCCGCCAACGGCCTTACGAACATCGTTCCGGTTGCCCTCGGCCTGTGGGACGTACCCTCGGTGCGGCTGTCGTTTGTCGGTACCGACGCGCTCGCGAGTACGCAGCTCGATCCCGAAGGGGCGATCGACGTTACGACCATCGACGACTACTGCGCGCGCAACGGCATCGACGCGCTCGATCTGATCATGCTCGACATCGAAGGCAGCGAGATGCAAGCGCTGCGCGGCGCACGCGGCATGCTCTCGAGCGATCGCCCACCGGCCGTCGTGTTCGAGATGAACCGCCAGTACGTCGACTGGTCGCAGGGTCTGCGCCGCACCACGATCGGAGGCTTCCTCGACGGCCTCGGTTACGAACTCTACGGCATCCGCGATTACCAATCACACGTTGCGATGCCGGGCCACCCGGTGGAGCTCGTGCCGGCCGATACGGCGTTTCTCGAAGGCCCGCAGCACGGCTTCAACATGCTCGCGGTGCGCGATCCGAAAATCGTGAGCGAGAACCCGCTCTTCCGCATCGTTCCGGACGTGAGCCCGAAGCTGCTCTTTCACCGCGATCCGGCGCTCCACGCGCCGAAGTTTACCTCCGGCGCAGATATCCGCCCGGACCGTCGCTGAGGATCAGCCGGTCGCTCAATTCCTGATCGACGTCGAACGGCGGTTTGGTCGCTAGCCACGCATCGAGCGCCGATTTCGGATTGCGTTCCTGATCCCACTGGCGCTTGAGATCGAGTTCGTGCGTAACGTCGGCGACCGACGTGCCGAAGCACACGAGATAATTCCCCGGCGTCACCAGCGGCGAGTAGAGTTCGAGTTCGGCCAGCACGTGTTCGTGCGTGTGCAGTGAATCGAGCACCACCATCACCCGTTCGTGGCGCTTGGCGATCGTCTTGAGTTCCGCGATAATCGCCGGATCGGTCGACGACCCTTTGAGCACGCGGATGCGCTCGTGCATCGGGTGCGCGTTAAGCGCATCTTCGTTGTGCTTGCGCAGTTCGATCTCGACGCCGACGGCCTCACCGTCGATCTTCATCAGTTCGAACAGCGATGCGTAGAGAATCAGCGAACCACCGTGCGCGACGCCGGTCTCAATGATCAGCGTGGGCTTGGTGTCCCAGACGATCTCTTGCAGCGCGATGATGTCCTGCGGGTACTGGACGATCGGCCGGCCGAGCCATTGAAAATTGAGGTAATAGCGATATTCGAAGGTCTTTGCGAGCAGGGTGCGCGCGGCCGCCAGAACCGCGGGATCGTGCGCCATTTCGGCGGATCGTGCGGCATCGCGCGGATCGTTCGGATCCTTCGGTAGTTGAGCCATTCCCGGTGCTTCTGCGCCGAAAAAGTAATTCATCGCGCCACCGCCTAACACGAGCGCAATGGCGCGCGAGCGGTTCACGGTGGTGGGGGCACGGGGCTTCATCGGTTCGGCGCTCGTCGAACGGCTTCGTGCCGAGCATCACGATGTGACCGGCGTCTCGCATGATGCCGATATCGACCCGGCCTCGAATCTTGGCCACGTGATCTACTGCTCGGGGATCGCCGCGACGGCCGCACCCGACGCGGGCTACGCGTATGCCGTCCACGTAGAAGGCCTGCGCCGCATCATTGCCGCCGGCGCCGCGACATCCATACTCTATCTCTCATCGACGCGTGTCTACGGCGCTTCGAGCGATACGAGCGAAGGCGCGCCGCTCTCCGTCGATCCCAGCGGCAACGATATCTACCGCATCACCAAGGTTGCCGGGGAAGCCCTCTGCCTCGCCGTCGCGCAGCCGGCTTTCCGCGTCGCGCGTCTCTCGAACATCGCCGGCGCGAGCTTTCGCTCGCCGCTATTTTTGAGCGACATCGTGCGGCAAGCCGCGGCCGGCGAACGCGTTGCGGTGCGCACCACGCGCGATTCGGGCAAGGATTATCTGCACGTCGACGACGCGACCCGCTACCTCATCGCGATCGCAACGCGCGGACGCGAGCGGCTCTACAACGTTGCGTTCGGATCGAACGTCGAAAACGGCGCGATCTTCGATGCACTCGCGGCTGCCTCCGGCGCGACGATCGAGATCGCGCCAAACGCCGCCCGCGCGATCACGCCGCCGATCGACGTCGCGCGTTTGCACGCGGAGTTCGGTCCGGCGCAACTACCGCTAGCCGAGGCGATTCCGGCGATCTACCGCGCCTTCGCGGCGCACGTCAGCGCCTGATCCGCCCCTCGAACATATGCACGAGCGCGGCTTCGATCGCCGCGGTCGCGGCCTCGCGATAACGGAAGCGTTCGTCGGGATCGGGTCGCAAAACCGTCATCGCCGCGTTCGCTTCGAAGACGACGACGCGGCCGTCGCCATCGAGCGCGAAGTCGATGCCGGCATAGTCGAGGCCGAGTGCGTCCCGCACGCTCGCGAGCGCATCCCACGCGGCGGCTCCGAGCGTGGCAACCGGATCGTCGAGAAACCGCGCTTCTTCCGCCCGGTAATCGGCGCGGTCTCCCATCGCGGATGAGAAGTAATGCACGTCCCAACGCTCGGCGATCGCGAGGTGCAGCGGATAGAGTACGCCGCCGATCGCCATGACGCGATATTTTCGCCAGGCACCGTCCGGGGAACGCGTCTCGATGTAGGGGATCGCGATGAGGTCGTCGCGATCCGGCAACTCGCGTAGCGCAGCGGCAAACGCGCTCGCGTCGTTGACCCGGATCATTCCGCGCCCCATGTGCAGTCCCGGCACGCGCAAGATCAGCGGAAAGCGCTCGCGCGCCGTCTCCGAGCGCGCGACGCGGCGCGCCGCCGGTGCCGCGACGCACGCCAATGCGGCCAGATGTTCGGCATTTGCGATGCGACCGGTCGCGGCAACGGCGCGCGGCGCGTTGACGACCGGCACCCGCGCGTCGCGCACGAGCTGCTCGGCAGCCACGAGTGCCGCTGCGCTGCGATCCGCATCTGCGATCGCGTTGACGATCAGGTCGTGCGGCGGAAACGCTTCGCCGCGATACGCTTCGACGAAAACCTCATGCACGAGGAAGTGCCGTTCATCGAGCAGCGCATCGAGCGGAATGTTGCCGCCGTCGGTCGAGACAAGCGCCAGCACGGCCGGCGGCATCGCCGCACCGAAATAGGGCCGGCGACCGAACGGTCCGCGCGCGTACCCGGCCGTGCGATGACGCGCGGCCGCCGCGCTATCACCCTGGGCGGCGGCGAGACTGCACAAACCGCGGTGCGCCGGCGCAAAATCGGGATCGCCGGCCAGCACAGCTCGATACAACGCCCCCGCACGCAGCGGTTCGTCGAGCGCGAGCAGGTTCGCTAGATTGACCGCTGCCCCGGGATGCGCAGCGTCGCTTACGACCGCGCGTTCGAACGCCGCACGCGCATCGAGCCGGCGTCCGCGGCGCGCCAACACGACGCCGAGCGCCACGAGCGTCGCCACGTGATCGGGCGCGGCGGCCAGGATGCCCTCGAAGCCGGCGATCGCATCGTCGAGNNCGGCCAGCTCCGTAGCGTCAGCGGTCGCCCCGTTCGCGTAAGAACTCGGCGAGGCCCGATGCATCGCGATCGAGGGCGGAGAGCACGGGTTGCGCGATCGGCCAGCTGATGCCGAGCGCCGGATCGTTCCAGCGGATCGAACGCGCAGCGGCCGGAGCATATCGCGCCGACATCGCGTAGAGCACGTCGCTGTCGTCGGCAAGCGTTTGGTAACCGTGGGCGAAACCGGCCGGCACGAACAGCGCATCGGCGCCGGTTTCATCGAGTTCGACCGACGTACTGCGCCGGAACGTCGGCGAATCCGGCCGCAGATCGACGATCGCATCGAAGATGCGGCCGCGCACGCAGCGTACGTACTTGGCCTCGGCATGCGGATCGAGTTGCAGATGCATACCGCGCAGCGTCCCCGCGCGGCGGCTGCGGGCCATGCTCTGCTGGGGGAAATCGACCGGCAGCCCGGCGGCGGCGAACTCGTCGGTACAGAAGGTTCGCGCGAAAAACCCCCGCTCGTCCTCCCGCAGCTCCGGGCGAACGAGGTACGCACCGGCAAGTGGCAGCTCGACAAACTTCACGCTTGGGGTCCTTTCCTAAAGTGCCTTCTACGGGTGGCCGATAGACCCGAGGAGATGGATTTGGTTATGGCGCCCGGCGAGCGTCCGCTCATCAGCGTCATCATAGCGTCGTACAACTACGCGCACTATATTAGCGAGTCCATTTCGAGCGTCCTTACGCAGGATATGCCGAGCCTCGAACTGATCGTCGTCGACAACGCATCGACCGACAATACCGACGAGGTCGTGGCCCGCTTCAGCGGCGATTCGCGCCTGCGCTACTACAAGAACCCGACGAACATCGGCCTCGCGCCCAATCACAATCGCGGCCTCGAGCTCGCTCGCGGCAAGTACATTCTCTTCGTCTCGGCCGACGATAAGTTGCTGCCCGGACACTTGCGCCGCTGCTACGATTACCTCGAAGCACACCCGGCGATCGACATGGTGTACACCGGCGTCGTCTTCATCAACGCCGAGAGCCGGCCGTTCGGCATCCGCAACATGAACGGTCAGCTGCCGGTCGACTACGAGGGCGGCCGCAACGAATTCGCTGCGCAACTCGCCGAGGGCTGTTACGTTCCGTGGCCGTCGATGCTCGCCCGGCGCAGTCTCTACGACGAGCTGGGGCCGCTGCACCTCATGACCGCGGCCGATTATGAGATCACCGTTCGCTGGTCCGCCGCACGCAAAGCGTTTGCGTACCTGCGCACGCCGTCCGTGTGCATTCGCCTTCACGGGCCGCAAGCCAGCGGATCGGCATACGTTGCGGAAGGCCGCGACCTCGTCGACTACCTCGACATCCTCGATAAGTTTGTCGTACCGGACAATTGGGATCTGCTGCAAGGTTTCCAAACGGCGATCACGGCGCACCTCGCGTGGCGCACGAGCTTCTACCGGCAAACGAGCGGCAGCGGCGGCTCGCCCGAAATAGCCGCGCGTGTTGACGAACTCACCGGGCGTCTCGCATCGATTCCATCCTGGCTACCGGGTGACCATCTCAACGGACGGCCGCTGATTACGGTCATCATGCGGATCGGCACCGTGCCGCAAGTCTTGGCCGGTCTCGAATCGCTTGCGGCGCAACAGGACGCGCCGCCGTGGGAAGCGGTCGTCGTCGGCGAAAACGGTCCCGATCTCGGACCGCTCTTGCGCGCGCAACCGTATGCCGATCGCGTGCGCTTCGTGCGCATGGACGAACGCGATGCGCCCGCTGCGGCACGCAATCTCGGACACCGGTTGGCTGCCGGACGGATCATCACGTATCTCGAGCCCGGCAACGCGTTCGCACCGCAGCATTTTGCCAACCTCGCGCGCGCGTTTGCTACGGGCGCGCAAACGGTGCGCAGCGAGGTGCGTTTTCTGCTGGCCGAATCGCACGATGGAACGCCCAACACGATCTTTCGCGAAACGGTCGTGGCGGGGCTTTTCCGCGGCGCGGGCGATGAAGATCGCGACCTCATCGCCGCAACGGTGCCCGTCGATGCGATCGCGCACGTCGCCGGCACGCTCGCGCGCACCGGCGGTTTTCGCGTCGATCTGCCGGCCGGCGACGTGTGGGAATTCTGGCTGCGCCTGCGTTCGATCGGGGGCACGCTGTTCGTTCCCGGTCCGACGGTCGACGTGCATACGCTGCGCCAGAACGTGCTTCCGCATGCTGCGTATGCCGGCATCGCGCAATCGATCTATCGTGCTTATCCGGCGGCCGATGGAAGCACGCTCGCGGCGCGCCGCGTCACCTATCTCAACGCCATCGGTCCGCACTTCGAACGCGGCGCCGCGGCGATCGTCGATCAGACGAAAGCGATCGAAGTGCTCGCCGCCTTACTCGGCATAGAAAACGCCGTACTGACGCCCTCGACCTAATCCCAGGTTTTCCAGGGCGCGTGGCCGCTCGACCACAGTTCTTCGAGCAGCTCTTTGTCGCGTAACGTGTCCATCGGTTGCCAGAAGCCGCGATGGAGATATGCGGCGAGTTGGCCTTCGCGCGAGAGCTGTTCGACCGGCTCGCGTTCCCACACCGTGTCGTCTCCTGCGATGTAGTCGAGCACGGTGGGCGCGAGCACGAAATAGCCGCCGTTGATCCAGCCGCCGTCACCGTCGCTCGGCTTTTCGTTGAAGCCGACGATCTTCTGCGCTTCCACCGTCAATTGCCCGAAGCGGCCCGGCGGGCGAATCGCGAGGACGGTCGCAAGCGAACCCTGCGCCCGGTGGAACGCGATCTCCGCACCGATGTCCAGATCGGTCACGCCGTCGCCGTAGGTGAAGCAAAAGTGATCGTCGTCAACATAGCGCCGTACGCGCGCCAAGCGGCCGCCGGTCATCGTGTCGGCGCCCGTCTCCACCAGCGTCACGCTCCACGGCTCGGCCGCAGAGTGGTGAATCGTCGTCGTCTGCGTGCGAAAATCGATCGTTACGTCGGACGAGTGCAGGTGGTAGTTCGCGAAGAATTCCTTGATCAAATACCCTTTGTAGCCAAGGCAAATCACGAAATCGTTGACCCCCCACGAGGAGTACGACTTCATGATGTGCCAGAGCACCGGCTTGCCGCCGATCTCGACCATGGGTTTCGGGCGAAGCAGCGTTTCCTCGCTGATACGGGTTCCGCGGCCGCCGGCCAAGATCACGGCTTTCATCACCCTTAACGTCGTCCGGGCAGGGCCGCGGATTTAGCCGAACGTTGACGTTGGGAGCCGCGGGACGAGAGGCCGCCCCGAGAGCCACCGTCGAAGAACGACGGCCCATGATGCCGTATTACAGCCACTTCGGGCTGGACCGGGATCCGTTTCTCGACACTGCGGACCCCCACTTTTATCGTTCGACCGGCAATCTCGCCCACGCGAAGAATCGACTCGTGCAGTCGATCGAACAGTCGCGCGGCTTGATGATCGTCGTCGGCGACCCCGGCACGGGAAAAACCAGCCTCGCGGGCGCGATCGAACGTGAGCTGCTCAACCGCGACAACGTGCGCCTGGGCAAGATCCTCGATCCGAGCTTCGCGGGCGACATCGAGTTCCTCGTCACGATCGGCCGGGCGTTCGGCCTCGCCTTTCCCCCGCGTTCGCCGGCCGCGCTCAAGAACGCGCTCAAGAACTTCTTCTACGATGCCGCGGTGGTCGAGGGTTCGACCGTCGCGCTGTTCATCGACGAAGCACAAAACCTCAGCGACGAGAACCTCGAAACGCTCCGCCTGCTGCTCAATTTCGACGTACCGGAACGGAAGCTGCTCAACATCGTCCTCTTCGGACAGAGCGAGTTCCGCGATCAGGTCAACAAACGCCGCAACCTGGCCGACCGCGTGGCCGGCTGGATCGATTTGGCGGCGCTCGGCCCGGCGGATACGCGCGCGCTGCTCGCCCATCGGCTCTCGCGTGCCGGCGGCGGCGGCGATTTGAGCATGATGTTCGCGGCCGACGCGCTCGACCTCATCATCGAAGCCTCGCTCGGCACGCCGCGCCGGCTGCTCACGCTCGCGCACGCGACGCTCGAGGAAGCCGCCCTGCGCGGACACCCGCGCGCCCTCAACGTCGATGCGGAGGTCGCGATCCGCAGCCGCGGCATGAAGCCCGGCACGGCGCCCACACCCGCGGAAGAGCGGACGGTCGCCGAAACCGAAAAAACCACGCGCCGTTGGCCCTGGCTAGCCTTCCGGTTTCCTTAACTTGAGCCACTGAGCGTGGACCAGAACGCGATCGAAGATCTCTTCGAGCGGAATGCGGACATGCGGCTGCTCGAGTTTCGGCACAACGAGCCGGGCAAGGGCGCACCGCCGAATAAACGGACCGGCGGTTCGAGCTTCAGCGCCGAATCGATCGTCTCGACCACGCCCGATGAAGTAACCGAAAAGGCCCCGCGCCTGCGCGTGACGATCGCCGCGGTGCCGGCGTCGGGCGTGATCCCGGGCGCCGTGGTCGGGGTCGCGATCGACGTCTTTAACGACGGCAACGCGCCCGCGCCCGAGTGCAAACTGCTCGTCTCGATTCCGCTGGAAACCGAATTCCGCAGCGGCACGCTCCGCATCGACGGGCGCGAAGCGCAATCACCCGAGCAACTCTTCGCCCAGGGCCTGCCGATCGCGCGACTGCCCGGCGCGAGCTCTTCGAAGGTCACCTTCCAGTTAGCGGTACTGCCGGGCGTGAACACGCTCTACTTGCAGCCGCGCCTGCAGACGAACGGCGTTCCGGTCGTCGGCACCGCGGGCATGACGATCAAGCGCGCTGCGGGCAGCGGCGCCCCGATCGAGGCGCCCTCGCGCCCGTTCTACGAGCTGGAAGACGATGAGGCGGACGAAGTCGGGCTTCCCGGCGAGGAGCCGATTCTGCCGCCGGTACTCGACCGCACGGAGACGCCCGTGGCGGCCTCCCCGGTGCTCCCTGCTGTTGCCGCCCCGGCCGCTCTGCCGGAGCTGCCTCTGGCCCCCCCGGAGCCCGCAGCAACGCTCGCGCCGCCGCCGGAACCGGAACCGGAACCGCCGGCACCCAAAATCATCGAACCCGAGCCCTTGATGCTCGCCGTTATAGCAGAACCGGAGCCCAAGCCCGAGCCCGCGCCGGCCCCGAAGCCGGCACCAACGCGCAAGAAGCCGCCGTTGCCCACGGCCGCGCCGAAGGCGCCGCTCGGCGCGACCGCCGCGGCCGAAGAGCGAATGATCCGCTACCGGACGCTCGGCAACAACGATGTCGCCCTGCTCGACCGGCTGTTCACGGCCGACGTTCCGGGCATCATCGCGCACTACGTGATGATCTCGAGCATCGCGTGCACGGAACCGGGTAGCGGTGAGGATAC
>PLRU01000097.1:57582-78010 GCA_003164045.1 Candidatus Lustribacter telmatis
CAGCGCCGTTTGCGTCGCGACTTGCGCAAGGCCGAATGGACCGCGATCGGCGGATTGACGCAGCCCTCGGAACGCGACGCGACGCTGCGCACGCGCATCGCGCTCTTGGCCCTCGCCGGCGCGACGCTCGACGGTGTGGAACGGCGAACGGCCGATGAATGCGCGGCCGCGCTCGCCGCGTACCGTTCGTCCGTGCTGGCATGGCTCGTTCCGTTGTGCGTTGCATCGGCCGGGCAGGAAGCGTTCGTGATTCCGAATCCGCCCGCAACGGTAGACGTTGCCGGACGGCGTTTGGTCGCCGTTCTGAAGTCCGCCGTTACCTCGTGAGCGAACGCCGGGTTCTGCTTGGCGTCGCGTCGGCCGGCAAACCGACGACCCCGTTTATCGAGAGCCTTTCACGGTTGAAGCTGCCGCGCAACGTTGCCGAGCTCAAACGCAGCGTCGCCATCGGAAACTACATTCCGGGTCAGCGCGAGCTGATCATGAACGATGCGGTGGACGGCGGCTACGACTATTTGCTCTTTGTCGATGACGACATCGTGCTGCCCGAAGACGCGCTGGAGAAACTCGTCGCGACGGCCGAGGCCGATCCGCGGACGGCCGTCGTCGGAGCGCTGTACTATAGCCGCGATTCCGCGCGGCCGATCGCGGTGGCGAACTGGGATTCATCCGACACGTCGTCGGCGCACATTCCGGCCTTTATGACGTGGTCGACGGAGCCGGTCGACGGCATCGGCTTCGGCTGCGCGCTCTTGCGCGTCTCGGTTGCGAAGGAACTCGGCGCACCGTATTTTCCGGCGCACATCTATATCGAGCGCGGAGCACGGCGCGTGCGGCAGTGCGATGAGGATTATCTCTACTGCGAACGCGTGCGCAAGAGCGGCTACGTCGTCCGCCTCGACGCACGCGTGCGCTGTCCGCACTACGATCGCGAGAGCGACTCGACCGCGCCGGTCACGTGGGAGACCGATCGGGAGACGTCATTCCCGCGCATGATCGTGCTCGAAGGCGGCGTGACGCGGCTCGTACCGCTCGATGTTTCGGTGCCGCGCATCGTCGAACGCCACACGCCGGCCAGCGTCACCTACATCACCGTCGACTAGGGCTTCACGACGCGGTCGATGCGTTCGCCGTAGGAGCGCGTCTCGGGCGGCAACTCCGTCGCCAGTTCGGTCGTGCTGATCGTGTTGCCGTCGATGACGCAGGCGGCAACGCCGGGCGAATACGCAGCGCCGTTGCGATCGTCCACGTGAAAGACGGGAATCCCGGTCGCCACCGCGATCCGGCCGTTGCCGTGCCGAACGCGGCCGCAAAAGACGGCATCGTCGGATGCGAGTCCCGACATGCCCGTGAACGGATCGTCGCCCAAGGCGCGCAGCAATGATGTCCGGTGCAGCGTGAAGTGCAATCCAACTTGTTCGACGTCGACAAGATCGCCGCGGGTAAAATTGACATCCGGAACGAGGTACGAATGCTTGTCGCTCACCTGCCTGAACGCGGTAGCGCCGCGGTTCGATGCTCGCGGTCCGAAGAGCGCCGCCAGCACGTCGATCGCGGGATTGTTCTCCAGCGTGTGCAGCATGAGCGCAAACGTTCCGGCGAGGAAAAAGGCGTCACTATCGATCCATAGGACGTAGGGATCGGAACCCTCGGCAAAGAGCGCGCGATCGTCCGCGGCGGCAAGTGCTTTGGCCGCAAGGCGATTGCGCGCGACATCGACGGGCTGCCGGTGCTCCATCCGCAGAACGATCTCGTAGCCTTCCGTATTAACGATAAGCGCTGCGAGCAGTTCCGCTGCAACCACGCCGCGGGTCGGCACGAGCACGATAATTTTCGTGGCGGTAACAGACGCTAGCTGGATACGTCCAGCAGGCTCGAGCGCCGTTCGTTATCGATGTTTTTCGAGAACGAACGGAAGCGGCCCATCGTGGCCAGCCGCGTGGCGCACGCCTCGTTGAACGCACGCAGCCGTTTGAGCTGACCGTCGCGATAGCGCGTGAGGCGAGCGATGCGCTTGAAGAGCGACGCTTTTTCCGCATCCTCGAGCTTCGCTTCGCGCATGGCGATATCCAACTCGTGCGTGAGCAGGCGTTGGGCCCTCCAAGACACTTCACAGGCATCCCAGCGGCGCTGCGCGACGGCCTTATCGACGTCTAAGCACTCGCGCTCGAGCGCTATGATGAGGTCGACTGGGCGCCGGATCATACCACGGCGACGTCTTTGCGCGGCTCTGCGCTCGCGAATTCGATCTTATACCGGCGCACCGCTTCGGCCCATGCATTCCGGATCATTTCCATCTGCGGTAATACGCCCTCGGCGCGCGCAACGTCGCCTTCCATGTTGGCCTGCACGAGCTCGCGGTACCAGAACTGATAGAGAGCGGCGTTGCTCACTGCCAGTTCGCCGCCAAGTTCGAAGTCGATCGCGTCGACGGCGGCGCCGCACGCACGCTGAGCCGTCCGCAACAGGTTGTGGCGGCCCTGGATGTCGTTCGGTTCCACCTTCATCTTCTCGATCGCTTTGCGCGTGAAGAGCACGATGGCATCGAAAATCTTCACCATCAAATCTTCCTTGGAAGCCGTCGCGATCGACGCTTCCAAGTACTTCATGGTGGGGGATGTAGCGCTCACGGAATACTAGTGTCCGATCGCCGCGATTTGCCCTTGCAGGGCTTGCAACTCCGCGATCTGCGACTCACTTGCCGAGAACTGCGAGCGAAGCTGGTCGGCCTGCTGTGTCGCTTCGTTGTTGATCAGCGTGATCTGCTGCTGCAGCGAGTCGATCTGCTGGTTGTTCGAATCGGTGATTCCCGTTAGCAGCACGTTGGCCAAACTCGCCGGCGTGATGACGCTGTTGTTTAAGAACGTCGTCAGGCCATCGACGTTCGCCAGCGTCGAACCGAGCAGGTAGGAGAACCCGTACGTCGAGCCCGGCACGGGCTGTGCGCCGGCTTGGGTTCCCGAAAGGACCGGCTCCGCGGTGAACAGGCTTTGGACCGCCGTGATGTTCGCCGCATACGCCGCTTCGAACGTCGTCGTATCGAGCGCCGACAACTGCCCGCTCGTTGCGTTCACGGCGAAGGTGTTGTTCGCGCTCGACGTGACGTCGTTGCTGTTCGTCGAAGAATCGTTGGTATCGTTCGCATCGGCCGCGCCGACGGACTGCGAGTTCGTGTCGAGCAGAATGCCGACCGATTGAAGCGAGTTGTACGAAGTCGAACCAGAGGGGACGAAACCGCTCACCAGGCTGACGAGTTGATCGCGCAATCCGGATATCTGGAAGTTGCCGTAAAGCACGCCTCCGCCCGAAGATGTCGCGCTCGAAGTACCGGTGGTTGCGTCGGTGCCGGCCGTAACGGTCGGGGCCACCGTGTCTTTATTCAACTCCGTAATGGCGGCGTTGTAGGCCGTGATGAACTTGTTGATCGCGGCTTCGGCCTGCGTCGGGTCCGCAGCTACGCCCACCGTGTAACCCGTCGTGGTCGACGTCGTGACGGTTAAGTCGATCCCGGGAATCGCCGACGTGAAGTCGTTCGTCGAGCTGAAGACCGTATGCAGACCCTGCACGTCAGTGTAGCTCAACGACGCCTGCGTGCCGGCGACCGTCGTGCCGGTGGTGAGGCCTGCGGCTGTAAGGAAGTTACTCGTATCGCTACCGGCACCCAACAGGATGCTCTGCGGGCCCGGAGTTGTGCTCGTAAGTACGAGGGACGAGGTCTGGGAGTTGTACGTGGCCGTAACGCCGGCCGTCGAAGAGTTGATCTGCGTGATCAAGTCGCTGAGCGAGTTCTTCGTCGCATCGACGGTGAACTGGACGCCGTTGATCGTGAACGTGCCGGAGGTGACTGCGGTCGCGAAGCCGGCGTTGTTGTTCTGGTTGAGAACCGACGCCTCGTCGATGCCGCCGATGACGGAAGAACTCGTCAGCGTCTGCGTCGCGGCGTTGAAAATGCTCGCGCTGCTCGTTTCCGGACCGGGCCCGCCGGCAAGATTGAGCGCTTGGAGCAGATTCCCGCCCGGGCCGTTGGCCAGGGTCGCCAGCGTACCGCCGAGCGTGACCAGATTGCCCGCGACCGAGGCTGCAACGCCGGTGTCGGCCGTGATGCGCGCCAGAACCGCGTTCAGCGAATCCGTGGCCGGATCGTAGCCGACCGTCGTGCCGTTCACGACGACGTCGGCGGTGTTGATGATCGACGAGGTGCTGGTCAGCGGAGCGCCGGGGGTCGTGACCGGCGGAAGGTTGAGCGCCGCGGTCAGATTGCCGCCGCCGGCATCCGAGATCGTGTTGACGCCGTTGATCGTGACCGCGTTGCCGGTGATCGAGGCGCTGACGCCCGCGATGCCGGCGCCGTTGATCGCAGCGATCACGGAGGTCAGCGAATCCACCGTCGGGTTGTAGTTGACGGCCGTGCCGTTGATGACGATTTGATCGCCCGCGCCGCCCGTGACGGCCGTTTTGAAAGCGTCGGTGTTCAGCGTAGCGCCTTGAACGACGACGTTCGACCCGGTCGGCTGCGTGTTGAGGCTCTCGCCGTCGAGCGGGGCCGCGGGATTGAGCGTGCCGGCGTTGATCTGCGCGGTGTCGAGCTTGAGCACTTGCTCGAGATTGCCGCTGTCGGCGCCGCTTCCGATCGAGGTCACGCCGGTGAGGGTAACGGTGCCGTTCGCATTGAGAACGGCCGATCCGCCGTCGCTCGATTGCAGCGCGCTGTTGATCGCAGCGATGATCTGCGGCAGCGTCTGCGTCGTCACGTCGTAATTGACCGTGATGCCGTTGATCGTGAACTTGCCGTTCGAGGCCGTTCCGTTGGTTGCCGTGATGGCCGTTCCTGCGGCATCGAGCGGCTTCGTCAGATTGAGCGTGCCGTTGGCATTCGGATTGTTGATGATGGCCGTCGACGTGGCAACGGTCTGCGCGTTGATCGTGTACGTGCCGGCGATCGGCGTCTCACCGGTGATCTGCTTCGCGGTGGCCGCGGGCGAGCCGTTGAGCGCATTGCCGACGGTCGCTTTGAACGCACCGAACGTCTGCGGATTCGAAAGCGCCGTCAGCGAATCTTGGACCGCACCGATGAGGTTCGTGATCTTGAGGATCGCGGTGTTTTCCGAGCTGAGGTTGTTGATCTGCGCCTGGGTCGGTTTCTCTTGCGAGAGTGTGTCGGCGGTATATTTCTCGATGATCGAGTTGTAGTCGATGCCCGACGAAACGCCCGGGAACGATACCGGGGGCGCATTGCCCAAGGTTCCCGAGGTGGCCGAACTGGTTCCCGAAGTGGCTGACACGAAAATTATACCTTCTTGTTGACGACGCCGCCGTCAAGCTTGTCGAAAAACTTCGCAAGCGCGATCAACGTTTCGCTGGGGAATTGAACGATCACCTTACCGGTTTGCTTGTCGGTGAAGACCGTGACGATTTCGTTGGGGTTCTGCTCGATCTGGAACGACACCGAGACGTTTTGCGCGGCCGCATTATACAGTTGCGCGACGCCCGCGGCAACGGACGTGTCGTCGGCCGCGTTCTTTTTCGATCCGTCCGGCGGACCGGCCGGCAGCGTTGCGAGACCCGGCGTCGGCCCAATCGAGGAGTTCGAACTCGAACTCGAACCCGAGTCGGTACCCGAAACAGTCGGCACGCTCGCAGCAGGCGCGGCGGCCGGCGCTATGACCGGCGTTGACTTAGCGATCGGCGGGGCCGGCGCGATCGGCGCCGGAGGCAAAATTGTGGCAGTCGCTGCAGCGGCCTGAACGTCCATGTTCGAGTAACCTCCTACTAGGAAATATCGGCTAATGGGGTACCGACTTTAGAGCGCTTGCACGATCTTAGCATAGGAAGCGACCACCGCCGCAGCTGCCGTTCCCAAGCGTTCCCGAGCAGAGCGAGCGGTCATCTGGATGCGAACGTCGCCGCGCACGGCCGCGTCCCACGCGCCCCCAATCCCTCGTGCAATGCTTCGCACGTCGGCCGGATCGACGATCAGGTGGGCAATTTCAGGTAAGTCAACCCAGCGGTTACTGGAGCACACGACGGCGGCGCCCAAGGCCGCAGCGGTGACGAGGCGGCCGTGGCCGCGTGTGGTCCAGGCCACATCGGCGACGACCGCGGCCGTGCGGTACAGGGTCGCGGTCATTTCGCGGTCGGGCTCGGGCAGCAGGCGCACCAGATCGGGCGCGAACTCGCGCAGCCGCTCCGCGTAGGCGGGATCGGCGATCGGTCCGGCAATCACCATCGCGACGCCCACGTCGGCGGCGGCCCGCGCGACGATCAACTGGTTCCCTTCGGCTCGAATCGGGGCGTGGACGAGAATGAACGGATCGGCCCCGACCCATGCGCCGATCGGATGGGCGGCCCCCGAGACCACCGGAAACGGCGGGACGACGAAGACCGGGCGGCGGGGGCGCAACGCCTCGACGACGGCGCGTTCGCGTTCGGAGTTCACCAGCACGACGTCGGCCAATGCGAGCACGCGCTCGGAATCGGCCTGACCGACGATCGGAGGCGCAAATGGGGTGCCGGCGTTGACGCCGTCGACTTCGACCGCCCGGCGCGAGAGCATCTCGAGATACGCACTCACGCTGCGGTCATCGCCCGAGTAGCCGAAGCAATACGGTGCGACCATCTCGCCCCAATAGCCGCCGGCGGAGGGCGATTCATAGAGTGCGTGCACGACCAGCGGCTTGCGTTGATCGCTCGCCCACTCGGCAATCGAGCGCGCAAAGCCGCCCGGACGCACGCCGAAAAGATGGACGAGATCCGGACCAAAGGCGACGAGCGCGTCGAGCGAGTTGAAGACCTCGGGCGTGAACCCCTCGCGGCCCAGGGCCACAGCGAGCGCGGCTGCTTCATCGGAGTCCGCATCCGGCGCGGTGGCGGCGTCCGGGCGGACGACGATTCCGATCCGGCCGGCCGATCCGCCGGTAACGGCCACGTCGATGTCGGGCTGCCGGCGGCCGAACGGCTCACGCGTCGTCTCAACCGAGAACGTTGCGCTCGGCGGTCCATCGGCCGGATCGAAGGAAATCATCACGTCCGCCGGCAGCGGCGCCGCAACGGAAATCTTCACGCCGGACGCTTGCGCTGCATCGGTGCGCACGATCATGGCTGCAGTAACCGGCGCCGGACCCGCGCCGATCGCGAGGTCGTAGGTGATGTCGGTCGCGGCGGCATCGAAATCTCCGTACCACGCGCGCGCGGCGGCGTCTTCGCCGATCACGGCGCACAGCGCCGCAACGTCGCTGAAGAACCCGGCGAGTTCCAGCGCCTGCGGACCGTAGGCGAGAACGTGTTTGCCGGCGGCGAAGCGGCGCGCGTAGAGCGTCGCAGCAATTCGCGGCAGCGCAACCGCAAGCGGTGCCGCGCCGAAGAACCCGCGCTCGCGGGCCGCATCGAAGATTGCCGCATCGCCGTAACGGATGGCTTCTTCCGCCCAAAATCCGCCGGTCATCGCGCGGCGTTCGAGATCGGGGAATACGCGTGCGATGACGTCGCGCGCGTTCGCGTCGGAAACGACGTCGGCGAGCCCGTGCGGAAAAACGAGCGGATCCAACTCGCGCAAATCGAGTTGCGCGAGATCGACGTAGATCAGCGGGATGGTGACCGCGCGCGCGCCGTCGCTGAAGTGCAGGTCGATGAACGCCGCCGGTTCGCGACCGCGCGTGACGGGTTCGATGCGCGCGGCGACGAGCCGCTCGGCCGTGACGAGTTCGCCCAGCAGCGCGGAACGCCACGCCCACGGCTGCAGGCCGGGGAACACGCGATGCGTTCTCATGCGTCCGGCTCCACGATGGCTGCGCGCACGGCGGCCACGCCGGCGGCGGCCGGTACGCCGGCTAACGCTTCGCGGTCGATACCGGGAACGCGCATGTTGTTCTCGCCCGCGTCGCGCCACACTTCGATGTCGGGGACGAAATCGATGTTGACGTTCAACGTCTCTTCCATCGGCACGGTCGATGCAATCAAGACTTCGCGCAATTCGGCCAGCGCCGTTTGCAAGCCGAACGTGCCGTCGAGGCCGACAGCGACTTCGACCGGATCGCCAACCCGGAATTCCGCCGCCAGTTCGACCAGCAGCGGACGCGCGATCTTCCACTCGCCTTCATCGCCCAGCGGCAACAGAATGCGCACGGCTCGGCGCTGCTCGGGCTGCGGTACGGCCGCCGGGGCATCGGTGCGCAAGGCGACGCGATCCGTATCCGGATTGAAACCGCGCGGACTCGCCCAGCGCTTCTCGTACGCCGCGCGCAAATACGCCGCGTCATCGAGATTGCCGACGAACGACGCGGCTTCAAGAACCGGGAAGAGATGCGCGTAGGCATCTTCGCAACACGCGATGAGGAAGTTCGCCGCGCGCACGCGGCGCGCAAAATCCTCGACGCCGTAGCGCGAGAACCCGAACATCTCGTCGAACCCGCCGACGACCTCGAGCGCCTCGCGGCTCACCACCAGTACCGGCGCCGATGCGACGTCGAGCAGGTTGGCTTCACGCGCGAAAGCCTCGGCCCGGCGGTCGTAGAGCGACTGCATTTCCGAGACGTCGCGATAGCCGAGATCGGGCAGCGATTCCGGACGGTCGGCGCCGCCGACGCGCGGAACGGCGATGCCGAGGCGCGCGATGCGCCCGAACGCGCTCACGAGCCGTTCGATCGTGCCGCGCGGAAGTTGCGCGTCGTCGCGCACGATGATGATGCCATCGGACGTACACGCCCCGAGCGCACGATTCAAGCCGACTGCCAACTGCACGTCGGAATCGTCCGGTATCAAACGCAAACCCGAGTGGGCGGCGAGAAGCTTCCGGGTCGTTGCGGCGCCGGCCGGAAAAACGACCGACGTCGTCCCGCCGACGGGTTCGCCCATCATTGCTTGCAGCGTCTGCTGCGTCACGGCCGGCTTCGAGGCAGCGACGAACACCGCATCGAGCCGCGTCAGACCCGTGAGCGCGGGCAATTGCGCGGGCACCATTTCACCATCCGGCGTCGCAGCGAACAGCCGGCGCGCGGGCAAGCGTTCCGCCGCAGCGGCGATCACGCCGGCGACGGTCGCACCCGGAGTATCGCGCGCGTTGAGCATGCGCCCGCAATGAATGAGCGCCGCACCATACGGTGCTTGCGAGGTCTCGAATGCAATCGCCACGCGGCCGCTGCGTTCGACGCGTTCCACCAAGACTTCCATGCCGGCGCGATCGGGCAACGCGTTCGCATCAGCGACGAGCAAGTAACGGTCGCTCGTATGCGCTAACGCTCGACGCAGTGCATCGGCATCGGCCGGCGCGCACACCGTGATGCTGCCGCCCGCCGCGAGTGCGGCGCCGTTGCGCTGCCCGCGTGCACGGCTCATCTCATCGCCCGCCAGCGCGAGCACATCGAGCGGCGGATACGGCCGGCGCGCATAACCGCGGATGTTTCCCATCACCCGCACTTCGCGGGTGATCATCGCCGCGCGCAGGCGCGGCGGATCGCGGTGCAGTTCTTGCGGCTTCCACGTTCCGGCCTTGGCGTAGCGGCGCAGATCCCCGAGTGCGCGGCGCAGTTCGAGCGAATCCTCATCGGCGTTGAACGTGAGCGACGGCTCGCACGCGACGTCCCATGCACTCATGCGGGCCTGCACGGCGAGGTCGAGATGCAACAGCACGGGATCGAGCGCCGTACCGGCGAGCGAGCGCAAGAACGACGCCGCAACGATGTACGCACCGCGCTGCGGCACGTCGACCGGGCCGCGCGCGAGGTCGGTAAAATTGCGGTCCGACTGGGGCCCGATCAGCGGCACGAGGTCGAACGGATTCGGCCCCGAACGCGCCGGGCCGAACATCGCGCCGAGCCGCTGCGCCGCGCCGACGAGCGCTCTGCCGCCGACGATCGCGGTGCGCGGGCCGGCCGAACGCCGGAGCGCCCCGAACGAATCGGCAACCAGCACGGCGTCTTCATCGACGACCACGATCCATTCGACGTCGGCTTCGCTCGCGAGCGCATGCAAACGCGCACCGCGCTCCGCCGCCGGTCCTTCTTCAACCGTCGCCGGAAAGCGCCCGAGCGCGCGCAAAAGTCTTTCGCGCGCCGCGTTATTGCACGCCGGCGGCGTGAGAACGACGTTGCGCAAGACCTACTTCAAACTAGCGGCGGCGATTCGCCCTGCGCCGGCGAGATCGCCGTCTTGTAACATCGAAGCGGCGAGTTCGAGCGCGATACGGTTATCCACGGCGACGTGCTCTTCGAGCAAAGCGCGTGCTTCGGCGCGGGCGCCGGCTTCCGCCAGCGTGCGCGCACTATCCAGAATCGCCTCCGGATTGTTCGACACCGTCACGAGACGCGCGCGGATCGCCTCCAGCGCCCCGGCCGTATCGCCTTGGCGCAAGAGGATGCGCGAACGCAGGCGCATCGCTTCGGCGTGCACTTCACCGCCAAGCGTTTCGACGCGCGAGAAGTCGTGCGCCGCGCGCGTTTCGTCGCCTAACCGCAGCGATGCGATCGCACTGTTGAAGCGCAACTCGGCGTTGCGCTGATCGATGAGCAGACCATCCTCGGCTACGCTGCGCGCCTCTTCGGCGCGGTTGAGCGCGAGCAGCCGGTACGAACGCCGCGCGTAGTCCTCGGGAGTGAAGATCGGCGCGAGCAGCTCGTCGCGGTGGAAACGCTCGAGCGCGACGACGTCGCCGCGCTGGGTCAGCACGTGCTCCATCAACGAGAGCGCGCTGCCGTTGCCGGGCGCGTGGCGCAGCGCGGCTTCGAGATACGGCAGCGGATCGCCGCCGCCGGAGTACAGGGCGCCGCGCGCAGCCGACACGTTGAGCATCGCAACGAGTCCCGAGTTCGCCGAACGGTCGATCTCGTTTTCGACGATCGCGATCGCTTGGGCATACCGGCTGCGCCGCAGCAAATAGTTGACGATTTCGAGCTGGCCGCGCGGCTTATCCAATTCGAGCAGTTTGCGAAACGCAACTTCGGCGTCATGAAAGCGGCCGATATTCTCGAGAAATCCGGCTTTTGCACGCTGCAGATGATAGGACGTCGGCTTATTGAGCAGCGCCTTGTCGATGTATTCGATCGCACGATCGAAATCGTTGTCGCGTTCGTACGTGCCCGCAAGCGCATAGAAGATCTTCCACTCGAAGATCTCTTCGTCGGTCATGACGGTGAAGGCCATGCGTTCGCGCAATCCCAGCGCTTGTTCGAACAGTTCGCGCGCTTCGACGATGCGGCCGAGTTTGACCAGCACTTGACCCTTGGTGAAGATCAGGCCCGCGTCTTTTGGAAACTGCTCGACGCCCTTGTCGACGATCTCGAGCGCCTTCTCGTTTTCTCCGAGCGCCTCACAATACGTCTGGCCGAGCATCAGATACGCGAGCGGAAAGTACAGCTTCACTTCCTTCGCGGTCGCGAGCATGCGCTCGAGGACCTCGACGCCCATCTCGACGTTGCCCGAACAAATCGCCGAGTTGCCGAAATTGAAGAGCGAGAACGAATCGTCGCCGTTCTCCTCGTAGGCGCGCGAAATCAGCGGCTTGTTGCGGCTGTCCTTGTTGCGTCCGACGAGCATTTCATTGGTGTAACCCTTGTGCAGGATCGTGATCGGCGTGAGCACGGCCGCCATCTCGCCGCCGTCGGTGCGCGAGATCGATTCGTGAATCACGCCACCGTAATGCAAGATCGGCGTCGTCGGAAAGAGGCGGATCAAACGATGCGACATCGTGCCCGAGCCGGTGGCATCGCTGATGAGGTTGACGATGTTGATGTAAATCGCGCAGAGCCCGGCCGGCGTCGTGCGCAGCGACTTCAGCAGCCCGAGCGATTCGCGTTCCAGTTCTTCGTCGGCGTCGAGCACGAGCGTCCAGCGCTTCGTTGCCATCGCCAGCGCTTCGTTGCGCGCCCAGGCGAAGTCGTTACGCCATTCGCGAAAGATAATGTTGGCGCCGTACGAACGCGCGATCTCGACCGTGCGATCGGTCGATCCGGTATCGACGATGTTGATCTCATCGACGACATCTTTGATGCTGTCGAGGCATTCAGCAAGGAAGCGCTCTTCGTTCTTCACGATCATGCACAGGCTGATGCCCTCGGGCAGCTGCTCGTGGTCGGCATCCGGGACCGGCAAATTGAACAGCAGCCCGGTCTGGAGCTGGGCGAAGACGGAATTACGGTAGGCGTCGGCAATCTGGATCGGCATTATTCGAAAAACCTCTCTTGTTGTTTTCGGCCGGCGCGGGGCGCTATGTTAGAAAAAACAAAAGGGGGCCCGCCGAAGCGGACCCCCCGTTGCTAACGCCAGAGCGTAGACTAACGGAACAGGCCGAGAACCGTCTGAGCGTTGGTGTTCGACTGCGCGAGCACGGTCGTACCAATTTGGACGAGGATCTGGGTCTTGTTGTAGTCCGCGGTCGCTTGGCCAACGTTGAGGTCGGTGATGTCCGACGCCGACGCGGTCAAGTTGACCGACGCGATGTTGTTGTTGTTCGAAGCGTTCTGGAGGCGGCTGATGACGGCACCGAGAGCGGCGCGTGCACCGTTGACCTGCGTGATCGCTTGGTCGATTTGACCGATCGCATCTTGCGCACCAAGGACGGCACCGGCCGAGCTCGGGTTGCCGTTGACGGTCTGGACCGTAGCAACGTTGATGTTGGAGACGCGCAGCTGCGACGTCGAGACCGACACGAGGCCGACCGAGATCGTCGCGCCTTCGTTGGCGCCGCCTTGGAACTGGAACGCCGGACCATTCGGGTTCGAGTTGACCGAGATGTACTGGGTGACTTTGATGAACGAGGTTTCGTTCACGTCAACCGTACCGGCCGAGGCGTTGAAGTTGACCGTGACGCCGTCAAAGAAGAACGACGCGTTGGCCGTGCCCAAGGTGTAGACCTGAGCGAACTGCGAGTACGAAGACGTCGCCGTTGAGTAGAAGCTCACGACGATGGCTTGCTGGCTCGCGTTGATCTGCGCGACTTGGACTTCGATCGTACCATCGACGATCGAGGTTTGCGTTGCGCTGATCGAGACGCTCGTCACGAGTGCAGACGACTGCAGGAACGTGTTGAACGTACCGATTTGGGCGTTCGCAGTGATGGTCGCAGCCGCGCTGGTCGCGGGCTGGAAGCCAGCGTGCGTGCCGTCGAGGAGCGCCTGGCCGTTGAAGTTCGTGTTGCTCGAAATCTGGTTGACTTCTTGGAGCAGCTGCGTGACTTCGTCTTGCAGAGCACTACGGTCGGTCGGCGACGTGATCGTGTTCGCTGCTTCGATGGCGAGCGAACGGATACGCTGCAGAATGCTGGTGACCGTCGAGAGTGCGCCGTCCGCGACGTTGGCCGCGTTCGTGGCATCTTGAACGTTCAGGTTCGCCGTGTCGAAACCGGCGGATTGATCCTGCAGGTTGACGGCGATGGCCAAGCCCGACGGATCGTCGGCTGCGGTGTTAACGCGCAGGCCGCTCGAGAGTTGGTTGACGAGCTTGCCGAGTGACTGCTGGTTCCGGTTAAGGTTAAGCAGTGCTTGGTTCGCAAGTTGGTTCGTGGCAATCGAAATGCCACCAACGGTATTAGGCATGAAAATCCTCCATGATCACACGTGTGAGAAAGCCGGAGCCATCATGGCTCCGCTACTTAAGTCTTCGGCGCTTGGGTCCGAGACTTTAGCGTGGCAGGTGCCGCCGATCCGGCCGGCGCGGGTGTCCCCCCGGGCACGGCTGCCCGGTTGGCGCGCTGGATCTCCTCGTACACCTCGGTCCGGTGAACGGGCACCTCACGCGGCGCCTGGATACCGAGCTTGACCGTATCGCGATCGATCGATACCACGACGATACGAACGTCGTCCCCAATGACGATCGACTGATTGAGTTTCCGGCTGAGAACCAGCATAACCGTGCCTTCCGTGGCGGTGGATGCGCACGATTTCGCTTATTCCGGAGCGGGCTCCGCTTGCTCGACGGCCAGGGCGGCCGGAACCGGGATCTCCATCGCGACCGTGTAGCGGCTCGATTCGAGCGGCACTTGCCGGGCGATCCGGTTCTTGAGGTTCATCACGACCGGCGCCATGAGGTTCATGAACGTCGGGCCGCCGTCGGTGCCGACCATCACGGCGAGGATCGTGAAATCCTCGGCGCTGGTGAGGTCGAGTGAGAGCCTGGCGTAGTCGGGGATCTTCGGATCGTAGTCGGGGAAAAAGGTCCACGGATCGCCCAAGGGCAGGGCGATGCTCAAGTTGTCGAGGCTCTGAAGCCAGATGATCTGGTCCTGCGTCTCGAGCTGGAGCGCGATGAAACTCCGCAGGTTTTCGAAGCCCGGCAGTCCCCACGGGAAGACGAAGATCTCCGCCTCGTTGTACGTGCACGTGCCGAAACGGGGCAGATCGACGGTCTTGACGGCGCTCGGGGCCGGCGGGGCGTTCACCATGGGGCTCCTTCTCTCGCTAGAGATAATCGATCAGCGTCTTGCCTTCGAGGCGCGACGTCGTCGCATAGGCGGCTTGCAGGGCCGTCTGCGTCAGCGTGAACTGCGAGGTCGCCTGGGCGACGTTCGTGTCCGCAATCGTTGACTGCGTAGTTACATTATCGTTCGAAAGCACTTGGAGTTGAGAGGTCGTCCCGGCGAGGTTCTGGATTTGTTGGCCGATCCCGGCCCGAGCAGAGAGCACTTGGTTGATAACGGCGTCGATGTCGCCGATCTGCGTCGAGAGGTTGCTCGTGACGCTGACTTGGCTCGGAATCTGGAAGGCCTCGAGGAACGTCGATTTGGTCGTGGCCGCCGTCGTGACCGCAACCGGGACGTTCGCCGATGCGCCGACGAGGGGTGTGGGAACATCTGAGATCAGGAACGGCGGGCTGTTTGGCGCGACGCTGGTGAGCACGAGACGTTGCGAGGCAACGTTCCATGAGGCCGTCACGCCGGTCGTGGCGGTGGCGGCGTTGATCTGCTGGACGATGCCGTTTTGACCGGCGACCACGCCATCCACCGGCGTTGCGCCTTGGAACGTGAACGTCGTCGAACCGGCCGCGCCGGTTGCCGGGCTCGTGCCGTTGATCTGGATCGAATAACTCGGTGGAACCGCGTTGTCGGCAGTGAGCGGGATGGTCGTCATCGACGGCGGTCCGACGAGCTGCGCGAGCGTCGTCGGCGCCGCGTCGGCAGCGCCTTGAATCGTCGACCCGGTCACGTTGATCGGCTGTTGGCTCTCGATCGCGGCCGGCTCTTTATCCAGCGTGTCGCGCAACGTCGCCAAGAGCGTGAACACGCTCGGCGTGCCGTCGGTCGAGCCTTGGTTGAACGCGTTTTGCAACGTGGTTCCGACCGCAACGCTTTGGCCGTTGATCACCTCGGTGCGCACGTTGTTGTTGCCGGTAAACGCAACGGCGTTCGGCGGCGAACCCAGCGGCGTGATCGGCGCGGTCGTGCCGCTCCCGGTGCCGGCGAACAAATACGTTCCGCCGTACTGCGTGTTGGCGAGCGCGAGCGCTTGGGTAAGCAAACCCGCGACTTGCTGACCGATCAGCGGCCGTTGCGTCCCGTTGGGGATGATGTCCGTCGCGCCCGAAACGGCCAGTGAACGCGCGGTCTGCAGCACGCTCGTGAGCGACGAGAGGGTCGAATCGGTGAACGTCAGTTCGGCCTGCGCGGAGGTCGCGTTGGACGCATCGGCATTTTCGCTGGCAATCGTCGAGGTCAGCGTCAAGTCTTGCGAGATCTGCGCGGGATCGTCGCTCGGCACGTTGAGCGATTTGCCGGTCGAAAGATCCTGGCCGATCGACTGATACTGCGCCGAGAGGTTGTCGATCGACTGGATCTGGTTGTCGTAGATCGTGCTGGTCGCGATGCGCATCAGTTATGTGCCTCCATGCTAGAACGTTGAACCGTTACCGAGATTGATGGCGTCCGAGAGCATCGCGCTCAAGACCGAGATGACGTGGGCCGCGGCGCCGTACGCGTTCTGGAATTTGACCAGGTTCTGCGTCTCTTCGTCGATGTTGATGCCGTCGGTCGATTGACGAACCTGGTTGACGTTGCTCGCCAATGTCGTCTGCGAGCTGTTGCCGGTCGTCGCGGCGGCCGTATCCTGTCCGACCTTTGCAACGAGGGTTGCATACGCTTGCTGCAGCGTCGACGTCTGCGCCGATGAGATCGTGAAGTTCGCGGCATGCGCATTTTTCGCAATGAACGAGATCCGGCCGGTGTTGCGGTTGACCGCCGTCACCGTAACGTTTTCTTGCGCTGCGGTGCCTGCGTCGAGCGTGAGGACGTCGCCGGGATTGGTGCTTGCGAAGATCGTCGGGTTCGTTGCCGGGGGCCCCACGGGCGGCAGGATCGTGACGAGACCGGGACCGGCAATCACCGACGGCGAGGTCGTCTGCAACGCGGGCACACCGAACGAGGCCGTGAAGAGCGTCGCGAGCGCGGAGACGTTCGCGCCGCTCGTGCTGCCGAACGCGTTGGAAGCATTCTGAACGACGCCGTTGATTTGGTTCGCGCCGAGGGCGGTGAGCAGTGCGGGGGCGGCCGTACCGAGCGACGGCTGCGGCGGACCCACGCCCACGACGTTGCTGTCGGTGATCGTGAAGTTGGGCGTCGTCGTGCCGGGCGGAACCGAGGCGACCATCTCGGCGCGATGCACGAGGTCGATGTTCGTGGGATCGCGCGTAAACACGATCTGCTGCGAGGTCGAATCGAACGATGCGGTCACACCGTAGTGTCCGCCGTTGAACCCGTTGATGAACGAGCCGATCGAGGTCGCATCGATCGTGCCGGCCGGCACGGCCGGTCCGCCGGTCGACGAGTTGATCTGATAGTTGACGGTGATGCCCGGGGGGACGCCCAAGGGGTTTATGCCGTCGACGTTGATCGTCAGCGTGCCGGTGAGGTCGCCGCCCGGAGCGATCGCCGTAGGGTTCGCCAGCGACGTATTGCCGTCGATCGGAACGGTGGTGTCGACCGTCGAGTTCCCGGAGTTGAGCGGCTGGACCAGCGTTCCGGCCTGCGTCGATGCAAGTGCCGCCGGCACTTCGGTCGCGGTCGAGATGCCGACCTGAATGTTGCCCGCGCTAATCGGCAGCTGCGTCACGACCGGCGAGAACAGTTGCCCGCCCGGCTGACCCGTGAGATCGTACCCCGCTTGCGAGATGCGGTCGGATTCGTTGGCCAATCCGTTGGCGAAATCGTTGAGCTGCTGGCTGTAGGGGATCAGCTTGTTGTTATACGTGTCGAGCAAGCCGCCGAGTTGGCCGCCGGTGATGTTGATCGCGGCCGGATTGACGGGGTTGGGCGGCGTGACGAAGTCGACCTGAAGCGCCGGCGTGCCGTTCGCGTTTTGGCCGATGATCGGCGAGGCCAGGTGATAGGCGACGGTATCGTTGACGAGCGCTTGACCGTCCACCGTCACTAACACCGAACCGTCGGCTTGAATCGCCGTCGATGTCGGAACGTAGGTCGAAAGCGTATCGATGAGCGTGTCGCGCTGATCTTCGTAGGTGTTTGGATTGTCGCCGACGGCCGTCGCGGCGCGAATCTGCCCGTTGAGTGCGGCAATCTGATCGATCGTCGAGTTGATCGTCGAGATCATCGTGCCGGCTTGCGTCTGCACTTGCGTTTCCGACGTCGTGATCGCTGAGCTCGACGTGTTGAGCGCGGTGACCACGCCTTGCGCGGCCGTGAGCAAGCCCGTCCGCTCGGCAACGCCTTGCGGGTTGTTGGCGAGCGTCGACACGGCGGTTTGGAAGGTCGTGTAGGCCGCGTTGATGCCGTTAGACGGCTCGCCCATCGCGGCTTGCAGTCCGGTGAGCACCGATTGCTCGACGCTGTAGAAGTTCTGCGATGACGTGGCGCCGCGGAAGAGCGCGTCGTACGAATCCTGATGCACGCGCTGAATCGACGAGACGAGTACGCCGGTGCCTTGCGTTCCGGGGCTCAGCCCGCTCGGGTTGAACGTGGAGCCGTCGATCGGCGGGAGCTGCCCGATGTTCACGATTTGACGCGACGCTCCGGGCGTCTGCACGTTCGCAATATTTTGCGATGTGACGTCTTCTGCTTCTTGAAACGTCTCGAGGGCCGAGCCCGCGATGTTGATGCCAAGAAAACTCATGCTTTACGACTCACGATCACACTGGAAGTACTTTTGGGCACGTTACCGCGGCGTTTGTAGGTTCCGGTCGATTCCGTCATCGCGTCGTGGATGAGTTCCACGGTTTTACGCAGGCGCTCCATCCCCGCAAGGATGAGGGCCTTGTTGTTGTTGACGGTGATCGCCAGCGAGATACCCTTGATCGACATCTCGCGGGAAAGCTGCTGGAACGCGCGGCGCATCGGGCCGGGCGCATACGCACACACTTGCTCGAGCGTGAGCTCGCCGAAGCCGGCGACTTGCATCTGGAGACGCTTGCGGCGGGCCTGCTGGTGCAGAATGCGCTGGCCTTCCAAACGCCGTTCGCTGGCGTTGATCTTGTCGAGGTCCTTTTGCACCAGGGCCTCGGTCATCGCCAAGGCGACCGTGTTGAGCTCGCCGAGGATCCGGCTCTCCTCCTGGAGGAGCGCGCGGAAGCCATCCCAGGAGGCGCTCATTTGGAGACTCCTAGGCGGGCAGAGCTTCCAAGACGAGCCGGCCGAGCAGCTTCTCGACGATCTGCTCCGAGGGCACGTAATACTTGCCCTGGGCGATCCGCTGCTGCAGATCCTTGACGAGCGCCTCGCGATACATCGGCTCCGCCGTGACGCTGGCCGCCATCTCGGCGAAGCTCGAGGCCTCGGACGAGCTGACGTAATCCACGTCGAGGGGATCCGTATCGAACGATACCGATTGCGCCGCCTGCGCCTTTTTCTTGCGCGACGTCCGATAGGCTGAAACCGCCGATTCGATCTCGGCCCGGCTGATGATCATGCCGCGAAAGCACCCCCTGCACTCCGTCCTTGCTAGGGATAGTGTCGGAGGCTGATAACGCCGACTTTAGCGCGCTCACCGTTCATCCTCGAATGCGCGGGTCTGGGCGGCGGTCGGGACGACCGGCCCGGTCACGGCCGCAGGCAGCGAGGGAGCGCTGGCCGGGGTGCCGAGCACCTGGGCGCGGAGCTGCTTTTCGACCATACTGGCGATGCCGAAGGAGCCGGTCTTTGCGATCGCGTCGGCCTGCTTCTCGTCGAGCATATCTTGCCAGGTGTCGTCGGCGTTGGTGTCCTTGCCGAAGATCGTGTCCTTATCGACCGTCTTGTGCATCTCTTTGAACAGCATCCCGACGAACACGCCTTCCAGCTGCGTCGCGGCGGCATGGAGCTTCTTCAGCGCGGCTTGCTGGTCGGCTGTGAGCGGGGTCGTGTTGGTGAGCGAGTTTAGCGGATCCATCAGATGATATCGATGTCGGCTTGGAGCGAACCCGATTCGCGCAGGGCTTGCACGATCGAGATCAAGTCGCGAGGCGAGACGCCGATCGTGTTGAGCGCGCGGACGACTTGGCTCAGCGTCCCGGCGCCGCTGATGTAGATCAGCTTGCGGCCGCTCTCAGCCGTCTTCACGGTCGTGTTCGTTTGGGTCACGGTCGGGGCGGTCGAGAACGGACCGGCCGGTACGGCTTGGTTGGTCGTCGCGATCGTGATCGAGAGGTTGCCGTGCGCGATCGCGACCGGCGCCAGCGTGATGTCGCCGCCCATGACGATCGTGCCGGTGCGTTCGTTGATCACGACCTTCGCCAGCTGATCGGCGTCGATCTTCAAATCGCCGGCATCGGCGAGAAACGAGACCGGGTCGTTCACATAGCGGGTGGGCAGCGTGACGCGAACCGTCGCCGCATCGAGTGCGTGTGCCGTGTTACCGCCGAAGCGGTGGTTGAGCGCCGCAACCGTGTGTGCGGCCGTCTTGTAATCGGGCGTCTGCAGCACGTACGAGAAGCCTTGCGGGTCTTGCTGCAGGTTGGTGATCATGTCGCGCGCGATGACGGCGCCTTCGGGCACGCGGCCGGCGGTGACGAAGTTCTTCGAAATCGAGTTGCCGGTGCCGGTGTCGGCCGAAAAGCCGCCGACCGAGATTGGGCCTTGCGCCGTTGCATACACCAGATTATTGGGTCCGCGCAGCTCGGTGAGCATCAGCGTTCCGCCTTGCAGCGTCGTCGAATCGCCGAGTGCCGAAACGAGCACATCGGCGTTGTCGCCGGAGTGCGCAAACGGCGGCAGCTTGGCCGTTACCATAACGGCGGCGACGTCGCGCGTGCGAACGTCGGTCGACTGGGTCGAGAGCCCGAAGGTCTGCAGAATGTTCTGGATCGTCTTGCTCGTGAAGAGCACCGACGTCGAGTCACCGGTCTGGTTGAGACCCGTGACGATGCCGTAGCCGATCAGCTGGTTCGCCGTAACGCCCTGCACCTTGACGATGTCTTTGAGCAGCACGCCTTGAGCCGAGACGCGGGCCGGCGCGACGAACAATCCGCCCAGTAGGGCGAAGGCGAGTGCGGCGGCGGCGATCTTATTCTTCATCATCATCAT
>PLRU01000075.1 GCA_003164045.1 Candidatus Lustribacter telmatis
CCGCTCCCGAGAAAATCTCGGGCGGTCACCTCGTCGCCAAGGCGCTGAAGAACGAGGGTATCGATGCGATCTTCACGCTCTGCGGCGGGCACATCATCGACATCTATGACGGCTGCATCGATGAGGGCATCAAGATCATCGACGTGCGGCACGAGCAGGTTGCCGCGCACGCGGCCGACGGGTACGCGCGTATGACCGGCGGCATGGGCTGCGCCGTCGTAACGGCCGGACCCGGGACGACCAATTCGGTAACCGGCGTCGCCAACGCGTTCCGCGCCGAAAGCCCGATGCTCCTCATCGGCGGGCAAGCCGCGCTCACGCAGCACCGCATGGGGGGCTTACAGGATCTCGCGCACGTCGACATGATGCGCCCGATTACCAAATTTGCCACGTCCGTACCGAGCACCGAACGCGTCGCCGATTTCGTCGCGATGGCGGCTCGCGAATCGTTCAACGGTTCGTTCGGTCCGTCGTACCTCGAGATTCCGCGCGACGTGCTCGACTTCAAAGTCGACTTGACCCGGGCCGTGATTCCGCGGGCCGGCAAATACCGTGCGTCGACCAAGAGCATCGGCGATCCGGCCGGCATCGAAGCGCTGGCCGACCTGCTGGTGAAGGCGAAGAAGCCGGCTATCTTGCTCGGACAGCAAGTGTGGACGTGCCAAGGCAGCGCGATCGCGCGCGAGTTCGTCGAGAAGCTCAACATCCCGACCTATATGAACGGCGCCGGCCGCGGGACGCTCGGGCCGGATCATCCGCTGAACTTTCAACTGACGCGCCGCGATGCGTTTGGTGAAGCCGACGTGATCGTGATCGTCGGGACGCCGTTCGACTTCCGCCTCGGCTACGGCAAGAGCGTTAAGTCGAAGACGGTCGTGCAGATCGACATGTCGTACGCGACGGTCGGGAAGAACCGCGACATCGAGCTCGGACTCGTCGGCGATGTCGGCGCGATTCTCGGTGCGGTACTGCAGGCCACGTCCGGACGCAACGACAACGGCGCGGCCGGCCGCAAGGACTGGGTTGCATCGCTGCGCGCTAAGGAGCAGGCTGCCGTCGATGCGCGCATGCCGAAACTGCGCAACGACGCGAACCCGATTCACCCGTACCGCTTGGCCTACGAGATCGATCAGTTCCTCACCGAGAATTCGATCTTCGTCGGCGACGGCGGCGATGTGGTGACGTTCGCCGGCAACGTGGTGCGGCCCAAGGGCCCGGGTTTGTGGATGGATCCGGGTCCGCTCGGCACGCTCGGCGTCGGCACTGGTTTCGCCATGGCCGCAAAGCTCGTGCATCCGGAAAAGGAAGTCGTCGCGCTCTTCGGCGACGGTTCGTTTGCGATGACCGGCTTCGACATGCAGACGGCGATCCGGTTCGACTTGCCGTACATCGCCATCATCGGCAACAACTCGTATATGAATCAGATCCGCTACGGCCAGATTCAGAAATACGGCCCGGAACGCGGCAACATCGGCAACTATCTCGGCGATGTCAACTTCGAGAAGTTCGCCACGATGCTCGATATTCACGGCGAAGTGGTGCGCGAGGCAAGTGAGATCCGTCCGGCGCTCAACCGCGCGCGGGCGTCGGGCATGTGTGCGATCGTAAACGTTTGGCTCGACCCCAACGCGTACGCGCCGGGTACCGAAAACCAAACGATGTACAAGTAGAACGGAACCACAACTTACATGAAAAAAGCCCTCGACGGCATTCGCGTGCTCGATATGACGCACGTTCAATCCGGGCCGTCATGCACGCAATTGCTCGCCTGGCTCGGTGCCGACGTCATCAAGGTGGAGCTGCCCGGCCGTGGGGATATCACGCGCGAACAGCTGCGCGACATTCCCAACGTGGATAGTCTGTACTTCACGATGCTCAACGGCAACAAGCGCAGCTTGACGCTCAACACGAAGAAGCCCGAGGGCAAAGAGATCTTCGAGGCGCTCATCAAGCACTGCGACGTGCTGGTCGAGAACTTCGGGCCGGGCGTGCTCGATCGGCAGGGCTTTACCTGGGAGAAGATTCAGGAACTGAACCCGCGCATGATTTACGCGTCGATCAAGGGCTTCGGTCCGGGTAAATTTGAGGACGCAAAGGCCTACGAACCGATCGCGCAGGCGATGGGCGGTTCGATGAGCACGAACGGTTGGGAAGACGGTCCGCCCACGGTGACGGGCGTGCAAACCGGCGATTCGGGCACCGGCATTCACACCGTCGCCTCGGTACTCGCGGCACTCTATCAACGCGATCAGCATACCGGCAAAGGACAGCGCATCGTCTGCACGATGCAAGACTCCGTGCTGAATCTGTGCCGCGTGAAGATGCGCGATCAGCAACGGCTGGCCCACGGTCCGCTGACCGAATATCCAAACAAGACGTTCAACGGCGTCGTTCCGCGTTCGGGGAATGCATCGGGCGGCGGACAGCCGGGTGCGGCCCTCAAGTGCGCGCCCGGCGGCACGAACGACTACGTGTACCTCATCATCCAGCCGCAAGTCTGGAAAGCGCTGTGCGAAGAGATGGGCCGGCCGGAACTCATTACCGATCCCAAATTCGCAACGCCGGCCGCGCGCTTGCCGATACTAGCCGAAGTTTGGGACATCGTCGAATCGTGGACGAAGCTGCACACCAAGTACGAGATCCTCGATCGCTGCAATGCGATCGACGTGCCGTGCGGCCCGGTGCTCGACATGTCCGAACTGCTCGTCGACGAATCGCTGCGCGCTCGCGGCATGGTCGCGGCCGTCGAACATCCCGAACGCGGCACGTACTACACGATCGGCAGCCCGCTCAATCTCTCCGATTCCCCCGTCGAGTACCGTCCCTCACCGCTCCTCGGCGAGCATTGCGCGGAAGTGCTCCAAGAAGTCATGCACTACGACGCAAAAAAAGTCGAAGAACTCCGAGCCGCCGGCGTCATCTAGCGGCGGAGGTTGACCCAGATCGTTTTTTTGTCGGTGTAGTTGTCGATAGCGGCGGGGCCGAGGTCGCGGCCCATGCCGGAGTCGCCGCCGAGACCGCCCCACGGTAAGCGCGTGTCGCTTTGGCCGTACGTGTTGATCCAGACGGTGCCCGCGCGGAGTTTGCGCGCCATTGCGTGCGCGAGGCCGATGTCCTTCGTCCACACGCCTGCCGCGAGCGAGAACGGCGAGTCGTTGGCGATGCGCACGGCTTCCGCTTCATCTTTGAACTTGATCACGGCGGCGACGGGCCCGAAGATCTCTTCGCGTGCGATCTTCATCGAATTATCGACGTTGGTGAACACGGTCGGCTCCATGAAGTAGCCCTTCGTGCCGACGCGATCGCCGCCGGAGAGCAGCGTCGCGCCCTCGCTCTTGCCGGAGTCGATATAGCCCATGATCGACGTGAGCTGTTTCTGCGAAATGATCGGCCCCATGTACGTTTTCTCATCGCGCGGATCGCCGACTTTGAGCGTCTTCGAACGTGCGACCATCAGCTCGCAGAATTTGTCGTAAATCGATTCGTGCACGAGCACCCGCGAGCCGGCCGAGCACACCTGGCCGCTGTTGAAGAAGATCCCGGCCGACGCGCCCTTGACCGCCGCTTCGACGTCGGCATCGGCAAAGATCAGGTTCGGTGATTTTCCGCCGAGTTCGAGCGTGAGCCGCGTGATGAGCGGCGCGGCTCCGGCCATGATCGTTTTGCCGACGCCCGGTGAGCCGGTGAACGAGATCTTGTCGACGTCGGGATTCGTCACGAGCGACATCCCGGCGCCGGAGCCCGGGCCGGGGAGAATGTTGAGCACGCCCGGCGGGATGCCGGCTTCGAGCGCGAGTTCGCCCAGCAGCAGCGCCGTCAACGGCGTTTCGGAAGCGGGCTTGAGCACCACGGTGCAGCCGCACGCTAGCGCCGGTGCGATCTTCCACATCGAATTCATCAGCGGGAAGTTCCACGGCACGATCGCGGCGACGACGCCGACCGGAACGCGTTCGATGTACGTCAGCGCATCCGGGCGCACGGGCACGACGTCGCCCATGATCTTGTCCGGCCAGCCCGCGTAGTATTCGAGACAGTCCAGCATCGCCGGGTAGTCTTGCCGGCGCACCGAGCTGATCGGCTTGCCGCCGTCGAGCGACTCGAGGGCGATGATCGCCTCGGCGTTGGCGCGGACCTTATCGGCGAAGGCGAACATGAGACGCGACCGTTCCGAGGCGCGCATCGTTCCCCAGGGCCCCTCTTCGAGCGCTGCCCGCGCCGCCCGCACCGCCCGGCCGGCGTCCTCGGGCCCGGCCTGCGCGACGTTGGCGATCAGCTCTTCGGTCGCCGGATTCCGCGTCTCGAACGTCTTGCCGTCGGCCGCGTCGACCCAGGCGCCCCCGATAAGCAGCTTGGTCGGCGGGATGCGTACCGGGGTGGGGGATGGTGCCGTCATTGCCATGCGGGCGTATTTCGACGGCCGGTAGCGCTATCCCAGGCTCCCTGGCAAGCGCTGCCGTTAATCTGCGGAATTCGCGGCCGAGGTTTTTTTCGTCCGATTGGTCTATTCAACGCCAAAGCGAGCGGACGGCTCGTTGCGCCACATCGAGGAGGTCACGTGTCGACTTCAAGCTCTGCGGTCGCCCCGGAAACACGCTCGGGACTCGGCAATCCCTGGGTTCAGCTAGTGATCGGCATCGTCTGCATGGCGATGATTGCGAACCTGCAATACGGCTGGACCGTATTCGTGACGCCGATCCAAGACAAACAAGGCTGGAGTCTGGCAGCGATCCAGGTATCGTTCACGGTCTTCGTGCTGGTAGAAACGTGGCTGGTACCGTTTGAAGCGGCGTTCGTCGACAAGTATGGCCCGCGCGTGATGGTCGCGATCGGCGGCGTACTCGCCGGCCTGGCATGGATCGTCGATTCACTCGCGACGACGCTGCCGATGCTCTACCTGGGCGGCATCATCGCGGGCATCGGCGCCGGCATCGTGTACGGAACCTGCATCGGCAACGCGCTGAAGTGGTTCGGAAATCGCCGCGGGCTCGCGGCTGGACTCACCTCGGCCGGATTCGGTGCGGGCGCGGCGGCGACGGTCATTCCGCTGACGATGATGATCAAATCGAGCGGCTATCAGCAGACGTTCATGACGTTCGGCATCGTCCAAGGCTTGATCGTCCTGGTTGCCGCGATGCTGCTCGTCACGCCGCCCAAAGGCGGTCCGGTGGAACTGAAAAAGCCGCGTACGCTGCAAGGTGTGAAAGATTATACGCCGCAAGAAGCGCTGCGCTCGCCCGTGTTCTGGATCATGTACGTGATGTTCGTGCTGGTTGGCGCCGGCGGTCTGATGGCGGTCGCGCAACTCGGCCCGATCGCGAAATCGTTCGGCATCTCGAACGTTCCCGTAACGATCGTCGGCGTGACGCTGGCGGCGTTGACGTTCGCGCTCTCGCTCAACAACATCATGAACGGCATTACGCGTCCGTTATTGGGTTGGGTGTCCGACCGGATCGGGCGTGAGATGACGATGTTCGGCGCGTTCATGGTCGAGGGGCTCGGCATCTTTGCGTTGATGGTCTTCGGCCATTCGCCCGTGTCGTTCGTGCTGCTCTCGGGCCTCGTGTTCTTCGCATGGGGTGAGATTTATAGCATCTTCCCATCGACGGCGCGCGACCACTTCGGTCAGAAATACGCCACGACGAATTACGGCATGCTCTACACCGCGAAGGGCACGGCATCGCTCGTCGTGCCGCTGGCCAGCGTGCTGAGCGTCGCGACGGGAAGTTGGACCGCGGCGCTCAGCGTGGCGGCAATCTTTAACGTCATAGCGGCCGTGATGGCGATTGCCGTGCTCTATCCCGTGCGCGTGCACGAGATCAAGAAAGCCGGCGGCACCGTACCGGAGATGGTCACCGCAACCGCCGCCCCAGTGGTCTAGGATCGACCGGTGCCGAACGCTGCAATCGCGTGACGGAAGCGATTGTGGCCCTCGGCGGCATCGGCATCGGTATCCTTGGGACGTTGATCGGCGCGGGCGGCGGCTTCCTGATCGTGCCGCTCCTCGTGCTGCTCGAGCCGGCGTGGACTACGGATCAGATTACCGCGTTTTCACTCGCCGTCGTGACGGCGAACGCGTCGATGGGCGCGCTCAGCTACTGGTGGCAAGGGCGCGTCGATCCGTTCGCGTTTCCGCTCTACACGCTGGCGGCCGTACCGGGTTCGATCGCCGGCGCCTACGCGAGCGCGTACATTCCACGGCCGGTATTCGATCCGGTGTTCGGCGTGCTGCTGATCGCGATCGGCGTGTGGCTCTTTCTGAAGCCGGGTCGCAGCGAAGACGGCAGGCGCACCGGACCCTTCGAACGCATCCTCATCGATCGCAGCGGAAAGCGTTACGAGTGGTCGTTCGATCCGCGCATCGGATTCGCAGGCAGCATTCTGGTGGGGTTCGCGTCGTCGGTGTTCGGCATCGGCGGCGGCATCATTCACGTGCCGCTGCTTTCAACCGTGCTGGGCTTTCCGGCGCACGTCGCAACCGCAACGTCGCACGCCGTACTCGCGGTAACGGCCGGCATTGCGACCGTCGTGCACGTCATCCACGGCGATTTTCGCACGACGTGGCCGCTCGTCGCCGCCGCCTCCGGCGGCGCCGTCGTGGGCGCACCGGTAGGCGCGCGCCTCTCAATCTACGTCCCCGGCGCGATCATCCTGCGCGTCCTCGCCACGGCACTGGCCTTAGTCGGGATTCGTCTCTTACTCTGGCATTGAGGGCGGCTTGGGCGAAGCCCAAACGCAACGGATTCGCCGCGGCGAATCCTAGTGGGCGTCGGCGGTGTACGCTTCGGGTAGGTTTTCGGGATCGAGCAGCGTTGAGGTGTTCGGTTCGCCGGGTTTTAGGCGCGCGAGCAATTCGAAGTTGCGGAGCGGTAGCACTTTGCCTTTGACGAACACCGGGGTGAGTTCGTTGACGATGAAGTGGTCTTTCACTTCGTTGTACGTCGCCTCGCTGATGATCGTCTGACCGCCCTTGGCCACGTTGTACAAACGGGCCGCGGTGTTGACGTTGTCGCCGATCACCGTATAGTTCAGGCGATCGCTCGAGCCGAGGTTGCCCATGACGACTTCACCGGTGTTGAGGCCCATGCCCACGGTGAAGAGCTGCCGGCCTTGTTCTTTCCATTCGGTCATCATTTCTATGATGCGTTCTTGCTGGCGGAACGCCGATTCCGTCGCCTCGACCGCGTCGATCGTGCCCGGCCGCGGATCGGGCGCGGAGAACACGGCCATGAGGCAGTCGCCGATGAATTTATCGACGTACCCGCCGTGCTCGAACACGATCTTGCACATTTCTTCGAAGTACTCGTTGAGCTGGCCGTAGATCTGTTCCGGCGTCATGTTTTCCGACATCGCGGTGAACCCGCGAATATCGGAGTAGAAGATCGTCACCTTGGCGCGCTTGCCCGAGAGGTCGAGCGCCTTGAGCGGATCGTCGTGCGAGAGCATTCGGGAGACGAGCGCCGGGCTGACGTGCTTGCCGAACATCTCGGTGATCATGCGCTTGTCGCTGCCTTCCGTGATCGTCCGGTAGAGTGCGACGAAGAGTGCCGAGAGAATGATCGCGCCGTCGACGTGGACCAGGTCGATCCAGTGCAGCGTGTAGGCGTAGAAGGCGACGGCGAAGGCGGTATAGACCACGGCAACGCCGATCGCGAGTGCGACGCCGAGCGTCGCGCGCAGCTGGGTGACGATAAAGCCGATCGCCAGCGCTAGCACCACGATCAGTACCACGTCGATCCACGGCTGTACGCGGTGGATGAACCGGTGGCTCATTAACTGGTCAATCAAGCGGACGTTCGAAAACACACCGGGATAACGGCCGTTGGGCGTCAAGATGAAGTCGCCCGCGGCCTGCGCTGTGTAACCGACGACGATCACTTCATTCTGCGCGAACGCTTTCATCGTGTCCGGATCGAACTTGAGCGCGTCGATCATCGACACTTCTTGGATCGCGGGCATCGAAAGGTCCGCGGTGCCCGCGCGGCTCGCGAGTCCGTTCGTTTCTCCCTGGTCGACGTGTTCGGAAACGTTGAACGGCAGCATCAGCAGCTTGCCGTTACCGTCGAGCGCGACGATGTCGTTGCCGAGTTTCCCATGCCAATCGTCGATGGGTCCGTAGGTCGCGCCCATCCAGTACGACGCGGTAGCGAGCGCGAGCGTCGGATAGACGGTCGTCTTCGTCGTCTTATCCGAATTCGTCACCGTCGATGAGATGACGTACGGTTGACCGACGAGCCAGCCGCCGGGATTGTCGACGGTCGTCGATCCAAGGTGCACGAGCTGCGCGATGTCCGGCGGCGGCTGCTCGAACGACATGATGCCGCCTTGCGTGATGTCGACCGTCATGCCGAGTACCGTCGCCTGTTTGCGCAAGCCGTCTTCGAACGACGCATCGACCTTCGGGTCGTGTGAGTGCTCGAAGAACTCCATATCGAATGCGACGATTTTTGCGCCGGCCTTGCCGAGCTTGCGCAGCAGATCGCCGATCGCCGTGCGCTGTACCGGGTAGCCGAGGCCTTTCGGCGGATCTTGGAGCGAGGCTTCATCGATCGCCACCAGACGGATGTTGTCATTGGGTGGATCGGTGTCGGGCAGGTGCAGCAGCTTGGTGAGCCAGGCCTGACCGCGAACCGCAAAGAGCGCGTCGTTGATCGCGACGAAGTCGCCGACGGTACTGACCGATGCCAACGTGGGTGGGGCGAAGTAGAGCGCGATTCCGATGAGCGCGGCCAGCGCCGACAGCAGCATCGCCGTTCCCAAAATCTTGAGGCGGCGAACCTTGATGACCGGGAACTTCATCTCTACTCCCCCGCGGCGTTAGCTTTGCACGCGTCCGATGTAACGGCGGTCGCGCGTATCGATGCGAATCATGTCACCCGGATTGACGAACAGAGGCACCTGTACGGTAGCCCCGGTCTCGAGTTTGGCTGGCTTCGTCGTTCCGGTCGCCGTATCACCCTTGAACCCGGGGTCGGTTTCCTCGACTTTGAGCTCGACGTGGGCCGGCAAATCGACCCCGATCGGCGTGCCGTCGTGGAACTGCACGGCCACGCGCATGCCGTCTTTGAGGAAGTCGGCGGGGTCGCCGATCAGGTCGCGCTCGAGCATGAAATTCTCATAGCTCTCGGTGTCCATGAAGTGGTAGCCGTCGGCATCGTTATAGAGCATCTGCATGTCGCGGTTGTCGACGGTCGCGCGCTCCAGCTTCTCACCGGCCCGGAACGTGCGCTCGACCGTGGCCCCGGTCTTGACGTTTTTGAGCCGGGTCCGGACGAACGCGGAGCCCTTCCCGGGCTTCACGTGGAGAAACTCGATGACGGTCCACAAGTGACCCTCAATCAGGATGGTAACGCCGTTCCGAAAATCGTTCGAGGAAATCATGTCCGGGCCGAGTTAGCCCACCCGCACC
>PLRU01000029.1:0-1393 GCA_003164045.1 Candidatus Lustribacter telmatis
AGTTCGATTCTCGTTGGCGCTACCACCTTAAGCCCCGCTCCGGCGGGGTTTTTCTGTTCAAATGTGGTGCATGCTCCGTCCGGCACCGTACCGACTGTGCTATACTAGGTTACTGAGGCGTGGTCGAACGGGCACCTTGCTTGCTTCCCCCGTCTCGCTGATCGGATTGCCGTGTTAGACGGCCGCACATCCACCAAAGCCGCCTACGTCTCCGGTAACCGGCTCCTCGACGCGCTGCCGTTGAACGATCGCGTCGATCTTGAAGCCGACCTCGAGATCATCGCGCTTGCGGCGCACAAGTCGACTCAGTCGGCGGGCAGCGTCATGGGGCACGTAGACTTCCCGATCGATGCCGTTCTTTCGGTCGTCGCTACGCTGGAGAACGGCGATTCCGTGGAGGTCGGAACGGTTGGGAGCGAAGGGTTCGTTGAATCCGACGCCGCGCTGGGTTCGGGGCTCTCGCAGCGCACGTCGTTCTGTCAAGTCGGTGGAATGGTCGGCCGGATGACGATCGGGCGGTTTGAAGCGCGCATGACCAGCGGCCCGTTCGCGCGCTTGATGCGGCGCAACGTGCGCGCGGCGCTCTTCAGCGCGCAGCAGTTTGCGGCGTGCAACGTCAAGCATTCGATCCTGCAGCGCTGTGCGCGCTGGCTCTCGATGACCGACGACCGTGTCGGCAATGCCGATTTCACGCTCACGCACGAATTCTTGGCGATCATGTTGGGCGTACGGCGCGCGAGCGTTTCCGAAGCCGCCGACGCCCTGCAAACGATGGGCGCGATTACCTACCGCCGCGGGGCCGTAACGATCGTGAACCGCAAGCTGCTCAACACGACGGCGTGCGAATGCTACGAGGCCTGCAAAGATGCGTTCGCGGTGGCGCTGCAAGTGTGAGCCTCGTCTTGCCAGAAAGCGCCGCGCCGGCGACCGAGAACGGCTTGCAGATTGCGATGCGCGGCATCGTTGAATCGTTGTATGGGCCGCCGGTGCGCCGCTTGCCGGGGCTCGACATCGGTCGCGCGTACCGCGGCGCCGAGGGTGAATTTCGCTATGGCGGCGACGTCGTGGATGTCTTCCACTACGGGGCGGGCTACACGTCACTCGCCGTCGTCGACATCACCGGACACGGCATGCCCGCCGCACGAAATGCCGGCCTTGCCAAACACGCCCTGCGCGCGTATGCGTCGAACTATCTCGACGCTGCCGAGTGCGTGCGCGCGCTGAACCGGCTGTGTATCGAGAACAGTGCGTTCGAGGGCGACGTCGAGTTCTTCGCGACGCTGTTCTTTGCGATCGTGCAGCCGGACCGGTGCACGATGGAATATGTCTCGGCCGGCCACGATGCGGCCTACCTCATTCGGTCGGGCGAAACGCAGGTGCTGGGCGCGACCGG
>PLRU01000029.1:1467-24565 GCA_003164045.1 Candidatus Lustribacter telmatis
CACGACGACGTTGCGGCCCTGGTCGTAAAGGTTGCTCCGCAGCGCTGGACGTAGCAGCGTGCATGGGCATTGCAAAGCTGGGTCACGTCGGCATTCATTGCAACGATCTCGAGGCCACCAAGGCGTTCTACCGCGACGTCTTGGGACTCACGGTCACCGACGACGATCCCGAACGCGGCATGGCGTTCCTCAGTTCTCAGCCCGAACACGAACACCACGAACTCGTGCTGATGCGCGGCCGCGACGTTCCGGCCGGGGCGATGATGCTGCAGCAGATCTCGTTTCGCTGCAACACGCTCACCGACGTGCTCGAATATTTTGCGCGCTTCAAGGCGCGCCAGGTGCCCTTCGATATGGTGGTAACGCACGGAAATGCCGTCGGCGTGTACTTCTTCGATCCCGAAGGCAACCGCTGTGAAGTGTATTGGCCGACCGGGCTCGCCGCGCGCCAACCGTTTCTCGACGCGATCGATCTCACCCAGCCGGCCGAAGCGATCATGGCGCGCGTGCAAGAACTCGTTGCCGATCACGGCGCGACCGGTTATGTCGATACGTCGATGCTGCATCAGCAGAACATTCACTGAGCCGAGGAAGCAGCGGGACGATGGCGGTCGCGGACGCGGTGGTACTGTATCTGTTCGTCGCCAACGACGCGCCGAAGTCGATCATTGCCATCGAGAACCTCAAGCGTGCCCTCATCGATCTTGCGGACCGGCATTTCACGCTCGAAATCGTCAACGTCTATGACCGCCCGGATCGGGCACTCTCGAACCGCGTCTTGGTCACGCCGACGCTGCTTGCTCCGGCAGCGGCCCGGCGGCTCGTCGGCGACTTGAGCGAGCGGACCCAGCTGCATTTCTTTCTCCAGGGCCTTCCGCTGCCGTTGGCAAGTTAGCCGTGCGCCGCGCCGAATGCGAGCGCGGATGTCGGATGAATATGAAGGGGCACTCGCGGCGCACGTCATGGAGGCGCTCGGCGCCGGGACTGCGGATCTCGCCGGCCTAGCGCGGACCTTGGGCGAGGGCGGACCGCCGCTGCCCAGTGGCGCGCCGTGGACGGCCGGCGACCTCGCTGCCGAGCTCGCCCGCGTGGCGGAGGTCCCGCCGAAAACCGCTGTAGCCCGCAGCGTCACCTCAGATTACGATGCCGAACGTGCGCGCCGGCCGGCGCGGGCCGATGCGTCACCGGCTGGGGACGTTGAGGCGCGCACGGAGTTTCTGTTGACCTACGGCCTGCGCAATCAATGGTATGTGGTTGCCGCATCGGCGGAAGTCGGCGATAAGCCGTTCGGCGTGAAACGCTTAGGCGAAGCGCTGGTGCTGTGGCGCGACGAGAACGGCGCGGTGCATGCGGTCGAAGATCGTTGTCCGCATCGCGGCGCAGCGCTTTCGATCGGCGAAGTGCACGAAGGTCAGCTTACGTGCGCGTATCATGGCGTGCGTGTCGATCCGTACGCAAAGGTCGTCGCCGTCCCGGGATTGCCGGGTTGCCCGCTCGAGGGTAAGACCCTCACGCGCCACTATCCGGTCATCGAACACTATCAAGCGATTTGGGCCTACTTCGGCGATGCGCGGCACCAAACGCCGCCGCCGCTCGAATTGCCCGAAGAACTCGTGTCGCCCGAGTGGACCGGCATGCTGCACCACGATACGTGGAACGCCGACTACCGCTACGTGATCGACAACCTGTGCGATCCCATGCACGGACCGTTTCTGCACGGAAAAACGTACACGCAGTCGCGCGGGCCGCGCACCGATGCGGTGAAGGTGCTTGAAAAAGACGGCAGCTTCGAGGTGTTTCGCGAAGGCCAACGGGGCGTTAATTTGGACTGGATGGAGTTCGTGCTTGCCGGCAGCAGCACGTATGCGCGCGTCGAAATCCCGATGCCGCCCAACGCCGGCCCGGGCGGCATCATGGGGATCATCTTTTACACGACGCCCGTCGACGAAGCGCACGTGCTTATCAGCGTTTGGCGTTTGCGCAAAGTGAGCGGGTGGCAGCGCGACCTGTGGCACTTCCTGTTTCGGGCGCGCATCCGCGGCTTCGTCGACGCGGTGCTCGCGCAAGACATCGTCGCCCTCGGCACGATGCCGCCCTGGCCGGCGCAAGAGCATCTCTACGGTCACGATGCCGGCTTGACGCGCGCCCGCAAACATTTTCGTGAAGCCGCCAAGGCGCAAGCGCGCGAACTGCTGTTGGAGCCCGTTTCTTGATCGACTTCAAGGCTAATCTCACCGACCGGCTCGACACGCACAAAGCGCCGTTTCACGCGGCGGACGCGGATGCCGCGCGCGCCGCGATCGCCCGCCTCGAAAACATGGACGGCGCGCACTGGGCGGCCGTTTGGAGCGACGCCGCAGATCCCTTCGAGACGCGCGGCAAGGAGCGCGAAGCCGCCGGCGATACCGGCGCCGCGCGCGATGCGTATTTCGCGGCGTACGGTCTCTTGCACGTCGGCCGTTTTCCAACGCCGAACCATCCGGCGAAGCTCGAGAACTACCACCGCTCGGTCACCAACTACCGCGCCGCCGGCCGCTATTTCTCGCCGCCCGTCGAACCGATTGAAGTTCCGTTTGCGGGCAAGCCCGGTGAGGGATCGCACGTGATCTTTTACGTTCGGCGGCCGAAGGCGCCCGCGCCGTTGCCGGTGATCGTCCGGATGGGCGGGATCGACACGTGGAAAGAAGATCGGCACGACATCAACGAGCGCATTCTCGCCGCGGGCTTCGCCTCGATCAACGTCGATATGCCGGGCGTGGGCGAAGCGCCGGTGCTCGGTTCGCTCGACGCCGAACGGCAGTTTTTGCCGGTATTCGATTGGATCGCAACGCAGCCGGATCTCGATGCGAAGCGGATCATCGTCGTCGGCATGTCGTACGGCGGCTACTGGTCGACCAAGCTCGCCCACGTGTATGCCGACCGTTTGTGCGGCGCCGTCAACTGGGGCGGCGGCATCGATCAATTCTTCACCCCGGCATGGATCGAGCGCTCGAAATCCGCCGGCAGTTACTTGATGGACCTAGCGCCTGCGCGAGCGCGTTCGGTCGGCGGTACGACGTACGAAGAATACATCGAACGCGTGGCCGGTTTTTCGCTCGTCGAGCAAGGACTGCTCGATCGGCCGCATCCGCCGATGCTCGTGGTGAACGGACGGCACGACGAACAAGTGCCGATGGATGACATGATTATGTTGCTCGAACACGGCAAACCGAAAGAAGCGCGCTTCTTTCCCGGCGGCCACATGGGCTACGGGCCGAACACACTGCCCACCGTCATCGATTGGCTGCAGCGCACGGCGGGTCTGAAATGAGCGCCTACACGCTGCAGAAGATGATTCGCGAAGTCAACCGGCGGCCGGACAGGCGCGAGGCGTACTTCGCGTCGCGCGAAACGTTCGCGCAGGCCTACGAGTTGACACCCGAAGAGCGCGCGGCGTTCGTCGCGTTCGACGTGTGCAAACTCTACGCGCTCGGCGTGCACGGGTTGATCTTGCGGCCGTTCACGCTGTTGCACAAGATGCCCGAACCCGAGTATCTCACCGCCATTCGCAAGGATCCGTAGATCATGCCGCTCGTCTTTGCCGCCGCCGCCAGCCACGCACCGGGAATCACGGCGTGGCCCGATGCGCCGCCGGCCGAACAGCGCGATGCCGTGCGCGCAGCGCTCGGCGCGATGCGCGATGAATTGAGCGCCGCCCGCGTCGATGCGCTGATCATGCTCTCGAGCGAGCACTGGGCGAATTTCTTTCTCGATCACATCGGCGCGTTCTGCGTCGGCCGCGGCGCCGGGTTCGCCGGGCCGATCGAACCGTGGCTCAACATCGAGAAGGCCGTCGTTCCCGGCGATCCTGCGCTCGCGACGAGTCTGGTCGAAGCCGCCTACGCCGGCGGCGTCGAGCCGAGTTACGCGTACGAATTGGAATTCGACCACGGTACGATGCTGCCGCTGCACTTTCTCACGCCCGCGATGGACGTGCCCGTCGTGCCGGTGATCTTCAACACGCTCGCGTTCCCCCAACCGACCGCGGCGCGCTGCTTCGCGTTCGGCCGGATTATCGGTGATGTCGCGCGGCGATCGCCGCAGCGCATCGGGATCGTTGCGACCGGCGGCATGTCGCACGATCCGGGCGAGCGCAATCACGGCACGATCGACTCGGCGTTCGACCGCCGCTTTCTCGATGCGATGTCGAAGGGCGATAACGCCACGCTCACCGCCCTCTCCGCCGCCGACTTTACCGCGGCCGGCGCCGGTGCGTTCGAATTGCTGAGTTGGATCGCACTGCGCGGCGCGCTCGGTCCCGCGACCGGCCGCGTGCTCGGCTACGAAGCAGCAACGGCTTGGGCCACGGGCGTCGGCTTCATGACCTTCGACGCCGCAAAAGCCGCTTAGCCCGCCAGGCGCGGGAAGAGCTGCAGCGCGTTGCCGCGATTGATCGCGAAGCGCACGTCGTCGGCCAGCGTCATTTTGTCGAAGCCGGTTGCGGTGGCGGCGATCGGCACGTAGGGCGTGTCGCTGCCGAAGAGGATCTGACTCGTCGGCACGAGGTTCATCAGCGCGGCCATGGCAGAGGGGTTCGTCGAGTTCGCGATATCGTAGTGAAGCTTCTTGAGTTCGTAGTAGACGCCGTGCGGGTTCGCTGCGTCGTACTCGTGATGGCGCGCGCCGAACGCGTTGATGCGCGCGGAGATCGGCGTCATCGTGCCGCCGGCGTGGGTGAAGATGAAGCGAACCTCCGGAAACATCGCAAACGTGCCCCCGAAGAGCATGCTCGTGATCGCGCGCGTTACGTCGAACATGAACTCATCGAGCGACGACGCGATGCCGGGCAGAACCGTCGCGCAGCACTGCGGCGACGTCGGGTGGACGAACACGATCGCGCGGCGCCGGTTCAGTTCGGCAAAGAGCGGCCGGAACGCCGCATCCCCGGGATACTTGTCGTTGTAGCTCGTCAGGATGCCGATGCCGTCGGCCTTCAACACGTCGAGCGCATAGACGGCTTCGGCGAGCGATCCCTCCACGTCGGGGAGCGGCATTGCCGCGAAATTTCCGAAGCGTCCGGGGAAATCGCGCAGCAGCGAAGCGGCGTACTCGTTGCACGCGCGGGCAAGTTTTCGCGTCGCGTCGCGGGTGCCGCCGAGCATCGAGAGGCCGGGGGTCGACATCGAGAGCATTGCAACTGCAACTCCCGTACGGTCCATCTCCTCGATCGCGTGCGCGGGGTTCCAGTTCAATACCGGCGTGGGATCGGTATCGGATCCGGCCGTGATCTGCGGCCGCCCGGCGGCCAAGTACGGTGGCGGAATGAGATGGTTGTGCACGTCGATGCGGCGGGGCGACGGGCTTTGCGCCATGCTCGCGTAGGGCGTTGCCGCTCCGGCGGCGAGCAGCGCCGCCCCGGCCATGGTGAACGATCGACGGTTCATGCCGCCGCTACTTCGCGAGCGTCGGTTCTTTAGGGCGCAGACCGGTCGTCGAGATATCGAACTTGTTGCCGTGCGGATCGTAGACCGCGTCTTCGATGTACGGCCGGTCGCGCGGCGCCGGTTGGGGCTCGATGCCGCGTTTCTTCATGCGGTCGTACACGCCGTCGCGTTCGCCCGGATCGAGGGTGAAGCCGAAGTGGTGGACGCCGCGCGGCGAATCGCGCTTTTCCGGATTGATCAGCGCGAAATCGATGTAGCCGTCGGTGAGNNAGCTCTTCCGGGTTGTCGGTGTACACGGCGACGTGGCGAATGCGGGCCATCGGTATCCCTCCTAGCGGGCAAATCCTCGGGTTGCCAATGCGAGTACCCGGCCCAGCGTGGCAACGCCTTCGCGCCTTTGCCGCGGACGCGTTAGCGAGGGGTAGGCTTCGCCCATTGCATGGCGCATGTATCGTGACGCATGCGTTCTGCCGGCGTCGCCGTTTCCGATCATCGCTCGCTCGAGGCGCTGCTGCGACCGCGTGCCATTGCCCTCGTGGGGGCATCCGACTCCGCCGCCGGCGGCTGGTCGAAAGCGATCTTCGAGAACGTGCGCGCGGCGAAGCCGGCCGCGAAGCTCTATCCGATCAACCCGCGGCGTGAGACGGTGTGGGGCGAGCGCTGTTACGCCTCGTTCGGCGATCTGCCGGAGCAGGTCGATCTGGCGCTGGTCATCACGCCGGCCGGAGCGATTCCGGCGATGCTGCGCGACGGCGTCGCTCACGGACTGCAAGCGGCAACGATTTATGCCGCCGGATTCGGCGAAGGCGGCGATCCCGAAGGCGTGGCGCTCGGTGCGGAACTGGCGGAACTCAGCGCGGCGGGCTTGCGCATCTGCGGTCCCAATTGCATGGGCACGCTCTCGGTTGCCGAGCGGCTGTATTTGTATCCGGCGGCGCGCGTGCGCGACGTGCAGCCGGGCGACGTTGCGCTCGTGATGCAGAGCGGCGGGCTCTTCCAATACTGGACGCAATATGCGGCGGCACGTGGACTCGGCTTGAGTTACGCGATCTCGAGCGGCAACGAACTGGATCTCGATCTCTCCGATTACCTGAACTTTCTCATCGACGATCCGAGTACGAACGTGATCTGCGTGCTGGCGGAGGGCATCAAGCGCCCGCGCGCGTTCATGGCGGCGGCCGCGAACGCGCTCGCCAAACGCAAGCCGATCCTAATGATGAAGATCGGGCGCAGCGAGGGCGCGAAAGAAGCGGCGCAAAGCCACACCGGTTCGCTCGCCGGCGACGACCGCGTGTTCGATGCGGTGTGCGAGCGCTACGGCATCGTGCGCGTGCCCGGACTCGACGACATGATCGAGAGTGCGCTCGCGTTCCGTTCGGGGCGCTTGCCTGCCGGTAACGGTGCGGTGATGTTTGCCGGTTACTCCGGCTCGGCGCGCGGGATGATTCTTGACGCAGCCGATGATATCGGGCTCGAACTCGCACACCTCACGCCCGAAACGAAAGCGGTGCTCGCGCCGCTGATGGATGCCGGCACGACGGCCGAGACGCCGCTCGATCTCGGACCGATGGCCAGCCGCGATCACGAACGCTACAGCCGTATCTGTCAGATCGTCGCAGCCGATCCGAACGTAGCGCTGCTTGCCGTGCAAGCGCAGCTTCCGCTCGACGGCGAACGTCCCGATCCGCAGTGGCTCGGTGTCACGATGGCGTGCACGGAGAAGCCCGTGTTCGGTTACGCGCGCACGCAGCAGAACGTGCTCGAAACGAGCCGCACGTTTCAGCGTGCGACCGGCATGTCGTTTTTGCAAGGCATTCCGCGTGCCGTGCGCGCGGCCAAACAACTCATGACCTACGCGCAGCGTCTTGCCCGGCCGCTCGCGCCGGGATTCGTCGAACGCGCAGCGAGCGGCCCGAACGCCGATCCGGTCGACGTCGCGCGCATTCCGCGCCCCGCCGGTGCGCTTGCGGTGACGCCCGAAGAAACCGTCGCGTGCGCCGAGCGCATCGGCTTTCCGGTTGCGCTCAAGCTGCATTCGCCGCTGCCGATCCACAAGACCGAAGCCGGCGGCGTCATCCTGGGACTGCGCGATCGGGATGCGGCGGCCGCCGCTGCGCGCACGCTCTTCGGAACGATTGCCGCCGCGCCGGAACTCGGTTGCGACGGCGTTCTCGTGCAAGAGATGGTCGAAGGGCTCGAGCTGATCGTTGGGATGCGCGCCGATCCGCAGTACGGGCCGATCGTGCTGCTCGGACTCGGCGGTATCTTCGTTGAGGCGTTCGACGACCTCGCCGTACGGCTGCTGCCCGTAGATGCGGAAACCGTGCACGTCATGCTCCGCGAACTGCGCGGGCGGCGCTTGCTCGACGCGTTTCGCGGCCGTTCCGCGCGGGACGTCGATGCCGTCGTCACTGCGGTCGTTGCGCTCGGCGATGCGTTTCTTGCGGCCGGCAGCGAGCTGGCCGATCTCGAAATCAATCCCCTGACCGTGCTCGAGCGCGGACGCGGCGTCCGTGCGGTCGACGTGCGCGCCGTCTTCGGCGGCGGAGCGTAGGCGGTGGAGTTCGCATTGCCGCCGGAGATCGTCGAGATCCAAGCGCGGGCGCGCGCCCTCGTCGATGAACACCTCATCCCGCACGAACTCGCGCTCTCGCGCAGCCACAAACTTCCGGCGAAGACGAGGGCGCGCCTCGAAAAACTCGCCGCCGCCGCCGGGTTGTCGCTGCTCAACGTGCCGCGCGAATACGGCGGCCAAGAACGCGGGCTCCTCGCGCGCATCGCGGTTGCCGCGGAGTTCGGCCGCACGACGGCGCTGCCCACGCGCGGGCCAACGATTCTGGGCCCCGAGGTCAGCCCGATCCTCTACCATCTCACCGGCGAACTGCGCGAGCAGGTGCTCTTGCCGGTGATTCGCGGCGAGAAGCGTACGGCGTTCGCGCAAACGGAACCGGGCGCCGGCAGCGATCCCGCGCGGATGACCACGACGGCGGTGCGCGGCGTCGATCACTACGTCGTCAACGGCGGAAAAATCTTCATCGGGTTCGCCGATGAATCCGACTTCATTCAATTGCTCGCGGTTACCGATCCGGTGAAGGGCGCGCGCGGCGGTATCTCGGCGTTCATCGTGCCGATCGATACGCCCGGCGTGCGGATCGTGCGGCAGATCGAGACGATGATGCGCGACCGCCCGTTCGAGATTGCCTTCGAAGACGTGCACGTGCCGCTGGCTAACCGCATCGGCACGGAAGGCCAAGGCTTCGGCTTCGGTCAGGCGTGGCTGACCGAAGGGCGGCTCAAACACGCCGCGCGCGGCATCGGCGTGATCGAACGGTGCCTCGAGCTAGCGGCGACGCGCGCCGCGGGCCGCTCGACGTTCGGTGCGCCGCTCGCCGAGCGGCAATCGATCCAGTGGATGCTGGTCGACATGTACCTGCACCTCAACCAACTCAAGCTGATGACGTATACGACGGCCGCCGCGCACGATCGCGGCGAAGACGTGCGCTACGACTCGTACATGTGCAAATATTTCGGCGATGAGTCGTCGTTCGCGGCGGCCGATGCGTGCATGCAGATCTTCGGCGGCCTCGGGTTGACGACCGACACGCCGATCGAGACGTTCTGGCGCGATCAGCGCAGCATGATCATCACTGAAGGCGCGACCGAGGTCCTCAAGCTGACTTTGGCGCGGGACATCCTCAAGAGGTACGCTCGTGAAAGCTGACGACTCGATCTCACGGCGCAACGCCGCGCGCACGCTGCTCGGCGCACTCGCCGTGCCGTTTGCCGTGGGGACGCCGCGGCTCGCCCGGGCGCAAGACCGGCCGCAAATCCGCATCGGCACGATTCCCACCGAGATCGCGGCGGCGGTGTACTACGCGCGTGACCTCGGCTATTTCACGAAGGCGGGCTACGATGTGACGATCACGCCGATCGTCAACGGCGCGGCGGTGTCCTCCGCCGTGCTCTCGGGCGCAATCGACGTGGGCTTCTCCAATCCGGTGTCGTTGATCATCGCACACGATCGGGGCTTGCCGCTCACGATCATCGCCGGTGCCGGCCTGCACGATGCGAAGGCGCCGACGAACGGCATCATGACCGTCGCCGCGTCGTCCGCGATCCGCTCGGCCAAGGACCTGGCAGGCAAGACGATCGCGGTGTCGGGGCTGGCGAACATCACCAACCTCTCCGCGCGTTCGTGGATCGATCGCAACGGCGGCGATTCGAAGCTCTCGAAATACATCGAGATTCCGCTACCGCAGATGGCGCCCGACGTACTCTCGGGCCGCGTCGATGCCGCCACGATGGATGCCGCCGGCAACGAGGCGACGGAGAACGCGCAGTTCCGCACGCTCGGCAGTTCGTTCGACGCGATCGCGCCGCGCTTTCTCGCCTCACTCTGGTTTTGCAATACGGACTGGGTGGCCAAGCATCCGGCCGATGCCAAAGCGTTTGCGACGATCGTACGGCAAGCATCGGCATGGGCCAACGCCAACCCGCGCGACGCGATCGCCATTTATGCGAAGAACAGCAAATACACGGTCGCGGACCTCGCGAACGCGCGGCGGCCGATCTTCGCGACCACGGTCACGCCGGAGCTGGTCCAGCCGGCGATCGACCTTTCGGCGAAATACGGCATCATCAAAGCGGCGTTCCCGGCCAAAGATTTCATCACGACGTTCCCCGCGTAGCGGCAAGGAGAGACTGATGCTCAAACGGTTCGTGCTTTCGGTCGCGCTCGCGATGAGTTGCGCGGCTCTCGCGGCCGCGGCACCGGTGCCGCAAGCGGCGCTGGCCGATCACGGCTACTTCTTCGCGGGCGGCAGCTATCAGAAAGATGCCGACGGCACCGTGATGACCGGTGCGATGTACGTGCACTTCATGGTGCCGCAGCGCAAGACGCATCCCTATCCGATCGTGATGATTCACGGCGCCAACCAATCGGGAACCAACTTCGAGGGCACACCCGACGGCCGCGAAGGCTGGGCGGACTACTTCGTGGAGCACGGCTTCGCAGTGTACGTGGTCGATCAGCCGGCGCGCGGCCGTTCCGCCTATCACCCCGAACTCAACGGTAAGATTCACGCCTACGATGCGACGTTCGCGAGCGAACGCTGGATCGCGATCGAACGTCTCAACCGCTGGCCGCAGGCGAAGTATCACACGCAGTGGCCCGGCAGCGGNNGCGGGCAGATGGGCGATCCGGTGTTCGATCAGCTCGCCGCAGCGCAAGTCGAAGGCCTCGTCGACACCGATGAAACGGAGCAGCTGATGCGCGCCGCCGGTGCGGCGCTGCTCGATCGCATCGGCCCGGCGATTCTGTTGACGCATTCGCAAGGCGGACAACTCGGCTGGCAGATCGCCGATGCGCGTCCCAAGCTGATCCGCGGCATCCTCGCGCTCGAACCATCGGCCGGTCCATATTACATTCCGCCGCTGCCCGCATCGATCACGCCAGCAACGCTCGGCCCGGCCTACGGCATCACGAGTTCGCCGATCGCATACAGCCCCGCGATCACGAGTCCGGCGCAACTCACGCGCGTACCGCAAACGACGCCGGACTCATCCGATCTGCAGCCGTGCTGGCAGCAAGCCGAGCCTGCGCGCACGCTGGTGAACTTGCAAGGTTTCCCCGTGCTCGTGCTGGTCTCGCAAGCCTCGGCATTCGCGCAAACCGAACACTGCATGTCGCGTTATCTCGCGCAGGCCGGCGTGCGCAACAACTTCGTGCGGCTCGAGGACGTGGGCATTCTCGGCAACGGCCACATGATGATGCTCGAGAAGAACAACCTCGCGATCGCGGATTACCTGATCGGATATCTGCGCGGCAAAGGACTCTAGGCGTCGAGCGCGCGGCGGATCGTGGCGGCGAGGCCCCACGCCTCGCCCGCGTTTGCAAGCTGCACTTCGCAGCCGAGGCCGGTGAGATCGGCGGCTAAGCGAATCAGCGCGCCCGGTGCCGCGGTGAGCCGGTCGAGTTCGGCCCGCGCCGCGGCGCGGTGGCCGGGACCCGTCTCGGTGCGATAGGCGGCCAGGGCGTTGGCCACCGTGCCGTACTGCGCGGCGAACTCGGCGTTGAGGTAGGCGCCGAAAAGCTGGCGCAGTTCCGGATAGGCGGGGGAGTCCACGGTGATCATGGTTGGCGGTTTCCTCGTGCGTCGACCTCGGAGGAGCGCGTGTCGGGATAGGTGGTGAGCACGCGGTATCCCTCGGGGAACGTGGCGTCTTTGATGAGGACGACCGTCGCAGTGCGTCCGGGGATCAGGGTGGGGCGGCCGGCGTCGAGGTCGGCGCGGGTGGTCGTGGTCCCGACCGGCTCGCCCAGGTCGACCCGCTCGAGTGCGAGCTTCAAGCGTTCCGGGTCGGCCAGGAAACCGCCGATGGCGCGCTGGTTGGCGGGGTTCGCGATCGTGCGGTTGGTGGCCAGCTGGGCCCGTGCTTCATCTGTATAGCCGCCGGCGGCCCGGATCTGCGGCTGAGCTTCGAGCCGGCGGACGTTCGCCGCCAGATCGTTGCCGACGTGTTCGGTCAGGCCATGCGTTTGGCCATGTTCGAGCGGCTGGGCCGATTCGATCGCCCGTAAGTCTTGGCTTGGGTAGGCCAGCGTCGCCCCGTCAACCGTGCGGATTTGGTGCAGGCCGGCGGCGATCCGCGCTGCCGCCTGCGCTGTCGTCTTCAGCGCGACCGTCGCGCCGGCGGCCGAATGTCGAACGATTCCGGGCGGCGGCGCGAGCGCTTCGGGCACCGGGCCGGTCCGTGGCGGCCCGATGCCGTCGGCCGCCAGCGAAGCGGGCACCCTGGCCAAAGGAACAACTGCCGGCGCGCGGGCCGGCGCCGCCGCTATAGCCGGCGCCCCGACCGGCCGGATCACCGCCTTGCTTCCATCGCCGGGTCCTATCACGACGGCGGGAACGGCCGCAAGGGCCGGATACGTTATACAAATGGCGCATTACGCACGATCCGGGGCGCCGGGCCAGGTGATGTGACGCACGTGTTATCCATCTGGACAAACAAATCATGAAAATCAAGCCCAGTAACCTTGCAATTGGCCAGGACCGGATGTATATTAAATGAGGTCTTATCCAAACGGACAACGACCTCTGGAGTATAGAGCAAATGAATTTTGATCAATGGATCGACTCAGTTAACGATCAAGTCCACGCCCGTCTCGGTCGTGAAGTCCGCACGCAAGAACTGTCGTGGGATTCCGCACACTGGGTGAGCGCCGCCGGCAACGTCGTCGCCTCGCTGGAAAACAGCGAATCCGACGCCACGATCTCGTTCGACAACGGCGAGAAGATGACGGTCGCGTTCAAGCAGCCGCAAGGTTCGCCGGAAATCGTCGGAGAGGCGATCGCAGCGCACCTGCGCTAAGCGCTCCCTTCCCTAAAAACGTAGAAACGGCCGTGTCCGCCCTTTGCGGCGGATACGACCGTTTTCTAATTTGCGGGGGTCTTCGCTATCCGCGTGGCCGATGCGGAGGCTCTCCCGGCACCGTATGCTGGGGTTGTGTTCAGCCAGACCGGATCTAGCCTCGCCGCCGCCACCGCACCCCTGTTCTCGAATTTCGGCGATGATCTTACGCTCTGGCGCGACGGCAACGTCGTCCACTGGTCCTACGACGGGCAAACCGTGGTTGTTGCGCAGCGCGAAGACGGCGCCGCGACGGCCTCGTTCGTGGACGTCGCCGGCATCGACGAAGTCAGCGGAACTGCGGCGTCGGCCGTGTATCGCCGGACCGCCGAACGCTGCTACCAGATGACCGACGAGAGCTGCAAGGCGATGGTCGGCGACATGATCGCGTTTTTCTCCGGCGAACGCGAGCCGTTCTTCACCTTCACGGGCGCTCGCTCGCTCTAGCGTAATTCCGGCGCCCCCCGGCGCCGATGAATAACTGATGGAACCCCGCACCGCCGGCCCGGACGAGCCGGCGCCGAGTCGCGTCACGATGGCGATGCGCGTCAGCGCGACCGCCTTCGCCGACGAGGAATCGCTCGCTCGCATCGAGGCGCTCGCCGAAGCGCACCCCGATGATGTGAAAGTGCTCTTTGCGCGCGCCTGTTGTCTCGAAGATCTCGCGCGCTACGAAGCGGCGAAGCACGCATACGCAAGCGTGTTGGCGGCCGAGCCCGCGCACTTCGGCGCGCTGACCAATTTGGGCGGTCTCTTGCACATGCACGGCCAGCGCGTCGTCGCGCGCGCGCTCTATACCAAAGCCGTGGTCGAATATCCGGACGAACCGATGGCGTACGTGAACCTCGGCAACGCGCTGCTCGAAGACGGCGACCGCGCGGCTGCCGAGGCGATGTACCTCGCGGGACTGCGCGTCAAAGCCGACTATTCGAACTTGCACTTCGCGCTCTCGCTGCTCTATCGCGATGCCGGCAACCACGATTCGTCGCTCAAGCATCATCAGCTGGCTTTCGTCAAACCCATCGTTACGGTCGCGCCGTACTTCGGTGAGGGGCCGCCGCTCGACGTGTTACTGCTGCTCGCCGCGCACGGCGGAAACGTCGTCACGCACCCGTTCTTCGATCGCCGCGTCGTGCGCTTGTACACGCTCGTTGCCGAAGGCTATCAACCGTGGCTGGAATTACCGCCGCACCACGTGCTCTTCAACGGCATCGGCGACGTCGATCGGTCGTTCGTGCCGCTGCGCGCCGCGCGCGATATCGCCGCGCGTTCCGGCGCGCCGTTGATCAACGATCCCGACGCCGTGTTGGCGAGCGGACGGGCGAGCATTACCGAACGGTTGGCCGGCATCCCGGGCGTGATCGCGCCGCGCACGATCGCGCTGCCGCGCGCGTTGGTTACGCAAGAAGATCTCGCCAAGCGCGGCTTCACGTTTCCGCTGCTCTTGCGTTCGCCGGGACATCACACCGGCAACCATTTCGCGTGGGTGGAATCGGCGGCGGAACTCGACGCGGTGCGCGATTCGCTGCCCGGTCTCGAACTGCTCGCGATCGAATATCTCGACGGCCGCGGCCCGGACGACATGTATCGCAAATATCGCGTGCTGTTCATCGGCGGCAAACTCTATCCGCTGCATCTCGCAATTTCGCCGCGCTGGAAAGTGCATTATTTTTCTGCCGACATGGCGGACCGGCCCGATCACCGGGCGGAAGAAGCGCTGTTTCTCACCGACATGCAAAGCGCGCTCGGTGCCGACGGCATCGCCGCACTCGAGCGCATCTCGGCGACGCTCGGCCTCGATTACGGCGGCATCGACTTCGGACGCGATGCGGCGGGCAACATCTTACTCTACGAAGCGAACGCGACGATGGCGGTGTTTCCGCCGCCGCCGGACGAGCATTTTGCCTATCGCCGCGCCCCGGTCGACAACGTTATCGCAGCTATCCGCAAGCTGATCGTCGACACCGGCTTACGCGGAGGTTACCACCCGGCTACGTAATCCGATCTCCGAAGATCGTCTTTGCGTTGCCGGAATCAATCGCCGCGATTTGCGCCGGCGTCAGCCCGGATTGCGAGATGTAGTCGGCGGCGAGTTGGTGTGCTTCGCCTTTCCAGAACGGCCAGTCGGTGCCGAACACGAGCCGCTCGATGCCGAAGGTCTCGATCGCCAGACGCAAGGACGGCGGGTGCCCGTTCACCGTGTCGAACCAGAGTTTGCGCAACTCTTCGCGCGGAACGCCCTTGCCGGGCATGAAGCGCTGCGCCATGTGATCGAGGCGCTGCATGATGAACGGTAACGTGCCGCCGAGATGCGGCACGATCGTTTTGATGCGCGGGAAGCGCTGCGTGAAACCCGACTGCAGCATCTCGAGGATTGCCATCGAGTCTTCGAATGGCGCGCCGAGCGGCCACGTCAGCCCGGTGTCCACGAGCTCCTGCGAGCCGCATGCCAGGCCGGCCGGGTGGATGAACAGCACGGCACCGCGTTTGTCGAGCTCGGCATAGATTGGATCGAACGACGCATCGGCGAGGTTCGTACCGAGGATCGACGTGTTCATCGTCACGCCCCACATGTCGAGTTCATCCAGAACGCGGGCGAGTTCGGCCAGGGCGGCCTTCACGTGCGGCATCGGCAACACGCCGAAAGCGGCGAAGCGGGCCGGCGTTTCGCGCGCGATCTCCGCGTAGTGGTCATTCGCCCAGCGGGCGCCTTCCACGGCGTTTTTCTCTTCGAGCGAGTACGGCGAGACGCCGGAGACCGAGAGGATTTGCTTGTCGACGTGGGCACGGTCCATCGCGGCGAAGCGTTCGGCAAAGTCGGCCGCGCGGGTGGGGTGGAGGAGGCGGTAGGCGGGCTCGAGCCGCCCCGCGTCGACCCCGAGCCGCTCCAGCACGTCGATGTATTCTTGGGAAAAGTAGTGGGCATGTACGTCGAGTCGCATCGCAGCCCCATGCGCGCGCCCGGACGGTGGAACCTTCTTGCATTATCGGTGCGCAGCCGTTATGATTCGTTGCGGTCCCAATGCGCTAGGCACATGAGAGTTCAGCATGGATATCGACGCGTTGCGCTACTTTGCCGCGGCGGCAAAGGAAGAGCATTTCGGCCGGGCGGCGGACGTTCTGGCGATTTCGCAGCCGGCCCTGAGCCGGAGCATCGCCCGTCTCGAAGAGTTTTACGGGGTCGCACTGTTCGAGCGTGACGGCCGGGGCATCCGGATCACGCGTTCTGGCCGAGCCCTGTTGCGGCGCGTCGAACGCGTGATCGCCGAGCTCGAGGACGCCCGGCGCGAGCTGCACGATCTCTCCGAGGAGCGGCGCAGCCGTCCGATCGCGCTGGGCTTTTATGCCACGCTCGGCTTGCACACCGTGCCCGATGCGATCCGGCGTTTCCGCGAAGAGCATCCCGAGGCCGAATTCCGCCTCTTGCAAGGCCCGGCGCCGCTCTTGCAGCAGCGTCTGATGAGCGGCGAGATCGACCTGTGCTTGTCGTCGCCCCGCTTCGCCGAGGTCGCCGTCGAGTGGCTCCCGCTCTGGGACGAAGAGTTGATCGTGCTGGTGCCCGACTCGCACCGGCTCGCCGGGCGCGAATCCGCCGACTTGATCGAACTGGCAAACGACCCGTTCATCGCGCTCAAGCCGAACTACGGCTTGCGCCAAACCGCCGACGATCTCTGCCGCGAAGCGGGATTCTCGCCGCACATCGCCTTCGAGGGTGAAGAAGTCGCCACGCTACGCGGCCTCGTCGGCGCCGGCTTCGGCGTCGCGCTCGTTCCGAAAGTCGGCCGCGCGGCCGACGTCAACGCCACCTCGCTCGCCATCCGCACGCCGCGCTGCTTCCGCACCTTCGGCTTGTCGTGGGCGCGCGGGCGTTATCTGCCCCAAGGCACCGCGGCGTTCCGCGACTTCCTCGTCGAGCTGCTGCAGCACCGCGAGCGGCGGCCGCGCGTGAAGACTGCTTGAAACAACATACACACCATGATAGGGCCACGAGCGTGGTCCCCGGAGGTTCGGCGTTCATGAATCGATGTCGCTTTGCTATGCTCTTGGCAGTTGTGCTGCTCGCGCTCGGCTCCGGCAGCGTGCTCGCGCAACAGACGCCGATCCGCATCGGCGTCATCTATTCGTTCTCGGGGGCCGGCGGCACGGCGGGTAAAGAATTCGACGATATCGTCCAGCTTTTCCAGCGGCAGCACGGCGATACGATCAACGGCCGCAAAATTGAGATCATCCGGCGCGACGACGGCGGCATCGCACCCGACAACGCGAAGCGCCTGGCGCAAGAACTGATCGTGCAAGAACACGTCGATATGCTGACCGGTTTGATCTTCACGCCGAACGCCGTCGCCGTCGGAACGGTTTCCACGCCTTCCAAAACGCCGGTGTTCATCGTCAACGCGACGACCTCGAACATCATGGCCAAAAATCCGTACATGAGCCGGTACAGCATGACCGCAACGCAAGTGACGGTGCCGCTGGCAAAGTATGCCTACAAGACGGGCATGCGCAACATGTACGTGGTGTACATGGATTACGGTCCGGGCATCGACTCGGGCCAAACGTTCATGAACGCGTTCACTGCCGAAGGCGGCAAGGTGGCCGGCGAGATTCGAGTGCCGGTTTCAGCGACCGATTTCTCGGCGTACTTGCAGCGCGTCAAGGACGCGAAGCCCGACGGCATGTACATTTTCCTGAATGCCAGCGGCGCCGGCACGGCCTTCCTCAAGCAAGCCAAGGCGCAAGGATTCGATAAGGCCGGTATCAAGATTTTCTGCGCGGGGGACCTCGTGACCGAACAAGCGCTGCCCGCCATCGGCGATGCCGCCGTCGGCGTGATCAGTTCGATGAACTACTCCGGTACGCACGATTCGAAGCTGAACCACGACTTCGTGAAGGCGTTCATGGTGCAATCCGGCGGCTTGCCGCCGACGTTCGGCGGCGTCGGTACGTACGATGCCTTTACGGCGATGTACAAGGTAATCGCAGCGCAGAAGGGTCAACTCGATCCCGACAAAACGATGGAGCTCGTCAAGAACCTCAAGTTCGAGAGTCCGCGCGGCCCGATCGCGATCGATCCCGAAACGCGCGACATCGTGCAGAACGTCTACATTCGCCGCACCGAACTCAAAGGCGGCAAACTCGTGAACACGGAGATCGACACCTACCCCATGGTTAAGGATCCGAGCGAACATCCATGATCGGTAACCTTCTCTACATCATCTTTTCGGGCGTCGCGTACGGCGTGCTCTTATTCTTGATGTCGGCGGGCCTGGCGGTAACGCAGGGCTTGATGCGCTTCGCGAACTTGGCGCATGCGGCGTTCGCCATGCTCGGCGGTTACGTTGCCGTCACGCTGATGAATTCGTGGGGCTGGCCGTTTTTGCTGACGCTGCCGGTTGCGGCACTCGCCACGGCGATCTTTGCGGGCATTCTCGAACGGCTGCTGTTCCGGCGGTTCTACAACGTCTCGCAGCTCTATCAGATCATGCTCACCGTCGGCATCGTCTCGATGTCGGTGGCATCGGTGACGTTCATCTGGGGCTCGGTCAACCAGCCGGTGCGCATGCCCGATTATCTCAGCAGCAGCATTCCGATCGGTAACTTCGACATCGACAAGTACCGGCTGTTCCTGATCCTGGCCGGCGGCCTCGTCGTGTGGGCGCTGATCTACGGGATCGACAGCACGAGCTTCGGTGCCAAAGTGCGCGCCGCGGTTGATAACCGCCGCGTGACCGCCAGCTGCGGCATCAACGTCGACCGCTTGTTCATGCTGGCGTTTTTCATCGGCAGCGCACTGGCCGGACTCGGCGGCGCGCTCAGCGTCAACCTGGTCGGCTTGAGCCCGACCTTCGCGCTCGACTTCTTGGCCTACGTCCTCATCGTGGTGACGCTCGGCGGTCACGGTTCGATGAAGGGCGCGCTCGCCGCCGCGTTACTCTTGGGTGTCGTCGACGTCGCCGGTAAGTACTACATCCCGCAGACCGGCCCGTTCATCATCTACGCCCTCACAGTCATCGTACTGTTCTGGCGTCCCCACGGATTGTTTGCAAAAGCATGACCGCGATTGAACTTCCGGCCACCGTGCCGGTCCCGACCTCACAAGAGAAGGCGCACAAGGTCTTCGCGTTCTCCAGCCGCTGGCGCTGGGAAGAGATCGCGTTTTGGGTCGTTGCCGCGATCTCGATCGTCGTCTTTCCCACGCATCTCGTGCTCATCGCGCAGGTGCTCATCACCGGACTCTTCGCGCTCTCGTTCGATCTGCTCGTCGGCTACGCCGGGATTCCGTCGCTCGGCCATGCGGCGTTCTTCGGCATCGGCGCGTACACCGCGGGCTTGCTCGCGCGCGCCGGTTGGACCGAACCGATCAGCGGGCTCGTCATTGCGGCTATCGTGGCGGGCGTCGCCGGTTTAGCCTTGAGCGTCGTCGTCTCGCGTTTGACCGGTATCGGCTTGATCATGATCACGCTCGGCGTCGGGCTCTTGCTGTATGAAGCCGCGCACAGCGCGCGGGGAATTACCGGCGGCGACGACGGCCTCTCGGGGATCAACATCGCGCCGATCTTCGGCCACTTTCAGTTCGACTTCTACGGCCGCACGGCGGTCGTCTACACGTTCTGCGTCGCGTTCTTGCTCTATCTCGTCGCGCGGCGCATCGTGAACTCGCCGTTCGGACTGGAACTCAAGGGCATTCGGGAAAACGTGCGGCGCGTGCCGGCGATCGGCATTCCGCTGCGCAGCCGCTACATGGTGGCGTTCACGGTGTCGGCGGCGCTGGCCGGCGTTGCCGGGGCGCTGCTCGCGCAAATTACGCAGACCGTCGCGCTCTCCGCGCTGAGCTTCGATCGCTCGGCGGCCGCGCTGATCATGGTGATGATCGGCGGCATGGGAACGTTGATCGGCGCGCTCGTCGGCGCCGCGGCCTACATGGTAGCGCAAGACCGTCTCTCCGATCTCAACCCCGTCTACTGGAATTTCTGGGTCGGCCTGCTGCTCGTGCTCTTCGTGCTCTTCGCACGCGGCGGGTTGATCGGCGGCGTCGATCGTCTGATCGTGTGGATCCGTTCCAAGCGGAGCAAATCGTGAACGCTAACGGAGCCGCACTCTCAACCGACAACCTGTGTAAGAACTTCGGCGCCTTACGCGTTGCCATCGACGTCAACTTCACGTTGCCGCAAGGCTGCCGTCATGCGCTCATCGGTCCCAACGGTTCGGGCAAGACGACGTTGATCAACCTGATCGGCGGCGCGCTCGCGCCGACCTCGGGCAAGATCTTGCTCGATGGTCAGGACATTACCGGACTCTCGGCCGACCAGCGCGTGCTGCGCGGCCTGACGCGTACGTTTCAAATCAACACGCTCTTTCCGCGCTTGACGCCGATTGAAGCCGTAACGATGGTCGTCTGTCAGCGGCGCGGCTACGGGGCGTCGTTATGGCGCAGCCTCAAGCGCTCGCACGAAGCGATCGACGAGGCCTACGAAGTGCTCTCCCAACTGCATCTCGCGGAAGACTGCGACCGTCCGACAGCTCAGCTGGCGTACGGCCGGCAGCGTTTGCTCGAGATCGCGCTTGCGCTTGCGGCGCGCCCGAAAGTGCTGTTGCTCGACGAGCCCGCGGCGGGTGTGCCGCAACAGCAGAGCGGTGAGATTCTCTCCGTGATTTCGTCGCTGCCCGACGACATCGCGGTCCTGTTCATCGAGCACGATATCGACCTCGTATTCCGTTTCGCGGAACGCATTACGGTGCTCGTGGCCGGCCGGATTCTGTGCGAAGGCACGCCGGCCGAAATCGCTGCCAATCCCGAAGTGCGCCGCATCTACTTAGGTGATGAAGTCCATGTCTGAGTCACAACCGCTCCTGCACGCCGAATCCATCACCTCCGGGTACGGTGAGGGCATCGTGCTGCACGACGTCGGCTTTACGCTGACGGCGGGCCAATCGCTCGCCGTGCTCGGCCGCAACGGCGTCGGCAAATCGACGTTGATGCTCTCGCTGCTCGGCCACGTGCCGCTGCGCAGCGGCAAGATCGCGATTCGCGGCGTCGACGTCACCGACAAGTTGCCGCACGAACGCGTGACGGCCGGTCTCGGCTGGGTGCCGCAGGGCCGCGAGTGCTTCCCCTCGCTGACGGTCGACGAGCATCTCGTCATCGCCACGCGTAAGGGACCGTGGAATCGCGAGCGTGTGTACGAACTGTTCCCGCGCCTCAAAGAGCGCATCAAGAACATGGGCAATCAGCTCTCCGGCGGCGAGCAGCAGATGCTGGCGATCGGGCGCGCGCTCATGACGAATCCCTCGGTGCTGATCCTCGACGAACCGCTCGAAGGTCTGGCGCCGGTGATCATCGCGGAAGTATCCGGTTGCTTGCGGCGGCTCGTGGCTGAAGAGGGCACGACGCTGATCCTCGTCGAGCAGCGGGCCGCGTTCGCGCTCGAGATGACCTCGCAGGCGATCGTGCTGGAACGCGGCCGGGTGGTACATGCCTCCTCGTCGGCGGCGCTGGCGGGCGATGAGGAATTGCTCGATCGGGTGATCGGGATGCGTAAGCTGCACGAGACGGCCAAGGAGCTGGCCGCCGACGAGGCTGCGATTCCATAGGGTGAAACGTCTGCCGCAATTTTGCGGCGGACGGCATGAACCCCGGCCGCCATCGGGCAATCGTTCTAGGCCGGAGGATTCACCGATGCTCGAGCAAGCCAAGAACGAATTGTTGTCCCGGGTGGGCCCGGGAACCCCGATGGGCAACCTGATGCGCCGCTATTGGATGCCGATTGCGGGCGTGAGCGAACTCGAGCAAAACCCGATCAAGGCCGTCCGCCTGATGGGCGAAGACTTGGTGCTCTACCGCGATCGCGCGGGCACCTACGGCCTCGTGGATCGGCAGTGTCCGCACCGCCGCGCCGACCTCTCGTACGGCTTCGTCGAAGACTGCGGCATCCGGTGCAACTATCACGGCTGGAGTTTCGACGAGAGCGGCAAGTGCACGGAGCAGCCGTTCGAGGATGTGGCGAATCCCGACGCGCGCTATCGCGACAAGGTGCGCATCACCGCCTATCCGGTTGAGGCGAAGGCCGGTTTGCTCTGGGCCTATATGGGTCCGGCGCCGGCGCCGCTGGTGCCGAATTACGAGCCGTTTTTGTGGAAGAACGGCTTCAAGCAGATCGTCATCTCCGAAGTGCCGTGCAATTGGNNCGAGTGGATGCATCGCAACTGGAGCGTGCGTCTACGCGGCCAGACGGGACCGTATTCGCCGCGTCACACCAAGCTTGCGTTCGATGAGTTCGATCACGGCTTCGTGTATCGCCGCGTGACCGAAGACACCGATGAAAGCGATTTGCTCTGGACGATCGGCCGCACGTGCNNACCACTTCGAGTGGCGCGTGCCGATTGACGATGAGAACATGCTCAGCGTCACGTGGCACTTCGCGCGCGTGCCGAAAGAACAAGAACCCTACGAGCAAACGACGATCCCGACGTGGCACGGACCGATCGTCGACGAACTGACCGGCCGCTGGATCTCGACGCACGTGATGAATCAGGATTTCATCGCGTGGGTGGGTCAAGGTAAGATCTCCGATCGCTGGAACGAGCATCTCGGCTCGAGCGACCGCGGCGTGATCATGGNNCCAAGGCGATCGTGCGCGATCCGAAGGCCAACGAGTGCGTGACGCTGCCGGTGGCCAACCGCCGCTCGCTCGTCGAGGGCATGACGCGCGCGGAACTCGAAGCGCATCCGTTTGCCGGCTTCCGGCTCTACCCGTTCCNNGCCTACGAAGAAGCGATGGGCTTCACCAGCGCCACACCCCCGATCGACAGCGTGCTCGCGCAGTTGGCGTCCGCAGCCGCAACAGTGGAGCGACCGAAAGCCAAGGTCTAGGTAACGGGTTCCATTTCGTCGATGCCTTCGGCATCGGCGATGGGCGATGCGTGCAGGGCGCGGATCGGCTGGCGCCGCCACACGCCGAAGTAGTACGCCGCTTGCAGTCCGAGCGAAACCACGAACGTGATCGGATACGCGATCCACACGCCGCGCAATCCGAGCGGGCCGTGCGAGAGCACCCACGCAATGGGAACTTCGACGCACCAGATCGCGACGATCTGGATCGTCGTCGGCCAGAGTACGCTGCCGCTCGAACGCATCATGCCCGAAAGCACGCTCGTGTTGCCGAAGATGACGTAGCTCCACAGCGAGATCGTGAGCAGTTCCCGCGCCAATTCGAGCGACGGCGGATCGGTAAGAAACAGCGAGAGGATCTCGCGCGAGAGCGCGT
>PLRU01000004.1 GCA_003164045.1 Candidatus Lustribacter telmatis
CAGTTCATCGCGATCCGCGGCGCCGGCATCAAGGCGTACGGTCATCTCTTCCAACCGTTCTGGCCGCTCTTTCCGATCAACCTGATCGAGGAAATCGCCCGGCCGGTCGTGCTCGCGATGCGCCTTGCGTTCAACATTCTCGCCGGCGATCTGCTGCTGTTCGTCGTCGCGACGATCATCGCGGCCGACGTGACGATCGGCCCCGTCAACCTCTCGCTCGTCGCGACGGTCGTGCCGTTCGGCGTCGAGTTCTTCAACTTTTTCATCGGGACGATCCAAGCGTTCGTCTTCACGCTCTTGACCATCGTGTATCTCTCCTTGGCCACGCAAGGTCACGAAGAGGAACATCACGCGTCGGACGTCCACGAGCACGTGCTCGGCGGGCCCGATCCGCACGCTCCCGCCCTGAACCATTAGTCGGACCTTAGAAAGGTACTGTTGTGACTCCTGAGACCCTCATCGTTGCCGTCCTGATTCTCGGCTTTTCGCTGATCGTGTTCGGCGTGGCCGTCGGTTCTGCGATCGGCGACGGTATCGTCGCTTCGAAGGCCGTCGAGGCCATCGCGCGTCAGCCCGAAGCCCGCGGCAACATCTTCACGTTCTTCTTCCTCGGCGTCGGTATTCTGGAAGCGTTCCCGATCATCGCGCTGGTGCTGGGCTTCTACCTGTTCTTCGTCGTCGCCAACGTGCCGAGTCTCGTCGGCACGATGTTGAAGACCGTTCACTAGATTTCACCAGAGTTCAAACGTGAGACGCTTACAGTAGATGCTGCTATCGCTTGACGGGACGCTGTTTGTCCAGCTCGTCAACTTCATCATCTTCCTGGTCATCCTCAACGCGATCTTCCTCAAGCCCGTGGGCTCGGCGATCGCGTCGCGGCGTGCGTACATCGACAAAGTCGGTGCCGACATCGCGCAGTTCGAGTACGACCTGAAGTCCCTGCGCGTGCAGGCGGATGAGAAGCGCGCGGCCGCGCGGCGGCGGGCCGATGCAACGATCGCCGAAGCGCGCTCCACAGCGCAAGCCGAAGCCGCGCAGATCATCGCCGATCATTTGGAACAAGCCGGCGCCATCATCGCCGAGGGGCAAGCCACGGCCGGCCTCGAGGTTGCGCAAGCGCGCTCGAGCGGTGCGGCGGTGATCGAAGCGCTCGCCCGCGAGATGCTCGAACGCGCCGTCGGACCGGAAGCGGTGCGCGGATGAATTACGAAACGATCGCGCAGTACAGCGAAATCATCGGCGGTTTCGCCTTCCTTATCGTGATGGTCGTGCTGTTCCGCAAGTTCGTCTTGCCGGCGGTGCGCGCCGGTGAGATTTCGCGCAATTCCGATCTGGTCAACACCGAGCACCGGCGCGAAGAGCTTCGTGAAGAAGTGGCGGAAGCGCGCGGTGAGGTGGAATCCGCCGACCGCGATGCGCTCGCCATTGCGGCCCGCGCCGAGACCGATGCGCGGCACGAACAAGAGACGATTATCGCCGACGCCCGCCGCGAAGGCTTGCGCCTGGTGCACAACGCGCGCGGCGAACTCGACCGCGGCCGCATCGCCGGCCGCGACAAATTGCGCATCGAGTTCATCGAGAAAGCGCTCAACCGCGCGCGCGAACTCGCCTCGCAGCAATTGAGCCATGACGGTGACGCGCGCCTCGTGGCCAAGACCGTCGACGACTTGACGATCGGAACGGGCGCCTGATGCCGAACGAAACGCTCGCCCGCCGCTACGCGACGGCGATCTTCCAGCTCGCAACCGAAGCCAAAGACGTCGACCGCATCGGTCACGACCTGCACACCTTTGTTGCCTCGCTTGCGGCAGACGAAGACGTGAACAAGTTTTTCCGCTCGCCCGTGGTCGATCGCAAAGAGAAATCGGCCGTGATCGCGCAGGCGTTCGATAAACTGCACGAAGTTGCGCTGCACGCGATCCTCTTGCTGATCCAAAAGCGGCGCGAAGCGCTCGCACCGGAGATCGTCGCCCAGTTCGACATTCTCGAGCGGCAAGCGCGCGGCGCGCAGACGCTCCGGGTCACCACCGCCCGCCCGCTCTCCAAGGCCGATCTCGACGCGCTGGTGGCGAAGCTCACGGCAACCTTCAAAACTCCCTTTGATGTGACCCAAAACGTCGATCCCGACTTGATCGGCGGCGTGCGCATCACGATGGGCGACAAGCGCATCGACGGCACCATTGCGGGACGTCTCGACGACCTCGCCCGCATGCTCAGTACGAATTAGAAGAAAGACGACATGATCAACGCAGACGAAATCGCCGGCATCATCAAGCAGCGCATCGCGACCTTTAAGACGGGCGCGAACGAAACCGAAGTCGGCACCGTCATCGAAGTCGGCGACAACATCGCGCGCATCTACGGCTTAGACGCCGCGCAAGCCTCGGAACTCGTGCAGTTCCCCAACGGCGTTGAGGGCGTGGTCCTCAACCTCGAAGAGGACAACGTCGGCGTCGCGATCATGGGTCCCGATACGGATATCAAAGAAGGCGATCAAGTTCGCCGCACCGGCCGCATCGTCTCGGTTCCGGTCGGCATGGCGCTGCTCGGCCGCGTCGTCAACCCGCTCGGCGCACCGGTCGACGGCAAGGGGCCGATCGAAACGAAGAAGTGGCGCACGATCGAGAACCGCGCGCCGGGCGTTATCGAACGTCAAGGCGTCAAGCAGCCGCTGCAGACCGGCATCCGCGCGATCGATGCGCTGATCCCGATCGGCAAGGGCCAGCGCGAGCTGATCATCGGCGACCGCGGCACCGGCAAGACGGCGATCGCCGTCGACACGATCATCAACCAAAAGGGCAAGGACGTCTTCTGCATCTACGTCGCGATCGGGCAGAAAAACTCGACCGTCGCCGCGCTCGCGCAGACGCTCGAACAGAACGGCGCGATGGAATACACCACCATCGTCACCGTCTCGCCGGCCGAACCCGCCGCACTCAAGTGGATCGCGCCGTTCGCCGGTTGCGCGATGGGCGAAGAGCTGATGTACGCCGGCAAAGACGTCCTGATCATTTATGATAACCTCACGCAGCACGCGCAAGCGTACCGTGAAGTCTCGCTCTTGCTGCGCCGCCCGCCGGGCCGCGAAGCCTACCCGGGCGACATTTTCTTTCTGCATTCGCGCCTCTTGGAACGCGCGGCGAAACTCTCCGATGAACTCGGCGGCGGTTCGCTCACGGCGCTCCCGGTCATCGAAACGCAGGCCGGCGACGTGTCGGCGTACATTCCGACGAACCTGATCTCGATCACCGACGGGCAAATCTATCTGCAGAGTTCGCTCTTCTTCCAAGGCGTGCGCCCGGCCGTCGACGTCGGTATCTCGGTGTCGCGCGTCGGCGGTTCGGCGCAGATCAAAGCGATGCGCACGGTTGCGGGTCCGCTCAAGCTCGATCTCGCCCAGTTCCGCGAACTCGCGGCGTTCGCCAAACTCGCGAGCGACCTCGACAAGAACACGCAGCAGCAGCTTACGCGCGGTGAGAAGATCACCGAAGTGCTCAAGCAGCCGCAATTCCACCCGCAACTCGTGGAAGAGCAAGTCGCCGTGATCTTCGCGGCGACCCGCGGTTACCTCGACGACGTCCCGACGAACAAGATCGCCGAATGGGAAACCTCGTTCGTGAATTTCGTCCGCGAGAAGCACGCCGACATCCTCGAATCGATCAAGAAGACCTCGCAACTAAGCGACGACAACACCAAAGCGCTGATCGCTGCGATCGAAGAGTTTAACAAAAGCTTCTAATGCCGAGCGTTCGCGATCTTCGCGACCGGATACGGTCGATGAAGAACACCCAGCAGATCACCAAGGCGATGAAACAGGTCGCTGCGGCGAAAATTCGCCGCGCCGAGGCGTTGCAAAAACAATCGCGTCCCTATGCGAACGCCCTCGGGCAGATGCTGCAAGACTTGCTGGCCAGCGTCGGCACGATCGATCATCCGTACATGAAGCCCGGTACGGCCGGCGCGCCGGTCGGCGTGATTCTGATGACGGCCGACAAGGGACTTGCCGGTTCGTTCAACGCGAACCTGATTCGCGTCGCTGAAATCATGCAGCGCGAAGACGGCGATCGCAAGTGGTATCCGGTCGGCAACAAGGCGCGCAACGCGATACGGCGCCTCGGTCAAGAGCCGGTGAAGATTTGGTCATTGCAGAGCCCCGACAAGCTCGTCGCCGCGCAAGAAGTCGCCGCGCAAGTGAGCGATGATTTCGTGAACGGCCGCATCAGCACCGTGATGCTGATCTCGCCGAAGCTGATCAACATGATGTCGCAGCGGCCGGAAACCCGGCAACTGCTGCCGGTCGTCGCCGCCGAAGCGGCGGCACCCAAGACTGACGGACCGCGTGGCGCGGTCGAATTCGAGCCCTCGCCGGAAGCCGTGCTCGCGCACATTCTGCCGAAGTATCTCGAGTTCACGATCTACGCGGCGATGCTCGAGACCGATGCCTCGTTCTACGCCGCCCAACTCGTGGCGATGAGCAACGCCAGCGACAACGCCAAGAAATTGATCGATCAACTGACGGTGCAGATGAACAATGCCCGCCAGGCCTCGATCACCAAGGAAATCCTCGAGATCGTCGGCGGCGCCGAAGCGCTGTCCGGCTAAGGAAAGCTAGAATATGACTGCCACGGTTCAACCCACCAATGCGTTCTCGGCTGCTGCGACCGGCAAGGTCGTTCAGGTTCTCGGTAACGTCGTCGACGTCGAATTCTCCGCCGACACGCTGCCGAACATCAACGACGCGCTGCAAGTGCACGTCGGCGGCGCCGGCAACTCGACGGCCTCGTCGACCAGCGCTGAAGGCATCGAACTCGGTGGAACGGCGATGCAGTCGCGCGATCTCGTGCTCGAGGTGCAAGGCGAACTCGGCAACAACCAAGTGCGCTGCCTCGCGATGGGATCGACCGACGGTCTCGTGCGCGGCGCGAGCGTCATCAACTCGGGCGCGGCGATTCAAGTACCGGTGGGCGAAGGCACGCTCGGACGTATCTTCAACGTGCTGGGCCAAGCGATCGACAGCGACGCGCCGGTCCACGCGGCGGCCTACTGGCCGATCCACCGTCCGGCACCGGCCTTCGCGGAACAAGATCCGACGCCGAAGATTTTCGAAACGGGCATCAAGGTCATCGATCTTATGGCGCCCTACACGCGCGGCGGTAAGGTCGGACTTTTCGGCGGCGCAGGCGTCGGCAAAACCGTGCTCATTCAAGAACTGATCCGCAACATCGCGTCGGTCCACAAGGGCTTCTCGGTGTTCACCGGCGTCGGCGAGCGCACGCGCGAAGGCAACGATCTCTGGGTGGAAATGAAAGAATCGGGCGTCCTCGCGCAGACCACGCTCGTATTCGGTCAGATGGACGAGCCGCCGGGCGTGCGTTTCCGGATCGCGCAAACGGGCGTCACGATGGCGGAATACTTCCGCGATGAGAAGGGCGCCGACGTGCTGCTGTTCGTCGACAACATCTTCCGCTATATGCAGGCCGGCTCGGAAGTCTCGGCGCTGCTCGGACGCATGCCGTCGGCCGTCGGTTATCAGCCCTCGCTCGGTACCGAGATGGGGCTGCTCGAAGAGCGCATCACCTCGACGCGCAAGGGCTCGATCACCTCGGTACAAGCCGTGTACGTGCCCGCCGACGATTACACCGACCCCGCCGTCGCAACGACGTTCGCGCATCTCGACGCGACGACGGCGCTCGATCGTAAGATCTCGGAGCTCGGGATCTATCCGGCCGTCGATCCGCTGTCATCCTCGTCGCGCATCCTCGATCCGCAGATCGTCGGGGCCGAGCACTATCGTGTCGCCCGCGGCGTGCAGGAGACGCTGCAGCGCTACAAAGATCTCCAGGATATCATCGCGATTCTGGGCGTCGAAGAACTCTCCGATGACGATAAGCAAACCGTCGGCCGCGCGCGCCGCTTGCAGCGCCTGTTCTCGCAGCCGTTCTTCGTGGCCGAGCAGTTCACGGGCCGCCCGGGCGCCTACGTGAAGATCGAAGACACGATCTCCGCGTTCGCCGAAGTGCTCGACGGCAAACTCGATCATTTGCCGGAGCAGGCCTTCTACATGTCCGGCGGCATCGACGAAGTGAAGGCCAACGCCGAGAAAATGGGCACGAAAGTTTAAATGGCCAATGCCGTTGCGTTCACGCTGATCACCCCGCGCGCCATCGTCTTCGAAGGCGACGCGGAGTTGGTCATTGTGACCGGCACCGAGGGCGAAGTTGGTATCCTCGCGCAACACGCGCCGTTTCTGACGGCGCTGAAGCCGGGGGTGCTGCGCGCGAACGTGCTCGACGGGTCGGGCATCATGCGCATCGAGCTGGCCTGCGGCGAGGGATTTCTGCAAGCGCTGCCCGACAAGATCACGGTGCTGACCGACGCGGCGTATGCCGCAGACGAAGTCGACGTCGGTATCAGCCGCGAAGAACTCGCCCACGCGCAGCAAGAACAGCGCGATGCGGGCGGCGACCTCACGGCCTGGAAGCGCGCGCAGTCCAAGATCGATTTCGCGACTGCGAAGCTAAAGGTCGTCGGCGTCACCAGTTAATGCGCTGGTTGCGCTACGACGGGCCGAACGGGGTCCGGTACGGCATCGTCGAGGGTGACACGGTTGCTGAAATCGACGCCACCCCGTTCGTGGCGTGGAAGCGCACCGGCGCCACCGCCGCACTGCACGCGGTAAAGACGCTCGTTCCGGTGATCCCCGGAACGTTTTACGCGATCGGACTCAACTACGCGGCCCACGCGGTGGAGTTCGGTACGGGGCAAGTCGCGCCGCATCCGCGCCCCCAACCGGGATATCGGGCGAACAGCGCGCTGATTGCCGACGGCGAGAACATCGTCATTCCGGCCACCTCGGGCGGGATTCAATATGAGGGCGAGCTCGTCGTCGTGATCGGCAAGACGGCGCGCTACGTTTCCGAAGCGGACGCACTCTCGGTGGTACTCGGCTACACGATCGGCAACGACGTGAGCGAACGCACGTGGCAGAAGGCCGATACGGGTTTGTGGCGCGCGAAGAATGCCGACACGTTCAAGCCGATGGGTCCCTGGATCGAGACGGACGTCGATCTGCCCAGTCTCATGACGCGCGTACGCATCAACGGCAAGCAGATGGTGGAGTTTCGCACGAACGACATGATCAACGGCGTCGAGCGTTACATCGCCGAGATCAGCAAGTACATGACGCTCCATCCGGGCGACGTGATCTGGATGGGCACCGAGGGTTCGAACGCCGACATGCGGGCCGGCGACGTGTGTGAGATCGAGCTCGATCAAATCGGCACGTTGCGCAATCCCATCGTCGCCGAGAAACGCTGAGATACGCCTGATATGAACGAATTCCGTTCCACGACGCAGATCGTGCGCGCGGCGCGCGCGACGCTCCCGCCGCACGCGTGGGACTACATCGTTGGCGGAGCGGAAACCGAAACGACGCTGCGCCGCAACCGCATCGCGATCGAACGGCTCGCTTTCTGTGCGCGCGTACTGCGCGACGTGGAACACATCGACACGTCGACGACGATCCTCGGCACGAAGCTCCGCATGCCGTATATCCTCGCGCCGGTCGGCTCGCTGCAAGATATCCATCCCGGCGGTTCGGCCTCGCAAGTGCGCGGCGCGTGCGCGTTCGGCACCTTGCCCGTCGTCAGTTCGGTGACACAACCGTCGATCGAGGAATCGGGCGCGGCTGCGAGCGGCGACAAATGGTTCCAGCTCTACGTGCGCGGCGACATCGATTGGGTTGCCGAGGTCGTCGGGCGCGCGCGGGCGGCGGGGTTTCGCGCGCTCGTCATCACGGTCGACGTTGCGCACTACAGCAATCGCGAACGGCAGCGGCGCCACGATTGGGTCGCCGACGGCCGCAAGGCGCCGGGCGGCCCCGAATTTCAAGCGCGGCTCAACTGGGAAACGCTCGATCAGATCCGCGCGGTCGCCGGTATGCCGGTGATCGTCAAAGGCATTCAAACGGCAGCCGATGCGCAGATCGCGCTCGATCGCGGCATCGACGCGGTGTGGGTGTCGAACCACGGCGGCCGGCAACTCGATCATGCCCGCGCGACGATCGACATACTGCCGGAGGTCGTGAGCGCGATCGGTCATCGGATCCCGGTGATCGTCGATGGCGGGTTCATGCGCGGCACCGATATCATCAAAGCGATCGCACTTGGTGCCGACGCCGTCGCGGGCGGCAAGATGCACGCGTGGGCGCTCGGCGCCGGGGGCGAGCCGGCCCTCGCGCGGATGCTCGAACTACTGCGCATCGAAGTCGAAACGGCGATGGCGTTGATCGGCGTGACGTCGATCGGCGAACTTGACGCGACGTATGTTGCGCGCGACGATAACCGGGCCGGCAGCATCACGCCGTTCCCGCTGCTCGACGAACCGGATGAGACGCAGCCATAGCGTAAGGGAGTGCCCATGACCCCTACCAAGATCGGTGTTACCAACAGCCTGTTCGCCGGCCATCCGGTGCTTCGCCGGACGCTGCTCGAGCTCTACCCCGACTCGACGTTTCGCGACGTTCCCCAGCGCCCGACCGAGGACGACGTGATCGCGCTGCTCGCCGATCGCGACGCCGCAATCGTCGGCATGGAGCCGATCACCGAGAAAGTGCTCTCGGCGTTGCCGAATCTCAAGATCATCGGCAAGATGGGCATCGGCTGCGACACGCTCGATTTCGACGCGCTGCGCAAACACGAGATTCGCTTCGGCTACACGCCCGGCACGAACAAGCTCGCTGTGGCCGAGCTGACGCTGTGTTACATGATCGCGGCGCTGCGCTGGGTGACGCCGCTCAACATGGCGATGCGCAACGGTGAACGCCCGCGCATGAAACTCGGCAAGGGCCTCACCGGCCGTACCGTTGGCATCCACGGCTGCGGCAACGTGGGCAAGGAAGTCGTCCGGCTTTTAGCGCCGTTCAACTGCGAGATCATCGCCAACGACATCGAAGATTACAGTGCGTTCTACCGTCAGTACGGCGTGAAGGCGGTGTCGTTCGACGAACTGATCGAACGTTCCGAAGTGCTGACGCTGCACGTTCCGAAGACGGCGGAAACGATCGGGCTCTATACCGATGCCGTGCTTTCGCGCATGCGTCCCGACGCGGTGTTGATCAACCTGTGCCGCGGCGGGATCGTCGACGAAGACGCGCTTTACGAACGCTTGAAGTCGGGCAAGCTGCCGGCTGCGGCATTCGATGTCTTCGAGATCGAGCCGGCGATCAACGACAAGCTGATCAACTTGCCCAACATGCTCTCATCACCGCACATAGGCGCCGCCACCGACGAAGCGCGCATCACGATGGGCATGGCCGCAATCGAAGGGCTCACGGAGAACGCATTGGTACGTCCCGGCCAGACGTTCTAAGCGCGTGAAGCATTCCGTCGTCCGGTTCGAGGAATCGAACCTGACGTTGCCGCCGGGATACGGGCGGCACGCACGCGGCTACCGGCGCGCGGTGATGGTCGATCATCTGACCGCACCGTCCGCCGTGCACATGGCGCACCAGATCGTCCAGCTCGAACCGGGCGGCTCGCTCGAAACAAACGTGATCGCATACGAGAAGAGTCTGTTCGTGCTCGATGGCGAGCTCGACTTCATGCTCGATGCGCGCGCGTACCGGCTCGTGCGCGGCGATTACGCGCTGGTGCTCGCGGGCAGCGCGCATACGCTGCGCTCGAGTAGCGGCAACGGCGCGCGCTGGCTGGAGATGATTGCACCGCAACCGCTCGCCGAGAGCGTCGGCGGCGATACGTTCTTCGTCGGTGCGGCGGAGTGGCCGGCACACGTCGAGCGCTTCGATGCGGGCGATGCGCGCACGCGCTACGTCGGGCATTACGACGACGCGCAGTTGCCGCCGCCGGGCAACTTGCAGATGGACGGCTACAGCGGCGCCGGCGCGCAAGGCATCCGGCAGAAGTTCATGATCGACCGCACGTTCGGCTCGGCGCACATCGCGATGTTCATGGTTGAGTTTGCGCCCGGCGGCGGCGGTTCGCACCACACGCACCCGTTCGAAGAATCGTATTTCTTCCTCGACGGCGCGGGCGACTGCGAGTTCGAGGGCAAGAAGTACGTCGTCGAACCGCTGACGTGCTGCTGGACGGGCGTCGGCGCGAAGCACGCGATCTACGCGCGCGGCGCGGCGCCGGTGAAATTTCTCGAAACGCAAACGCCGCTGCCCCCGGCTCGGCAAGCCTTCCGGTTCGACAGCGAGTGGGCGGAGATGCGCCGGCGCTTCCCCGATTGAGCCGATCGGCGGTTCGGAGGCGATTAACGCAACGTTGCAAAAGGGAAAACCCGTGATTACGCGTGCGAGAATGCTTGCCATTGCTTCGGCTGCTGCCGCGACGGGTGCGCTCACCCGGCCTGCGCGAGCGCAGGCCACCCAGACGCTGCGCCTCGGCATTCTGTCGACGGAGAGCGCGGCCGCGGCTCACTACGCGAACGATCTCGGCTTCTTCACGAAGGCCGGACTCGATGTGACGATTACGGTGATGGGGAACACGCCGTCCATCGTGGCCGCCGTGGTCGCCGGTGCACTCGATATCGGCTACACGACCATCGATTCCGTCGCATCGATCCACTCGCACGGCATTCCTCTCGCCGTGATCGCACCGGCAACCGACTATATCGACCCGATTACGTTGAACACGGCCGGCGTGCTCGTCCGGCCCGATTCACCGATCCGGACCGCCAAGGATTTCAAAGGGAAGACGATCGCATCTCCGGCGCTTCATAGCCTCGGAACGACGGGCGCTTCTGCCTGGATCGACGCGAACGGCGGAGATTCGTCGACCGTCAGTTACGTCGAAATTCCGTTTCCGGCTCAACCGGCGGCGCTGGCCACCGGGCGCGTCGATGCGATCTTCGAGGTCGAGCCGTTCTATAGCGCGGCGGCGAAAACCAATCGCATCGTGTTTGCCGGATACAGCGCGATTTCGAAACGCTTCATTGCCAATCTTTGGGTTGTGGCACCGGACTGGGCCAAGGCGCACCCGGACATCGTCAAGAAATTCGTTGCGGTCAATCATGAGGCGAACGTTTGGGCGAACAAAAATCACGATCAGAGTGCCGTGATGCTCGCAAAATATTCGAATATTCCGGTGGAGACGATCAACGCGATGGCGCGCGGTCACTATGGGGAAGAAATGACGCCGGCGATTCTTCAGCCCGGGATCGACGCGTCCGCCAAGTACAATGGCTTCAAGGCGTTCCCGGCGTCCGAGCTGCTCCTGCCCCGCTGACCCGCGAGGTCGCATCCGCTTCGATTGAATTGATCAACAAGGCGGCGACGATCAGCGCCATGCCGATCAATTCCGTCGCGCCCGGCGCTTCGTGCAGCTGCAGCCACGCGAGGAGCACGGTGACCACCGGCGTCAGCAGCGATGCGACGCCGGCGCCGGTTGCCGAGAGACGCTCCATGATGAAGAACCACAGCCAAAACGCGACCGCCGTTCCTGGGATCACGATGTAGGCCAGCGCCGCGAGGAACACCGGCGTGACGTGCACGTAGCCGCCCGGCACGAAGAGCGCGACGATCACGATCGGGACGGCGCCGTAGGCCATCTGCCAGGCGGTGAACGGCAACAGCTCCACGTGGTGCTTGGCGCGAAAGCGCTTGGTGAAGATCGAGCCGAACGCCCACGAGAGCGCCGACGCCAGTGCGAAGGCCTTGCTCAGAAAACCGTGGCTGAAGTCGAGCGGGTAGAGCACGAAGCCCAGGCCCGCGGCGGCGACGATCACCGTTATGATGCGCACGCGCGTCAGCCGCTCGTCGAGCATCGAAATCGATAGCAGCGCGATCCAGAACGGGAACGTGTAGACGAGCAGCGTGGTCTTGCCGGCCCCGCCCGTCGCCAGCGCCAGCGTCTGGAACGTCGTCATCAGGCCGACCTGACAGACCCCGATGAGGGCCGTGGGTCCAACCGGCGGTGATTTCAGCGGCTTCCGCGCCAGGGCTGAGAGGGCGAAGAGAACGCTCGCGCCGAGGATCATCCGGATCGCGACCAGCACGAACGGTGAGGCGTCGCCGGTCGCCACCTTGATGACGACCCAGTTATAGCCCCAGAGGAGCGCGAGCGCCCCGATGGCGATGTAGGCAGCGCGGTTTTTCACTGTTTTCTGAAAACCCGGCTGTTTGGGGCGGTTGCGGCTGATAAAATGGCGGGGATTTCTGCAATCGATTTCAGAAACAAGCGGCATGGCGACCCTGCGGGATGTGGCGGTCAGTGCCGGGCTGTCGCCGGCTACGGTGTCCCGTGCCTTGAGCGGTGCCCGGTACGTCGACGACGCCACGCGGGCCCGGGTCGTGGCCGCTGCCCGGAGCCTCGGGTACCGGCCCAACGCCCTTGCGCGGGCGCTGCGGGCCAAGCAGACCATGACGGTCGGCCTCATCGTGCCGGACATCCGGAACGACTTCTATGCCGAAACGGCAACCGTGCTCCAGGGCGCTTTCGAGGAGCGCGGCTACCGCATGCTCTTGTGCATCAGCAACAACGAAGCGGAGAGCGACCGCTCGTACCTGAGCACGCTGGCGGAATTTCGGGTCGATGCGATCGTCTACGTGCCGTCCACGCCGAACGGCGCGCGCGGACTCGTCTCTGCGCCCAAGCGCATTCCGATCGTCGAACTGCTGCGCCACACGGAAGAGGGCGTGTACGATGCGATCGTTTCCGACGACCGTGAAGGCGCCGTCGCGCTCACCTCGCACCTCGTCGCGCTCGGACACCGGCGCATCGCGATGATCGCGGGACCCGAAGCGCTCTCCACCACGCGCTATCGCATCGCCGGTTATCGTGAGGTGATGCGCCGCGCCGGACTTGCGGCGCGCATCGAGCGCGGACCCTACACACCCGATCACGGCTACGCGGCAACGCGCGAACTGCTCTCCGGAGAAACGAAACCGACGGCCATTTTCTCGAGCGCAAGTCCGCTCACGGTCGGCGTGTTACGCGCGCTCAAAGATCTCGGTGCCGGCGTGCCCGGCGACGTGTCGCTCGTGGCGTTCGAAGATCCGGAGTGGTACGCCGCGCAGAACCCGCCGTTGACGTGCTACGGTCTCCCGCTGCGCGAGATGGCGTTGCTCGCGGTGGAACTCATCTCGAAGCGTCTCGCCGAACCGGCAGAAGCGGAACGCGCACCGACCACGCTGCGTTTTAGCGGACGGTTGATCGTGCGGGGATCGACGGCGCCGCCGTCAGGCTGACGCCGTAACGATCGACGTTTCCATATAGGGCAAGGGATCCGCGCCCGCACCCGGCGGCGCGTACTTCGCGCGCAAAGCTAAGATCGTTTGCATGCCTTTGAGATTGAGCGCTGCATCGCGATGGAAGCCGATGCCTTTTCTGAACGCCGCCTCATAGCTTTTCTCGGCCGCTTTGATCGAGAGCCCGTCGTTGTGTTTGATAAAGAGCGGGATCGCCGCGGCGCGGTTCTGCGCGACCTCGACGAGTGACGCGCGATACGCGCGCACGTAGGCGATCGCGGTCGCGCGGTTCGCAACGAGCCACGCGCGGCGGGCCACGCCGGCAATGCCTTGGTAGGGGCCGATGAAATCGGTCACCTTGCCGAGCGTGACGAAGCCCTGTTCGTTGGCTTGATAGTCGTACGGCGGCGTGATCAGCGTCGCGTCGAATTTCTCTTGCGTGAGACTCAAGTAGCGCTGCGCCGTTCCGCCGGCGGAGACCCAGGTGACATCGTTATAGTTGAGGTCGTTGACCGAGAGCGTCTCGCGCAGCGCGAACGCGTAGCCGGTCGTCATCGCATCGACCGCGACGGTCTTTCCGCGCAGCTCCTCGATCGTGTGGATGCCCTTTTTTGCGACGAGCCGCTGCATGCCGTCGTCAACGCCGAAGAACGACACGAAATCGTGGTTCGCCGTGCCGGCGCCGGCCATGTCGTAGGCTATCGGGTTGTCGGCCGAGGTGTGCGCGATGTCGTATGTGCCGCTATCCAGCTTCGCAAACAGATCGGCCGAGTTTGGGGTCGGCACGAGGGTTACGCTGAGCCCGGCGCGAGCGAAGATCCCCGATTCGATCCCCATGTACATCGGCCAAGCCGAGGCGCCGGGGAAGAAGCTGACCTTGAGCTCGACGGGGCCGGCCGCCCGGAGACCGCGCGGGACAAGGGCCGCAGCTCCGGCGGCAGTCCCAATGGCGATCAGCTGCGAACGGTTCAATGCAACCCCTCCGGTAAGACTAGACACGCGCGTTTTCGAGAGTATACTGCTGTCATTCTGTAATCGATTGCAGAAAGAAAGTTCCTGTCGCATGATCGAGGGCCTCGACCCGAACCGTCCGATCCCATCGCCCGGCCAAATGGGCGTCGATACCGAAGAGCGCGTCGACTTCGACCGCCTGCGCAAGTACCGCCTGGCGCGCGCCCGTAAGGCCCTCGACTCATCGCCGCTCGGCGCCCTGCTGCTCTTTGACGTCAACAACATCCGCTACGTGACCTCAACCGCCATCGGCGAGTGGTCGCGCGACAAGATGACCCGCTACGCGCTGCTGACCCGCACCACCGGCCCCATGGTCTGGGACTTCGGCTCGGCCGCCAAGCACCACCGGATGTTCTGCCCCTGGATCGACGACAAAGACATCTACGCCGGGCTGACCGGCCTGCGCGGCGCGATCACGCCGGACGCCGGCCTCTTCGAGCGGGCCGCCAAGCAAATCTACTCATTGCTCGTCGAGGCCGGCGTCGAGAAGATGCCGCTCGGGCTCGACTACGTGGAACCGCCGCTGTGGTTCGAGCTGCAGAAGCTGGGCGTCACGATCCACGACGGCCAACAGACGATGCACGACGCGCGCGAGATCAAGTCGTACGATGAGATCATGCTGCTCTCGACCTCGGCGGCGATGGTCGACGGGACGTATCAGGATATCGTCGAGGCGCTCAAGCCCGGCGTGAAAGAAAACGAGATCGTCGCGCTGGCGACCAAACGGCTCTACGAACTCGGCTCCGATGATGTGGAGTCGATCAATGCCGTCTCAGGCGAGCGCTGCAATCCGCATCCGCACAACTTCAGCGACCGCATCATCCGGCCGGGCGATCAAGCGTTCTTCGATATCATGTCGGCGTTCAACGGCTATCGCACGTGCTATTACCGCACGTTCAGCGTCGGTTTTGCGACGCCGTCACAAAAAGATGCGTACAAACGCTGCCGCGAGTGGATCGACCGCTCGATCGATTTGATCCGGCCGGGCGTCATGACCGACACGGTCGCGCGCGCGTGGCCGAAGGCCGAAGAGTTCGGCTTCCCCAGCGAAATGGAAGCCTTCGGATTGCAGTTCGGCCACGGGTTGGGCCTGCATCTGCACGAACGCCCGGTGATCTCACGCTTGAACTCGATCGACCATCCAAGCGAAATCAAAGAAGGCATGGTCTTTGCGCTCGAGACGTACTGTCCGGCGTCGGACGGCTTCTCCGCAGCGCGCATCGAGGAAGAGATCGTCGTGACCTCGGCCGGTCCGAAGATCATCACGCGCTTCCCGGCCCAAGAACTCTTCATCGCCAATGCCTATGACTACGGAGGCCAACCGAGATGAGCGAGACGCTCGTTAATCCGCCGATTGCGCGCGAGACGCGCATCGCGATGTACGAACTGCAATACCGTTTGCGCGTGTTCGAAAAGCGCGCGTACGATTTGTTCTTGCAGAATCTCGTCAAGGGCACGAGTCATCTCGCGCTCGGACAAGAAGCCGTCGCCGCCGGTTTTGCGACCGCGATGCGGCGCGATGACTGGACGTTTTGCACGTATCGCGGCCACGATCATACGCTCGCGCGCGGCGTCAGCATGCTAGGCTGCATGGCCGAACTGCTCGGGCGCGCCAACGGCGTGCTCGCGGGCAAGGGCGGTTCGATGCATCTCGGCGAGGCCGACAAGTTCGCGATGGGATCGTATGCGATCATCGGCGCGCAGTTGTGCATCGCGATCGGCGCCGGCTGGACGTCGCAGTACAAGAAAACGCAGCAAGTGTCGGTCTGTTTCTTCGGCGACGGCACGACGAACATCGGCGCGTTCCACGAGGCGTTGAATCTGGCTGCCGTCTGGAAGCTGCCGGTCGTGTTCGTGTGCGAGAACAACCTGTATATGGAATACACGTCGATCGGATCGGTCACGGCGGTGAAACGGCCGGCGGCGGATCGCGCCGCGTCGTACGGGCTCGAGCCGATCGTGGTCGACGGCAACGATGCCGACGCATGTTATCTAGCTGCGGAAACCGCGTACGAGCGTGCGCGCCGCGGTGACGGTCCATCGCTGATCGAAGCCCTGACGTATCGCCACGGCGGTCACTCGCGCGCCGATCCCGCGAAGTATCGCCCCGACGACGAAGTCGCCGCGTGGATGAAGAAAGATCCGCTGCCGATGTACCGCGCGCGTTTGCTCGCCGACGGTGTCGAGGAGAAGCGCCTCGCGGCGATTGAAGCCGCCGCCATGGTTGAGATCGACGAAGCAACGGAAGGCGCGAAGAACGGTCCGTTGCCGAGCGCCGACGAGATCGAAAAAGACACCTATGCTGACGGGACATCGACATGGCGGAACTGACCTACCGCGACGCGGTCGCATCGGCGATCGCGCAAGAGATGGAGCGCGACGAGAACGTCGTGTTCCTCGGTGAAGACATCGGCGGTGCCGGCGGCGTATTCAAGGCGACCGTCGGACTGCTCGAGCGCTTCGGGCCGACGCGCGTGCGTGACACGCCGATCTCGGAGATGGCGATTCTCGGTGCCGCGATGGGCGCGGCGATGACCGGCTTGCGGCCGATCGCCGAGATCATGTTTTCGGATTTCCTCGCCGTGTGCTGGGATATTCCGGCGAACCAAATGGCGAAGGCGCGCTACATGAGCGGCGGCCAATTCACGCTGCCGCTCGTCGTGCGCACCGCCAACGGCGGGGGCTTACGCTTCGGCGCGCAGCATTCGCAAGCGGTGGAAAATTGGGCCATGGCCGTGCCGGGCCTCAAAGTCGTCGCGCCGTCGTCGGCCGCCGACGTAAAAGGCTTGCTCGCAGCGGCGATTCGCGATCCCGATCCGGTGATGTTCTTTGAAGCAAAGGAACTCTATCCGGTGAAGGGCGAGGTGCCCGACGGCGAACTCGTCGATACGCTCGGGACCGCGAAGGTATTGCGCTCCGGCAAGGACTGCACGATCCTCGCCCTCGCCGCGATGGTACCGCGCGCCGTTGAAGCGGCCGAACGCCTTGCGCGTGAGGGCATCAACGCCACGGTCGTCGATGTGCGTTCGCTCGTGCCGCTCGACACGCAAACGATCCTGCGCGAAACGATCGCCACCGGCCGGCTCTACACGGTCGAAGAGAACCCGCGCCTGTGCGGCTGGGGCGCGGAAGTCGCCTCCATCGTCGCGGAAGAAGCATTCTGGGACCTCGACGCGCCGATCGTGCGCATCACCACCCCACACGCACCGTTGCCGGCAGCCGAAGCGCTCGAAGATCGCGCGCGGCCGTCGGTGGAGCGCATCGTCGATACCGTGCGCAGAACGCTCGGATAAGGAAGTTCATGACTGTCGGAATGGTTGGTCTCGGTGAGATGGGCAGCGGGTTCGTCGAGCGTTTGCTGCTCGCGAAGATCGACGTCATCGGCTGGAACCGCACGAAAAGTAAAGCCGAGCCGCTGATTGCGAAGGGCATGAAGTGGGGCGATTCGCCGCGCGCCGTTACCGCCGCAAGCGATGTCGTGCTCACGATGGTGACGAACGACCACGCGCTCACCGCCGTCGCCGATGGGCCCGACGGGATTCTCGGCGCGATCAAAGGCAAGACGCTCGTCGAGATGAGCACGGTCGGCACTGTGCACGTGCAGGCGCTGGCGGCAAAAACGAAAGCGGCCGGCGGCGAGTTGCTCGATGCGCCGGTGCTCGGCAGCCAAGTCTCGATTCAGCAAGGCAAATTGCTGATCATGGTCGGCGGCGACAAAGCCGCGCTCGAGCGCGTGCGTCCGGCGCTCGAAGCGATCGGTCCGAAGGTCTTCCACGTCGGCGACGTCGGTCAGGCGAAAACGATGAAGATCGCGTTGAACCTGCAGCTCTCGACGCAGATTCTCGCGCTGAGCGAAGGGTTGCTGTTGGCGACGAAGAGCGGCATCCCGCGCGACGTTGCACTCGACATCATGCTCAGCGGTGCGACGGCATCGCCGATGCTGCAATATCGCGGCCCGCTGATCAAGGAGCAGCCGCAGAAGGCGTGGTTCGACTGTACGATGATGCAGAAGGACCTCGATCTCGCGCTGCAGCTCGGCGAAAAGCTGGGCGTGCCGCTACCGACGACGGCTATCACCAACACGTGGCTCACCGCCGCGCGCGGGCAAGGCCTCTCGCACCACGATTTCTCGATTCTCTACTACGTGCTCGCGAACGCAGCCGGGGAGAAGCTCGAGATCCCGATGGCCAAATGACGTCGGTCGCCATGCCGCAGCTCGGCGAGAGCGTCTCCGAAGGCACGGTCGTACGCTGGCTCAAGGCCGTCGGCGACAGCATTGCCGTCGACGAACCGCTGTTCGAAGTCGCAACGGATAAGGTGAACACCGAGATCCCGTCGCTCTATGCCGGCGTGATCCGCGAGATTCTCGTTCCCGACGGCACGACGGTGCCCGTGGGCACGGAACTCGCGCGCATCGACGGCGTCGCCGATGCTCGCGTTCCCGTTGCCACCGCGGCACGCAACGGCAGCTCTACCTCGCGCGCGCACTTGCATTCGCCGGTCGTGCGCCGCCTCGCGCGCGAACATCGCATCGACCTCGCCGGCGTGCATGGCAGCGGCCCCGGCGGACGCATCACCCGCGCCGACTTGCTCGCACTCGTCGAAACGTCTGCACCCGCCGCGGCCCCGGCTGCGCCGCTGCCCGGCGGTCGCCGCGTGCCGTTCTCGCCGATGCGTGCCCGCGTCGCTGAGAACGTGTTCGCGTCGAAGCGGATGGTCGCCGACGTCTTCTCCGTGATCGAAGCCGACATGGAGAACGTGCACGCCGTGCGCGCGGCGGAGCGCGAGAAGTTCGCCGCCCGCGAAGGCACGAGCCTCACATATCTGCCGTTCATCGCGCGTGCCGCGGTCGAAGCGCTGCGCGCGTTCCCGGCCGTGAACGCACGCATCGACGGCACGTCGCTCGTCTACAACGAAGCCGTGCATCTCGGCATCGCCGTCGACCTCGACGAGGAAGGCCTCGTCGTTCCGGTGATCCGCAACGCCGACGGTCTCACCGTCACGGGTCTCGCTCGCGCGATCGCGTCCGCCGGCACGGCGGCGCGCGCTTCCAAGCTCGCGGCCTCCGATTACTCGGGCTCGACGTTCACTATCACGAACAACGGCTCATACGGCACGCTCATGACCGCGCCGATCATCAACACGCCCAACGTCGCAACGCTCTCGACCGATGCGATCGAAGAACGCGTCGTGCCGGTGAACGGCATGATCGCGATCCGGCGCCGGATGTATCTCTGCATGTCGTGGGACCATCGCGCCTTCGACGGTTCGACCGCGGCGAAGTTCATCGCGCGCATCAAGCGCGAGTTGGAAGAGCGCGATTGGGCGACCCAGCTCTGAATCTCTTCGTGGGGCCGTAATGGATACCGTTGCCCAGCTCATCGTCAACGGTCTGCTGCTCGGCGGCGTCCTCGCACTCTCGGCGCTGGGCTTCAACATCATCTTCGGTGTGATGCGCGTGGTCAATCTCGCGCACGGCGATCTCGTGGTGATCGCGGCGCTTACGTGCGCCGTGGCCTACGCGCATTGGCACATCAACCCGTTATTGCTGCTCCCGTTCACGGCGCTCGGCGGCTTCGTGATCGGTGCCTGCATCCAACGCTTCTTGCTGCGGCGTCTCCCGGCGGAAGTCTCGTCGGGCGAAGCCTCATCGCTGGTGCTGACGTTCGGCCTTTCGTATTTTCTTGCCGGCGCCGGGCTGTGGATTTTCGGCGGCCAGATCCGCTCCGTGCCGTATCTCACGGGCGCGATTCAACTCGGCCCGATCTCGGTGCCGCAAGCGCGACTGCTCGCGTTCGTCGCGGCCATCGTGATCGCCGGACTGCTCGGCGTCTTCTTGCGCTACACCTCGATCGGCCGGGCGATCCGCGCGACGAGCATGAACCTCGACGGTGCACTCGCCTGCGGCGTCGATGCCGACCTCGTGCGAACCGTCAGCTTCGGCCTGGGCTCCGCGGTCGCTGCGGCTGCGGGCACGTTGCTGAGCTACGTCTACACGTTTAATCCGCAGGACGGTATTCCGTTCACGATCAGCGCGTTCGCGGTGATCGCGATCGGCGGCCTCGGCAGCTATACGGGCGCACTGCTCGGCGCACTGGTGCTCGGGTTTGCGCAAGCGTTTGCCGCCTATTATGCCGGCTCGACGCTCGCCGACGCGGCGCCGTACGTGCTCTTCGTGCTGGTCATGCTCGTGCTGCCGCAGGGCATCCTCGGCCGGCGCGCCACGTGAAGGGCGCCGGCTGGATCGTCGCCGCGATCGCGCTCGTGGCGCTAACGCTTTTGCCGTTGCACATGAACGGCTATTGGCTCAACCTGCTCTATCAAACGGTGCTGTTCGTCGGGCTCGCCTATGGCTTCAACATCATCTCGGGGTACGCGGGGTATTTTTCGTTCGGGCAAATCGCGTTCTTCGGTATCGGCGCGTACACGACCGGGGCGCTAGCACTGGGCACGCACTGGGACTGGACGATCTGCGCGCTGATCGGCGGCGTGCTCTGCGGCGTCCTCGCGCTTCCCATCGGCGCGATCATGCTGCGACTTCGCGGGCCGTTTTTTGCGATCGGGATGCTGGGCCTCGCGCAAACCGCGCGCGTGCTGGCCAGTTCGTCGAGTGCGCTCGGCGGCGGCAGCGGCATGTACTTGCCGCCCGGGAGCAGTTTGCTGCCCGTCTACTATTGGACGCTCGTCGTTGCAGGCGGCGCGTTCGCCGTAACGTGGTGGATCGATCACAGCGCCTTCGGCCTGCGCCTGCAAGCAATCCGTGAAGACGAAGCAATCGCCGCCACCCTTGGCGTCGCTACCACGCGCGCGAAGGTAACGGCGTTCATCATCAGCGCGATCATCCCGGGCTTGCTCGGCGGCGGCTACGCGTGGTTTCTGACGTACATCGAACCGTCGTCCGCGTTTTCGGCGCGCGTCGATCTGCAGTCGATCGTGATGGCGATTCTCGGCGGCATCGGCACGCTCTGGGGTCCGCTCGTCGGCGCCGTGCTGATGACGCAAGTCTCCGAAGCGCTGTGGGCCAACTTCCCGCAAGCATACCTCATGATCTTCGGCGGCCTGTTGGTCGTGTTGCTGATCGTGTTGCCGCGCGGCATCGTGCCGGCGGTTACGGCACGTTGGCAGAAGCGCAACACCCCCTCGGCCGGCGGCGGCATGGCGATGGGCGGCGTGAAGCCCGAACCGGAGCTGCCCTAGATGCCGTTACTCGAGGTGCGCAACGTCAGCTTCGCCTTCGGCGGCGTCAAGGCGCTCGACGACGTGTCGCTCTCGGTGAACGAAGGCGAGATCGTCTCGATCATCGGCCCCAACGGCGCCGGGAAGACGACGCTGTTCAACGTGATCAGCGGCCTGCTGCGTCCGCCGCACGGCGACGTCCTGCTCGACGGTCAAACGCTCAAAGGCCGCGCACCGCATCGCATTGCGCGCATGGGCATCGGCCGGACGAACCAGATCGTTCGCCCGTTCGGCCGCCTCAGCGTGGTCGACAACGTCGCCGTCGGCGCGCTGATCCACGAGCGCACGCTCCGCGGCGCGCGCGTGGCCGCCCGCGAGATCGTCGAGTTCGTCGGTCTCGGCGCCCTGGCCGACCGCAACGCCGGCACGCTCACGCTCACGCAGCGCAAGCGGCTTGAGGTCGCGCGGGCACTCGCGCTCAAGCCGCGGCTCTTACTGCTCGACGAAGTCATGGCCGGCCTGACGCCCTCCGAAATGGATACGATGGCCGAGTTCATTCTCGCGCTTCCGAAACGCGGCATCGCGGCGATTGCCGGGATCGAACACGTCATGCGCCTCGTGATGCGCATCTCGCACCGCATCGTCGTGCTCGACTACGGCCAGAAGATCGCCGAAGGAACCCCGGCAGAAATCCGCTCCGATCCGCGCGTCATCGAAGCCTACCTCGGCGCACCGCTGGAGGTGTTGTAGTGGCCGGCGGCACGCTCGAAGTCGCGAGCATGAGCGCGCAGTACGGCGACTTCAAAGTGCTGCACGATATTTCGTTCACGGTAGCGCCGGGCGAAATCGTCAGCATCGTCGGCTCCAACGGCGCGGGAAAAACGACAACGCTCCGCAGCATCGTCGGCATCATCCACCCCACCGGCGGTACGGTCACCTTCGACGGCACGCGCATCGACGGCCACCGGCCGAGCGAGATCGTCGAACGCGGGCTCGCCATGGTGCCGGAAGGCCGCAATCTCTTCCGCGACATGACGGTCGAAGAAAACCTGATGATGGGCGCGCACGTCCCGCGCGTGCGCAAACGCGCGCGTCAGCGCGTCGCGCAAATGTACGAACGCTTTGCAACGTTACCCGGCCTTGCTAAGCGCTACGCCGGCACGCTCTCCGGCGGCCAGCAGCAAATCGTTGCGATCGCGCGCGCGCTGATGTCCGAGCCGAGCATTCTGCTGATGGATGAACCCTCGCTGGGTCTCTCGCCCAAGATCACGCTCGAAATTTTCGCGCTGGTGCGGCAAATCGGCGCAGACGGCACCTCGGTCGTGCTGGTCGAGCAAAACGTGACGCACGCGCTAGCACTCGCGTCCCGCGCGTACGTGATCAGCGAAGGCCGCAGCGTGATGGAAGGCAACGCGCACGACATCCTCGCCAGCGACGACGTTCGGCGTCAATTCCTGGGCGAAACGTAGGAACAATCTTCCCACGCTCAATCAGCGATTTGTAAGTTTTACCGGCGCCACCGGTGGTATAGAAACGACATGGACAAGCAGTATATCTCCCGGACCCTTGCGGCCGCTGCCGCGGCGGCACTCCTCCTAGCAGCCCCGCTCGCCGTGTCGGCGCAAACGACCGCATCCCAGGCTCCGTCGCAAGACCAAGTGAACGCGATCGCATCACTCAACAACCAGTACTTCGACGACGTTCACTTCAGCAAGGCCACCAAGTTCGCAGCCATCACCACCCCGAACTTTCAGGTCACCTATCCGAACGGCGCGAAGATCGACGGCGGCCAGTTGATCGAGCGTGCGGCGACGCGTAACCTCGAAGAGAGCGGTTACCAACGCACCATCGCGGTCCATTCGATGACGACCGATGGCTCGACCATCACCGAAGACGTCACGACGAAGGACATCTCCGATCTCTTGGGCGGCGATACCGCTCCGCAGACGCAGACACAATCCTCGAACCGCACGCTCACGTGGGTACAGGGCGCCGACGGCAAGTGGCTTCTGGCCTCGGAACGCATCAATAAGATCGAACAATCTCCGTACAGCATCCCGTCGAACGGTTAAGGACGGCCCGCGGGGTCGAGTTCCCGATCAACACGCATCCGGTATCGCTCGTACGGCGCACGGTACTTGGTGCTTGTTGACGGATCGGGTCGCACAGGTGCATCGTAGCCGGCAGAGCGCGCGGCTTCGATCGCATTCGTGACGAGCTGGCGACTTTGCGCGGCGACGAGCGCAGCGCCAAATGCCGACGCTTCTTCCTGATGCGGCTGCACCGTCTCAACGGCAAAAACGTCCGCGAGCATTTCCCGCACGAGTTGCGATTTCGTGAGGCCGCCGGAGAGTAGCAGGCGCTGTCCCGGGCCGAGTCGCTCGCGTAAGATTTCGTACACCGCGAAGACGCCGAAGACAACGCCCTCGAACGATGCCCGCAGAATGTTGCGGCGGTCGTGCGCGAGATCGAGCCCGGCAAACGAACCGCGCAGCGAAGAATTCCAGTACGGCGCGCGTTCGCCCGAGAGAAACGGCAGAACCGTGCAGCCGTCGGCGCCCGGCGCAATTTGCGCTGCAAATTCGGCGGCTTGGTTGAAGCGTTTCTCTTTAGGGATCTCCGCGAGGAGCAGGGCGAATATCCAATCGAGCGAGGCGCCGGCACTGCTGGTCGGGCCGCCGATGACGAACGTCGTATCGTCCGCGGGATAACAGAACGTGCGGCACCGGTCGTCGAGAACGGGAACGGGGCTCAGCGTACGCACGGCGCCGCTGGTGCCCAGCGTTACGGCTAGATCGCCCGCGCTCGTCCCAGTCCCGATGTTCGCGAGTGCGCCGTCGCTTGAGGCGAGCACGACGGCCGTGTCCTCGCCGATCCCGAGCTCGTGGGCGATTGCCGGTTGGATCTTGGTGCGCGCGGTTGACGGTGCGGTGAGCGTCGAGAGGCGCGTTGCATCGACGCCGGCGAGGCTGAGTGCCTGCTCGCTCCAGGTGCGCGATGCGAAGGCGAACATGCCGGTTGCACCGGCGATGCCCCAGTCGATCAGCCATTCGCCGGTCCAGCGATAGACGAAGAGTTCCTTTAAGCCGACGAAGCGCGCCGTGCGCTTGAAGAGAGCGGGTTCGTTTTGCGCGAGCCAGCGAAGCTTGGCGATCGGCAGCATCGGGTGCATCGGTGCGCCGGTTTCGCGATAGAGCGTTGCGGCGGTGCCGTCGGCACGCCAGCCGTCGGCGATCGCACTGCTGCGGCGATCCATCCACGTGAGCACGTGCGAGAGCGGTTCGCCGCCTTCATCGACGCAGAGCACGCCGTGCATTGCGGCGGAAAAACCGATTGCCGCGACGTCGTTGCCGCGTAGTCGCACGTCGGCGATCACGCGTGCAAGGACGCGCATCGTCGCGCGATAGACCGTCTCCGCATCTTGTTCGACGTAGAGCGGCTGCGGCGTTTCTAATCCGTAGAACTCCGATTCGAGCGCGACTTGATTGCCGTCCGTCGTCACGGCAAGAACCTTGACGGCGCTCGTGCCGAGGTCGATGCCGATGACGACCGGGTCGTTCGCCACGTTACGTTGGTTCGGGAATCGGCTCGATGTTTCCGAGAAGAAAGACGTAACTCAGTATGCCGACGACCAATACGGCCGCGGCGATGATGAACACGTTCGTGAAACTGCCGGTCGACGCAACGACGTAGCCCGCGACGATCGGCGCGATGATCGACATGATGTTGTTCGCAAAATTCATGATCGAGCCGACCGTTCCGACGGCGCCCTGCGGCGCGATCAGCGCCGGGATCGACCACCCGATCGGCGCCGATACGGCAAGTCCCGCAAGCGCAATCGTGATATAGATAATCGCCACGTTCGGATCGCGCGTCGTCGTCGCGCCGAAGATGCTCAAGCCGAGCAGCATACCGCACACGAGGATCGTCTTGCGCACGTGCGTGGGGTTGTAGCCGCGCTTGATCAGCGCGTCGACGAGGAATCCGCCGACCGCAAGATCGGCAACCGCCGCGACAAGCCAGGGAATCGCCGTGTACTCGCCGCTCGAGAGCAGGCTCATGTGGAACGTTTTCACGAGATACCCCGGCAGCCACGTCAGCAGCAAGTAGAACGAATAGCCGTACGCGGCAAACCCGATCGTGAGTCCCCACACCTTCGTCTGCTTGAGCAAATACACGAACGTCCCGCCGACGCTTCCGGTTGTGGGAACGCCTTCGGGCTGCGCGCCGCCGTTCTTGATATACTCGCGCTCGGCGTGCGTGAGCCGTTTGTCTTCCGACGGATTGCGATAGAACACGTAGAACGCGACGAAGAACAGGAAGCTCACGACACCGGTGACGAGAAACGTCGCGCGCCAGCCGTAGTTCACCATGATCACGGTGACGAACGGGACGCCGATCGCGGTCGAAAGCTTGGCCGCCGAATCGAAGATGGCTGTCGCGACGCCGCGCTCGTTCGTCGGAAACCAATAGCCGGTCGCTTTCGAATTGATCGGAAATGCGGGCGTCTCCGCGAGTCCGAGACCGAGGCGCGCGCCGAAGAGCATCCCGAACGAACCGATCGCCGCGGTGAGCAGCGAAAAGATACTCCAGAAAAACGTCGAGACGCGGCCGACGATCTTCACGCCATAGCGATCCAGCACGATGCCGACCGGAATCTGCGCGATGGCGTATGTCCATCCAAAGGCTGAGAGCAGATAGCCGAAGCCGATGTCGTTGATGCCGAATTCGGTCCGGAGCGACGGGCCGGCAACGGTCAGGTTCACGCGGTCGAAGTAGTTGACGAGGATCCCGATCCCCAAGAGGAGCGCGATCCCCCAGCGGAGGTTGGTGACCCGCTCGGCGGGTGCGATAATGCTGCGTTGCATGGAAGTGCCTCCGGTTGACCGTTACCTAGATCACGGTACAACGTATGCCGGTAAGATTCATGGGCCGTTCAAGCGAATGGTACGGAGGATGAAACCGCCTCCGCTTTGGCTCAAGGTCTTAGAGAAGGCCTTGCCGATCACGGCCCTGCTGCTTTGCAACTGGGCGATGGAGCAGGCCCGCGACCGCGGCCGCCAGCTCCCCGGCGGCAAAGAGCCGGCGTGAACGTCCTCGACCGCCTCGACACGATCTTACGTTGCCGCGGCGGATTGCGGCTCGAAGGCTCGATCGATACCCACGGCGCGAAGAACGCCGCGCTGCCGATCATGGCCGCGGCGATCCTCACGAACGAAAAAGTCACCCTCCACCGCGTTCCGCGCATCACCGACGTCTCGGTCATGTGGTCGCTGCTCGAGGCGCTCGGCGCCCGGCTGACCCTCGAGGGTCCGAACACGATCACGATCGACGCCTCGAACGTGAACACGCACCGCGCGCCCTACGCGCTCGTGCGGAAGCTGGCCGCGTCCTTCGATCTGTGCGGTCCGCTGCTGGGCCGCTTCGGCCGCGCCGAGGTGCCGCTCCCCGGCGGCTGCATCCTCGGCACCCGCGCCACCGACATGCACGAGGCCGCGTTCCGTGCGCTCGGAGCAAGCGTCGCCGTCTCGCACGGCTTTCTCGTCGCCACCGCCGACCGTGCAACGCTCGTCGGCAGCGAAGTCCGGTTTCGCACGCCGAGCGTCGGCGCGACGAAGAACGCGATGCTCGCGTCCGTCAAAGCGAAGGGCACGACGACGATCGTCAACGCCGCGATGGAACCCGAAGTCGTCGATCTCGCGAACTTCCTCGTCGCGATGGGCGCGAAGATTACCGGGCACGGCGGCGATACGATTCAGATTACGGGCGTCAAGACGCTGCACGGCGTCGAGTATGAAGTCATTCCGGATCGCATCCAAACCGGTACGCTGCTCCTGGCCGGTGCGATCACGCGCGGCGACGTTACCGTGACGCGCTGCCGTCCGGCCGATCTCCACATGCTCGTGCTGAAGCTGCAAGAAACCGGCGTTACGGTCACGACCGGCGACGATTGGATTCGCGTGCAGGCCGACTCGATCAAGGGCGGCACCGACATCGTCACCGCGCCGCATCCCGGTTTCCCGACCGACTTGCAGCCGCAGATGCTCACGTTCCTCTGCACGACACCGGGCACGAGCGTGGTGGAAGAGTCGATCTTCAACGCGCGCTTCTCATACGTCAACGAACTCTCGCGCATGGGCGCCGACGTGCGCGTCGCGATGGACAACAACACCGCGCTCGTCAAAGGCGGCGCCGCGCTCTCAGGCGCGCCGGTTGAAGCGCCCGACATTCGCGCCGGCGCGGCGCTCGTGCTCGCCGGACTTGCGGCGAGCGGCGAGACCGAGATCATCGGCCTCGAATACATCGACCGCGGTTACGAACGCTTGGAAGAAGCGCTCTCCGCCCTGGGCGCGCAGGTCCAACGTTCCAGCGGCGTCATCCCCGAGACGGAGCCCACCGGAACGTTCGAAACCAGCGAATACCCGGCGTTTTCTTAAGGCGGAATCAGCTTTTTCGCTGATGCAGCGATAGGTTGTTGCCTTCCGGATCTTTGAAGAACATCGCGCGGCAATTCGGGAAGTCGTGCACTTCGCCGACGTCGCTTCCGGCGGCTTTGATTTTTGCGGTCATCGCCTCGATGTCGTCGACTTCGAGGCTCATGCCGCCCGATTTGCCGGGCTCGAAGCCGAGCGGCGTTCCGTCGCCGATTCCGAACGTGGCGTTGCCGATTTCGAACTCCACCCAGTGATCTTCGAGCGCCATACCCGGCTTCAGTCCGAGCACGTCGCGATAGAACGCGACGGCTTTCGGCACGTCTTTGACGGAGTAGGCGAAGAATGCGACTTCGTTTACGACTGCCATAACTACCTCGCTTCGGCTGCGATCATGTCCCCGGCCGGGAACGTTTTCGTGAGCACCCCATATTTCGCCGACGCGTCGACGAGCGGCTGCATGCTGGGTCCGTCGATCTTCGTTCCATAGAGCGAGCGCTTCATGTTCGGCGCCGCGGTGATTTTCGTGTACTTCGTGAGGATCGCACCCGACGCGGCCTGATTCTTATTGGCCCATTCCGACGTCTTGATCATCGCTTGCTGGAAGCGCTTGACCGCGTCTGGATGTGCTTTCGCCCACGATGCGGTCGTGAACCACGCACCGATAAGGAAGTTGTTCGCAATCGCATCGTAACAGTTGGCGAGCACGCGGACGCTGCCGTCGGCGAGCGCGGCACTGAGATCGGGCTCCGCCATCACGGCGGCATCGATGCGGCCGGCGGTGAGCGCGGCGGGCATATTGCTGAACGGCATTTCGACGAACTTGGCCGTCGAGGTGTCGCCGCCGTTCTTCGACATCCAAGCGAACGCACCGATCTGCGTGATGTTTTTGAGGCCGTTGCCGGCGAACGTCTTGCCGTTGAGATCTTTGCCCGTTTTGATCGGTGAGTTCTTTGCAACGACCAGAGCGGTCGTGGCATCCTTGCTCGAGTACGCGCCTGCCGGCGCGATGAGCACCAGGTCGAGGCCCTTCTCATGTGCCGTGGCAAGCGAGACGATGTTGGATTGCGCGATGTCGACCGACCCGCCGACGACGGCCGCGGTGATCGCGCCGCCATTCGAGATGATCTGGGTGTCCGCGCTAATCCCGGCGTTCTTAAAAAAGCCCTCGTCCTGGGCGTAGAACGGCTGCGCGCCTATATCGATCGGCGTGGTGGCGATCTTCAGCGCGACCGGCGATTGGGCGCCGCCGGGCATGGCCGCTGCGGTGACGGCAGCGATGCCGAGCAGAGCGGCCGTAAGAAAGGTGCGTCGAACGAAATGCATGTCCGAATGATTCGCTCGCGCTCGCTCGGGACCCAGGAGGACTAGCCTGCATCGGTAAGCTCATAGGTCCGGCCTCTCAATGGGATTTCAGGCGTTTCAACCGAACCTGTAGCGCTGCCGTAATCGGGAGACTACCATCGAAATCGGGATCGATCTAGGAACCGCCAACGTCCTCGTGTATGTGCGCGGGAAGGGCATCGTGTTACGCGAGCCTTCCGTCGTCGCCAAAGACGTGCGGACGAATAAGACTCTTGCCGTGGGCGAGGAAGCGCGTCAAATGTTGGGCCGCACGCCGGCCAACATTCAGGCGATCCGTCCGCTGCGCGACGGCGTTATCGCGGATTTTGAAGTTACCGAAGCGATGCTCAATTACTTCATCAAAAAAGTAACGCGGCAGCGCTCCTGGTGGTCGACGCTGTTCCGTCCGAAACCGTCGGTGGTCATCTGCGTGCCGGCCGAAATCACGTCGGTTGAAGAGCGCGCCGTGCGCGACGCCGCCAAACTCGCCGGTGCGAAATCGGTCGATATCATCGAAGAACCGATGGCGGCCGCAATTGGCGCCGGCTTGCCGATCGACGGACCCTCGGGTAACATGGTTGTCGATATCGGCGGCGGCACGACCGACGTTGCGGTGATTTCGCTTGGCGGTATCGTCGTTTCGCAATCGATCCGCGTCGCCGGCAACAAGCTCGACGAAGCGATCATCCGTCACATCCGCCGCGTCTACAACCTGATGATCGGCGAACGCACGGCCGAAGAAGTCAAGATCAAGATCGGCTCGGCGCATCGGCTCGAACAAGAACTCGCGATGGAAATTCGCGGCCGCGACCTGATCAACGGGTTGCCCAAGACGGTCAAGATCACGAGCGAAGAAGTGCGCGAAGCGCTCTCCGAGCCCGTGCAAGCGATCGTCGAAGCGGTGAAATCCGTGCTCGAGAAAACGCCGCCGGAACTTGCGGCCGACATCATCGACCGCGGCGTGATCCTCACGGGCGGCGGAGCGCTCTTGCGCGGGCTCGATGCGTTGCTCGGTGAAGTGACCGGCATCCCGGTCATCGTCGCCGACGATCCGCTCTCGTGCGTCGCGATCGGCACGGGCCAGCGCGTCGGCTACGGGCACAACAACAACGGCCACAGCATGAACGGCCACGCCTAGCAATCCATGAACACGAGAACCCTGCGGGCGCTGAGCGCTTTGGCTACGGCACTGTTCCTGATCGCTGCATCGCCTTCGCCGGGTCCCTCCGCTTCCGGAAACTCCGGCATGGAGATGAACGGCTACCAGATCGAGACCGATCAGACGAACTGGAATCTCAACTCCGGCGACTTCACCATGCCGCACGAAGTGAAGGTCACGCGGCCCGGCACCGATGCGCGCGGCGACAAAGCCAAAGGCAACACGAAGCTCGGCACGGCGACGCTCGTCGGCAACGTAGTCGTCCACGATAACGGCGGCGCACCCGAAGCGAAGGACGCGGGCTCCGATTATCAGGGTCCGGCGACGATCACGTGCGACGAGCTGACGCTCGATTCCAAGAACAAGTCCTACGACGCACGCGGCAACGTGCGCTTCGTTCAGGGCAATCGCGTCGGCACGGCGGAACGCGGCGTGCTCAACTCAACGCAGCACACGCTGCACCTCGAAGGCAATGTCGTGCTGGCCGAGGGGCAAACCTCGATGAAGGCCGGCGTGGTCGACTACAATTTGCAGACGCGCGACGTGATCGCGAACGGCGCACCGATGATCATTCGCGAGCCGATTCCGCAGCGCTCGCCCGGCCCGGCGGGTTCGCCGAAACCCTCACCCAAGCCGAAAAAGAAGTTCCTGTAACGGCCGTGCTCGGGCTCTTCGAGTCCTCGGGCGGTGACGGCGGCGTGCGCGAACCGCTCGCGGCGCGGATGCGCCCGCGCTCGCTCGATGAGTTCGTCGGTCAGGAACAGATCGTCGGTCCCGGACGTGCGTTGCGGCGCGCGATCGAATCGGATCGTTTGCCCTCGATGATTCTCTGGGGTCCGCCCGGCACCGGAAAGACGACGCTCGCGCAAGTGATCGCGCACTCGACCGGCGCGAACTTTCAAGCACTTTCGGCCGTCAGTGCGGGCGTCGCGGATTTGCGCCGCGTCGTCGCCGATGCAGCGAAGCTCAAGCGCGTGGGCAAGCGCAGCGTGCTGTTCATCGATGAAATCCATCGCTTCAACAAGGCGCAACAAGACGCGGTGCTGCCCTACGTCGAGGACGGTACGGTCACGCTGATCGGCGCCACTACCGAAAACCCGTCGTTCGAAGTGAATTCCGCCTTGCTCTCGCGCTCGCGCGTGTTCGTGCTGAAGTCGCTCGACGATGACGACATCCGCACGATCCTCGAACGCGCCCTCACCGACACCGAACGCGGTCTCGGCAACGAGCACGTCACGATGCAGCCGGACGCGCTCGACCATCTCGTGAACCTCGCCAACGGCGACGCGCGCATTGCGCTCAGCACCCTCGAGTTCGCGGCTGCCGCGGCGCCGAAGGACGACACGGGTAACGCGGTGATCGACCAGAAGACGATCGCCGATGCGATGCAGCAGCGCGCGCGCAGTTACGACAAAGACGGCG
>PLRU01000062.1 GCA_003164045.1 Candidatus Lustribacter telmatis
CTGCAGCAATCATTCCTGCGGCAACGAGGAGAGAGCGAACACTCACGTGCTTGAGCGTCAGTATGAGATCGTGCGAGGCGAAGTTATACGATAACGAAGCCTGCACAGCTTGGGCGATTATGAGCCCGCCGAGAACCTGATAACCGACGGTGGCCCGTTCGATCGTGAGCGTAAAGATGCGCCGGGCCCATCGTAAGGGCAAGCGCGTTACGACGCCTGCTGATGAAGCAAGTGCCATACATGCGATCACGCCATAACCGGAAAGTCCATCGCTTTGGAGTGCCGGGATCGTGAACGGATGCATCACCAAAGCAGCACCGCACGCGGCCAGCAAACCGACGTCGACGACAGCCGCGGCATCGAATCGGAGGCCATGGCCGCATTTGTATTCTCGCGCTAATGCCCTCGGTTCGCGGTAGGCGCCGAGCACATGCGAAAGCGCCTGACGCGGCTCCATGCCCATTTCGATGTGATGATCGATTGCGTCGAGGATGCCAGTGCGAACCTCATCAAGGATATCGAAGCGAACTGCTGACGGCAGGTCGCGCAGCGCGTGGCCTAACTTGAATTCGTAGTTTCCAAGGCGCTCCGCGAGTTCGCGCGCGATCTCGGGGATGGTCGCGTAGTCGGCATAGGCCTGGGCCTTTGGCTGACCGTCATCGGACAAGCTCACTTCGCGGGCACATCGATGGGTTCGGCGCCCGGAGACAATAGGCCACCGAGACGTTTTACCAATTCAGGCCAATAATCGCGAGCGCGATTGAGCGAGGATCGCCCCTCTTCGGTGAGATGGAAGACTTTGCGCCGGCGTTCGCCCTGCGGGGTCTCCCACGTTCCTTCAATGCGACCACTCTCTTCGAGGCGCTTCAAAGCGGGATACAGCGAGCCATCGGATAGATCGACATCCATCGTCGCCCGTATTCGCAGCATGAGCGAGTAACCGTGATCCGGCTGCTGGCCGAGGAGCGCCAAGATGACGGGCTCGACCGACACGCGCAACGCCTCGTTCATACCTCGAATTGTAGGGGTCGGCGCTAGGGCTGTCAAGCCGGAAGGGCGGCAGCTCCTACGCGCACGGTACACGAAATAATTTTACACCCGGTCTAGCAAGCAACGTCGCGCCGCGCGCGGCCCACGTCGCGCTGATTATTGCCGACGTTCTCATGCCACTGCAAGCGGTGATCGAACGGATTCACGGCCCGCGCCTTCCCGAATAAATTGATGTCCGGTACCCGCCGCGGTTGATACCATGGAAGGGTTAGGGGGTAAAACAAACGACCGGACTTCCATTTCCGAAGGCTGAGTGCCTCTAAGTAGCGATTAGGCTCGTCCTTATATCAATTTAATCCAATAAATTGATATAAGATACTTCTATATATCAATTTAATGTGCTAACTTGATATACACAATGGGTCAATTTGAGGAACTGGAGTGGCAATCTCGATATGCGTCAGGCGGGCTCTCGCGGCACCAGGCGCGGTCGGGAACGTATAAGGCCTACATCCCTGATCCCCTAAGTGTCCGCACGTTTTCATTTGAATCTGCGGTTGCGGCTGATGTAGCTGATGCGGAGCGGGATATCGGGCGCCTAGATATCGAGGCACGAACGCTCGCAAATACCGAAGCTCTTGCACGAATCTTGCTCCGAGCTGAGTCGGTCGCATCTTCAAAAATCGAAGGCTTGGCAGTATCTGCCCAGCGCTTGCTCCAGGCAGACGTGGCGCGATCTGAGGGCGATCAAATCACCGATGCCACAGCCGTAGAAGTTCTTGCGAACGTCGATGCAATGGCATACGCCATTGAAGGCTTAGAACTTGAAATTACTGTGGATCGTATCCTTGAATTCCACAGACGATTGCTGGCTCCGACGCGCTTAGCGTCAAAGGCCGGCAAAATACGTTTGGAGCAAAATTGGATTGGAGGAACGACTTTTAACCCATTTGGCGCCGCTTATGTCCCGCCACCTCCGGAACATGTGCCCGCCCTGCTGACTGATCTCTGTGCCTTCTGTAATGATGATTCAGTGCCGGCGGTGGCTCAGGCGGCGATAGCTCATGCGCAATTCGAAACGATTCACCCATTCGTTGATGGAAACGGACGAACTGGGCGTGCGCTCATTCAAATGATATTTAAGCGCCGTCGACTGGCGACACGAACATTGCCGCCGGTTTCATTGATACTTGCTACGCGTGCTCAAGATTATGTTGCCGCGCTTCAGTCCACACGGTACGTTGGTGCGCCGGAATCACCGCAGGCAATTGCATCGACAAACGAATGGGTAAGTCTCTTTGCTGCATCCTGCTCGAGGGCTGTAGCGGATGCGGAGTCTTTTGAGCAGCGGGTAGAAGCATTGCGAACCGAGTGGCGCGCTCGTCTAGGTCCGATGCGATCCGATGCAACAGCACTCGCATTACTGGAGCAGCTTCCTGCAACTCCTATCGTGACAGCACGCGGCGTTGAGAGAGCTCTTGGTGTCACGTACAACGCTGCAAATGCAGCAATTGAGGCAATGGTGTTGGCGGATATCCTAACCAAGACGCGCTCGGGTCGTAGAAATCGAGCATTCGAAGCACGCGAACTAGTGGATGCCTTTACTGATCTTGAGCGACAAATGGCTAGTGTTGATGACGATACGCGAGTCTCGGAGCCAGTGCGTGAAGTTCCCTCGACGCCTGCGCGACGTCAGTGATCCGAGCCGCCGACGAAGTGCAACGCATCGTCAACAACCTCCACCGCCGCTATCGCTAGTCTAGAATGTGATGTGCATCGCCTAGTTCTCCGCGAACTGGCGCCGATATGGTAAGTGAGCGTAACTCATATCGCTGCCAAGGAAGGCGAGGTTCGGACGATGCTCAATTTTTTCGGAATTGCCGGCAACAAAAAGCCCACGCCGAACGCACGAAAGGCCGAACGCCGAGCCGAACCGCGTGTGGATACGTCAGTAAGTGCGGAGTGGCGCTTCAAGCCGGTCGGAAAGATCGCTTCGCCGTGGGCAAGGATCGTGGTGAACGACCTCAGCCGCACCAGTGCGACGATGACGTGCGACCGGGCGTTAAAGCCGCAGGAAACGATCGAAATTCGCACCACACTCGATGGCAAGAATCCGATCGTCCTCGATACGGTGATCGTTCGCTGCGATCCGGCCGGCTCGAAATTCAAGGTCGGCATGGCTTTCAGGCACGTCGACGAGGAAAGCTCGCACGTTATCACGCGGTTTATCAACAAGCGCATGACCGAATTGCGGGGCCGCGGCTTGGTCTAGGCTAAGGGGTGCCCACGTTCATAGAGAGCAACACGCTCGAACGTGGCTAGACTGCTTACCCTCCTCCTCTTTGGCGCGATCGTTGCCGGATGCGGCGGAGGCGGGATCAACTCGACACCGCTCGCGGGAGCGTCTTTCACCCCGTCGTTGTCGAGTTCGAGACTGGGCAGTGCATCGTGCGCGACTACCGGTGGGAATATCAGCGCGCCGGTGAGCGGGTCATCAGTCGGGATCGGCACCGTGACGACCAGCGCTATCGGTGGCTGCAGCATCGCCATCAACGTCGGCCAGTTCCTCACACCGACCCAAGGCACGTACACCGTTACCGCATACTTGCCCAGCGACACCACCGTCGTTCCGACCCTGCAACCGATTCCGGCAACGGCTCAAGTCCCGACCGGATTTACGGTCGCCGCGTTCAAGCCCGTTCTGTACGCCGTTATTCAGATGATCAACTTCTCGGGGCTGTTCACAACCAACAATCCGGCGATTACGTATACGGTGAACTCGCTTAGCGCCGGCACTACGCCGAACTTTTATGACTTTTCCTGGAGCCAGCTAGGCCCCGGCCTAGATGTGCCGCCTTCGCAAGCGGTACCCCAAAACTTTTCGAATAACAACATTCTCACGAGCCTCGCGCTCGTTCCGTTCACCATCTCGGGAATGAATCAGTTGACCTACCCGTTTACACCTTGCATCGGGTCGCCGCCCGCTGTGTATTGCCGAAGCATTGACCTCCAGGGTGACGGAGGCGTCGGTATCACGTTCGTCGTCGTACTCGGGTACTTCACCTAGCGCCCTTTATTCGGTGGTTCGATGAAAGGTTCGCGTAGCATTTCGGCAATCTGAATCTGGTGTAATGGCGGCAGATGAAATGCGATGCGCCCGCGGCGAATTGTGTTGCGGTTGATGCGGATGCGCGTGCTGCTGCGGCAAGTGCGCTTGAGGCAATCGTCTTTCGGGAGATTCTCAAGCCGCTCGCTGCCGGGCTCGGACCGGTTGGTGAAACGGCGATCGGCTCGGTGGCCGATACACTCTTTACGCGGCCGAAGACGTGATCGAAGATCGGGAAGACGCCATCGCGCGGCTGTTGCCGCTGGTGCGGCGGATTGCGCGGCGCATCGCGCGGCTCGTACCGGGCACCGATCTTGACGATCTGATCGGCGATGGCTGCGTCGGGGTGATTCGCGCTGTGGATGCGTTCGATCCGGCGCTCGGGCCGTCGCTCGAACAGTATACGCGCCGGGTGGCGGTCGGGGCGATGCTCAACGGCGTGCGGCGGCTCGATCCGGTGAGCGAGCGCGTCCGGCGCGTCATCCGCATTGCCGAGCGCGAACGCTACGCGTTGGCCGTCGAACGTGGCGCTCTGCCGACCTACGGTGAGATGACTGCGCGGCATCCGGCACTGGTGCGCGCGCGCACCGAAGCGCATCGCGGCTCGCCGCTTTCCCTCGATGCGCCGTTGCCGCCCGAATCCGGTTGCGCGCCGACGGGCGGCGAAGATCCAGCCGACGCCGTGATCGCAAGCGCCGACCGGCTTCGCATCCGCGCCGCGATCGAGGCGTTACCGCAGCGGCAGCGCGAGATCGTCATCGCGCACTATTTCGCCGAACAGCCGTTGCGCGCGCTCAGCGACGGCATGCGCGTCTCGCCGCAACGGGTCTCGCAACTCCACGTCGCCGCGATCGGACACATGCGCCGCACGCTCGAGCCGGCATGAACGAAACATCGTCGTCCCTGGCCGCGCTCGACCCCACGCTCGCCTATCCGCTCGCGATCGTCCCCGCACTGCCGCCGATCGACGCCGACGCGAGCGGCATTCCGGAACTTCCGTCGGATCATCCGCAGTGGCAGCGTGACGTCGTGTCGATCTCATCGCGCGCGCGTGCCATCATCGCGAACGTCGTGCCGGCCGTAGTACGTACGCTCGCATACTGGGACCATCGCATCCGCGAGGTCGCCTTCGGGTCACGCACACTTGCGGTCGACCCTGCTGGGAGTTACCGATTGCGCTAGAGGTGCTTACCGGGATTACGCCGCGACGGCGACGCGGTTCGGCGGCTTGTAGAAGGCGCCGTCTTTCATGATCGCGAGCAGATTGTCGCGGTCTTGCAGCAGGCGCACATCCGCACTCGGATCCCCGAGCACGAGCAACAGATCGGCGAGATAGCCCTCGCGCACGAGGCCAAGTTCGTCAGCCATGCCCATCAACGCTCCGCCGAACTCCGTCGCTGCACGCAACACTTCGCGCGGCGTATACCCGAAGAGGTTGACGAAATGTTCGAAATCGCGGGCATTCGTGCCGATCGGATTCCAAGCGAAGCCGTAATCGCCGCCGGGCAGTACGCGAATGTGCCGCTTGCGCATCTCGCGGAAGACTCGTTGGTAGCGCTCGATTTGCGCGAGTGTACCGCGCTTTGCGACGACCTCGGGCGTAAAGCCCCATTCGGCCGCGTTGTGCGCCATTGCATACGGTAACCCGACGGCGGGTGCGACGAAGATCTCGTCTTTCTTCGCTTCGAGCCGGTCGAGCGCGTCTTCGTCGGCAAATGCGCAGTGGTAGATCGTCCGGAAGCCGTGGTCGAGTGCCGAGCGAATCGCCCCGGCGGCCTGCGCGTGCGCCGCGAGGTCGAGTCCCCACATGCGAGCTTGATCGGCAATCGCCGCAACTTCTTCGTCGGTGAAGGCGACGCGTTCCGAGAAGCCGCGCCGCCCGGTCGCGTTGTCACCGGACAGGTTGACTTTGATCGTGTCGACGCCTTCGCGTGCGAGCATGCGTACGACGCGGCGCAGCTCGACCGGTCCGTCGGCGATGATCTCGACGGAGTGATGGTCCAGATGCACCTGACGCACGTCGCCGAACCCGCCGGTCGAGGTAATCTCGGGTGATGCGGCGCGCATGCGCGGCCCCGGCAGCCTCCCCGCGTTGATCTCGTTGCGAATCACGACGTCGAGTCGCGTCTTTGCCGCACCGGCCGAATAGGCGCTGGTGAAGCCGCAGTCGAGCAACGTACGCGCGTTGTATGCCGCGATCAGCGTGTTCTCTTCGGGCGGCACGCGACCGATGTCTTCGAGCTCGACCGGGTGCGTGAACGAGACGTGCGCGTGCGCCTCGACCAATCCCGGCATGAGCGTGGCCCCGGCACCGTCGATCACCTGTGCGTCGCCGGCATCGATCGTGGCCGGCGACGGGACGACGCGCGCGATGCGAGTGCCGTCGACGAGGACCTCGGCCGGGAACCGTTCCGCACCGCTGCCGTCGAATACCCGGACGTCGCGGAAGAGAACGCGGGCCATCGCCGTTATTGCGGGACGGCGGTGAACGTCTTGATCTCGACGTTCACCAGATGCGCGCCGTGGCGTTCGACGCGGCGGATATAGTCGTTCTCGGTGACGAGCCGCGTTGCGGGATCGACGCTGATCGGTCCACGCGGCCCTTCCATCCGGACGGCGCGCAGCAGTTGCATCGTACGGTCCACATCGAGCACGCCGTGCTGTTCCGCGACAACATGGTAGATCGCATCCATCGCGTCGTAGGCGATCGCCGCGTAGAAGTCGGGCCGCAACGTTCCGCCGCTCGGAGCTTCGAAGGCACGTACGAACGCGCGGTTTGCCGCCGATGCGTGATCGTCGGAGTAGATGAACGAGCTGATGATGCCGATCGTCGCGTCGCCCAGCGCGTCGAGCCGCGGCTCATCCGAGAGCGCACCGTTGTCGAGGATCTTCAACTTGCTCTTGCCGCCGTACGTCCCGTTTTCGGTCAACGCATGCAGTAAGACCAGGGGCTGTTGGCCGGGCGGAAGGAAGACGAAGAGCCCGTCTGGCGCCGCGTCCTTCACGCGTTGCGCGTACGCCGAGAGATCGGTCGCGTTTAGCGGCACCGCGACCTCGCCCGCGACCGTGCCGCCCGCGGCGGTGAAGGCCTCTTTGAAGATGCGCGCTGCTTCGATGCCGGGTGAGAAATCCGAATAGAGGACGTACGTTTTCTTCAGGCCGTTCGTGGCCGCCCAATTCGCCAGCGGTCCGACGTACTGGCGCGTGCTGAAGCCGAAGTTGATCATGTACGGCGCGTTTGCGACCGAACCGCTGGCCGCGGCGGTGACGACCAGCGTCGGCAGCTTCGCTTGCGTCGACACGGTCCCGGCGGCTATCGTGGTCGGCGTGAAATCGGGTCCGATGACGAAGTCGACCTTATCGCTCGCCGCAAGTTCTTGCATTTTTCGCGCGGCGATGTCGGGGTTTGGGCCACCGGTATCGGCGCGAACGATCTGGATCGTGCGGCCGGCGACCGTCGAGCCGTGCAGCTGCTGATATGCGGCGATCGCGGCGTCGACTTCTTGTCCGCCGATTGCGTTCGGCCCGGTGTAGCTCATCAGCACGCCGATCTTCAGCGGCTCCGCCGCCGGCGCCGTTCCCTTCGCGATCAGCAACGCCGCGAGTGCTGCGGCAAACGCCGTTGCGCGGCGCTTCATCCGGCCACCCCGACTGCATCGGCAACGGCGTTGCCGGGGACGGAACGCGTCCAGTCCGCGTCGCGCGGAATTTTCACCTCAAGGGCTTGAATCGTCGAAGTTCGCGGCGGCTGGATCGCGAACGGCGCGGCGGGATCGCCATGCTCGAGCTCATGTAAGAGCAGTTTGCGCACGTGGATGCACGCGACGTCAGAGGGCACGAGTGTCTCCTTAGTTCGGTCGAGGATCGGTCCTTGCGAGACATTGACCGCCGTGTCTTCTTGGCCGAGCCCGATCAAACCCGACCAGCTGCCCGCGCGCATCTTTGCACGGTCTTGCAGCCAGCGATTGTCGGGGCTTTGTTCCATGTGATCGTCGATCCACACCCCGGGCTGATCGAGTCCGAGCACGCGCAGCGTCCGCTCCCGATCGACCGGCCGTTCCTTATCCCAATACGTGACGATCTGCGCGGTGTGCGTGTCGTCGTAGGGGACGTAGTGGATCACGAACATATTGGGCGGGATCATGTTCGTGTTCGGAAACACGTAGGCGGTGATGCGCGCGTGCACGTTGCGCCCGTCGCCGGCATCGCGCAGCGCCGCGTAATGAAAGCCGAATTCCGTGTCGCGCACGTCGATCCGCGGCGCGTAGTCGGTGGAGTAGACTTGCGCCTGCGCCTGCAGGCCTTCCGGCAGCGACGCATCGCGTGCTTCGAACGACTTGGCGAATTCCGCGTGCAGTATGCCCACGTGCGAGGAGTCGAGGCCGCCCTCCATCACTTGCAGCCAGTTGCAGTCGAGCTTCATCCGCATGATGAGCCGATGAGACGACGGGACGTTCATGTATTCGTACTCGCGAAACGGCGGCGGTTCGCTCGCGGAGCCGAAGTACACCCAGACCAGATCGGCCGCTTCACGCACCGGAAACGCCGTGCCGCGGAAGCGCTGCTTGAACGTTTCGTCGGCGACGTTGGGCGTGTCGAGCAAGGTGCCGTCGGCGGCAAATTTCCAGCCGTGAAAAATGCAGCGGATGCCGTCACCTTCGGCGCGCGCGAGCGCGAGCGACGAACCGCGATGGCAGCAGTTCTCGGCGAAGACGCCGACCTGGCCTGCGGCATCGCGAAACGCGATATACGGTTCGCCGAGAAACGAGAAGCGTACCGGATCGCAGCCGCGTTCGCCGACGTCGGACGACAGCAGGGCCGGTTGCCAATAGCGCTTGAGCAAGCCGTGCATCGGCGTGTCCGACCCGACGCGCGTGAGCAGTTCGTTTTGCCGGGCAGTCAGCATGGCATCTCCTTTTCGAAGGTGGAAGGCGATTCGGCGTCCGGCGGGGCGCCCAATTCACGTGAGATCGATTGCGCGGCGCGCAGCAGGCGCACACCGAGCACGGGAAAGAGCGTCTCGTGCAGCACGGCGGTGAGGCCCGAGATCGAGAGCGCCGCGGCGGCCTCGCCGTTCCCATCGCGGATGAGCGCACCGATGCCGCTGATATTGTCTTCGATCTCGCCGGTCGACGTTGCATAGCCGTTGCGGCGGATGCGCTCGAGCTCACTCTCGAGGTCGGTGCGCGACACGATGCTCGCTGCGGTGAAACGCTCCAGGAGACGGTTGCCGAGCGTGCTGCTGCGCCGTTGCGGCGTGAAGTGCGCGAGCAATGCCTTACCCGGAGCGCCCGCATGGTACGGCAGCCGGCGGCCGATCTCGTAGGAGACGCGCACGGTCGTCTGCGCCTCGACGCGATCGACGCACACGGTGTCGCGGGCGAGCGGCAGCGTGAGGAAGGTCGAGAACCCGGTTTCGCGCGCCAGATCGCGCATCGGCTCGCGCGCGACGGCGAAAAGGTCGGCCGGATCGCGCCGCCGGCCGAGCGCGTGGGCGCGCGGTCCGAGGCGGTAGGCCGCCGTGACCGGATCTTGCACCACATAGGCGTGACCGATCATCGTGCGTAGCAGGCGATGGAGGACGGCCTTGTCCAGGCCGAGCGCCGCCGCTAGCTCGCGCAGCTGCCGCGGAGCGTCGTTCTCGTTGAGATGCGAGAGCAGCGTCAGGGCGCGGTCGACCGTCTGAAGCCGGAATTCGTCATTGCGCATAGGGAAACGATAAGGACACTTTGCGAAACGCCTGCTCCGACCTCTCGGCTCTGCGGGGGCGAGCCTCCTCGGTCCGGGTAAACGATGATCGACGATGTTGCTCTGCACGCTCTTGACGTTTGCGTTGTGCGCGGATCCGAACGTTGCGGGTGCGGTAACCGTCGGCGATCTGACGGTGCCGATCGTGTGGAAGCGCGTGCGGCTGCGGTCGTGTCTGGATGTCGGAGGGGGTTCGACCACCGACGGATCCGGCTTTACGCGCCTCGAGACGGGGTGGTCGTCGCAGGAAGCGCCGGAAACCAGCACCGGCTATGCGGGCCGGGTGACGGTGCGCATCAATGATGCGCGCATCGAAATGAGTGCCTTCTCTTGGGACCATATGACCGCAGCGGACGTCGAGGGCCTGCGCCATCTCTATCGGGCCGCGTTGTGGCATGAGTTAGGACACGTGCGGACAGCGATCGGGTCCGTTGCCGAGGCCAACGTGCATGGTGCGTTTACTGCGCCGACGGCGACGGAATATTCGGAAACCGCTGTGGCAATCGGCAACGCCGCGCTCGCGCGCTTCGGCGCCGCGCAAGTTGAGTACGATCGCGTGGCCGAGCACGGCCTGCGTCAGGACACACTGCCCCCGCCGCTCGGCGGCGCGAACACGACCATTACCTGTACGAACCAGCGATAGTCTCGTCGCAGAACGTAAAGCCGTAGTGGTCGCCGGCCCGCTCGATCGTGATGCCGCTCGGGGTCGGGAAGTGCGATGGGACGATCGTCATTCCGGTACCGGCGTACTTCGCGAGGAACGCCGCGCGGGTTTCGCGTGCCTGGTTCGGATCGGCGCAGAAGCGCGTGCTCCAATGCGGATAGCGCAGCTGCAAGGCATGGTGCATCATGTCGCCGCTGAGAACGAGCTCTTTGCCTCCGCCCGCGACGTGCACGGCGAAATGTCCCGGCGTGTGGCCGAGCGTCGACTCGAGCCAGAGCATGTTCGCGATGTGGTAATCGTGAGCGATGAGATCCGCCTGACCCGCGGCGAACACCGGCATGACGCTGTCGGTGATGTAGTTGCCGGTGCGCGCGAGCCCTTCGGAGCGCGACTCATGCTGCCAGTATTCCCATTCCTTACGGGCGATGAGATATCGCGCGTTCGGAAATGTCGGCACCCATTTGCCGTTCTCGAGCCGCGTGTTCCAGCCGACGTGATCGACATGCAGGTGCGTGCACATGACGACGTCGACCGATTCCGGTGTCACGCCGGCCGCCCGAAGCCGTTCCATCCACGGCCAGGTCCGTTGATGAAAGCGTTGCCGCGCGCGGTTCTTTCCTTCGCCGGTACACGTGTCGATGAGGATCGTCATGGCGCCGCTGCGGATGACGAAGCTCTGAATCGAAATCACCAGCAGCTCCGAGACCGGATCGTACCAGCGCGGAATCAGCCACGACGCGTTCTCCGCGATATGCTCGGGCGTGCAGTCGGGGAAAATCTCGTAGGGCGAGAGCAGCGGATCTTCGGCCTCGATGATGCGCGTTACCGAGACGTCGCCGAGCACCCAAGGCGGCATGGGAGCTAGCGCGCCCGCAAGGCGGCAGCTTGTTGCGCCTCGAGGCCGATGCCGTCGCGCACTTCTTGCTCGATGAGCTTCCAAATGCGATCCGTATACGCCACGAACTCGGCGCTACGCTTGAGGCCCAGTTCGCGCGGACGAGGCAGATCGATCGCGATCTCTTCCTTGATGCGGCCCGGGCGCACGGTGAGTACGAACACGCGATCGGAAAGAAAGACGGCCTCGTCGATCTGGTGCGTGACGAACAGGACGGTCTTTTTCGTCTCGCGCCAGATGCGCAGCAGTTCGGTTTGCATGATCTCGCGCGTCTGCGCGTCGAGCGAGGCAAACGGTTCGTCCATCAGGAGTACTTCGGGTTCGACGGCGAGCGCGCGCGCAAGGTTGACGCGCTGGCGCATGCCGCCGGAGAGTTCGTGCGGATAGTGTTTCTCGAAGCCGCGCAGGCCGACGAGTTCGATGAGGTTGTTCGCGAGCGTACGTACGCCGCTCGTCTCGTGGTGCTGGATCTCGGGTCCGAGCAACGTATTCCGATCGACCCCGCGCCACGGCAGCAAACGGTCTTGTTGAAAAACGAACGCGACGCTCGAGTTTCCGGGCCCGGTCACGGGCCGTCCGTCGATCGCGATGGTGCCCGCCGTCGGCTTGAGCAATCCATCGAGCATGCGCAGGAGCGTCGTTTTGCCGCAGCCCGAAGCGCCGACGATGCTGACGAATTCGCCGGCGCGGATGCTCAAGCTGATATCCGCAACCGCGCGTATCTCGGTATCGCGCTGCTGGAAGCTCTTCGAGAGCCGATCCGTAACGAGCTTGAACTCGCCGATACCTGCGGGGGAATCTCGCATGTCGCCCAAAACTTCGTATGGGGAAAAGCAATCCCTCGCCCGATGGAGATTTCCGTGAGCTTGTCTGCCCAAGCCGAGATCATCGACGCCGACGTCCTCGTTATCGGCGGCGGCTTTGGCGGCGCCTGGGCGGCACTGCGCGCGAGCGAACTCGGCGCGAGCGTCGTCCTCATCGAGAAGGCGCACGTTGCGCGCAGCGGTGCCTCAACGATGTCGGGCGGCGTCACGACGTGCCCGATCGATTCCGACGATCTCAGCATCTGGGCTGAAGAGTTCATCTCGCACGGCGCCTACATGTGCGATCAGGATTGGACGTGGCAGCTGCTCGAAGGTGCGCGGCGGCGCGTCAAGACGATCGAGAGCTGGGATATTCCGATCTCGCGTGACGACGACGGCAACATCCGCCGCTTCGCCAGCCGCGGCATGGTCGACGTGCGCTGCATGCAGTATCACCCGAAGAAAACGATGGAAGAACTGCGCCGCCGTAATCTCGCGAACGGCGTGCGCATCTACGATCGCGTTGCCGCCGTCGATCTGCTCACGAGTGACGGCGCGCATCCGACCACCGGCAGCATCACCGGCGCGCTCGGCTTCGGTATTCGCGACGGCAAATCGTACGTGTTCCGCGCGAAGCGCACGATCCTCGCGATGGGCGTCATGGCCATGAAGGGCAAATGGCACATCGACAACGTCACCGGCGACGGCGCGGCCATCGCGTATCGTGCGGGCGCGCGCCTGGTCGATCTCGAGATGGGCTGCGGTGGCACGTTCACCGTACTGATGAAGCACTACGACCTCGGCGGCTACAACGTGGCGGTCGCGCATGGCGCGCGCTTGATCAACGCGGCGGGCGAACGTTTCATGGAACAGTACGACCCGGTGCGCTTCGAACGCAGCGAACTCTCGCGCGTCGTCGCGGCGTTCGTGAAAGAGATCAACGACGGTCGCGGGCCGTGCTACATCGACTTACGGCATTGCGATGCGTCGTATTGGTCGGACTTGGAAACGATCTGGGCGCGCGGTTCGCAGATTCTGCTCTCCGATCGGATCCCCAACCCGCGCGAGAACCCGCTCCTGATCGAACCGCAGTGGGGCGCGTGGGCGCACGGCATGAGCGGCGTGCAGATCGACCTGCAATGCCGCGCGAACCTCGACGGCCTGTTCGCCGCGGGTGCCAACGCCAAGAACAAGGCGACCGGCACGCACTCGAGCGCCGGCAGCCCGACGGCCTTTGCGATGAACAGCGGCTACTATGCCGGCGAGACCGCCGCGCGCGAGGCATTAGCCATGGCGGCGCCGTCGCTCGTCGAGGACGACGTGCGCGAGCTGATCGAGCAGATGCGCGCACCCCTCGCGCGGCCGGCGCGCGGTCTCTCGCCAGGCGACATTCACGACCACATGGCGTGGCTTGAAACGTCGGTCGTCGACGGCGTGCTCAACAACGGCGAGAAACTGCACCGGAAACTCGACGTGGTCGAGTCGATGCAGGCGGCGCTGGCCGAATGTCACGCCCCGGATCTGCACGAGCTGGCGAAGTTCCACGAGGCGCGCAACGTCGTCGAGTTCGCTCGCGCGCAATACCTCTCAGCGCTCGATCGTACCGAGAGCCGCGAATCGTTCTATCGCGAAGACTATCCCGAAACGAACGACGACGAATGGTTCTGCTGGCACGGCATCACGCGCACGGGAGACGGCACGCCGCAATTCGACCGCGAGCCGATTCCGCTCGAACGCTTCAAACTGCAGCCGCCCTCGGTCGGCGGTCGGCGTCTCAGCCCCGTCGCGGCGATGATGCGCGGCACGTATAAAGCGGAAATGTATGCGTAAGGCGCGCGCGTGAGCGATCGCTTGACGATCGACCTCAACCTCTGCGATGGCTGCGGCATCTGCGTCGACTCATGCCCGACCGACGTGCTGCGTCAAGACCCCGTCGCGCAAAAAGCCGTGATCGCGTATCCCGACGATTGCCAGGCCTGCTATTTGTGCCAAGACGATTGTCCGCAGCACTGTATTGCGGTGAGTTTCAGCTCGGAGAACCCGCGCCGCAAGAGCATCTACGACTTGCTCGGGATTGCATGAGCGGCGACGCGCTCTCGCTCTACGTCAACGCCGGCGGAATAAAGACCCATACGTACGTTGCGGGCGCGGGCGACGGATTGCCGGTCGTGTTCGTCCATGGCGGCGGCTTGGGGTCGAGTGCGAAATCCTGGCTTGGGACGATGCGGGCGGTCGGCCGCCATCGTCCGGTGTATGCGCCGGATACGGTGGGCTTCGGCCTCACCGATGCGCCGGCGATCGCGTACACGACGCAGACGATCCTCGATCATCTCACCGCGTTCTTCGATGCGTTCTGCCTCGACCGGCTGTTGCTCGTCGGTCACTCGCTCGGCGCCACGATCGTTGCGCGGTTGGCGCTCGCGTTGCCCGAACGCATCGCAGGTTGCGTGATGGTCGCCCCCGGCGGCGGCGCGGTCGGCGTGAAATATCACAGCGACGGACACGACGCGATGGCCCGCGTGCTCGCGGATCCCGCGCCGGCAAACGTGCGAGCGCTGACCGCGTTGATGCGCGGCAACGACGGCCACATCGATGAGGACACGGCCGCGCGTCTCGCGTTCGCGAACCGTCCGGGCCATCTCGAAGCACTGCGCGCGTATGCCGAGGCTCCGCCTGCCGCGACCCTCGAAGACCGGTTGCCGCACGTCAAGACGCCGCTGATGCTCGTGTGGGGTATGGGCGAGCGGTTCAACCCGCCGGAAACGGGCGCGCGCATTGCCGAGAAGCTGCCCAATCTCAAGCGCTACGTCGTGTTCGAGCACGCCGGACACTACATTCAGTACGACGAGCCCGAACGATTTCCCGAAACGTTAAACGACTTCTTCGATGAAGTGGAGGTAGTCTGATGCTCCCCAACCGCCGCACTCTTTTGGCCGGCTCGGCCGGATTGCTCGCCGCAACAGCGCTGCGCGGCACGGCCTTCGCTCAGGCCGCGCGAACGCTCCAATTCGGCGATGTTTCGCGCACGGCAGCGAGTTGGACGCTCGAACTCGCCCGCACGAGCGGCATCTTGGACCACGAGAAGCTCGTGCTCGAAACGACATACGTGGGCAACAACCCCGCCGTCGCACAACAAGTGGTCGGCGGCGCATTCGATCTCGGCGTAACGACGGTCGAGACCGCGATTCGCGCGGTGGAGAGCGGCGCGCCGATCGTCATGATCGCGAGCGGCATGTTGAAGTTCCCGTACGCGTTCATGGCCGCGCCGTCGATCAACGGTCCGGCGGATCTCAAGGGCAAGAAGATCATCCTCGATTTGCCCAAGAGCTTTCTTTCCTACAACTGGAACAAGTGGTCGCGCGCCAACCATCTCGAGCCGAACGATGTCGAGATCGTTTACGATGGTTCATCGGCCAACCGGTTTGCCGCGCTCGTCGCCGGGGCGGTCGTGCTCGCGCCGGTCACGCAGCCGCTCGACTTCATGGCGCTCGACCGCGGTTACAAGAAGCTGATCGACATGAGCACGTTTGCGAACACGTTCGGCTTCACGGGCATCGTTGCAAAGCGGGATTGGCTCGATAAGAACGTGGCCGTGGCGAAAGCCTTCGTGCGCGCCGGCTCGGCGGCCAACGACTATTTTTACGATCGTAAGAACCGCGACGCGGCGGTGGCGGCGCTGGTTGCCTTCTCCAAAGTCGAACCGGCGATTGCCGGCAAAGTCTACGATTACTATACGACCCAGTTACACCCGTACGCGAAGAATATGGCGCTCCCTGATGCGAACGTCAAAGCCGTCGCCGATTACTTGCTCGAGGCCGGCGAACTCAAGTCGGCCGGTCCGCCGTCGAAGTACGTCGACCACCGTTTCGCGGGCTAGCTCTCAGGAATGGATCGACCGGCACTTCTGCGCGGCAGCGTTTCGTTTATCGTGGCGCTGATCGGTTGGGAATTCGTTGCGCGCTTCGTCGTGCACAACACGCTCTTTCTTGCGGGTCCGATTGCGGTCGTGCAAAAGGCCGTCGAATTGTGGGGAACGGGCGAGCTGCAGAAAAACATCGGCGCGAGCCTCACCGAGTTCGCGATCGGTTTCTCGCTCTCGGCGATCGTCGGCATCCTCGGCGGCGTCGTGCTCGCGAACTCGCGCAAGACGCGCCAGTACGTCGATCCATGGGTATCGATGATGTACGCGACGCCCTTGATTGCGCTCGGACCGCTCTTCATTCTCTGGATGGGAGTCGGTCTCACGGCGAAGGTCGCGGTCATCTTCCTGACGGCCGTTTTCCCGATCTTAATCAATACGGTGGCCGGGCTGTCGAGTACCGATCCGCAGCTGATCGAAGTGGCTCGCTCATACGGCGCGGCACGGATGCAGGTCTATGAAAAGGTCAGGTTCCCTGCGGCGTTGCCGTTTATCATCGCGGGATTGCGGCTCGGCGTTGCTCGCGCGCTCGTCGGAATCGTCGTTGCGGAATTCTTCGGCGCGCGCGCCGGTATCGGCTTCATGATCTTCAGCGCCGCGCAAACGTTCGATTCGGCATCGGTGTTTCTCGGCGTCATCATCCTCGCCGTCGCCGGTGTCGTGACGGTAGAGTTTCTCAAGTGGCTCGAAGTGCGGCTCGCGCCGTGGCGCGTTTCGGCTGAGGCAACCGATTAGCGGCGTTTGTTCCGGAAGAAGTCCCAGATCATCGCCGTGGCGTCGATCGTGTCGTCCCCCGTACCGTATTGCGCGGCATGCTGCGGATCGCGCGAACCGTACCAACCGTGTGAACGGCCGTCGAGCGTATACGTGGTCAGACGGTCGCGTTCGGCGCGATCGCGATAGACATGCCGAACGACGTTGTCCACCACGTCGATCGATGGGCCGTTCCACCCATAGCGCTCCGCATAGGCAGCCTCAGTTGCTTCGACGCCGAGATCCCAGCGCGGCCCCGCGCCGCCGAGATACGGATTGACCTCGTCGGCGCGACTGTGGAACGCGATGATCGGCGGCGGGGGCGTCGATGAGCGCGGCGGGAGCCGTAACCCCGCGACCGTTCCGATCGCGGCAATCCGTTCCGGCATGATGCCCGCCAGATGCGAACAGAGCCGCGCACCGCCGGAGAAGCCGGTGAGATACACGCGTTGCTCGTCGGCAATGCCATCGGAGACGAGCGATGCGATCAAGGCGCCGGCAAACGCGACGTCGTCAGGCCCCTCGGGCAACTCGCCGCTGGTGAGCGGAACGCCCGGCACGTTCCACGCGCGCCCTTCCGGCCATTCGGGGCGTACGCGTACGGTCAGCGCCGCTTCCGGGGCGGCGACGACGAAGTGTTCGCGAGCGCCGACGGAGACGAAGCCGCTCGCCGCCATCTGTCCCTCTGCAAAATGACCGCTGCCGTGAAACTCGATGACGAGCGGCAACGAAGCGTTTGCGCCCTCCGGCCGGGCGAGCAGAAAGCGGCGCTCGTCGCCATCGACGAGCAGCCGGCGCTCGAGGATCAGTGCGTTCTCATCGCGGGCGGATCTCGATCTCCGTCGTGACGGAGTTGGCGATGAAGCAATCGTGGTGCGCACGTTCGTGCAGCGCCGCGATAGCTGCCGGTTCCGGCTGCGGTGTTCCCGAAAAGCGAACGCGCGGTGCGAGGACGATCGTCGCGACGTAGTCTCTGCCGTCGGCGGTCTTGCCCATCGTGCCGGTCGCGACGTCTTCGTAGGCGTCCACGACGAACTTCCCTTGGGCGGCATAATCCAAGAAGAAGAGCATGTGGCAGCTCGATACCGACGCGACGAACGCTTCTTCGGGATCGACCGCTTGCGCATCGGAGAACGGCGCGCGCACGACCAGCGGTGAAGCCGATGCCTTCACCTCGATGCCGCCGTCGAACGCCCACACGTGCGCGCGGCTGTAGCGGCGGTCGCTGAAAACCTCGCCGTTGCGTTTCCAGCGGACGGTGGCCGTGTACTCGTGCGCCCCGCTCATTCGCCCGGAGCGCCGGGCAGCTCGCGCAGATGCCGCTCTTCCGAAGCCGGGTATTTCAGTAGCCCGGCCGGCGGCCGAATCGGGCGCGGCACGAAGTTGCCGCCGCAGTTCGGGCACACTTCGTTAAAGACGCTTTCAGCGCACTCGGAGCAGAACGTACACTCGAACGAGCAGATGCGCGCATTCGCGGATTCGGGCGGGAGATCGCGGTCGCAGCATTCGCAATTCGGCTTGAGCAGTAACATGGAACCTCTGAATCGAGCGGGAACCGTTGCGGGATGAACGAGACGGAGTTTGCGGCGCAACTTGACGAGCTGTGCATGGCTCACCGGGTACTTGCCGTTGAAGGACACGAGGACCGAACCTCGGGCCACGTGTCGTGGCGCGATCCGCAGGGACGCGGGTTCTGGATGAAGCGCAGTCACATCGGTATGGACGAGGTACTCAGTGCGGACGACCTGCTCCTCGTCGACTTCGACGGCAAGGTGCTCGCGGGTTCGGGCAATCGCCACCACGAGTGGCCGATCCATTCCGAAATCTTGCGCCTGCGGCCCGACATCGACTCGGTCGGCCACACGCACCCGTTCTACTCGCAGATTTTCGCTTCGACCGACGAGCCGTTGCGTGCGATTGCCAAAGAAGGCGCGTGGTTCGACGATCAGCCGAAGTTCCAAGAAACGTGTTCGCTCATCCGAACGCCGGAGCTGGGCGTGCGCGTTGCGGAGACGCTGGGCAAATCGGACGCGGTATTTCTGATGGCGCACGGCATCGCGTTTACGGGTGCGACGGTCCGCGAGTGCACGATGGTTGGGATCTATCTCGAAGCCGCAGTGCGCGCGCAGATCACGATCGCCATGACCGGCTTTCGCTACAAATGGCCCGACGAGGCCGATCGCGTCGCGAAACGCGCGCAGACGCGCAGTACGTCCGGTATCGACAACTACTGGGAGTACGTCGCGCGCCGCGACGCGGCTACGCGTTCGGCGGCTTCAACGCAAAGGGACTGATCAGCGCGCGCGCGTCGAACGGCTTCGCAATCACGTTGTATTTCGCGGCAACGTTGATGAGCGGCTGAATCTCGGCCGGACGCAGATAGTCGCCGAACGTGATCCGCGCCATGCGCGCGACGAGCTTCTCGTCGATCTTCGCGTTCTCGGCCACGAGCGATACCGTGTCCGCATGGTGCGCGTTGCAGTAGGCCGCTGCATCGCCCATCACGCGCGCAAAGCGGCTGACGATATCGTGGTTCTTCGTCGCGTATTCCGTCGTGGTGAACCAGCCGGTGTTCGAAAAGCGCGGCGCGATCGCATCGAAAATTTGCGCGAGGGTGCGGACCTTGCCGCCCTCGAGCCCGCGGGTCAGCGTCGGCGTGTTGAGGTCGGCGCCGTCGATGCGGCCTTCCTCGATCGCCGCGAGCGCCACCGGCCCCGACATCTCGATGAAGCGCAGCGTCTTCGAATCGCCGCCGTTTTGATCGACCCAATTCATGATAGCAACCGTGTCCATGTCCTTGAGCCCGGCCGCGCCGATCGTCTTGCCGTTGAGATCGCGGCCCGTCTTGATCGGCGAATCGGCTTTCACGACGAACTGCGAATACGGCACATCGGACGTGACGACGCCCGCCGGCGCAACGAGCGTGAACGGGATGCCTTTTTCGTGCGCGGCGATGACGCCGACGAGACTCGAGAGTCCGAACTGCGCCGCACCGCCGGCCACTGCGGCCGCACCCGCCGCGCCGCTGCTAAGGACTTGCAGTTGCGCGTTGAGTCCGGCTTTGCGGAA
>PLRU01000088.1 GCA_003164045.1 Candidatus Lustribacter telmatis
AATGTCTGCACGAGCTGAAGCTCATCGTCGACTTGATGTACGAAAAAGGCATCGAGGGCATGCGCGAGAGCATCAGCAACACCGCCAAGTACGGCGACTACACGCGCGGACCGCGCATCGTCAACGATGAGACCAAAGCGACGATGAAGACGATGCTCAAAGAGATCCAGTCGGGCGAGTTCGCCAAGCAGTGGGTCGCCGAGCATGCGGCCGGCAAGCCGAACTTCACCAACTATAAAAATGCCGCCGCGAAGCATCCGATCGAAGCGGTCGGCGTCAAACTGCGTCAGCTGATGCCTTGGTTCCAAACGGACAAGGCTCCGGCGGCAGCGAGAAACTGATCTAGCATGATTCCCGCAATTACGCCGCGGCCGCGAACGGGCGGTGACGCAGTTCTTGAGGCACTCGAACGCGAGGGGGTCGACGTTATTTTCGGCTACCCCGGCGGCACCATCATGCCGTTTTACGATGCGCTCTACGGACATCCCATGCGTCACATCCTCGTTCGTCACGAAGCGGCCGCAGCGTTTGCAGCGGGCGGATATGCACGAACCAGCGGACGCGTCGGCGTTTGCTGCGCAACCTCGGGGCCGGGGGCGACCAACCTCGTCACCGGACTCGTGGATGCGATGATGGACTCAATCCCGGTAGTCGCGATCACCGCCAACGTGCGCATGCCGTTGATGGGCACCGACGGCTTCCAAGAAGCCGACGTCTGCGCGATCACGCAGTGCACGACCAAGGCGTCGATCCTGATCACGGATCCCGCGCAACTCTACACCAAAGTACGCGAAGCGTTCGCGCTCGCGCGCAGCGGCCGTCCCGGCCCGGTGCTGATCGATATCCCAACCGACGTGCTCAAAGCGCCGTACGTGCCGGAGCAGAATCCGCCGCGTAAGGTCAACGATGTGAAGCCGGTGGCTTCTGCCGAATCGGTCAAAGCCGCGGTGGACGCGATCCGCAGTTCGCATCGCCCGGTCGCAATCGCCGGCGGCGGTGCCCGCGACCCGAAAGCCGTCAAGGCGTTCCGCGAACTCTGCGCGCTGCTCGGGCTGCCGCACACGACCACGATTTGCGGGCTGGGTGCGTCCGATCCGAACGACGTCCATGGCCTCGGCATGCTCGGCATGCACGGCACGAAAGCATCGAACCTCACCGTCCATGCAGCCGACGTCGTGCTGGCGTTCGGCATGCGCTTCGACGATCGCGTCACCGGCCGTCCCGACCGCTTCGCCAAGGAGGCGACGATCGTGCACAACGACATTGACGTGTCGGAGTTCGACAAGATCATCCCCACGCACGTCAAGCTGCACGGCGACGCGGCCGACACCATCAAGGCGATCATCGCCGAACTGAAATCGGGGCACGTGCCGCGCTTCGACGATTGGGCCGTCCAAGCGAAAGCGCTCGGCGGTCCGCTGCCGAGCGACGTGTCGAAAGACGGCCATCTCTCGGCGACCGACTTTCTCGATCAGCTCTTCGCGGCGATGCCGGCGAAGGCGATCGTGTCGACCGACGTCGGCCAGCATCAGATGTGGGCCGCGCAGCGCTTCAAGCCGAACGCGCCGCGCGATTTCTGCACCTCGGCCGGCCTCGGTTCGATGGGCTTCGGTTTCCCGGCAGCTATCGGCGCGTGCTTCGCCAATCCGGGCCGCCCGGTGTTTGCGATCTGCGGCGACGGCGGCTTCCAGATGACGATGCCCGAGCTCGCCACCGTCAAGCGCTATCAGGTGCCGGTGAAGATCGTGCTGATCGATAACCGCAACCTCGGCATGGTGCGCCAGTGGCAAGAGCTGTTCTACGACGAGCGCTACTCGGCCACGAACCTCTCCGACAACCCCGACTTCTGCACGATTGCCAGCGCCTACGACATCGAGTCGTTCCGCATCAATGGTCCCGAGGACGCGCCCGGGCAACTCGCGGCGTTCCTCGCGTACAGCGGTCCGGCGTTGTTGCACGTATCGTGTTATCCGATGGAACTCGTTTGGCCGATGATTCCGGCAGGGGGCGTCGTTGAAGATCTTATGGAGTCCAAGGGCTGATTTCGTGAATTATGACTTGGTCGTTGGCGATCCGCGCACGGTAGCGCGGGTCATCAACATGGCACACCGTTTCCAATGCCGCGCGTCGCGCGTCGATTCGACATCGACCGACACCGTGACGACGGCGCACTTCGAATTCGCCGGTGACGCGAAGCAGCTCGACCGGCTGCGCGCGCAAATCGATCGCATCGTCCAATTTGAGAAAATATTTGTATCGTGAAAAAATCATTGTTCGATAAAATCTGGGAATCGCACGTCGTCGAGGAACTCGAAGGCGGCAACGCGTTGATCTTCGTCGACCTCGTCGTCGCGCACGAGATCACTTCACCCCAAGGCATCATCGCGATCGAGAAAGACTTCGACGACAAGCTCTACGATCCGAACCGGATCGTCTCGCTGATCGACCACGTCGCGCCCGCCAAAGATACGGCAACCGCGATCCAGGCGCAGACGCTGCGCTCGTGGGCCAAGCGGCAGAAGATCCGCTTCCACGATATCGGCGACAACGGCATTTGCCACGTGATCATTCCCGAGAAGGGCTACGTCACGCCGGGCATGGTCATCGCGTGCGGCGACAGCCACACCGGCACGCTCGGCGCGTTCGGCACGTTTGCGCTGGGCATCGGTTCGACGGCGCAAGCCGGCGCGATGCTCGCACAAGTGCTGGTGCTGCAGCGCCCCAAGGTGATGAAGATCGAGATCACGGGCGAACTCGCCGCCGACGTGACGGCGAAAGACTTGATCCTCACGATCATCAAGACGATCGGCTTCAAGGGTGGCACCGGCTACGCGCTCGAGTACACGGGGTCGGCGATCAGCAAACTCTCGATGGANNGGCCGCATGACCGTCTGTAACATGGCGATCGAGGCGGGCGCGACGGCCGGCGTGATCGCGCCGGATGAGAAGACGGCGGCGTACCTTTCCGAGACGATGCTCAAACCGACCAACTGGACGTCGATGCAGCCCGACCCCGATGCGGAATACGATCGCGTCGTGACGATCGACGGCGCGTCGGTGCGTCCGGTCGTCACGTGGGGAACGAACCCCGGCGAGAACTCGTCGATCGACGGCACGGTGCCCGCCGACGCGCATCCCGAGTCGCTCGAGTATATGGGCCTTTCCGTAGGTACCGCGATGAAGAGCATCGAGATCGATCAGTGCTTCATCGGTTCGTGCACCAATTCGCGCATCAGCGATCTGCGCGCTGCGGCCGAAGTGCTCAAGGGGCAGAAGGTCGTCGTTCCGACGATCATCACGCCGGGTTCGGTCGGCGTGAAGCGTCAAGCCGAACGCGAAGGCTTGCACGATATCTTCCAAGATGCCGGCGCGCTGTGGACGCACTCGTCGTGCGGCCCGTGTCTGGGAATGTCGGTTGGCGTGATCGCGCCGGGTACGCGCGTCGTGTCGTCGACGAATCGCAACTTCCAGGGACGCATGGGCGACGGGGGACGCGTGCATCTCGCCTCGCCGCAAGTCGTGGCAGCGTCGGCCGTGATGGGGCGCATCGCCTCGCCGAGCGACGTTCCGGCCGCGCGCGAAGTGGTGCCGGCATGATCATCAAAGGACCCGTTCTGCCGATCCCGCACGCGAACGTCGACACCGACCAGATCATTCCGGCCAAACACCTCACCACCATCGATGAATCGGGGATGGGCGAGTTCTGCTTCACCGGCATGACCAACGGCCGCAAGATGCTCGACGAGCATCCGGGCGCCGTCGTGTGGGTGGCGGGCGAAAACGTGGGCTGCGGTTCGTCGCGCGAACATGCGGCGTGGGCACTCCTCGGGGCCGGCATCAAAGCCGTGATCTCGCCGAGCTTCGCGCGCATTTTTCACGAGAACTGTTACATGAACGGACTCGTGCCCGTGATCGTCGATGCGGCGCTCATTCCGCGCTTCGCCGCGGCGAAGACGATCACGATCGACGTTCAGAACGAGACCGTGCAAGCCGACGACGACGCGCCGGTGAAATTCGCCCTCGATCCCGCGCGCAAGCCGTTCGTGATGGGCGGCGGTTTCCTGAAATACCTCAATTCGAAAATCCCCGCGATTCGGGCCTGGGAGGCCAGCGCGCGGGTTCGCGTAGGCGAACCCACGTGACGCAGATCGCCGTACTTCCCGGCGACGGGATCGGACCTGAAGTCACGGCGGCGGCCGTGCGCGTGCTCGACGCCGCGCATCCGGGCCTGACCTTCGTCGAAGCGCCGATCGGCGCGAACGCGATCGTCAGCCACGGCGAACCGATGCCGGCCGAAACGGTGCGTATCTGCAGCGAGAGCGCCGCGATTCTCTTCGGCGCCGTCGGCGGTCCAGGCCACGACGACCTCGAGCCGCACCTGCGTCCCGAAGCGGCGATCCTCGGCTTGCGCAAACACTTCAACCTCTACGCGAACGTCCGCCCCGCGCGGGTGTTCCCCGGCATGGAATCGCGTTCGCCGCTGAAGGCCGAGCTCGTCCGGGGCATGGACCTCGTGTTCGTGCGCGAATTGACCGGCGGCTTGTACTTTGGTGAGAAAACGCTCACCCACGAGCACGGTCATGAAGTCGCGCGCGACGTGCTGATCTATCAGGACGACGAGATCGAACGCGCGGTGCGGTTCGCCTTCGCGCTGGCGCACATGCGCCGCAAGCATCTCACGTCGGTCGATAAGAACAACGTGCTGATGAGTTCGCAACTGTGGCGGCGCGTCGTGATCGACGTAGCGCAGGACTATCCCGACGTGACGCTCGAGCACATGCTCGTCGACAACGCAGCGATGCAACTCGTGCGCGACCCGCGCGCGTTCGACGTGATCGTCACCGAGAACATGTTCGGCGACATCCTCTCCGACGAAGCGGCGATGATCACCGGTACGATCGGCACCGCATCGAGTGCGGCGCTTTGCGGGGCGCCGGATGCCAACGGCTTCGGCCTCTACGAGCCGATCAGCGGAACGGCGCCCGATATCGCCGGAAAAAAACTCGCGAATCCGATCGGTGCGATCCTCTCGGCCGCGATGCTCGCACGCTACTCGCTCGGCGACGAAGCCGCTGCGGCAGCCATCGAACGCGCGGTCGCAGAAACGCTCGTAGCCGGACCGCGCACGCGCGATCTCGACCGCGACGGCGGCGCCTCGACCGATGCGGTTGCCGATGCGATCCTCGCCCGCATCAGCGTCGTCGCGGCATAGCCGCCGGCGCTACGGCGTGTGGTTCGCCGACGTAAGACGATCTTCGTCGAGCAGCCAGTTGCCGTCGGCCGACTTGATCCACGTCAGTTGATGGACGGCGGAGTCGCGCTCGAGAACGGGCCCGTGCGGCGTGCCGAGCATCGCGTAGTCCCAGCTGTTTGTTTCGACGGTTTCGGTGGCGCTCGTCGCCGAAATCGAACTCTGCCCGATCTTCACGTTGCCGACCGGAGCGCTTGCGATCAGGTAATGCTCGCTCAGGCGGCGGAAGAACTCGCCGGCGGAGACCCGCGTGCCGTCGGGCTCGACGACATGGAACGTACTCGATGTGGCGTTCGCGAGCGCGCGCCAATCGGCATTGGCAAGGGCATCGAAATACCCGTTCGTCACGTCGCCGAGCGGGCCGGCGGGAGCGGGGCTCGAGCCGGCTGCAAGCGGCAGCGCGAGCGAGAGAGCGAAGACCGTGGCGACGAACGCGCGGTGAACCGGCACGCCGCTAGTATACCGCTTTTCTGGTTGACAATACCTGACGATTTCCGGTACGGTCAAATTTAGTGCCAAAGCTTAACGGGACCCCCGCGCGCGACGGTGCCGAGCTGC
>PLRU01000031.1 GCA_003164045.1 Candidatus Lustribacter telmatis
TGGTTGTGGATCTGCAGCGAGATCTCGGGGTTGCTCGTGTCGTCGTGAAAGACGAAGTGCACGGGCCGGCCTTTGATGCCGCCCTGCTTGTTCACGATGCCCTCGAGCACGGTGAGTTCGCGTTGATGGGTCGTCCCGACGAACGCGAACGTTCCGGTGATCGGGAGCACGACGTCGATGTTGTACGGGTCGGCCGCGGACGTCGCCAGTGCGGGGAAGAGACACATTGCGACAACTGCCCCAATGGAAGCAAGTCGGCGTGCAAACATGAACGGACCCTTTCTGAAAATGGCGGAATTTCTCGGGCGTCCTACACTTGGTGAGCGCTTGAAATTGCCCTGCGGCAGCTCAGAGGTCGGCCGGAAGATTCCGTCAAAAGCGCGCGGCCTGGAGGGACCGCCCATGGCCTGCATTCGACTCCTCGCGGCAATGCTGGCGGTTGCGACGCTCGTTACGCTGCCGCTTGCCGCCCAGCAACCGCCGTATACGATCAGCGCGGTCCTCTCGCTCACCGGCGGCGCCGCGTCGATCGGGGCAGACGAAGCGGCGGCGCTGCGCGTGTACGAAACGGTCGTCAATCGGCAGGGCGGCATCAACGGCTCGCAAGTGCACTTCAACGTGCTCGACGACCAGTCGAGTCCGCAAGTCGCCGTCCAGCTCGCCACGACGGTCCTCGCCGCGCACCCGCCGATCATGCTCGGCTCGTCACTGGCCGGCACCACCCAAGCGATGGCCGCGCTCTTCAAGAACGGACCGGTGCTCTACGCCTCGACGCCGGTGATCTATCCGGACAAGGGCGGCTACGTGTTTGCCGCCGGCGTCTCATCGCGCCATACGACTGCGGCGGCGATGCGGTACTTCCGCCTGAAAGGCCTCACGCGGTTCGCGCTCGTCACCACCAACGACGCCTCGGGTCAAGATTATCTCCGCACGACCGACCTCGCGCTCGCGCTGCCCGAAAACAAAACCGTCAGCGTGGTCGACCGCGAATCGTTCACGCCCACCGACATCAGCATCGCGCCGCAAGTCGCCAAGATCAAAGCATCGGGTGCGCAAGCGCTGCTGATCTACGCGACGGGCGCGCCGTTCGGCACCGTGCTGCGCGGTCTGTTCGATGCCGGCGTCAGTTTGCCGATCGATACGACCGGTCCGAACTTCAATCCGGTGCTGCTCGACCGATTCAAGACCTTCATGCCCAAGAGCGAGATGATCATCGGCGGCGCGAGCTTCTTCAAACGCGACCGCAAGGCGGGCGATCCGCTCAAGGCGCCGATCGATGAGTTCTATGACGCGCTCGGCGCCGCGGGCATCAAGCCGACGGCATCGCACGTGTTCACCTGGGATCCGGCCCACATCGCCGTCGCCGCGCTGCGGAAGTTCGGCACCGGTATGACCGCCGCACAACTGCGCGATTACGTGAACGGCTTGCACGACTTCGCCGGCGTCGCCGGTCTCTACGACTTCCGCAACAGCGACGGCCACGGCCTCACCCAAGATAGCGTGGTCGTGATTCGCTACAATCCGAACGGCATCAACGGCGAGGGCATCGTGGTGAGCGAGCAAGGCGGCGCGCCGCTGCCCGGCATCTAGCGCGCACTACGACGGCAGCCGGAAACCCGCGTGCCAGCCGAGCGCATCCCGCGCTCGCACGGTCGTGACGTAGCCGCGCTCTTCCGCGACGTTGAAGACGCCGGCGGCCGAACGTTGGATCGCGAGCAGCGTGGCCCACGCGGCGGCGTCAACGTGCAGCGGCAGGTTGCCGGCCGGCTCGTTCGCCCAGGTACCGGGACCGTAGAAGCTGCCGAAGCGCAGCACCGTGCCGATCAGCGGCGGTGATTCGAGCACCAGCCGTTCCAGCTCGATGACTGAGGCGCGCGTTTGCGCATCGAGCGGATCGCTCTCCGCATGCGGCTCGAGTCCGGCCGCGTAGGCGAAGGCGATGCTCTGGGCGATGATGCGCTTTGCGCCGCTGCGCAACGCCGCGCCGACGAGATGCGCCGTTCCCTCGATGCGCACGCGGGCGTTCCGCTCGAGCGCCTTCGGGTCGGCCCGGTCTTCACGCGACTGCGGCAAATCGGTGAGCTGGTGCACGACGATTTCGGGATTTGCTGCAGCGACTGCCGCGCACAGCGCCGCCGCGTCGTAGACGTCGCCGACGGCCGCACGAATGCCGCCGCGTTCGAGTTCGCGCGCCCGTGCCGGGTTACGCGTCAGGCCCGTGACGGTGAAACCGGCATCGAGCAACAGCGGCGTGAGGCGCCGGCCGATCGCACCGGTTGCACCGGCGAGAAAAACGTTCGTTCCCATGCCGCCCCGTTCGTTGCGCATTTCCGCACCGACCTTGGCGGTATGGGAAGTCGGGTCCGGCGCACCGAACGGCGCGCGCTGCATGGTACGCGCAGTGATCACGGCCGGGGGCCGCGTCGACGACGCCTTCGCGGCGGCCATCGGCACCCAGGTCAAGGCGCTGGCGCCGCTCGATACGGGTGTTTTGCTCGACCGCATTCTCGCCGCGATCGGCGCAGCCGGCATCGACGAGCTTGCGGTCGTCGGCGATCCCACCGCCGGCTTCCGATTACCCGAAAACGTACGGCTGATCCCGGCGGCGCCGGCCGGTGCGGCGAACGTGGCGCTTGCGCTCGACGCCTGGCCCGATGGCGATCTGCTCTTTGCCGCAAGCGATCTTCCGTTCGTTACCGCGTCCGAACTCGGCGCGTTCTTGGCCGCCAGCGCACCGTACGACCTCACGATGCCGCTTGCCGCGGCAGCGGACTACGAGGCGGCGTTTCCCGGCGCGCCGCCGCACATCATGACCCTCGGCGGTGAACGCATCGCCGGCGGCAGTGTCTTCTTCATCGGGCAGCATGCGCGAGCGCAGGTGCGCGCGATCGCCGGACGTTTCTTCGATGCGCGCAAGAGCGCGGTCGGCATGGCGCGCTTGCTCGGACCCACGCTGCTGCTGCGCTATCTTGTGCGCGGTTTGCGCATCGCTCACGTGGAGCAGCGTGCGGCCAGCGTCTTCGGCGTGCGCGCGGCGGCGATTCGTGATTCCGGTCCGGGCTTGAGCTACGACGTCGACACGCTTGCCGAATATCGTTACGCATGCGCGCGGACGTAACCGCACAGCCCGCGCGCATCAGCGCGCTGTGGTTCGGCATCCAAGCCGTGTGGAGCGCGATTCTCGGCGTCTTTCTGCAGAGCCGCGTCTCCGAGTTTGCCGGCGCCGGTGACGTGCGCGCGTATGCATGGATTGCGGCCGGCGGCGCACTCGTGGCCGCCATCGTACAAGTCGTGGCCGGTTTCTGGTCGGATCGCCACCTCGCGGTGCGCGGGCATCGCCGGTTCTTTTATATCGCCGGCATCGCGGCCGGAGCCGCTGCGCTGCCCGCGTTCTTTGCGACGCCGTCGCTGTTTGGACTGATCGCGGCGTTCGTCGCGCTGCAGATCGGCTTGAACGTCGCGGGCGGTCCCTACCAAGCGGCAATACCGGATGCCGTCGGCGAGGAACACAGCGGGAGTGCTTCGGGCTGGATGAGCGTGTCATCGTTCGCCGGCAGCGTGACCGGACTCATCGTCGCAGCGACGCTGCACGGACTGTGGGCGGCGGCCGCGCTCGTCGCGGCGCTGCTCGGCGGCGCCGTCGTCGCACTGAACCATCTGCGCACGCTGCCCGCGACGCCGGCGCGCAATGCGCCGCTCCGCGTGACGCGCCCGATGCTGACGATCATGATCTCGCGCGCCGCGATTAACGTCGGCTTCTACACGCTGCTCGGTTTCTTGTTCTTCTTCGTGCGCGAGTCGCTGCACGTGTCCGACGCCCGCACGATGACGGGCTTGTTGTTCCTCGCCTTCACGCTGGCCGGCGTCAGCGGCGCGATGCTCGCCGGACGTGCGGCGGATCGCTACGACAAGCGCATCGTCATCAGCATCGCCGCGGTCGCGATCGGCGTGGCCGTCGGAGCCTTCGCGCTCGCGCCGAACGAACCGGTCGCGTTCGCGGCGGCAATCGCATCCGGCTGCGCGTGGGGTGCGTTCTTCACCGCCGATTGGGCGATCGCATATGCCGTGCTGCCGCGCGGCGCGATGGCCGCGGCGATGGGCATCTGGAATCTCGCCGCTGCGCTGCCGCAGATCGTCGCGCCCGCGATCACTGCGCCGCTCGTGACGGCCGTCGACGCGATGCATGCGGGCGCCGGACCGCGCGTCGCGTTCGCGCTCGTCATCGTCGAGTTCATCGCCGGCGCAGCGCTCCTCTGGACGTTACGGCGCGAGGCGTTCGCGCAGCCAGAGGGCGCCGGTGCGGCGGTATGACAGACGGTCGTGGACACGATCGGGGCGGCCTTGCCAAAACTCGATGCGGTCGGGGGTGACGCGATACCCGCCCCAGTGCGGCGGACGCGGCGGCGTTGCGGTGCCGGGGAAGCGCCGATCGGCTTCTTCCATGCGCGCCTCGAGCGCGGCGCGATCGGGAACGACGCGGCTTTGATCCGAGGCCCACGCGCTCAATCCGTTTCCGCGCGGACGGCTCGCAAAGTACGCATCGGACTCCGCCGCCGGCAGCATGGCGACGCTGCCCTCGATGCGCACCTGACGCTCCAGCTTATCCCAATAGAACAACAGCGCGGCATACGGATCGAACGCAAGCTCGCGGCCCTTGCGCGATTCGTAGTTCGTGTGAAACACGAAGCCGCGTTCGTCCCAACCGCGCAAGAGCACGATGCGCGCCGAAGGACGGCCGCGCTCGTCGGCGGTCGCGAGGCTCATCGCGTTTGCCTCGAGGTGCTCTGCAGCGAGCGCATCACCGAACCACAGGCGAAATTGGGCGAACGGCTCCGCCGCGGCGCGCGCTTCGTCGAGCGTACCGCGGTCGTAGGTGCGCCGCAAGCCGGCGACTGGATCGCTCACGGAAATCTCCCCAGCGCAAGGCCGCCGAGTGCGGCCGCGAAGGCGAGCACGCCGGCGGCGACGCCGTACTGCATGGTGAGGTCGACGCGCCGGCGCTCGTTGATGCTCGTGCGCGCCAAACTGCCGAGCCGGTCGCGTAACGCCCCGGCGTCACCAACCCGCGCGTAGGTACCATTGCCCGAAGCGGCGATCGAGCGCAGCGCATCTTCATCTAACGCAGCATCGTCGTTCGTTCCCGGAATCACGAGACCGCTGCCGTTCGTGCCGATGCCGACCGTGAAGATCGAGATACCTTGAGCGCCGAGCGTCGCGGCAACTTCCAGCGGATCGCTACCGGCGTTGTTCACGCCGTCGGTGACCAGCACGATCGCGCGCCGTCCGCCGGACGGCAGCATTTGTGCGGCGACGGTGAGCGCATCGCCGATCGCCGTGCCGCCGTTCGGTTCGGGCAGGCGGCTCAAGGCCTCGCGCGCGGCATCGTGATCGTCGCTCAGCGCGCCGAGTGGAAACGCCGACGCGCTGAACGCAACGAGCCCGATGCGCGTGCCGTCCGGCACGCCGTTGATGAAGGTCAACGCCGCCTCGCGCGAAGCGAGCGAGCGCGTCGGCGCAACGTCGGTCGACGACATCGATCCCGAGGTATCGATGCACAGCACGATCGCCGCATCGTGCACCGCAACGTTCGCAACCAGACTAGGGCGCGCGAGGGCGACGCCCGCACTGAGGATCGCAAGTACCCAGACGGCGGCGAAGATCGCACTCCACGGCGGCGCGCGGCCGATCGCGCGCTCGAGAAACGCCAGGTCCGAGTAAGCGAGGGCCGCCCCGCGCGATCGCCGCGCGCTCACGAGCGCAAGGCCGGCGAATACCAGCGCGACCACCAGCGCAATGCCCAGGTAGAGCGGATGTGCGAAGGTCATCGCAGACCGAACGTGCGCTCGAGCGAGGCCGCTCCGTCGGCTTCCTCGAGCGTGCCGATCCGCCAGCGCGCGACGCGAAACCGCCCCTCGATGGCAGCGTCGCGTTCGGCGCTCGCGCGGCGATAGCGTTCGCGCGAGCGCGGCCCGATGAAGACGCGCTTGGTGCGCGCGCTCTCGGCATCGCGGATGCGCACGAACCCGCGCAACGGCAAACCGTCGATCCACGGATCGCGCGCCAGCAGCACGGTCGCATCGAAGCGGCGTCCGATGCGTAGCAGCACGTCGTCGAACGCGCCGCTGGCGCCCAGATCGAGACCGTCGGTGATCAGCAGAAACGAACTGCCTTGCGGCAGAACGCGCACGGAAAGTTCGAGCGAACGGCGCAGATCGAACGGACCGGCGGCTTGCACTTCCACCGTTGCGCGCCGGTCGCCGACGAGCCGGTCGTCCACGATGCGCCCGGCCCGGTCGGTGGATTCCGCCGCGCCGAACCACGCCCGCACGGCTTCGCCCGCCGCCACGCTCAGCGCGCGTTTCCGCCCGAGTCGCATCGACGGCGACTCATCCACCAGCGCACCGAGCACGAGCACCGTCTCTTCGAGATAGACGCGCGTTTGCAGCGAGCCGATGCGCGCGGTCGCCGACCAGTCGATGCGCCGCGGATCGTCGCCCTCGGCGTAGCCGCGCAAACGGTCGAAGACGTAGCCGTCGCCCGGCCGCGCCCCGCGCGCGACCGTTCCGCCGGCGTGGACGTGGCGCGCGCCGCGCACGATTGCCGCGCGCAGCGGGTTCACGGCGCCGGTACGCTCGCGATGATTTCGGCGAGCACGGCGTCGCCGTCCCCGCCGTCGATCGCGAGCCGGTAATCGAAGGCCACGCGGTGACGCAGCACGCCCGGTGCGAGTTCGCGCACGTCGTCCGGGACGGCAAACGAACGGCCGTCGAGGTACGCGCGCGCACGCGCAAGGATCGTCAGCGCCAAGGCTGCGCGCGGGCTGGCGCCCGAGGCGACATACTTCGCGCCGCGCGTCGCCCGCACGAGATCGACGGCGTAGTCGCGCACGCGTTCGTTGAGGTGCACCGCGCGCACGTCGGCCTGCCAGCGCTCGACGTCGGCGAGCGTCGCCACGTCGCGCTCGGGCTCCGCCGTGGCTGCCGAAAAACGGTCGACGATCGTGCGCTCGTCTTCGCGCGACGGATAGCCGACGCGCACGTTGAGGAGAAACCGGTCCAGTTGCGCCAGCGGCAACGCGTAGGTACCGTCGGCATCGAACGGGTTCATCGTTGCCAGCACGGCGAACGGACGCGGCAGCGCGAGCGTGTCCGGGCCGATCGTTGCCCGCCGCTCTTGCATCCCTTCGAGCAGCGCGGACTGGACTTTCGCCGGCGCGCGGTTGATCTCGTCGGCGAGTACGATGTTGGCGAAGAGCGGACCGCGCACCGTAACGAACTCGCCGCTGCGCTGATCGAAGATGCGCGTGCCGACGATGTCGCTGGGCAGCAGATCGGGCGTGAACTGCACGCGCTTGAAGATGCCGCCGACCGCGGCCGCAAGCGCCCGGCAGGCGAGCGTCTTGGCGACGCCCGGCATCCCTTCGAGCAGCACGTGGCCGTCGGCGAGCAGCGCCATGACGAGCGCATCGACCACCTCGGTTTGGCCGACGATCGTGCGCGAGAGCGCTTCGCGAACGGCTTCGGGTTTGATCATGCGCCGGTCTCCCCGCCGACGTAGGCGTCGAGCGCAACGAGCAGGTCGCGTGCCGCGGGCGCACGTTCGTGCACCGGTCCGAAACGCGCCCGTTCCGCGACGGCCATCACGCGTGCGAGCTGCGGATCGCGGGAACCAAGCGCCCGCAACGCATCCGCAAAGGTCGCGCCCGATCCCGCGCCCGCCCGCGCGAAGAGGACGTTGCGCAGCGCATCGAGCGATGCGTCGTCGCCGCGCGCACGATAGAGCGCCAGCGCCGCGCGCACCGGGTCGCCCGCCGGCCGCGTCGCGCGTGCAGGCAACGGCGGCGCGGAGCTCGGTGTGGGGCGTGGCCGCGGGCGGCGCAGCCGCACGATCGCCACGATCGCCGCCGCGAGCACGATGAGCACCGTGACGATCGCGAGCACGGCGGTGCGCAAGAGCCGCATCAACGCACCCGAATCCGCATCGTGCACCGTCGTGCCCGTGGCCACCCGAACGCTGAGCGGCTGCGAGGAGTACCGCATTCCGCGGCCGGTCGCCGGGTCGATCGCATCGATGTAGGCCGGCGTGAACGTCGCCGTGCCGACCGTATTCGCCGCGACCGTCAGCGTTTCGTAGAAGTCCGTACCGTCGGCGGCCGGCACACGCTTACGCTCGTCGCCCAGATCCACCGCGTTCGTGAGCGCCGGCAACACCAGTTCGTCGAGACGCTCGCGCTTCTCGCGCACGTGAACGTGCACGGTCACGTGGAACGACTCACCGGGCCGCACGACGCTTTGATCCGCGTGCAAGCCCAGCGCCGTGATGTGCAACCGCGGCAACGCTTGCGCGGAGACGATGAGCGGCGCGAGCGCAAGCAGCGCGGCGCACACCCGCGCTGCGCGTTCAGCGCAGCGAATCCAGCCAACCCCGGAACAGGCCGCGCGCATCGAAGGGACCGGGCGACGCTTCGGGATGAAATTGCACCGCCGCGATCGGCAGCGTACGATGGCGGAAGCCTTCGTTCGTGCCGTCGTTCAGGTTGACCATCGTCGCTTCAAGGTGGTCCGGCAGCGTCGCGCCGTCGACCGCGTAGCCGTGATTGTGCGCGGTGATCAGCACTTCGTCGTTGAGCAGATCCTTCACCGGCTGGTTGCCGCCGCGATGACCGTACGGCAGCTTGAACGTTTGCGCCCCGCAGGCCAGGGCCAGCAGCTGGTGCCCCAGGCACACGCCGAAGAGCGGCACTTCGCCGACCAGCCCGCGCAGCGTCTCGACCGTGGCGGGCAAATCGCGCGGATCGCCGGGGCCGGGTGAAATCACGATCGCATCGGGATGGTGGACGTCGATCTCGTCGCGCGTCGCACCGAAGGGCAGCACGGTCACGCGCGCGTCGAGCGCTTCGAGTTCGCGAATGATCGCGCGCTTCACGCCGCAGTCGAGCAACACGATATGCGTATCGCCGTGGCCGATCGTCTCGCCGATTTGGTAGGCGTCCGAGACGCTGGCCACGAGACCGTTCGTGGTCATCGTCCGCACGAACTCAGCCAGCGTTGCATCGACGCCCGCGACGGCTTTGTCGCCGATGGCCAGGGCCGCGCCGATCGTTCCGTGTTCGCGCAAGGCGATCGTCAGGGCACGCGTGTCCACACCGATAATCGTCGGGATCGCTTGTTCTTCGAGCCACGAACCGAGATCGATCACGTTCTCGAAGTGCGAGGGCCGGCGCGCGAGGTGCTTCATCACGCACCCGGCGACGGTGCCGCGCGGATGCTGCGAGACCGAACGCGAGACGCCGTAGTTTCCGATGAGCGGATAGGTGAACGTGAGAATTTGCCCGGCGTACGACGGGTCGGTCAGCGCTTCTTCGTAACCGGTCATGCCGGTATAAAAAACCGCCTCGCCGAGCGCGGTCGCATCGGGACCGATCCCGTCACCCTCGAAACGGGTTCCGTCGGCGAGTAAGAGGACGGCGCGCTTGGTTTGGTACTTCTTCCCGGGATTCACGAGTGTACGGCTTCGTCACGCGGGAGGACGCGTCCGTGTTCGTAGACGACGGCGCCGGCGACAATTGTCGCCAGCGCCCGGCGCGGGAACGTCGCGCCGTCGAACGGCGTGTTCTTCCCCTTAGAATGAAAGAGCCGCGCATCGACGGTCCACGCGCGTTCGATGAACACCGTGACGTCGCCGACGCTGCCCACCGCCAGCGTGCCGCCGGGCACGCCCAAGATACGCGCGGGGTTGACGCTGTGAAGTTCGATCATCCGCGCGAGCGGCACGTCGGGCAGCGCCGCGGCGTAGGCGCCGAGCGCGATCTCGAGGCCGCTGAAGCCGACCGGAGCGGCGCTCAGCAGTTGCGCTTTCTCATCGAGCCCGTGCGGCGCATGATCGGTCGCAAACACGTCGATCGTGCCGTCGCGAACGCCTTCGAGCAAGGCTTGGCGGTCGCGCTCGGCACGCAGCGGCGGATTGACCTTGGCATCGGCGCGATACTGATCGAAACGGTCGTCGAGCAAGAGCAAATGGTGCGGCGTGACCTCGCAGGTCGCGCGCACGCCGCGGCTGCGTGCCCAACGCATCAGATCGAGCGACGTCGCGGTCGACACGTGCGCGATGTGCCACGGCTTGCCCGTATCCTCGGCAATGAGCAGATCGCGCGCGACGATCACGTCCTCGGCGAGCCCCGGGCTGCCGTCGAGCCCAAGCCGCGCCGACGGCGCGCCTTCGTTCATCACCGCATCGCCCTTGAGGCTGGCGTCTTCGCAGTGCGAAACGAAGATCGCGTTCAGGTCGCTTGCATAGCGCGCGGCGTTCCGCAGCACGAGCGCGTTCGCGACCGTCGTTCCGTCATCGCTGAACGCAACGCAGCCCGCATCGACGAGCAAGTGGTACGGCGCCAGCTCGACGCCGGCGCGCGCCTTCGTAAGCGCGCCGATCGGATACACGCGCGCGAGGCCCGCCGCTTCCGCACGCCGCAGCACGTCGGCCACGATCGTGGCGGAGTCGAGCGCCGGTTCGGTATTCGGCATGCACGCGACCGCGGTGAAGCCGCCGGCAACCGCCGCCGCCGCGCCGGTGGCAATCGTTTCCTTGTGCGTGAGGCCCGGCTCGCGCAGATGCACGTGCATGTCGATGAAGCCGGGCGACACGATGGCCCCGGTTGCATCGACGACGCGCGCGTAGGCCGTGTCGGCGTGCTCGACGATCTCGCTGATGAAGCCGTTTTCGATGACGACGTCACGCAGCGCATCGAGCCCGAGCCCGGGGTCGATCACGCGGCCGCCGCGGATCACGGTCTTCATGCGGGCACCTGCGCGCTGTTGATGAGAAACTCGAGCACCGCCATGCGTACGAACACGCCGTTGTGCACCTGCATGACGTAGCGCGAACGCGGATCGTCGAGCACTTCGTCGGTCAACTCGACGCCGCGGTTATACGGGCCCGGATGCAAGATCACCGCGTCGCGCGAGAGCCGCGCCAAGCGCGTGCGGTTGAGCTGGAAGCGGCGCGTGTAGTCGTCGAGCGAGGGCAAGAGACCCGAGACGATCCGCTCGCGCTGAATGCGCAGCATCATGATCGCGTCGATGTGCGGCAAGACTTCGTCGAGGTCGCGTTCGATCCGCACGCCCTCGCGTTCGAACGAATCGGGCAAGAGCGTGCGCGGGCCGACCAGCGTTACCTCGACGCCCAGCATGCGCATCCCGACGATGTTCGAACGCGCGACGCGCGAGTGCAAGATGTCGCCGACGATGGCCACGCGCAAGCCCTCGAGCCGGCCGGCGTGATCGCGCAGCGTCATCAGATCGAGCAGGGCTTGGGTCGGGTGCGCGTGCGTGCCGTCGCCCGCGTTGATCACGTGGCCGTCGAACGCTTCGGCCAGCCGGCGCGGAAAACCGGATTCGGGATGGCGCACGACGATCACGCGCACACCGATCGCGCGCAGGGTGATCGCGGTATCCGCGATCGTTTCACCCTTACCGAGCGACGATGCACCGGGCGCAAACGAAATGACATCGGCCCCGACGCGCTGCTCGGCCAGCGTGAACGACGTCGCCGTGCGCGTGCTCGACTCGAAAAAGAGATTGAGAACGGGCACGCCGGCGAGGAGGTCGCGTCGCGGGGCGGTTTGATTGAACGCCGTGGCCCGATCGAGCAGTTCGATCAATTCAGACGGCGAGACGTCATCGACGTCGATCAAGTTACGTGGCGGCACGTTCCTCGTCGATGACCAGCGCGACGGAATCGTCATCCGAACGCTGCGGCGCGAGCACCACGTCGATGTGCTCGCGGCGGCTGGTCGGGATCAGCTTTCCAACGTAGTCGGCTTGCACCGGCAGCTCGCGCAAGCCGCGGTCGATCAGCACGGCCAAACGAATCGCGCGCGGACGCCCGAGATCGGTCACCGCGTCGAGTGCCGCGCGCACCGTGCGGCCCGTGTAGAGCACGTCATCGACGATCACGACCGTCTTGCCCGTAATTTCGCTGCGAATCTCCGACTCCGGCAATTCCCGGGCCACATCGTCGTCGCGATAGAGATTGATGTTGAGAAACCCAAGACCGGGCGCCTCATGGCTGATCGATGCGATTTCGGTAACGAGCCGGCGGGCGAGCGATTCCCCGCCGCGGCGGATGCCGATGACGACCAGGCCGCTCTGCGCTTCTTCCGGTTCGATGATCTGATGCGCCATGCGAGAAACCGCCCGCTCGATCGAAGCGGGATTCATGAGAACGCGACGGCGAGCAAGCGCGGGCATCGAACGGCGGTTCGGGCGCATCGGATTCCGGCCCTTTGTGCGCTGCGTCCTCGGGAGCTCCTAGGCGGCCCGTCGAAGTGCCACTGGATGGCCGTTTCTATTGCAGGCCGCGCCTGCCGCCTTCGGCAGTGGTTCGGCAGCGATGCCGAGGCACTCGTTCCCCTCGCCAACGATCCCTATATTGCCCGCTATCTCTCGCACGTCTTCCCACAGCCGTACACGCGCGCAGATGCCGACCGCTGGATTCGCGCACAAGGATTGGCCGAGACCGTCGGGCAGTTTGCGATCGAAGTCGGCGGCGAACTCGCCGGCGGCGTCGGCTTTCACATCGGCAGCGGCGAGCGCGTGGGCACGGCAAGCATCGGCTATTGGCTGGGCCGCCGCTTCTGGGGCAAGGGCGTCATGACGGAAGCGGTTCAAATTGCGACGCAATGGGCGTTCGACACGCTGCGCGTCCGCCGCGTGTGGGCCAACGTGATGGGACCGAACATCGGTTCCTCACGTGTCTTGGAAAAGGCCGGCTACGCGCTCGAGGGGCGGATGAACGCCGCGATCTGCGATCGGCGCGGCATGATCCACGACGAATTTATCTACGGACGGATGCGCCCGAACTAAGCCGCCTTGGCGGCACCTTTTGCGCCGAGCAAATTCCACGACGTTCCGAGCGCATACGCGTAGAGGCCGAGTACGAAGTAGACGAGCTTATCGGGCGACACCGCTCGCGTGACCACGCCCTGCGCCGCGATGAGCTCAAAGACGTAGATGCCGAGCGATATGAGGCCTAGGTGCTGCCAGTTTTTCAAGCCGCCGTCGGAACGCACGCGCATGAAGATCGCGCGGGCAATTTGCACGATAGCGAGCAAGGCGACCACCTCCATGACGCGCACCGCCGAGTGCGGCATCAGCGCCGCGAGCGAGACGAAGAACACGTTCACGAGCGCGGTGAACGCGCGCTGCGCATCGGCCCGCCGGTCCGCATCCGCCTGATCGCCGAAGACTTTCTCGGGCGCGATGCTGATCGCCACGAACAGCAGCCCGATCAGTGCCGCCGCCGCACCGACGCTGGCGGCAAAGAACTCGTGCAGCTCGCCGAGTTCGTTCAAACGAGCGCGCCCAGGGCCGCGCGCGCCACGTCGCGCTGACGGCCGTAATCGGCCAGCTTGTCGCGCTCGGCGGCAACGACGTCGGGTTTGGCATTGCTGACGAACTTCGCGTTGGAGAGCTTCTTCTCGAGCCGTTCGACCTCGAGGTCGAGTTTCGCGATTTCGCGCTCGTAACGTTCGCGCAGCATCGCCGGATCGGCATGGAGACGCAGCGCGTCGAGCCGTTGCGCAAACGTCTCGCCGGCGATCGTGTCGTCGCTGCGGAACTCCACGCCGGCGAGCAGCCGCAATTGTTCGGCGATCGCCGCATCGAGTTCAGGGCCGGTCACGGCGACGCGCGCGCGCGGCGCGATACCGAGTTCCGAGCGCGCGTTGCGCAACCGTTCGACGGCCGTCATGAAGTGATCGTAATCGGCCTCGGCCACGGCGTCGACCGGAATATCGCGTGCATCGGGCCACGCGGAGACCACGATCGACGAACCGCCCGGACGAAGCACCGAGAAGATCTCCTCGGTGACGAACGGGGCGATCGGGTGCATCAAGCGCACGAACGTGTCGAGCACGTACGTCAACACGCTCATCCGCGTCGCGCGCTGCGCATCGGCTTTGGCCGACTCGAGGTACCAGTCGCAGAAGGTGTACCAGCCGAACTGCACGAGCACGTCGGCCGCCACGCCCATCTCGAAGCGATCGTAGGCCTGCGTTACCGCTGCGACCGCCGCGTGCAATTTGGCGAGGATCCAGCAATCCGCCAGCGTGAGCGTGTCGGCCGGCGGCAGTTCGATGCGCTCCGGCAACCCTTCGTCGAGCGAGGCGATGAAGCGCAGCGCGTTCCAAAGCTTGTTGTTGAAGCGGCGCGCCTCGTCGCATTTTTCTTCATCGAAGCGCAGCTCTTGCGACTCGAGGCGCATCTGCCGCAGCATGCCGAAACGAAAGCCGTCGGCGCCGTACTTCTCGACGAGGTCGAGCGGATCGATCGCGTTGCCGAGGCTCTTGCTCATCTTGCGGCCCTGCAGATCGAACACCAGCGGCGTGATGAACACGGTGGTGAACGGCAAGCGACCGACGCAACGCAATCCGAGCATCATCATGCGCGTGACCCAGAGAAAGATGATCTCGCGGCCGGTGATCATCACCTGATTGGGATACCAGGCATCGAGTTCGGGCGTCGCCGCCGGCCAGCCGAGAATCGTGAACGGCCACAAACCGCTCGAAAACCACGTGTCGAGCGTGTCGGGATCGCGGCGCAGTTCGATCGTGTTGAATTTCTCGCGGCCGATGTCGCGGGCTTCTTCCGCGTCGTTCGCCACGATCGCGTCGCCGTCCGGCGTGTACCATACCGGCAGCTGATGGCCCCACCACACTTGGCGCGAGATGTTCCAGTCGCGCAGGTTCTCGAGCCCGTGTTCGTAGGTGCGCCCAAAACGCTCCGGCACGAACGTCACCTCGCCGTGGTGATAGGCATCGAGCGCCGGCTTCGCGAGCGTTTCCATCGCCATGAACCATTGCAGCGAGAGCAGCGGTTCGATGATCTCGCCCGAACGCGACGACACGGGCACCGTCGTTTCGTACGGTTCCACCCGCTCGAGTGCGCCCGCGGCTTCCAAATCGGCGACCAGCACTTTGCGCGCGGCGAAGCGATCCATGCCCACGTACTTCGCGAGCGCCTCGCGGCCCACGTCGAAACGTGCGCGCGTTGCGGCATCGGGTTCGACGCGCCACACCGGCGCGATGACCCGTCCGTCGTAGTCGATGACCGTCGGCATCGGCAAACCGTGGCGTTCACCGATCTCGTAGTCGGTCGCGTCGTGCGCCGGCGTCACTTTGACCGCGCCGGTGCCGAATTCGCGCAGTACCGCCGCGTCCGCGATCACCGGAACCGGACGATTCACCAGCGGCAGAACCACGTTCTTGCCGATCAGCGCGGCGTAGCGTTCGTCCTCGGGATGCACCGCCACCGCAACGTCGGCCAGGAACGTTTCGGGCCGCGTCGTCGCGATGACCACACCCGGACCGCCGTCTTCTGCACGGTAGCGCAGGTGCCAGAGCGATCCGCTGTGCGGTTCGTTTTCCACCTCGGCGTCCGACAGTGTCGAGCCGCTTTTCGGATCCCAGTTCACGAGCCGCGTGCCGCGATAGATCAGCCCGTCGTTGTAGAGGTCGATGAAGACGCGCGTGACGGCGGCCGAGAGTTCCGGATCCATCGTGAAGCGCTCGCGCTGCCAATCCGCGCCGAAGCCGAGGCGCCGGAACTGCTCGTTGATCCGGTTACCGTACTGCTCGCGCCACTTCCAAGCGCGCGCGAGAAATGCATCGCGTCCGAGACCGTCGCGCGAGAGTCCCTCTTTCGCCAGCTCGCGCACCAGCACGGCTTCCGTCGCGATCGCGGCGTGGTCTTGGCCCGGCAGCCAGTCGGCGTTGTCCCCGCGCATCCGATGGTAGCGCGTCAGGACGTCCATCGGCGTGTAGGTCGAACCGTGACCGAGGTGCGCCGCGCCGGTGATGTTCGGCGGCGGCATCGAGATGATGAACGGCGGCCGCGAACGGTCGACTTCGGCATGGAAGGCGCCGGCGGCGAGGTCGCGCGCGATTAGGCGCGGTTCGACATCGGCGGGGTCGTAGGATTTGGCGAGGTCCGGACGCGCGTGCAGCACGCTACGGGGTACGGCGCTGCGCTGCGCACGCCCTAGGTAGGCGGCTAACGGGTACGGACGTTCAGTTCGGTGACGCCGCGGATGACGAAGCCTGCGCCGTATGCCAGCGGCGCCGCTTCGTCGACGAGGTGGAGGCCGGGAAATCGGCGAGCGAGTGCCGGTAAGGCGATCTGCAGTTCGAGCCGAGCGAGCGGCGCACCAAGACAAAAGTGGATGCCCAGGCCGAACGAGACGTGGGGATTCGGGTCGCGCGCGAGATCGAGCGCGTCGGGCGAATCGAATTTGCGCGGATCGCGGTTCGCGCTGGCATAGAGCAGCGCGAGTTTTGCGCCACGTTCGACCGTGGTGCCGCCGAGTTCGGTATCCTCGAGGACCCAGCGCTCGAAGCACGGCAGCGGCGTATCGTAGCGCAGCAGTTCTTCGACGGCGGTTTTGATGAACGCACTCGACGGACCGCCCTCGGCCGCGGCAACGAACGCATCCCAGTGGGCCCGCTGCCGCATGAACGTGATGATCGCACTGCTGGTGCCGTTGACCGTGGCCTCGTGTCCGGCATTGAGCAGCAGAATGCACGTTCCGATCAGCTCGTCCTCGGTCAGCATTTCGCCGCCTTCTTCGACCTCGACCAGGGCCGTGATCAAGTCGTCGGCCGGCCGCGCCCGGCGTTCCGCCACGATGCCGCGCACGAACGCGCTGAACGCAACCACCGCATCGTTCGCTGCCCGTTGCTGTTCTGCCGTGTGCTCCATTTCGTAGAGCTTCACAATGGCCGCCGACCATGCGCGCAAGTCGGCCCGGTGCTCGGCGTCGACGCCCAGCAATTCGCAAATCACAATAACCGGCAGCGGTTCCGCGAAGTCGTGCACGAGATCGAACGTCTCGCGAGCGGCGAGTTCTTCGAGCGTTGCATCGACGATTTGGGTAACGCGGTCACGCAAGTTCTCGACACGCTTCGGGGTGAACGCTTTGCCGACCAGCCCGCGCAAGCGCGTGTGCACCGGCGGTTCGTTCGAGAGCAGATGGTTGTGTTCGAAGCGGTCGAAATCGGCCTGGCGCGGATCGGGCGGCGGCCACCCGAGTTCGTCACGCGATAGCACGTGCCGGATCGAGGTGCCGAAGCGCCGCGAGCGCAGCACCGTCGAGACGTCCTCGTAGCGGGTGAGAAAGATCTTGTCGAGCACCGGCTCGTAGAAGATCGGAGTCGTCTCACGCAGCTCGGCCAGCCGCGGGTACGGATCGCGAATGAAGGCCGGATCGCTAAGATCCAGCCTTACCTGCGGCAGCGCGGCGCTAATGGGCGGTGCGGTTACGCCGGAGCGGAGGTCGATCGGCGCGCTTCACCCGCCCGATAACGGTAGATGATGCGGCCCTTGGTGAGGTCGTACGGCGAGATTTCGAGCTCGACGCGATCGCCCAAGAGCAATTTGATGTGATGGCGGCGCAAGCGTCCCGCGATGTGTGCGAGAACTTCGTGGCCGTTCTCGAGTTCGACGCCGAACGTCGTGCTCGGGTAGACCTGCTTGATCGTGCCGAACATCTCGATCATCGGCTGCTTCGCCGATTCGTCGACCCGCTCGACGCGTTGCGCCGCCGGTTTACGGCGCTTGGCCGGACGTCTGGCCGGACGCGCTATGATTGCACCAAATTATCGAACTTCATCGCGATTTGTAACCGGGGCCGGTCCCCAAGGTTTGCAGCCGCCGGAAATTTCATTCGGGGGCCGGCACGACCCAGGGTTCGGGGATCGTCGCACAGAGCGAGCGGACCCACTCCTCCACCGCGTCCGGCTCGCTCGGCAGCGCGGCCGAGAGGTTCTCGTAGCCGCCGGCCGTGATCACGACGTCGTCCTCGATCCGCACCCCGATCCCACGGTACCGCTCGGGCACCGTGAGGTCGTCGAGCTGGAAGTAGAGCCCCGGCTCGACCGTGAGGACCATACCCGCTTCGAGCCGGCCGAACTTGTACGTCTCGGCCCGCGCCTTCGCGCAGTCGTGGACGTCGAGGCCCAGCATGTGGCTGACGTTGTGCAGCGAGTAGCGTTTATAGAAGAGTTTGTCGTCGCGCAGCGCTTCTTCGGCGGAGCTGAGGATGCCGAGCCGCTCGAGGCCGTGGGCGAGCACGCGCATGGCCGCGGCGTTGGGGTCGAGGAAATCGTTGCCGGGCTTGCACGCATCGAACGCGGCGCGCTGCGCTTCCCAGACCAGCGTGTAGACCTCGCGCTGCGCCGGCGTGAACGTGCCGCTCACCGGAATCGTGCGCGTGACGTCGGCCGTGTAGAGCGAGACGGCTTCCACGCCGGCGTCGAGCAAGAGCAAATCGTCGGAGCCGATGCGGCGATCGTTGCGCACCCAATGCAGAATGCACGCATCGGGTCCGGAGGCGGCGATGGTGGAATACCCGACGTCGTTGCCTTCAACGCGCGCCCGCAGGTTGAAGATGCCTTCCACCACGCGTTCGGTAACGGCGTTCGGCAGCGCGCGCACCACGTCGTCGAAGCCGCGCTTCGTTGCGGCGATGGCGGCGCGCAGCTCGGCGACTTCCAGTTCGTCCTTGATCAGGCGCAATTCAGAGAGCGCGGCGGCCAGCGCGTTATCGTTATCGAGGCTCGACACGACGATGGTCGCCGCGTCATCGTCGAGACCGCGCAACAGCCGCGCCGGTAGCGCGCCGAGCGTGACGTTGATGAACGTCGAGAGATCGTCGATCGGCTGCGATTCAACGCCGAAACGCGCGGCCGTTGCAGCGACGCCTAAACGCGGACCGACCCACAATTCGCCCTTGACGCGATCGGTGAAAAATGTGGAGTTGCTCTTGCCGGGATTGGGTTCGGTGAAGACGATCGCGCGATGGGCGTCGCCGTCGGGCACGAGCACGAGCACGCAATCGGGCTCGTGAATCCCGGTGAGATAATAGAAGTCGGTGCCCGGCCGGAAGCGGTAATTCGTATCGTTGGCGCGGATTTTTTCGTGCCCGGTCGGGATGACGAGCACATCGCCCGGAAAGAGCTTGCCGAGCGCCTGGCGCCGGGCAGCGAAGCGTTCGCGGCCGGCGAGCGTCGGAACCGAGCCCGTCGGCACGGCCCACGACTGCGTCATGAAGGTCAGCAGATCGGCCGGCGTCCCGCTGTCGTGCGAGGCTTCCTTGGGCGGTTCGTATGTCTTCACGCTCTAATCTTCTCCGCGAAAAATCGGAAGGCCCGGCACGGGCGGCGTGCGCTTATAAACGAGGCGCTCGAGAAAGCGCAGCACGCGCGTGAGCGGGAAATCGTGCGCCACCAGCGGCTCCGTGAGAACGGTCCGCAGCCCGAGCAGTTTCCCGCCGAGGACGTCCGTGAAGACCTGGTCGCCGATGACGACCGTCGCGCGCCGCGGCGTGCCGAGCAGCCGGAGCGCGCGTAGGAAGCCGAACGGCAGCGGCTTGAGCGCGTTCGGGACCGTCGCGACGCCGAGCTGCGCGCCGGCCGCGGCCACGCGTTCGCTGAAATTATTGGAGACCATCACGATGCGAAAGCCCCGGTCGCGCGCAGTAGCGACCCAAGCGGCCACCCCGTCGGCGAGTTCCGGCTGGTGGTACGCGCAGCACGTGTTGTCCAGATCGAGCACGATTCCGCGCCAGCCGCGGTCCCAGAGACGGTCGCTGGCGACGTCGATGAGCGACGCCGCATGCCCGTCCGGCCGCAGCATATCCACGCTATCCCCGGTTCCGTCCACACCCCGCCCACTCCGCCCGGCGGTACATTCGCCGCCTAGGCCCTTCCATGAACAAGAAAATGCACTTGTGCGCCACTGGTCCACAAGGAACCGGGTTGTATATCTAGTAGGTGGATTGCCCGGTCAGACACAATATGTTGTGCCCCCCGGTTTTCGAAGCTCCAGAGCATTGACTTTTATCGAACATCTGTTCGATACTCTTCTTCCCCTGTCTCGCCCCCCTGCATCGACGCTCGACGAGGACCGCCCAGCATGAAATTCTCCCGCACCTATTCGGCTCCCGGTGAACCCTACGCCGGTGTAACGTTTGAGCCGCGTACCTCGAAAATCGTCAACCCGAACGGGTCGATGATTTTTGAAGCCAAGGATATCCAGATCCCCGAGAGCTGGAGTCAGGTCGCGACGGACATCATCGCGCAGAAGTATTTCCGGAAAGCCGGCGTCCCGAGCGCCCTCAAAGGCGTCGAGGAACCGGACATTCCACAGTGGCTGTGGCGCTCTGAGCCGACCGACGATGCGACCTTCGGCCCGGAAACCGACGCCCGTCAAGTGTTCCATCGGCTGGCCGGCACGTGGACGTACTGGGGCTATAAGTACGGCTATTTCGATACCGAGAGCGATGCGCGAGCGTATTACGATGAGATGTGCGGGATGCTGGCACGCCAGATCGGCGCGCCCAATTCGCCGCAGTGGTTCAACACGGGGCTGCACTGGGCGTACGGGATTGCGGGCCCGGCGCAAGGCCACCATTTTGTCGACCCCAAGACAGGCGAACTGACCGTTGCCACGAGTGCGTACGAGCATCCAGCTCCCCATGCTTGCTTTATCCAGTCGGTAAGCGACGATTTGGTGAACGAAGGCGGCATCATGGACCTGTGGGTTCGTGAAGCGCGCATCTTCAAGTACGGCAGCGGCACGGGTTCGAATTTCTCGCATCTGCGGGGTGAGGGCGAGAAGCTCTCCGGCGGCGGCACCAGCTCTGGTCTAATGTCGTTCTTGCGTGTTGGCGATCGCGCTGCGGGCGCAATTAAGTCCGGCGGCACCACGCGTCGCGCTGCGAAGATGGTCGTCCTCGATCTCGATCATCCGGACATTGAAGAGTTCATCGGATGGAAGGTTAGCGAAGAACAGAAAGTCGCCGATCTCGTCACCGGTTCGATCGTTAGCGAGAAGCATCTCAACGCGATCATGAAAGCGGCGAACAACGAAGCGCTGCCCGAAGCGGCGCGCCTCGATCCCGCGCTCAATCCCGCCTTGAAGACCACGATGCGCCAGGCGCTTGCGATGGGCATTCCGCAAGGCAGCGTGCAGTACGCGCTCGATTTCGCGCGTCAGGGCTATAAAGAACTCTTCGTCGAGACGTACGACACGAATTGGGATTCCAAAGCGTACGGCACCGTTTCCGGACAGAACTCGAACAACTCGGTTCGCATTCCAAACGAGTTTTTTGCGCGCCTTGATGCCGGTCAAAGTTGGGACACCGTCCGGCGCACCGACGGCCGCGTCGCTAAATCGATTCCGGCTGCGGACATTTGGGAAAAGATCGCGATCGCCGCATGGCAAGTCGCAGATCCCGGCCTGCAATTCGACACGACGATCAACGAATGGCACACGTGCCCGAGCGACGGTCGAATCAATGCAAGTAATCCATGCTCCGAGTACATTTTTTTAGATGACACCGCATGCAATCTCGCATCTCTGAATCTCGTCAACTTTCTTGACGCGTCGGGACATTTCGAAGCGAAACGGTTCGCGGATGCATGCCGCGTTTGGACGACCACACTCGAGATCAGCGTGACGATGGCGCAGTTCCCCTCGCCCGTTATCGCGCAGAAGTCGTATGATTATCGGACGCTCGGCTTGGGCTATGCCAACATGGGCACGATGCTCATGCGCATGGGCCTGCCGTACGATTCCGAGGAAGGATTCGGCTGGTGCGCGGCTATCTCGTCGCTGATGACGGCATCGTCGTATAAGACGTCGGCCGAAATGGCGCGCGAGCTCGGGTCGTTCCCGCGATACGCGCATAACGGTGAAGCGATGGAGCGCGTGCTGCGCAATCATCGCCGCGCCGCCTATGCCGTGCCCAAGAACGAATACGAAGGCCTCACGATTACGCCGATCACGCACGCGCCGTCGCTCTTCACGCAAGAGACGTGGGCGCTGGCGCGCGTCATGTGGGATAATGCGCTCGCCATCGGCGAAGTCGCCGGCTACCGCAACGCACAAGTGACCTGCATCGCTCCGACCGGTACGATCGGTCTCGTGATGGACTGCGACACCACGGGCATCGAGCCCGACTTCGCACTGGTGAAGTTCAAGAAGCTCGCCGGCGGCGGATACTTCAAAATCGTCAATCAATCGGTCGAACCGGCACTGCGACGGCTAGGCTACAACTCGGAACAAATTGCCGCGATCGAATCGTTTGCCAAAGGCACGAACACGCTCGAGGGCACGCCGCACATCAACCGTGCGACGCTCAAAGCGAAAGGCTTCGACGACGAAACGCTCGCGAAGATCGAGTCGCAACTCGTCGGCGCGTTCGAGATCGGCTTCGTCTTCAACCACTTCGTGCTCGGCGATGAGTTCTGCACGACCAAACTCGGCATGACGCCCGATCAGTTGGCGGATTGGAACATCTCCATCCTACGCGACGTCCTCGGCTTCACGGGACAGCAGATCGATGAAGCCTCCGACGTGATCTGCGGCCGGATGACGCTCGAAGGCGCGCCGTTCCTCAAAGACGAGCATCTGCCGATCTTCGATTGCGCGACGCCGTGCGGCAAACACGGTTCGCGCTACATCCGTCCTCTAGCGCACGTCGACATGATGGCGGCCGCTCAGCCGTTCATCAGCGGCGCGATCTCGAAGACGATCAACCTGCCGCAAGACGCGACGATCGGCGACGTCAAAGATGCCTACCGCTACTCGTGGGAGCGCATGACCAAAGCGGTCGCACTCTATCGCGACGGCTCGAAGCTCTCGCAACCGCTAGCCGCATCGTACGATGTCGGCTCACCGGACGAGTCCGAAGACGGCATGCCGGCCGCGGGTTACGCCACGCCGGTGCAAATCGCCGAGAAGATCGTCTACCGCTACATCGCCAAGCGCCGGCGCATGCCGGATCGCCGCGGCGGTTACACGCAGAAGGCGATCGTCGGCGGCCACAAGGTCTACTTGCGGACCGGTCAATACGACGACGGCACGATCGGCGAAATCTTCGTCGACATGCACAAAGAAGGCGCGGCGTTCCGCTCCTTGATGAACAACTTCGCGATCGCAGTCTCGCTGGGTCTCCAGCACGGCGTGCCGCTCGAAGAATACGTGGACGCGTTTACGTTCACGCGCTTCGAGCCCAACGGCCCGGTCGTCGGTCACGAAAACATCAAGATGGCGACGTCGATCCTCGACTACATCTTCCGCGAACTCGCCGTGAGCTATCTCGGCCGCTACGATCTCGCGCAAGTGCAGCCGTCGCAACAGATCGATGCGATGGGTCCCGACCCGGAATACACTGGCGAGGAAGACGGCGCGACGACCTACAGCACGACCGACACGATCCGTCCGGTTACGGCAGCACTGCCGAAACCCGCACCCGTGCAGCCCCCGGCACCTGTGCCGGTCATGGCCGGCGTCGCGTCCGCTTCTTCAGCCGCACCGCTGCAGCGCGGATCGGCGACGATCCAACCGGTAGCGGAACGCGTCCGCGAAGCACTCGCTAAGGGCTACAGCGGCGATGCGTGTGGTACGTGCGGCCAGTTCGCACTCGTGCGGAACGGCACATGTCTCAAGTGCGATTCGTGCGGATCCACAAGCGGGTGCAGTTAA
>PLRU01000028.1 GCA_003164045.1 Candidatus Lustribacter telmatis
GCGACTATATTCTGAAGCAACGATCCTGGATTGGAGTAAACGGGCGGTATGACTTCACGACCGGCGATCAGCGAGGTCTCGGACAGGACGGATCGGCCGTCGATCTTTGGGACCCGGCGAAAGGCACTTGGGTGCAGGTTAGCCGGCCCGGCGGTGCCCCCATCGCGACGAGATAGCGGGTCTCCATCTGGGGCGAATCGCGGTGATTGCGGTCGGCCGCCACAACACGTTCGGCCATCAAGCACCGGCGACGATCGAGGCGTGGCAAACAGACCGAAGACGAATCTCAGGTCGTTTGCCCCGCCCTACCCCTCATTTCATGCCGGAGATCGCCGCCATGATCGCAGCGACGGTCGCCTCCGGATGCTCGACCATGCTCGGATGCGATCCATGCACGTGTGTGATATGCGATTTTGCACGCTCTGCCATTTTGAGCTGCGCAGCCGGTGGAATCATGTTGTCGAGATCGCCGATTACGTACCAGGACGGGATCGTCTTCCAACCTTCGGCCGCAGGGGCTTTCTCGTTGAGCGAACTCGCCGTAATCGGACGCTGCGTGACGGCCATCAACGATGAAAGCGCCGGCGGAACATCCGATGCGAAGACGGGCCCATAGTATTTCAGCGTAAGGTAAAGATCGGCGTCGCCGCCGGTGGCGGTCGCAAACGGCACCGGCGTGAACAGGTCTTTCGGCGGAGGCGGTCCTCCCGCGAGGAGGCTTAAGCAACTCTCGCCGCCGTCCGGCACAAACGCGTCGACAAAGACGAGCGCTTTGACGTTGGCATCGCTCGCCGACGCGACGCTCGTCACGGCTCCGCCGTACGAGTGGCCGACGAGAATCACTGGGCCGGGAATCGTTTTGAGGAACGCTTCGAGCGAGGCGGCGTCGGACGCGAGACCGCGAAGCGGATTCGGCGGCGCGTACACGGTGAAGCCGGCTTTGAGGAGCGGCGCGATCACGCCGTTCCAGCTCGAGCCATCTGCCCACGCACCGTGCACGAGCACGATCGTCGGTTTTGCGGTCTGAGCGGACGCGCGTTGTGGCGCGATAAGGGCGATGGTGCCGAGCGCGATTGCCATCACGACGGCGAACAAACGTGCGCGGATCCTCGCGCCACCGCCGCGGTTTGTGAGTGGCGGTGCGGCAACCGTGCCGGCCCGCGAGAAGCTTTTCGACATGAGACCTCCGAAACAATGAGTGGATGAGCCCACGCTAACCGAACGTGGCTCATGTCTCCACCCACTACTCGGACAGTTTGCCGGACAGTTAAAGAAACAGAACGTCGACGACGGCATACCGCATGTCCGAAAGATCGTCGTTGGCTCCGACCTGCTCGCTAGCTATAGAGTTGAGCCCATGAGCTTCGAACCGTCCATCAATTCCGGCCAGACGACCGGCAGCGCCCGTCCGCCGGTCCCTCCATTTACACCTGATAGCGCCGCTCGAAAAGTCCGCCTCGCGGAGGACGCCTGGAATACGCGGAACCCGGAGCGCGTGTCGCTCGCGTACACCGTCGATAGCCGGTGGCGCAACCGGCATGAATTCATCCACGGCCGCGCCGAGATCGTCGAATTTCTGACGCGTAAGTGGCAGCGCGAATCGGACTATCGCCTGATCAAGGAACTGTGGGCATTCACGGGCGACCGCATCGCCGTTCGCTTTGCCTATGAATGGCACGACGCCGAGGGCAACTGGTTCCGGTCTTACGGAAACGAGAACTGGAAATTTGATGAAGCGGGGCTGATGCTCGCCCGTCATGCCAGCATCAACGATTTAGCGATCCGCGAAAATGAACGGTTGTTCCATTGGGATATCAGCAACCGCCGACCNNGTCACGCCGACATGCCGAACGAATTGACGCGAGAAGTAAGCAAGATCGGTAAAGCCGGCGGCTTCGCACGCCGACGCGACGTTGATATTGCCGTTCTCCAGGAGTTCTTGCGCGGCGGTGATGCGGCGCTTGATGATCCAAGCGGTTACCGGCGTGCCGGTTACCCGGCGGAACGTCGTCGTAAGGTGGCAGGCGGAGTATCCGACGGCCTGGGCGACATCGCGCAGGCTGATGTGATGAAGATAGTTTTGCTCGACGAACGCGTAGACGCGATCGGGGAGCGTCGCATCGGCATGGTCCGGGGCGGTGTCGTCAGCGCCGGCGGGGGCTGCAAGCATGATCGGGTGCCTCCCTCATCAGGTGTCGCGTTGTAACGATCCTATGTGAGGGGACGATTGACGGACACAGACACGTCGTACAGAGACCCGGACAGTTCGCCTGTCAAAGGCTCTCTAACGAATGGTTGCTGGATTCCAAGTCGCGCTCCGATGCGACCGACTCGAGCTGCAACGCAGCCTGCGCCTCGGCGATTGCCGCATCGGAAGTCCAGCGCGAGCCCGTTGCCAATTCGGCGGCCAACGTCTTCTCGTCGAGTTGTCGCGCCAGCCGCGCGCGCAGAGCCTCGTACGTCCTCTGCCGCATGTTCATGCGGCGGAAGCGGACGCGTTCTTCGACCGCGCCGATAAATCCAAGAAGGCGCGCCGCTATATGCGCATGGCCACGCATTGCCGCGACCGAGGCGGCGTACTCGCAGGCGGGGTACGAAGAACTCATGGTGGGGCGCATCCGGCCGAGGAGGTCATGCGTCGACGCTGCGGCGGCGGCGACATCGCCGAGAAGGAGTTGCAGGTTGACGGCACCGCTGACGGCCTGCAGCGCGACCTCGTGAACCCAACCGAACTCGCTGCTCAGCATCCGTTGCGTAATCTCAAGCGCCCGGAAGAGATTTCCGCGCTCGAATTCGATCTGCACGACGCGTGGGTCGCATCGGCACAGCACGAAGTACCTATCGTCGAAGTAGGTCAACGCAACACGTTCTGCCTCCGCAACGTCGGCAAGCGCCTCGTCAAAACGCCCTTGCAGAATGCGCGAGAGACAGCGGTTCACCATGAGGGCGGCACGGAGCATCGAGGATTCGAGACGCTCGGCGCTCATCAGCGTCAAAGCCACCTCGGCCGATCGTTCCGCTTCCGCAAACTTGCCGTGCTCAGCAAACGCGCACGACAAGACGATATGAAGCCGAAGTAACGCGTGCGGATCTCCATTGCGCTCAAAAAGTGGGATCGCGCGATCAATGACATCGAGCGCGACGCCCTCAAGATGCGCCCGCATAATGAACGCGAGCAGGAGGTTCGCCACCACGATCGGATGCTCCGACTCATCGATACGTTCTAAGGCCGTTTCGATCAAATGCCGGTGCTCGCGCCGGCCGCCTGTGACGTCCGACAAGGTGTAGAGTCCGGGCAGGATGCGGCCCGCAAAGCCGCGGTCAGCCGAGAGCGGCGCCTTCAGCGACCAAACGACCGCCGCGCGTACATTATCAACTTCCGGCACCAAAGCAGCCGACACCTCGATGGGCATCTCAGCGGGATACTTCTCGTACATCTCGTCGGCAAGAGTTGCGAGCCATGCCGCGTGCCTCCTCAACGCGGATTCCTCGCCGTCGGCCTCGCGAAGACGTTCGCGCGCGAAGGACCGAACGGAATCCAGCAACTGATAACGCACGGCATCGCGGAGGTACTCGACGTCGACGAGCGATTTGTTGACGAGCGACGAGACAAGCGGGGCTATCGACGAACGATTGAACGCTTCGCCGGAGCACACGATCTCAACCGCTTCGAGCGTAAATCCGCCGGAAAACACCGATGCTGTGCAGAGCACATCGCGTTCGTCGGCGCTCAGGAGATCGTAGCTCCACGCGATCGTCGCGTGTACCGTTTGCTGACGAGACGGCAGGTCGCGTCGGCCGGGCGAGATATCGAGATGCCGATCGAGACGCTCCTCGAGCGCGCGTAATCCGATGGTCGGGAGCTGAGCGGCAGCGAGCTCGATCGCGAGGGGAATCCCGTCCAGGCGCCGCGCGATACGCACGATTGTATCGAGGTTCTCCGCCGAAAATGAGATGCGCGTGTCAGCCAGCTCCGCTCGCTGGACGAACAAGTCGACGGCAGAGTACGCCTGAGCGTCTTCGAGGCCAACGGGCAAAGCGTCCGGGAGCGAAAGCGGCGGCAAACGGTAGACGAACTCGCCGCTGATGTTCAGCGGCTCTCGACTGGTGGCGAGAATGGCGAGTTGAGGGCAGCCGTCTAGCAGAACGGCGGCTGCATTGGCCGCTGCAACGACGATATGCTCACAATTGTCGAAGATCAGCAACATCCGGCGGTTCGCGAGCGCGGATGCGAGCCCCGAGAGGGTATCAGCCTGATCCGTCAGGAGAGGCTGAATCGTCATCGCGATCTTGGCCGCGATGGCTGCTCCTTCGGTAAGCGGCGCAAGATCTACGAACCAAATCTCGTCCCACGAATCGCTTCCAATCCGCCGAGCGGACTCGATGGCGGCACGCGTTTTCCCGACGCCGCCGGAGCCGGTAAGCGTCAAAAGGCGAGATCGGCCGAGAATCTGGACGATGTTCGCGATATCGCCCTCGCGGCCGACAAACGACGTCCGCTCCACCGGCAAATGCGAAGCTGCGTTGTTGCGCACGGGTTGGCGCCGCGCGCCTCGCCGAGCTAGTTCGAGGGCTTCGCTGTCCTGCACATCGAGGTCGAGCGCCTTCGAAAGGAGAGCGACGGTGCTCCGATACGGTGAACGCCGAGTCCCGCGCTCGAGGGAGCTTACGGCATCAGCGCTGATCTGCGCACGCTCGGCCAACAACTCTTGCGAAAGCCGTGCTCGGACGCGATAGGCGCGAAGTAACTCGCCGAACGTCGCCGCCTTGGAAGCGTCATTGGAAGCCGGCGACGGGTGGCCTGAGTCAAAACGCATTGATCGCTCCCGGGCTCTAGTACCGGATGCCGACGATTATAGACAAATTCCAAAGATGCGACCAAGCCATTTTGTGGCATATGACATTATGCAATAAATGCATGATGCTTTTTACTGCGAAGACGCGAGCTCGATGCTAGTACGGCGCAAACGGGGAATCCGATGCGAGAAAGTTTTCGGCTTGACGCGTGAACGACTCGGAAAATTGAAAGAGCGAGCCGTGACCGGAGTCCGGATAGGTCAGCAGCACGGCGTTGGGAAGGTGCTCGCCGAGCCGGTATGAGTTTGCGACGGGAATCATCTCGTCGTGCACGCCGTTTACCACGAGCGTCGGATGATGGATTTTTCGGAGATCTGCGAAGCGTTCTCCATCGAGCTGCTCCCACTCGCGGAACGCTGCAATTTGCGCTTCGGCGACCGAGGCCCCTGAACTGGGTTCCCGATCGTCCTTTCGTTGCATGAGCCGATCGATAAAGGCCGCGCCGGCGGCCTGGCTCGATTCCGTCGGTGCAAAGAATATCTTCTGAAGGATGGCGTACCCCTGGAGCTGCGGGTCGTCGAAATATTTTGCCAAGCTGGGCTTCTCGAGATGCATGATGTCCTCGCCGCCTCGAGGCGCCGTTCCGACAAGAATCAACCGTCGAAGCACGGCAGGGCGCACGAGAGCCATCTGCTGCGCGACCATTCCGCCGAGAGAGTAGCCGAGCACGTCGCACCGCTCGATGCCGAGGGCATCGAGGAACGCGAATGCGTGGACGGCCATCCCGGAAATTTTTTTGGGTACGGAGCCGCTGGAGCGTCCAACTCCGGCGCTTTCGAAAAGGATCACGTCGTGTTCGAGCGCCAGAGAATCAACAACCGCAGGATCCCAGTTGTCGAGCGTCCCGGTAAAGTGCTGCAGAAACACGAGCGGCAGTGCGCCGGTCTTTCCGAAGCGCCGGTATGCGTACCGCTCGCCTTTTGCCTCGACGAACTGCGTCGGCGCGTCGACCGCGCTTTGCGGTACTCCGGAAGGGCTGCTTTCTAAGTCGAGTTGTTTGCTACTCATTTTTCCTTCGTCTTTTCGGCGCGCTTACTGTGCCGAAGAGATAAACGCGAGAAGATCGCTGTTTACGCGGTCTTTCAATGTCGAGCACATCCCGTGGGGCGCCCCCGAATACACCTTGAGTTCCGCGCCCTTGACGAGCTTCGCCGACAGAACTGCGGAGGCATCGATCGGTACGATCTGGTCGTCAGCGCCGTGCAGAATGAGCGTCGGCACGTCGAACTTCTTGAGGTCTTCCGTGAAATCGGTCTCGGAAAATGCTTTGACGCATTCGTAGAGAGACTTGAAGCCGCCGGACATGCCCTGGAGCCAGAACGATTGCTGTAGACCATGCGAGACGGTCGACCCGGCACGGTTCGCTCCATAGAAAAGTGCGCTGAGATCGCTGAAGAACTGCGATCGATCGGCGAGCAAGCCGGCTCGGATTCCGTCGAACGCTTGGATCGGCAACCCCCCGGGGTTCGCATTCGTTTTCAGCATGAGCGGCGCAACCGCACCGATCAGTACCGCCTTCGATACGCGCGCAGTTCCATGGCGGCCGATGTATCGCGCCACTTCACCGCCGCCGGTCGAGTGTCCGATGAGGACGGCATCTTTGAGATCGAGCTCCTCGACGAGCGCCGCCAGGTCGTCGGCGTAGGTGTCCATGTCGTTGCCGTTCCATGGCTGGCTCGAGCGGCCGTGTCCGCGACGGTCGTGCGCGATGCACCGATAGCCGTGCGAACCGAGGAAGGCCATTTGATCTTCGAAAGCATCGGCCGTCAAGGGCCAACCATGACTGAAGACGATAGGCGTGCCGGTGCCCCAGTCCTTATAGTAGATCTGCGTTCCGTCTTTGACCGAAATGTAATTCATATCTGCCCCCTTTTGATTGTGCCCGCGGCACGAATTGGATCGTGCCAAACTAACAATAGGGGAGGGGGGTAGCCGGCTCCACCGACGACTCGTACGCTAAGTCGTACAGTTCAGCTTCGCTGAGCATCAGGAATGGGGCACACGAAGAGCGCATACAATGACATGAAAGTTCCGGCAAATGGCCTTACCTTCAACGTTCAGATCGACGGACCGGAAGGCGCTCCGTGGCTCGTCTTTAGTAACTCGCTGTGCACGAATCTCCACATGTGGGACGCGCAAGCAGAGTACTTTCAATCCCGTTTTCGCGTGCTGCGCTACGATCAACGCGGCCATGGCGAGACCGATGCACCGCCGGGGCACTATACGTTCGATCTGCTCGTCTCCGACGTCATCGCGCTCTTCGACACGCTCGGTGTCGATCGAGCGCACTTCGCCGGCTGCTCGATGGGTGGAATGACGACGCTCGGCCTCGTCGAGCAGCACCCGAACCGCGTTATCACCGCCGCGCCGTGCGACACGGCGGCACATTCGACGCCGGAAATGAAGACGGCGTGGGAAGAACGCATCGCAGCCGCACAGCAAAATGGCGTGCCGAGCATGCTTGACTCGACGATCAACCGCTGGTTTCCGCCCGAAACGGTCGCACGTGCGCCCTTCATTCCGAAAATTAAAGAGATGATCGTCAACACGCCGCTCAACGGCTACGTCGGCTGCAGCAGCGCGCTTTCGAATTTTAGCTATCAGGCCGGGCTCGCATCGATCACGTTGCCGCTGCTGGTGATCGTCGGCACGAAAGACCAGATGCTCGAGGGCTCGCGCGCGATCCATCGCGACGTGCCCGGGTCCGAACTCGTCGAACTCGAGGGTGCAGGCCATCTCTCCAGCGTCGATGCGGCTGACGGATACAATCGCGCGCTGGACGCGCATATCAGCAACGCGTCGTAACGACGGCATCGTTCCTGGCCCGGTCGGCTTATCCGACGAGGTTACGTGGGCCGGGGCTAATCGACCGGATCACAATCAGTGACGCGATGACCGAATGATCTTCGATTCGGGCCGGCGGTAGAACTCGCCGCACGACGCGCCTTTCGATTGAGCCTACGCTTTACCGGGTAGATAGGGCCGACGGTTTCGCCTAAAATCACCCGGCCTATTGGTATTGGCGTCGGTTGGTCGAGAAACTCGCCGTTCTGAAGGTGTGAATGTCCTCGACTATCTGGAATTCCCATTCGTGCACGTTCACCGGATGGCTGAGCGCGTTTGCGCCTCGAACCATGACGGTGATTGCTGATGTTGCCGATAGAGGTCGTCACATCATCAGCGACGTTCGCTCCTCGTTACGTGCATCGGCGTGAAAGCAGCACCGTCGCTCGAAACGACCGTGCCCGAACCCGCCGTACCACGAGTTCTCGTCGTCGAAGACAGTCCGACGCAAGCCACCAAGCTCCAAGCCATCCTCGAGGATGCGGGTTTGGAGGTCGTGCTTGCGGGCGCCAGCGAGCAGGCGTTGACCATGCTCGAGGCACTGGCCATCGACCTGGTGATCTGCGATATCGTCATGCCGGGAATGTCAGGCTACGATCTATGCCGTCACATCAAGTCGTCACCCGCACATTCATCGTTGCCCGTCGTGCTGCTCTCGGCGCACAACGAGCCGATGGATATCATTCGAGGGCTCGAGTGTGGTGCCGACGGTTTCCTGCCTAAGCCGTACCAGCCTGCCCAGATCGTCGACCGCGTCCGCACGATCTTCGAGAATCGGGAACTCCGATCTGCCGCCTGCGATGGCGTCCAGATCGTCTTTCTCGGCCAACGCTTCACCATCACCTCACGGACCGAGCAAATCCTAGATTTGCTCATATCGACGTTCGAGGACGCGGTCTGGGCCACTCGCGAGCTCCAGCGCCATGAAGCCGAACTGGCGGTGGCAAAAAGCACTCTCGAGAAATATACTCACTCGCTGGAGAGCCGCGTCCAGGTCTCCGCGGACGAAGCACTCACCGAACTCGCCCGCACCAACGCGGAGCTCAAGCAGCAGCTGGCTCAACGCACGATCG
>PLRU01000071.1 GCA_003164045.1 Candidatus Lustribacter telmatis
GATCGAGCGCGACGACGTTGCCCGACACGAAGCTCTCGCCGAACTTGCCCGCACGAATATGGTCGAGAAAGACTCGGAGGAGAAGTTCCGGGGTTTCCTGACCGCAAGTCCCGATCCGATGCTCGTAGTCGATGAAGCAGGTTGCATCGTGATCGCGAGTCGACGCAGCGAGAGGTTATTCGGCTATTTGCAGGATCAACTCGTCGGGCAGCCGGCTAGCCTGCTCATTCCGGAGCGGTTCAGAGCGTTGCACGACCGGAACGTGCGCGTGCTTTTAGGTAACCCGGCCGACGTTGGGATGGGTGTCGGCTCGAAGCAATATGAGTTGCAGGAGCTGTTTGGACTCCGCCAGGACGGGAGCGAGTTTCCGCTCGAGATGAGCCTGAGCCCGCACCGAACGTCCACGGGTTCGGTTTTGATTGTGGCGATGCGCGACGTGTCCATGCGCAAGCAGACCGAAGCGGCCTTGCAGCAAGCACAGAAGATGGAGGCCGTCGGGCATCTTACGAGCGGGGTCGCGCACGATTTCAACAACGTTCTCGGCGCGGTAATCGGCAATTTGGATCTCCTCGCCGAGGTGATCGTCGATAACCCCAAGGCGGTTCACCATGCAGAGCAGTCACTGGCGGCCGCACTTTCGGGAGCGGAACTGGTAAAGCGGATGCTCGCGTTTTCTCGTCGTCAGCCGCTGCATCTCAAGCCGCTCGACCTCCGAGCAACGATGGCTTCGGTCGTCCCGCTCATTCGACGCACCTTGAGCGAGCAGATCGTGATCGTCGAAACCCTGGTGGACGATCTTTGGCTAGCCATAGCGGATTCATCGCAAATCGAGAACGCTGTCCTCAACCTCGCGATCAACTCGCGCGATGCCATGCCCGACGGCGGCACGTTAACCATCGATTGCCGGAACGCGACTGTGGATGAGACGTACGCCCCGGCCTACGGCACGGAGTTTCAGCCGGGCGACTACATCGTCATCTCCGTCACCGACACCGGCAACGGTATGGCCGCGGATGTCGTAGCCCGGGCATTCGACCCGTTCTTCACGACCAAGGAGCAGGGCGTGGGTACCGGTTTGGGTCTGAGCATGGTGTTCGGAACGATGAAGCAGTCGGGCGGAACGGCGCGGATCTACAGCGAGCCCGGACAGGGTACGACCGTGCAGCTCTACTTACCACGCACGACGATTCCGGTGAAGTCTGAAAACGGTCATGCGATCGACGCTGTCGTGCCGTCCCGCGGCAACGAGCGCGTGCTAGTGGTGGAGGACAACGAACGGATCCGCGACGTGAGCTGCACGATACTAGCGGATCTCGGGTATCGGATCGAGGCAGTCGATAGCGCCGATGAGGCGCTGGCTCGCATCGCCAGCGGGAGCCGGTTCGAGCTCGTCTTCAGCGATGTCGTCATGCCGGGGACTCATACCGGACTCACGCTAGCGCGAGCGCTTCGTACGCTCGATCAGCACCTTAAGATCGTCCTCACTTCCGGCTATACAAGCCCGGGCAAGTTCCAAGACGAGCTCACGGATCTCGGCATCGAACTCATTTCTAAACCTTTTCGAAAGGCTGAGCTCGCTACTCTGATCCGCAGGGTTCTCGACGAGCCGGAGTCGCCCTAGAAATGCATCTGCTCGTTCTCGATGACGAAGTACAGCTCGGCACCTTCGTTGCAGACGTCGCGACCGGTGCGGGCTGGACCGCCGAGACCGCAGCGCATAAGGCGGATTTCCGGTCGCAGTTGTTTCGCCGGCTCCCCGATGCAGTAATCCTCGATCTCCACCTGGGCGAGACCGACGGCATCTCCGAAATGCGCTTTCTGGCGCAATGTCAATTTCGGGGACCGATCGGCCTCATGAGTGGTTTCGATCAGCGCGTGCTCTCGTCGGCTAAACAAATAGGCGGCTCGCTGGGTCTCGATGTCGTCGAAGTTCTTGAAAAGCCGATCCGTGTTGCCACCTTGCGTGGCGTCCTCGCGGTATTCGAGCAACTGCTGGCAGGCAAGCCCGCCGCCGGCCCGCTGCAGGTTGGCGCTCCCGGCAAACCGGCCGCTAATCTTACGTCTGCTGAGTTGGACGGTGCCCTACGTTCGAATGAAATGGAGCTTTATTATCAGCCGATCGTTGCCGCAGATACGCTAAAGGTGAGTCACGTCGAGGCGCTCATCCGTTGGAACCATCCACGCTGCGGTCTGATTTTTCCCGGAGCGTTCATGCCGCTTGCAGAGGCGAATCAAAAGATCATCGATCGCTTGACCGACTGGGTGCTCTCCGCCGCCGCCGCGCATGTCCGAACGCTTCGTCAATTACGCGTGCCGGTTCCAGTTGCGGTGAACATCTCTGCTGCGAACCTTCGTTCGGTCGAATATCCGGACCACATCGAGTCGATACTCGGCCCCGGGCTCGAACCGGGTTCAATCTTGTTCGAGGTAACTGAGAGCGTCGCTACCCGCAATCCGCTTGCCGCGGACATCTTAACCCGCCTGCGCCTGAAAGGCTTCGAATTATCGATTGACGACTTCGGAACGGGCTACTCCTCGCTCGAGGCGTTGCGGCGCATCCCGTTCTCCAACATCAAGGTCGACCAGACATTCGTCGCCGATCTCGCGTGGTCGAAGGACAGTCTCGCGATTGTGAATTCGGTGGTGGCATTGGCGCGCAGCATGCAACTTGCGAGCATTGCCGAGGGCGTGGAAACCTTGGACGTCGCAAGGCAGCTCATCGATCTCGGGATCGATCATCTGCAGGGCTACCACTACAGTCGCCCGATCCCGTTCGGGCAACTCGTCCCATGGCTGCAGGAGCGCTCGACGGCGCCTTGAGGGATTCGATTGTGCAGCACGTTGTGATCGTAGACGACGATCGTCTGAACCTGGAGCTCGTGCGGGAGATCGTAGAGAGCATGCGCGACACGGCCGCGCATGCGTTCCTATCGTCGGCTGCGGCCTTGACCTGGTGCGAGCACCACGATGTCGATTGTTTCATCCTGGATCATCATATGCCGGCGCCGGACGGAATCGAGATGATCCGGATCATTCGCAACATCGCACGCTTCTCACTCATCCCGATCGTAATCGTGACGGGAACGCACGAGCGCGAGGTGCGCCGGCGCGCGCTGCGAGCCGGAGCAGACGATTTCATCGAAAAGCCGCTCGACTATCAGGAGCTTGTATCGCGCATCTCCACCTTACTTGCGCTGCAGGACGCTCGCCGGCGCTTAGAGATGAATGTCGAGAGTCTCGAAGGATCGCTGGTTGAGGCGGAAGCGCGTTCCCGCGATCATGCGGAGCGGCTTGAGGCGCTCTGGCGCATCGTTAGCAATCCGGGTCTTCGAGAAGAAGAAATGTTACACGCGATGTTGCGTCAGGGCGCTTCTGCGATTCGCCCCGGGCACATCTTTCACGGGCTGCTTTCGAGGATCGATGGTTCGGAGATCGTCGTAGAGGCCAGTTATAGCGACGAACGCGACGAGCAACGGCTCAACGCTGTGCTCGCCGTAGGCCGGCGAACACCCGTCGAAGACAGCGCCTTGAACGACGTGCTGCCGACGGAAGCGATACGCTCTTGGGATGACGTCCGTACGGACGAACAAATTCCCGCGCGCTCGCCAGTCCGCGCTCTTGGCTGGCGAAGCCTAGTATTGGTGCCCTTCAAGGCCGGCTCGGTGACTTTTGTCCTCACGTTTGCATCGTTTCGTCCGACGGAGAAAGCCTTCGGCTCTCAGGACCATGCCTACGCCGAAATCATCGCGTCCCTCTTCTCAATGCACATGCAACAGCGTTGGCAGGCGGAGCGGATCACATTCCAACTCCACCACGATTCGCTGACCGGTCTGCTCAATCGGGTGCAGATCCGGAACGCCGGGCGTGCGGCGTTCCGGACGTCGCCGACGGTCGGGATCGCGATCGTCGATGTCGATCGGCTTCGGGATGTAAACCAAACGCACGGTCATATCATCGGCGACGCCATCATCGTCGAAGTTGCGGCCGCGCTGGCAAAGCAGGCGCGCGACGGCGAAGTCGTCGCGCGCGTGGGCGGCGATTCCTTTGCCATGCTTTTCCCGGCGGTAACATCGCGTCAGTGGCTGGCGGATCGGCTTTCCGCGTACAAGGCCGTCTTCGAACAGCCCTTTTCGACAGGCGACCGCGAGGGCAAAGAGACGGTCGCGGTTTCGGCGACGATCGGGCTGGCCGTGGCGCCCGACGACGGGGGCTCGTTCGACGAGTTGCTGCTTCGAGCCGAGGCCGTCTGCATCGACGCGAAGCGGGCCGCCCCGGAGCGCATCGTTCTTGCCGGGGCGAGGTGAGCGCGATGGATTTCGTGATTGTCGAGTTGGAAGGACAGCGTTACGGGCTGCGCGCCGACGCAGTCCGTGAGGTCGTGCGTGCGGGGACGATCACGCACTTGCCCAACGCGCCGGCTGCGGTTGAGGGCGTCATCAACGTTCGTGGAGCACTCGTCGCCGTCTTAGATCTGCGCGGGCGTTTTGGTTTGGCCGAACGACCGCTCGACCCATCGGAGTACTTCGTGCTCGCTCGTGCGGGCGATCGTGACGTGGCGCTGCGCGTCGATGGTGCCATCGGTTTGGTCGCAGTCGAATCGGCCGCCGTCGACCGCGCCGAACCGATCCTGCGCCGGAGCCGGTACATCGCCGGCGTCGTCAAGATCGACGGCGGCCTCGTCTTGATCCACGATCTCGAATCATTTCTCTCCGAAGCCGAAGCAGCGACGGTAGACGAGGCTCTTGCCGCGCACGCAGTTGCCGGGGCAGTGGCGTGATCGAACTGCCGTGGTCCGATACGGAATTTGCCGCGGTGGCAGGGGTCGTGGCCGAGCGCACGGGGCTCGTCTTCCCGCATGCACGCCGGACCGCCGTAGAGCGGGGCGTACGCGAGGCCATGGCGCGGTCTGCGACGGTCGACCTTCGCGCCTACGGCGCACTGCTCGCACGGGACAGCGCGCTGCTTGACGACCTGGTCACCGAATTGACCATCGGTGAAACGTACTTCTTTCGCGAGCCGAAGCATTTCGCGTTCGTTCGGGAGTCGTTGCTTCCCGATGTCGTGCAGCGCCGCGGTGCCGGGCACGCGGTGCGGGCGTGGAGTGCCGGCTGTTCGACCGGCGAAGAAGCGTACTCGCTAGCGATCCTGCTCGACGAGGCGCACCTGCCCGAGCGGCCGTACGTCCTGGCGACGGACCTCTCGCGGAAGTCGCTGCAGACGGCTCGGTCCGCGAGTTACCGGGTGTGGTCGCTGCGCGGCGTCCCTGCGACGACGATCGCGCGCTACTTCCGACACGAGCCTGGTGCGGACGGCTCGCGAAACTCGGGCCGCTACGATCTCGACGCGCGCTTTCGCAATCGGGTGACGTTTGAGTATCTCAACTTCGCACTCGATTCGTATCCCGCACTGGACACGGGCACGTGGGGCATGGATCTCATCTTCTGCCGAAACGTGCTGATCTACCTCGATCGCCGGACGACTGCATACGTGGCGGAACGTCTCCGGCGATGTCTCGCGACCGATGGCTGGATCGTGACGGCTTCGTCGGACCCGATGCTCTCGGAATTCACCGATCTGGAGCCCACGCGAACGGATTGGGGCGTGTTTTACCGGCGCACGAAAAGAACGTCCCTCGCGCCCGCAATGAACCGGGAAAGCGCAACCGTTCCGGTCGTGCTTCGGCCGGCGATCGCAGAGCGCGCCTCACCGCTCGCGGTCGCCGCGGAGTCGGAAGAGCACGCTATCACGAGCGACTGCCTCGTGCTCACGCGGGCCGAAGCTGCCATGGCAGCCGGCGCGTACCGGCAAGCGGCTGAAGGGTTGCGAGATCTGCTTGCTGATGCGAGCGCGAGCGCGCTACACGTGCGAGCACTTGCCAACGTCGAAGTTGCCGAGGCGGAGCGCGCATGCACCGCAGCGCTCGGACGGCATCCCTTGTCGGTCGAACATCACTATCTCCGTGCGGTCCTGCTCGTCGCGCTCGTGCGCTTCGATGAAGCGATTCGGGTTGCTCGACGGATCGTGTATCTCGACGGCAACTCGGCAATCGGCTACTTCATACTAGGTGGCTTGCTGCGGCGAACCGACGATCTCGCCGGCGCCCGTCGCGCGTACCGCAACGCGCACGACCTGCTGCTCGCGCAGCCCGCCGATGCATTGGTGCCGCTTTCCGACGGCGAGCGTGCGGGCCGTTTGGCCGAACTTGCATCGATCGAGTTGGAAATGCTGAGCGATACGCCGATCCGGATGCCGCAGTGATCGATAAGCGAACGATCCTCGACGAACGGGCGCGCCGTCTGGCGGTCGTCATCGGCGACGCCTCGACCGCACCGAGCGCAGTCGTGCTCGAAGTCGCCACGTTTACTCTTTCCGGCGAGCAATACGCGATCGAAACGCGCTACATCCGGGAAATCATTCCACTCGCCGACTTCACGCCGGTGCCTCACAGTCCGAGTATCCTCTTCGGCGTCGCTAACTTGAATGGTGACGTCTTGGCGGTCTTCGATCTCCGTCCGTTGCTCGGGCTTGGGCTGGGCAGCATTTCGGATTTGTGCCGCGTGATCGTGTTGGGAACCGAGCGCGCGGAGTTCGGCGTGCTGGCGGACGCGGTTCACGAGGTGACGACGTTCCCGGCGGCTACCTTGTTCGACCTCGCCGGAGGCACTGACCAGCATCGATACGTGCGCGGCGTAACGACGGATGCGTTGGCAGTGCTCGACGGTCAGCTCATGTTGAACGACACCCGGTTTTCCATCGACGATGGACGGTAGCACGAGTTTGGAAAGGACAACGGTATGAGCACGATCGCAGCAGCGATAAAGGGCTGGTTCACAGGGGAAGAAATCGTTCGAAACCTCGTGGTCGCTATAGCAATCGGCCCGATTGCGCTATTCATCGTCGGAGCGGTCTCGGTCGCTAACACGAAGGCGTTGATCGAAGCCGAGAGCGCCGTCGATCATCAGATCGACATCCGTGGCTCGATCTATGGCACCATCAAAGGAATACTTGGCGCGGAGAGCGCGCAGCGCGGCTACCTTCTCGTGGGTAATGTCTCCTATCTCGCGCCATTCGCCGCGGCGGCAACGACGACGACCCAAAACGCCGATGCGTTCGTACGCCTGACCGTGAATGATCCGGCACTGCAAGCTCGGTCCGTCGCGTTGCGTTCGCTCGTGAGCGACAAACTCGGCGAATTGAGACAGACGATCTCGCTTGGCCAGACACACGGTATCGGTACTGCTTTGGCGATCGTACGGACCAATCGCGGCAAGGTCGTCATGGATCGGATCGAAGCACAGGTTGCCTTCGACTTAGCCGAGGTCGATCGCGTTCGCGCGATCGCGCGTGCTGCCGACGAAAGGTCGGCGTCTCAGAGCATCAATGTCATCATATTCGGCACGCTCGTTGCGATCGTGCTTCTGGCCGTCTTCGGCGCCGTACTCCTCCGTGGAGTACGACAGAGCATCGCACGCATCGCCGGTGTAGCAGAACGTGCGCAGATCATCCAGACGATCCGCGAAGTGGTCAATCGGCTCACGTCGGCGATCTCGCAGATTCTCGCATCTTCGATCCAGCAGTCTACGGCCGTACAAGAGCAGGCCGCATCCGTCGCTGAGACCATGAGTACGGTCGATGAAATCACGCAGATGGCGCAGCAGTCAGCCGAACGCACGCGCGACGTGGCCGAGAGTGCCAAGAAAGCGACCGAAGTCGGGCTGGGCGGCCAACAGGTGGTGGCGCAGTCGATCAAGGGCATGACAACGGTAACCGAGTCGGCGGGTGTCGCGGCTCGGAGTGTCACGGCATTGGCCGAGCGGGCGCAGGCGATTGGCGAGATCATCGCAAGCGTGAACGAGATCGCGGATCAGACGAACCTGCTTGCACTGAATGCCGCCATCGAAGCATCGCGCGCGGGCGAGCATGGCCGCGGCTTTTCGGTCGTCGCTACGGAGGTCAAAGCCCTGGCCGATCAGTCAAAAAAAGCGACGGCGGAAGTGCGGAAGATCCTGGGTGAGATTCAGCGCGCGATGGTTGGGGCCGTGTCATCGACGACTGAGGTCGGTAAGGGGATCACGAGCACGTTAGAAGTCGTGAGCCAAGCAGGCGTGGCAATCGACAAACTGGCGAACCTCCTTACGGACGCTTCGACTGCGGCGGCGTACGCTTCCGCGTCGAATAGCCAGCAAGCCACCGGCATCGCGCAGATCAACCAGGCGATGCAAGACATCAATCTGGGAGCGGCACAGGTCGCCTCGGCGGCGAGCCAGTCGAAAGGGGCGGCCGAAGAGTTAGCCGATCTGGCGAACAAGCTCAACGACCTGCTGCTTCGCTATGATGCGTAGCACGATCGATCAGGAAGCGCTCCAGCGTCGCCTGATGGTCGTATTCCTCGGGGAACTCGAGGAACACACGCGGGTGATCAACGACGGACTTCTGGCCCTGGAGAAGGAGCCCAGCGCCGCCGGACGGGCGGACCACCTGCAGGGGCTCTTTCGCGCGGCGCACAGTCTCAAAGGCGCGGCGGGTGCAGTCGGCGTGAAGCCGATCGAAGCCGTCTGTCACAGCCTCGAAGAGATCTTGGTAGCGGCGAGAGACGGAAGCATCACGCTCGGGCCTGACCACTTCGAGGTGATTTACGCCGCCGCCGACGCGGTCGCCGATGCAGGGGCACGCCTACGTGAGCAGCGGGATCTCGCTGATGCGCCGATCGTTGCCATCGTTCCGCGCCTCGTTGCAGCGGCGCGGGCGACGGCCCACGTAAGCACGCCCGCTCCGCAAAAACCGGCCGAAGCCTTAGCGGTGCCGGACCTCGAACGGCCTGCGATCGGCCGAGTCGTCGATGCCGGCATGGTGCGCGTACCGGTCTCGAAGATCGATCAGATTTTGGCGCGCGCCGGCGAATTGCTGCTCGCTCGACACCGGCTCGACTTGCGCGCGCGTGCGGTCGACACGCTCTATCGGTTCGTCGACGAGTGGTTGGAAGAGTGGAATGCGGTCGACCGTTTCAGCGATACGGGCGACAACCTGCGCCGGCTCGAACGGGAACTGAAGCGTCTGAGTGCGCTACTTGCGCAAGACTCGCGAGCGCTCGATGCCGTGGCGGGTGGACTCGACGCTGAGGTCGGCAACGTCAGGATGCTTCCGCTCAGCGAGGCCTGCGGCGGGCTCGAGCGGCTGGCGCGTGACCTTGCGCGCGCCGGCGGCAAGAACGTCGGCTTGACGGTCGACAGTGGCCAAATCGAGCTGGATCGCACCGTTCTCGAAGCGATCAAGGACCCGCTCGTCCATCTGGTGCGCAACGCCGTCGATCACGGAATCGAAATGCCCGAAGAGCGTCTGGCGGCGAGGAAGCCGCATGATGGCCAGGTCACCGTTTCGGCAGCGCTCCACGGCTCTCACGTCGAGGTCGTGATATTCGACGACGGCCGCGGCCTCGATCTGGACGCGATCCGGGCGAAAGCGCGAAAGAACAACATCGTTGTCCCTGATGACGACGCGGCCGTTGCGCAACTCATCTTCCTTCCCGGCTTCTCGACCGCGCGGCTGATCACCGAGATCTCCGGCCGCGGAATCGGCCTCGACGTCGTTTGGTCGCAGGTGGCGCGACTCAACGGTTCGGTGAACGTATCGTTCGAGCCGGGCCGCGGAACGCGCTTCACGCTCGCTCTGCCGCTCACGTTGACGAGGCTGCGCGCACTCTTGGTGCGGGACGGTGGGCGCGTGTATGCCTTCGACGCCGCCGCCGTCGCGCGAGTTGTTTCGGTCGGCCAGGCCGACATTCGGATGATCGAAGGGCGCGAAGTCATCCTCACGCGCACGGCACCCGTGCCCATCGTCTCCCTGGCTCGGGCGCTGGGGCTGCCGGATCGCCGTTCATCGACGACCGGAAAGATCTCAGTCGTCATCCTCGCGAGCGGCGAACAAGAGGCGGCGTTCGCGGTTGAGGAATTGATCGCCGAAGGGGAGATCTTCGTCAAGAACCTCGGCGTGCGCCTGGGGCGGGTCGGCCACACCACCGGCGCAACGATCATGCCGGATGGATCGATAGCGCTGATTCTGAGCGCGCCGGGGTTACTCAAGGACGCTCTCGGGCAGACTGGTCTCGGGACGCTCGCTGCGAGCCTCGGCGAACCCGGCCCGCCCGCGCGCAAGCGTCTCCTCGTGATCGACGACTCGATCACGACCCGAACCTTGATGCAAAGCGTGTTGGACGCCGCGGGTTACGATGTCACGGTGATGGTCGATGGTGCCGATGCCTGGGCCGCGCTCCAGCAGCGAGGCGCCGAGTTGGATCTCGTGGTGTCGGACATCGAGATGCCGCGCATGGATGGGTTCGCCCTCACGCAGGCGATCCGATCCTCCAGTCACGTTGCGGACCTTCCGGTAGTGCTAGTCACAGCCCGGTCGAGCGATGAGGACAAAGCCCGTGGGATGGAAGTTGGTGCGAACGCCTATCTCGTGAAAAGCACGTTCGATCAAACTGCGCTGCTCGACACCATCGCGCAACTACTGTAGGAGCAGTCGAGAAAAATGGCAGCCGTCCGCGTCCTCATCGTCGAGGACTCATCCACAGTGCGCGAGCTTCTGAGAGCGGTCATCGGAGCCGATGCGCGGTTCGAGGTCGTCGGCACGGCTACGAACGGTGTGGAAGCCGTGCAGATGACCAAGGCATTGAAACCGGATGTGATCGCCATGGACATCCAGATGCCGTTGATGGACGGCTTCGAAGCGAGTAGGGAAATCATGATCGACGTGCCCACGCCGATCGTGATCGTCTCGAGCCATTATGACGTTCGTCAAGTCGCAGTGTCGATGCAAGCCCTAAGCGTCGGCGCGCTGGCCGTTCATGCGAAGCCGCTTGGTCCCGGTGATCCGAACTTCGCCTCGCAGACCAGAGACTTTCTGCGCACCTTGTCGACGATGTCGCAGGTCCCCGTGATCCGCCATGCGCGCAAACGTGACCCGATCCCGCAGCAATCCCGGATCCGTCCGGCTTCCGGGAAGTGTCGGGCCGTCGCGATCACAATCTCAACGGGCGGCCCCGCGGCACTGCGCGAAATGTTCCAAACGCTGCCCGTCGACCATTCCGTCCCGGTGCTCGTAGTGCAACATATCTCGCATGGATTCGTGGAAGGGCTTGCCACCTGGTTGAATGCGTTCTCCGCCGTCCACGTCAAGGTGGCCGTACAGGGAGAGCGGCTCAAGCCGCGGACAGTCTATCTCGCCCCGGACAATCGGCATCTGGGCGTCACGGCGGACGGCGAGCAGGTGCATTTAGCGGATGATCCTCCGATCAAGGGCTTTCGACCCTCGGGTACCTACCTGTTTACGTCCGTAGCCAAAGCGTTTGGCGCAAGCGTGGTCGGCGTGATCATGACCGGGATGGGCGATGACGGTGTCGCCGGGCTAAAGGCACTCCGTGCGGCCGGTGGGCCGATCATCGCCCAAGATGAAGAGAGTTCCGTCGTCTTCGGTATGCCGGCGAGGGCCATTGAAGCTGGTCTGGCTGACGTCGTACTACCGCTCACCGCGATCGTAGCTCAACTGACGAAACAGATCGCGAACGGCGGCGCGTGAAGCTCACGACCGCTGCGGCGCATGCGCACGCCATCGATCCGAGCCAGAGCCAGTAGGCGAGGCCGAGCGAGACGATCGGCATGTGTTGATCTTCGCCCGCATAGTCGGTAACGAACTGGAAGTCGGAGACGTGCGCGAACGGAAACACGAGCGCTAAGAGCAACGCAATGACGCCGCAAACCAGCGCCGTCCCGGGCCGGCGAAGATTCAGCACGATAATGCACAACGTCAGAAGGGCGAACGGGTTAGCGCACCAGCACCAGTTTCCTGGCTCGAACGTCAACAAGCCGAAAAGGCCCGTGAACACAAGCTCGCGGCCAACGTAGCAATGCAGGCCGCCATAGGTTGCGCAAAACGCGTTCCACGGCAGCGAGAGTAGGAAGATCAGAATGCTGATCCCGGCCAGGATCAGCGCCGGATCCCGCGCGGTCCATTTCCGTCCGGCCGGCGTCGCTATTTCTTTTTGCTCTTGGGCGCTGCTTTTGCTGTAGTCGATTTGGGGGCGTTTTTCTTTAGGCTGGTTTGGTTATAGTCGATGGCGGCGCGGACCAGGGTTTTTAGAGCGCGCTCGTTTACTTTATCGCCCTCGAAGAAATCGATCGCGCGCCGGGTGTTGCCGCCGTAGCCTGAATTGAAGAGCTTGTCGGGGTCGGGGAGCTTTGCGCCGTAGGCGAACGTGACGTTCACCTTTCCTTTGAAGGCGTTCGCGACCGCGATCATGCCGTCGCGGGACCATAGCGGGGTTCCCATCCACTTGAATTCCTCCACGATCTCCGGGTCGGCCGCGAGGATGGTCTTGCGAACGGTGGCAAACGTTTTGCCGCGCCAGTCAGGGATTTCGGCGATCAGCTCGTCGATTTGCTTTGATGGGTTCATTGAATGGTTTTTCCCCGCACCAAAATCCTAAGCCGGCACGCTCATTACCGAAGAACTCGAAACGATCATGAACCGGTCGAAAAACGCGGCGAGCTCGGAGGTGCCATCCAACGGCAGGATGTTCGCTACGAATTGATCCGGCCGCACGACGACGATGCAGCCATCCGCGCGATCGATGCCGCGCTGCTCGAAGATATCGGCCTCGCCGTTCAACTCGGTGCAAAACAGCTTCTCGTAATCTCGCAGTCCGTAGCGGCCCTTTTGCGGGACGAGCAACGGTGGGATCAGCTCAGCGGCGAGCTCTCGATGATCCCGCTGGACGATGGCCCGCACGTCGATCACCGCGTCGATATCCGTATCCGGGGATGTGTATTTCCGAATCGGCGAATCCGGCGACTCGGCGAGAAACTCGCAGAGCCGGCCGAGGCGCGAGCGCGACGAACCGGGATCGTCCGCGCCGGCGAAGGCGAGCAGCCTCCATCGGCCGTCCGCTTTGATCGTGTGCCCGAGGTGGACGCGCTTGGCATCCCAGTAACGAATGACCGGCGCCGAGTGAAAGCGCGTCCCGAGTTCGAAGCCGCGCGCGAGGTGCTGGTGCGTCGGCTCGGCGGTGATGAGAGACGGGCCGTAGTGAACCGCCATACCCGCCGTGAAGCGTCCCGCTTGGACGAAGGCCTGCTGGAATTCCGCAGGATCGATGCCGCCCGCATCCGGATTCGCCGGATCCTTCGGCGGGGTGCTGATCAACTTGGCAAACGCGCGATCGAATTCGATGAGTTCCTTCGCGATGGTTTGACGCTCATCCGAATAGGAGTGAAGGAGCCCCGGCGAGGACGTCCCGCGCAATACGGCGGCGAGCTTCCAGCCAAGATTGAAAGCGTCGGCGATCGAGACGTTCATTCCCTGGCCCGCCTTCGGACTGTGGGTATGGCAAGCGTCGCCGGCGATAAAAACGCGCGGCCGGCGCCGGCCGACCTCCGCTTCCGGTACGTCGTCGAACTTGTCGCACAGGCGCTGGCCGATCTCGTAAACCGACCACCACGCGACCTCTTTGACGTCGAACGCGTACGGCCTGAAGATACGTTGCGCCGCTGCGATGAGGCGCTCGATCGTGATGTTCCGCTCGGAAACGCGCTCGCTCTCTTTGAGCTTGTCGAGCTCGATGTAGAGCCGTACGAGATAGCCGCCTTCGCGCGGAATGATCAGTACGTTGCCTTCGTTGGAATAGATCGCCGACTTGAAGCGAATGTCGGGGAAATCCGTGACGACCAAGACGTCCATCACGCCCCAAGCCTGATTCGCCGAGTCACCCGACAACGAGCGCCCGATCGACCCTCGCACGGTGCTACGCGCACCGTCGGTTCCGACGACGTATCGCGCACGAACCGTTTCGATTTCGCCTTCGTGACCGGGATCGATCCGTTCCAGCTTCGCGGTGACCGGATGTGCGTCGCTGTCCTCGGCGATGGAAACGTCGACCGTCAAGTCCAGGAGGCGACGTGAATAATACGGTTCCAACCGGGACGAACCGCGACGCATCGCTTCGAGGAGGAAGTCGTGCACGCGGGCTTGGTTGAGAATCACGTGCGGGAACTCCGAGAGGCCGTCCTCGACGTCCTGAATCCGGCCGCTACGAACGATGTGCTCGCGGTTGGCGTCGTCGGGCTTCCAAAACGTCGTCTCGTTGACCCAATACGCTTCCTTAAGGATCTGTTCGCTGAAGCCGAGGGCCTCGTACATCTCAACGCTGCGGCAGGCGATGCCGTCGGCCTGACCGAGCTGCAGAGGACCGGCCTTTTGTTCGACGATCGCGGTCGTGATGTCGGGAAAGGCTGCCATTTGCGTGGCCAGGGTTAGCCCCGCCGGCCCGCAGCCGACGATCAGAACGTCGACTTCGCTCCCTGGACGCTCTGCCCGAGCCTGCTGCCCTTCGGCCGGCTCACTGATAGCGGGGTCGCCGGTCCGGAACCCGTTGAGATGGAACTGCATGCGGTCCATTTCGATGGCGGCGCCCCGGCTCCGGTTGACGCTTCCGGCCGACGTCTCGGAAGGCTCAGAACAACTGGCAGTCGTTCCCGCTGTATAACTGCATCGCCGGCTGCAGATGCGCGAACACGAAGCATGCAACGAAAAAGAGCATCGAGAGAGCGCCTGCCAGCAGCCACTGCCGCACGTGGCCGAAGTCATACTGCGATAGCAGCCATCTAAAGGCGAAGTAGACGACGGCTACTCCCGGCACGGCGTACGGTAAGAAGCTGAGGACACAATACGTGAACCAGTGCGAGCCACATTGCAACGCATAGTAATCGCCGATGAGGCCCATTGCCGTCGCGTAGATGACGACCGCGGCAACCGTCGCCTTCAAATTGACATCGGAAGAGACGTCTTTCATCCCGACCTCGAGGTTCGCATCACGTCGGAGATTTCCGGCAATGTTACTGACGCCGAGTCCAAAAATCCGCCGACGTTTGCACTGCTCGAATTTCGAAGTCCGCTAAATCGCTCCAATGCGTGGTCCACTGCGTGACGAGTTCAACTTTCGGCGATTCCATTAGCTGATAGCACAACGTGGTGTCGTCAGCGATCCAGCTTTCGATGTAGACGACTCCCTCCGGTAGCATGCGTCCCATCTTGACGAACCGGTCGTGGATCAGGTCGATGGCATTTTCGCGAAAACGCTCGATAACCATGAAGAGCACTGCTTTGCTTCTCCGCGGAAGGGCTAACGGTGTGATCCCGCGGTAGTACCGGAAAACCCAAGCGTATTCATTTATGGGGATGCTCATATGCGATTCGGCGCCTGCGCGGCCACCTTCGTTGGACTCTGTCTTCTGCTCTCAGCTCAAAGCTATTCCCAAGCTCAGGAACCGGCCGCGACGGTCGCGTTGAAACTGGTGGACATCGGCCCGACGGGAATTGCTATCAAGCGGCCCGTCTTCGCCGGCGCTTGCAAGACGTGCCCGTGGGGCGTGCTGGCACTGGTCACGCAAGCGGCCATGAAATCGTCCGGCTACGATGTGAAGATTTGCTTTGTCTGCTGGTCTGAATACGGACCGCGTGAAATCGCCGATCGCCTTAAGCCGATCTTCCCTTCGATCGACGCCGATGATCCGATTCGCTCGTACATCGAGGATCCGCCCGACGCAGTTCCCGATATCAGTGCGACGAGCCAAGACAATTTGATAGCGGCTTGGAACGGGACGGGGCCTTACGCCAAAGATCATAAGCAACGGCGAAACTATCGCCTCATTGCCGTCGTGCATCAGCCGAATTTCCTGATGATGGCAGCGAGCAGGAAATCCGGAATTACGGATCTCTCGCAAATAAAGGACCGAACACAGCCGACCTGGATCGCGTTCACGCCCCGCGATGCGGGAATACAATCCATCCTTGATTACTACGGGATCACGGAGGAGGCGTTAAAGGCCCACGGAGGCGGCTTTTTGCGGACCGGGGATCGGCTGCGTCGCGCGGCCGCCGACGTCTTCATCGGCGGCGGCATCCTCGCAGACACGCCGGAGCAGCGCGTGTGGTACGAAGCGAGCCAGCTCAACGACCTCGTCTTCTTCGATATGCCGGAGCAGCTTCGAGCGACGATTGCCGGGCAAGGCAGTTACCATCGCGCCACCGCACCAATCGCACTGATTCGCGGCGCGGAACGGCTGATTCCGACCGTCATGCGTTCGGCCAACGTCATTTACGTGCGCGACGACGCACCGGACGCGTTCACCTATGCCGTCGCCAAGGCGTTGGACGAACATCAGGAATTATTTCGCGAGTACGGCGACCCGTGGTATTACGACATCCGGTCGGTAGCGAGCAGTTCCGTGATTCCAATAGCTCCCGGAGCGATGAAATATTACCGCGAACGAGGCTACGCGCACTGAAGTTTTAGCCGGCGGCTTCCATGCCGAGCTTTTGTTTTTTCGCTTGCGTCTCGGGCGAAACCAGATGCGTCACGTACGAGCGCGCGCCGTCAGGATGCGCAGCTCGCGTGCTGATGCCGGCGGTGAAGACCGTTATCGTTTGAATTTCCGCCGGCAGCGGACCGACGATATCGATGCCCTCGACATCGATAAATTCGCTCAGCTGTTGGAAACCGAGATCGGCATCTCCGCGAGCCAAAAGTTGGCCGACGGGAATACCGGGCTTCGCTTCGACCGTGCGATCGGCGATGAGTTCAGCGATGTTCCATCGTTCGAAAAGCCGCTTCAGATGATCTCCGGAGGGCCCGGTAGAGTAAGAGATCTTTCTCGCTCCGAGAACCGCTTGCTTCACGTCCTCTTCGCTCGCAATAGCGGGTCGCGGCAGGCCCGCGCGTACGGCGATGGCAACGCCGGAGCGAGCAACGTCGGAACGCGTGCCCGGAACGATCCAGCCTTCGCTCTCCAGTTTCTCCATCACGTTCGAGGCGAGGACGATAACGTCAATGACCTTGCCTTCTCGGACGATGCGCGCCGCGTCCACACCGCCCATCGATTCGATCTCGACGTTCCACTGTGCGGTCTCGAACGAACGAGAAAGGTCGGCCAGCAACTGGCGCGTGGCCATCGATGAAATTCCCGTTATCGTCGTCATGCGCAGTGAACTATTGGATGAAGTTCCAGACGAACCTCGCCTGACAGAATGGCTCCGGATGTCATGCCGTCATTTCTTTCCGTCGATGCTTGCCGTTGCATGGGCCCGGTGATAGCTTACATTCATGATCAGTTGTCAGCCGTTCACGTTTCCCGGCACGTCGTTCACCGTCAATCGTATGGGCTACGGCGCGATGCAACTCGCCGGCCCCGGCGTCTGGGGACCGCCCAAGGACCGCGACGCTGCAATCGCCGTCCTCCGCGAGGCGGTCGCGGCCGGCGTCAACCACATCGACACGTCGGACTTTTACGGTCCGCACGTCACGAACCAGATCATTCGGGAAGCGCTCTCGCCCTTTCCGGCCGGCCTCGTGATCGTCACGAAACTCGGCGGCCGGCGTCCGCCCGATCGATCGTGGCAGCCGGCCAGCTCGCCGGCCGAACTGACCGCCGCCGTGCACGATAACCTCCGCAACCTCGGCCTCGAGGCACTCGATATCGCCAATTACCGCTTCATGGGTCGGGACCACGGCCTCGAAGAGGGTTCCATCGCCGAGCAAGTCTCGGTACTGGCCGACCTCAAGCGTCAGGGTCTTATCCGCCACATCGGAGTCAGCAACGTCACGGCGACGCAAGTAGCCGAGGCGCAAACGATTACCGACGTCGTCTGCGTGCAGAACAACTACAATCTGGCCCATCGCGGCGACGACGCGCTGATCGACGACTTGGCCCGCCAAGGCATTGCATACGTGCCGTTCTTCCCGCTGGGCGGCTTCTCGCCGCTGCAGTCCTCGACGCTCTCGGCCGTCGCCGAACGGCTCGGAGCGACGCCCCTGCAAGTCGCGCTGGCATGGCTGCTGCATCGCTCGCCCAACATCTTGCTGATCCCCGGCACGTCGTCGGTCGCTCACCTGCGCGAGAACCTGGCCGCCGCGGAACTCACGCTCACGCCCGACGTCTTGGCGCAATTGGACGGGATCGCGGCCGCAGCGGCCGGTTAGGTCTTCGCCGGTTTCCAGATCAGGGCACTCGCGTCGATCGTGCTGGGCAGCATACCGTAGGCCACCATCACGTCGACCGCCGGCTGAATAGCTGAGGCTTCGAGCGTGGTAGCATATTGCGTGCGCGCCATCGTCGCAACGAGCGCCGGATCGAGCTTAGTCAGCGTCGCGACCATCTGCCCCGATTCTTTCTTATGCGCATTGGCCCAAACCGCCGCGCGATGTATCGCAGCGGCGTACTTTTTCGCGGCGTCGGCGTTGGCCGTGAGCCACGCTTCGGTAGCGAAGTAGCCGTAAGAGAGAAACGGCCCGGGCATCGCGGAAAAAACGCCGGCGAGGACGCGCGTCGGCCCGTGGCTCAGCGTTGCGAACGGCTCCGATGCCATGCAAGCGTCGATGCGCCCTGCCTGCAAAGCCGTCGCCATTTCGGCATACGGTAACTCGGTAAATTTCAGCGTCTTGGAATCGCCGCCGTGCTTGTCCACCCATAACAGCATGCACGCGTGTTCGAGCGTCTTGACCGCAACGGTTCCGACGGTTTTGCCGTTGAGGTCGGCGCCCGAGTGAATCAGTGCGTCGCTGCGCACCAGGATCGCGTTGGCGAGGGACGACGGTGGCGTGGTCGCGGCGGGAGCGAAATATAACAGTGGCAAGCCGCGTTCGTGCGCGCCGGCGAGTGAACCGGAGTTCATTGCGCCGACGCTGAGCGAACCGCCGATGACCGCCGGAGCGATTGCCGGACCGCTTTGCATGATCTCGATTTCGACATTGAGACCGGCATCACGGAAGTAGCCGAGTTCGCGAGCGAATTCGGCAGCGGCACCGATGTCGGCGGGAATCAACCCGGTCCTGACGACGAGGTCATCCGCACGCGCCGGACCGGCGAGCGCGGGCAGTGCGGCGAGAGCCGCGGCTCCGGCGAGAAAGGATGCGCGCTTGGTGCTCATCTTAGAACGTTTCTCCTAATGGGTTTGCCGATCCGGCTGCGTCGTCGCGCCGGCGACCTACTAGCACGACAATTCCTCCAAAGTAAGAGCCGGCCGGTCGCGAAGAGACAAACCTTCGTGGCGGTTTCGCAGTTAGGGGAATGGCGGTTACCGCTGCGGGGTTGGCAGCGCGATGCGTTCGACACATGGTCGGGCGAACGTCCTGCCGACGCATTGATCGTCGCGACGCCGGGCGCCGGTAAGACGCAACTTGCCGCACGGGTCGTTCACGCGGCGCTCGGCGCGCGCGAAATCAGACGCGTCTTGATCGTCGTCCCGCGCGAACACCTCAAAGCGCAGGTGGCACGCGTGTTCGCACAAAGCGATATTCAGCTCGACCACGCTTTCGCGAACGCCACGCGCACGCTGGCCTCCGACGTGCACGGCGCAGTCGTCACCTACCAGCAAGTCACCGCCGCGCCGCGACTGTTTCGCGATCTCACTCGCGTCCCATCGATCGTCGTGCTCGATGAGATCCACCATGCCGGCGAAGAAGCAACGTGGGGTCAGGCACTCCGTGATGCCTTCGGGGGCGCGCGCTTCCGGCTGTCGATGTCGGGCACGCCCTTCCGTTCCGACGGCGCTGCAATTCCGTTCGTCCGCTATGAAGCGGGCCTTTCCGTCGCCGACTTCTCCTACGATTACGCGAGCGCGCTGCAGGATGGCGTGTGCCGCGCACTCATCTTTCCGCTGCATGGCGGCGAAGCCGAGTGGATCAGCCGCGACGGGCGGGCGATGCATGCCTCGTTCGATGCGAAACTCGAACGGCGCCACGAAAGCGAACGCTTGCGCACCGCGCTCACGCAACCGGCGTGGGTCGGCGACGTGCTGGTCAAGGCGCATCTGCGGCTGTCGGCAATGCGGATGGCCGGACATCCCGATGCCGGCGCACTCGTCGCAGCGATGAATCAAGACCATGCCCGGTTTATCGCCGATCTGCTGCAAAAGCGCGTCGGGGTGACGCCGGAAATCGTCGTATCGGACATCGACGGAGCATCGCGGCGCATCAGCGCGTTCGCGAAATCACGCGACCCGTGGATCGTTGCGGTGCACATGATTTCGGAGGGAGTCGACATCCCTCGCTTGCGCGTCGGCGTGTTCGCGAGCAACGTCGTGACCGAGATGTATTTCCGGCAGTTCTGCGGGCGCTTTGTCCGCACCACGAGCGACCGCGCCGACCGTGAAGCCTACGTGTATGTCCCCGACGATCATCGCATTCGGCGGCTCGCCGCAGAGATCACGGTCGACGTGCGTTCGGCCCTGAGAAGCCGTCTCGAGACCGACGATCCGGGAGCGCTGCTGGCGGCGGCGCAACGCAGCGATCGCGCTTCCGACGAGGGCGGATACGCGTCGATCAATGCCATCGCAACGGAATCCCAAACCCTCAACTTCGGTCCGCTCTTCAACCCCGACGAACTCTATGACGACGCCGGTCCGGCCGCGCATCGCGGACGGGCGGGCGCCGTGGCAACGGCCGAGCAACCGACGAACGTCGAGCGTAAAGAGGGTCTACGGCGTCAGTTGCGCGCGCTCGTCGCGAGCGTCAGTACGACGTTCGGCATCGATCACAAGTGGATTCACGCAACGCTGAACCAGCGCTGCGGCAACAGCGTTGCCACGGCGACGTTGTCGGAACTCGAAGCCCGCCGGCGTATCGCGGCCGCCTGGTTGTCACGCCGTCAATACGACGGGATCAAGCCATAGCGCCATGAATAATGGTGACCATGTCGGGATATGCTGGTTTTCCGGGATGCGATGTTCGCGCCAAGCTCGATCATCCGGTGGTCGACGCCGACGCGCACGTCGTCGAGCCGCTCTTCGCGCTCGAAGGCTACATGCGCGAGGTAGCCGGCGCCCAGGTCACCGAGAAATGGCTCAAGCGCAGCGACTCTCGCATCGGGACCAAGGGCATCTGGTGGGGGGCACCATCGGGCGCGCACACCGCCGACCGGGCGATGGCGATGCTGCCGAAATTCTTCAAGTCGCGGATGGACGAATGCGGCATCGACTTCGCGCACATGCTCACCACCTACGGTATCGGCGACCTCTACCTTCAAGACGAGGATCTGCGCATCGCGTTCGCGCGCTCGGTGAACACGATGTACGCAGACATTTTTCGCGACGTCAAAGATCGCATCCGCCCGGTGGCGATCGTGCCGACGAACACGCCCGAAGAAGCAATTCGGGAACTCGAGTTCGCAGTGCTCGAACTCGGCCACAAGGCCGTGATGATCGGCACCGAGATTCGCGCGCCGTGGCCCGAGGTTACGCGCGATGCGCCCCATCTCGGCCTCTACGCGCCGAACTGGCGCTCGATCGCCTACGACGCGCCGCACGATTACGATCCGTTCTGGAAGCGGTGCGTGGAACTCGGCATCGCCCCGATCTGTCACACCGACGGCCGCGGCATGGGCTACCGCCGGTCGCCCTCGAACTACATGTTCAACCACATCGGCGGCTTTGCCACGGGTTCGGAGTACTTCTGCCGCGCGCTATTTTTCGGCGGCGTCACCAAACGCTTTCCGACACTCAACTTCGCGTTTCTCGAGGGGGGAGCGGCATGGGCGCAGACGCTGATCAACGATATCGTCGAACATTGGGAAAAGCGCAATCGCGAAAATCTCGAACGCGATCTCGACCCGGCACTCCTCGATGTCGAGTTGATGGCGGAACTTTTCGATCGCTATGGCGACGCGAAACACTTCACCGGTAAGAACATCGCCGCCCATCCGCATGGCGGGCTTTCCAGGCCCGGCCGCCCCGAACTGTTCGATGAATTCGCGCAGAGCGGGATGGACGAGATCCGCGATCTGCGTGAACTCTTCTGCGACAACTTCTATTTCGGATGCGAAGCCGACGACCGCATGACGTCGGTCGCGTTCAATCGCAAGCTCAATCCGGTCGGCGCAGCGCTCAAGGCGATGTTCGGCTCCGATATCGGCCATTGGGACGTGATGGATGCCTCGACAATTTTGTCGGAAGCCTGGAGTCTCGTGGAGGCCGAGCTGATCACGCCGGCCGATTTCCGCGCGCTGACTTTCACGAACCCGGTAACGCTGCACACGCGCACGAACCCGGAGTATTTCGCCGGAACCGCGGTCGAGGCGGCCGTTGCGAAACTCTCTAGGTAATCGCCGTTACGCGTGTACCGCGCAAGTACTACCGGTTTATTACGCCTTTCGGTGCAATTTGCCAGACCTCGTCCTGGAGATGTCCGCCCCGAAGAAGCATCACTTGGCGCACGCTGATCGAGCCCTTCGCTCCCGTGTAGACGACATCAGCGACGATCGTTTGACCGTTTGGATTTGCCGCAACGCTCACGTCGGTTACATCGGCCTTGAGGGGACCTTGGGAGGTGGAGAATTTTGCCCACACGGCGTTGATTGCGGTCGCGCCACCGTACGTGCCGTCGAGCGGACCGCCAACCCACCAAAGAAAGGCGTCTGGACGGTAATCAGCGGCGAGTGCGGACGCGTTCCCGGCCGCCACATTGGCGACGTGCGCCTGAGCAAACGACGACGGATCGCTTTGAGCGTAGGCCGGGCCGGCGGCGGAAATGGTGGCGGCGAGAGCTGCCGCGGCTGCCACGAGGCGGAGGTTCATGATAAATCCTTCGGAGCGAGTGGGATATGCGGACAATACGCGATCGGAGACTACCCGGATCACCCCACAAGCCGAATGATCCAACCGCCGGTCGAATCCGTACTACTTGTATGATGCTGCGCGCGGTCTCCGAGATCGACGACGTCACCCTGATGATCGGCGTCCAACGCCGCGACGAGGCAGCATTCGAAATGCTCTATCGACGGCACGCGCGTGCGGTCCACGCGGTGATCTATCGATCCGTTCACGATCTGGTCCTAGCCGACGACATCACGCAGACGGCTTTTTTCCGACTGTGGGAACGTAGCAAAACCATCAACGTCGTTGGCTTGCGGCTGCGTCCATGGCTCGTGAGCGTCGCACTCAACGCAATCGTTGATCATACACGACGTAGCCGGCCGACGGTCGCGCTCGACGATGTTCCACACCCGGCTTCGCCCGAGCGAGCGGAGCAACGCGCGGTCGAGATGGAACGTCGCGACGTTTTGCATGCCGCACTGAGTGGATTGCCGGAGGATCAGCGCCAGGCAATCAACCTCGCCTATTTCGGGGGCCTCACTCAAGCCGAAATCGCTGAAGTTCTCAATCAGCCGTTGGGTACGATTAAAGGCCGCATTCGGTTGGCGATGCAAAAACTGCGCAACGTCCTCGGGCCGCTCGGAGAAAGCTACATATGAGTTCGGATTCGGAACACGACGACGTAGAAGCGTACGCATTAGGCGCTCTGTCGGCGGAAGAGGCCAAAGTCTTCGAACGCCACCTTTCCGGGTGCAGCGCGTGTACGGCTGACGTTGCATCTTATATCAACGTGGTTAACGGTCTCCGGTCCGTGCAGATTCCGGACCCGAGCGCTTTTCCGATACGACGGCTATCTTCATGGCAAGTGCGCTTTGCGCGTCCGCTTGCCATTGCCGCCGCTGCAGTTTTGGCGCTCGGGCTTTCGTATGCCGGCGGCCTCTCTCAACAACCCGCGAACGCCGCTGAGTCCGAGGCGGTATTGCGCATGGTTGCAAACGCGAGCACGGACCTGCACGCAGATCGGGGCGAGCGCCACGTGCGTGTTCTTGTCGGGGCCCAAGAGAAGGAAACGGCAATCATCGTTGCCGGACTGTCGCCCGCCGGCCCGGGGCACGCCTATCAGGTATGGGTCGACGGACTTTCTCCGGGGCTGCTTCGACGGATGCGCGACGGCGTTGAAGTGTTGATCGTGCAGGGCGACATCGTGCGCGGCGCTCACAGAATCGGCGTATCGAAGGAGCCTGCCGGCGGTTCGGAGCGGCGTACGAACGCACCATTGATCGGGTTGGATGTGCAACAGAGCTAGAAAATGATCCGCCCGGCCACTGCCTGCGTAGCATATTCACGATGACTGTATTTCGCGCATTCCTCGCGGCACTCACGTTCGCCGGTATGATCGCCTTAGCGTCGAGCGGCACATCGGCCGCCGCGACCACGTTTGGGAGCGAAATGCGCATCGCCATGGACAAGATGATGGCGGCGATGGACGTGAGACCGTCGGGACGCGTCGACGAAGATTTCGTCGCCATGATGGTGCCGCATCACCAAGGCGCGATCGACATGTCGCAGGCAGAGCTGCAATTCGGCCGCAACCCGTTGCTGCAACGCATCGCACAAGAAATCATCATCGATCAGCAGCAAGAGATCGCCGCGATGCACCTCGCTCTCGGGCAGACGCTTCCGGCGTCAAAGCCGTCGCCCGACCGGCTACGCGCGAACGTCTCTTTTCCTACACCAAGCTCGCCCAAGTAAGCGGCCAGGAGCCTACCGTGTTACATCTTCTCAAGTTGGGCGCTATGATCGGAGTCATTGCACTCTGCGCGCAGCCGGCGAATGCGGGGCAAGTCCCGAATGAATCTTCCGCAAGCGACATTCCGATTACTCATCGCGATCGCGTGTACTCAGCGGAGCAGTTTTCCAACACAATATCCGTCATCGACCCCGTCGACAACAAGAATTTGGGGCTCATCCGGCTCGGTGACCCGTCGCCGGGCAACTTTAGCCCCCTCTATCGCGGACAGGTTCTCGTGCACGGTATGGGCTTTTCGCCGGACCACCGGACGCTAGCGGTCGTGTCGATCGGCAGCAACTCGGTGACGTTCATCGATACGGCAACGAACACCGTCAAGCACACGACGTATGTTGGACGCGCTCCTCACGAAGCGTTCTTCACACCCGACGGCAAGGAGCTATGGGTGACCGTGCGCGGTGAAAATTACGTGTCGGTAATCGACGCCGCGACCTTCGCGGAAAAGACGCGAATTGTCGTGCCAAACGGACCGGGCATGCAAATTTTCTCACCCGATGGCAAGTATGGATACGTTTGTTCGTCGTTCAACCCTGAAACTGACATCGTATCCGTTGCCAACCACAAGATCATAGCGCGCATCAAACAAGACAGCCCCTTCTGCCCGAACATCGCAGCGACGCCGGACGGCGATCAGGTCTGGTTTACCCTCAAGGACATCGGACGCGTCGAAGTCTTCAACGCACATCCGCCGTTCAACATTATCAAGTCGTTTGATACCGGCCCAATTACCAATCACGTGAACATCGTTCGCAACGCAAAAGGCTCGTTCGCGTACGTTACCGTCGGCGGCCTGAACGAGGTGCTGGTATTTCGCACGAGCGATTTCGCGAACGTCGCCAAGATCGCCGTCGGCAAATTGCCGCATGGGCTTTGGCCGTCGGGCGACGGAACGCGGCTCTACGTCGGATTGGAGAACGCCGACGCCTTCGACGTGATCGATACGCTCACCAACAAAGTCATCGCAACGATCCCGACCGGGCAGGCGCCGCAGGCCGTCGCCTACGTTCCGGACGCCGTTCCATCGGGTGACGGCTTGCAGAACTTGCAGCCACTGGGAATCGCGGGCCAAGCAACGCATCTGGATCTCGTCTCGGCGGAGAGGGGTGCGGACGGCGCGCCGGTTACGAGCGTTTCGCTCTTCGATCAAGGTCTTTTGCAAGTGCTGCAGGCGTCCGTCAGCGGACTCGCCCCGAAACAACCCTACGTTCTGGCCCTCTCGGATCAAGTGGACGGCGCGGGGGATCTGGAAAAATTAGCCGCATTTGTGACGAACCCGGCCGGCTCTGCGATCGTCAATGCGATCGGTCGCTTTCGCCAAGTCGATCACCTGGACGCGACCGATCAGCGCCGATATCTTGTGATCGTTCCAGGCGGCGCTGATCGGAACGTAAAGGCCGTGCAAGTTCAAATGCAGCCCTAAAGGGAACGCAGCCCGTCTGAAAATGATTTCCGCGCTCGACGCATAAGCGTGAATATCCCCTTCAAAGACTCGAGGTGTGTTCATGAAAACGTCACGAGCTGAATTTCTGGCAAGTACGGCAGTCGTTGCCGCCGTCGCACCGTCGCTGGCCGTTTCAGCGGACGCCGCCGGCGTCGCGCGGGCGGTGAACGGCCTCACGCTCACCATGCTGCGGGACCACGGCGTCGATCACATCGGCGTACGCACCGCCGCCGGTATCATCGACGTCGCCGCCGCCGCGGCGGCGCTCAACCTCACCGGGCTTCCGCGCACAACCGACGACGTGATCGCCGGGCGCGGCAATCTTTCGGCGCTCCGGCGAATCGTCGCTCACCCGCCCGCCAAAGCGGTCCGCGCGGTGTCATCGGTCGAATTCGCTCCGGTCGTCACCGCCCCCGGAAAAATCATCTGCGTCGGATTGAACTATCAGGCGCATCTCACCGAAACCAACGCGTCCAGAACCGCCAACCCAGAGTTGTTCAACAAATTCAACAGCGCGCTCAATCGTCACAACGGGACAATTCCCGTATCCACGCTAGACGCCAAAAAATTCGACTACGAGTCCGAACTCGTCGTCGTCATGGGCAAACGTGCCAAAGACGTTTCCGAAGCCTCGGCACTCTCGTATACCTTCGGCTACGCCGCGGGCAACGACTTTACGGCGCGCGACGTGCAGAACCGCGTCACCCAATGGATGACCGGCAAGACGCCGGATCATTTCGCCCCGATCGGGCCGTGGCTCGTCACCGCCGATCAGATCCCCGATCCGCAAACGCTTCAAGTCAAAACGTGGGTGAACGATGAGACCACCCCGCGCCAGGACATGAACACCGCACAGATGATTTTCCCCATCGCGACGATCATCAGCTATACATCGAAGTACATCACGCTCGAGCCGGGCGATATCATCTTCACCGGCACGCCGAGCGGCGTCATCCTCGGTTATCCGCCGGACAAACAAGTGTGGCTCAAACCCGGCGACCGCGTCCGCACTTCAATCGATAAAGTCGGAGATCTCCTCGTAACTCTCACCTAACGGTGATGCGATGCCCAAACGACGCAAAGCGGAAAAACGGTGAATGCCGCATTGCCGATTTTGGTACGCTAACGCGAACGCTACGTCGCGACGGTGCGCGGCGTTATGACGAACTCCTCGATGTCCGGAGATGCGACGGAATCTTTGAACAAGCCGATCGTTGCGGGCCAATGACTGAACACCGCACCCGTGCCGCCGTCGGCCCGGTACCAACTCGTGCAGCCGCCGCGCAGCAACACGCTTTCCGCAAAGCGCGCTTGCAAGTCGCGGTTGAAGTCATCGTGGACGTGCGGCTTGACTTCGATGCTGCCCACGTCGTGCGCGTCGACATACTCGATGCACGCCGCGATGTATTTTGTCTGCGCTTCGACGATCTCGGTAACGGCCGGTGCACCGAGATTGGGCCCATTCACGAGAAAGAGATTCGGGAAGCCTTTGACGAGCGTTCCGAGATACGCTTCGGGGTAGGCCTTCCACGCTTGGGCGAGATCGTGCCCATCGCGGCCGCTGACGTGAAACCGCCCGAGCATGCCGGCCGCATCGTAACCCGTGGCCAAAATCACGACGTCCACTTCGAACGTGCGACCGTCCTCCGCAACCGCCGCGTCCCGGGTCAGCGCCGCTAAGCCGGACCCGATTGCGGTAACGTTGGACTGATTGAACGCCGGATAGTACGCGTTGCTCACGAGCGGGCGGCGGCAGCTGAACCGGTACTGCGGCGTTAAGATCTGGCGGACTTGCGGGTCGGTAACGGCCGATTCGATGAATGCGCGCCACTTCGTTTCGATCGATTCGATAAACGATTCGTTCATCGGAAAGCGCGCGCGTGCGATGTCTTCCATTTCGTCGGAAAGCTTGGCGCGAATGGCCAGCTGTGCGCTCGAATCCGACACGAAGCGGCGCCGGTCTTCCTCGCCAAACGTGCGTTCCGGTCGCGGGAAGACGTGCGACGGCGTGCGGATGAATGCGTAGACGTGCTTCGCGTGTTCCGCGGCATACGGGAGCACCTGAATCGAGGACGCGCCGCCGCCCACAACGGCGACGTTCTTGCCGCGCAGGTCCAGGTCGTCTCGCCAGCGCGCGGTGTGCACGACCGGCCCCGCGAACGCGTCCGCTCCCGGCAACACCGGAAAGCGTGGCTGACTCAAAAGTCCGCCGGCCCAGATAACGAACCGCGACGTCCACGCGCGGCCGTCGGCGGAGCGAACCGTCCAACGCTGCTCGTCCTCGTCCCACTGCGCCGAGGCGACGTCCGTCTCGAGAACGATCCTCCGCTCGAGATCGTAACGCTGCGCGATCTCCTCGAGGTAGGCGAGGATCTCGCCACCCGCGGCAAAATTTTGCGACCAGTTCGTGCCCTGGAAAAAACTGAAGGCGTAGAGTTCGATCGGCGTGTCGCACGCGAGGTTCGGATAGTGGTTCTCGCGCCAAACGCCGCCGACGCGATTCCCTCGATCCAAGATGACGAAGTCATCGATACCGCGCTCGCGCAGTTCGTGACCCGCTGCAAGTCCGCCGAGCCCCGCGCCGATGATCACAACCTCCGTTCGCTGGGTCGTTGGAAGCTGCATCGTCCGGCCTACTTCAGATAGCCGGCGGGCCGGCTGACGCCCGTGAAGCTTTCTTTGTCTTTGTCCCAGCGCAGCATGATGAGGGCGCGTTGGCCGACGCCGCGCTGGCTGCCGTCTTTAAAATCGTAGATGCCGGAAATCCCGGCCCAGCTTTGTTGCGAGAGGATCCAGTCGCGGACTTGCTGCGCGCTCGCGTTCGTGCCGAGATGGCGCAACGCATCGATCAGCAGCATCGTCGGATCCCAGGCTTGCGTGTACGTGAGGTCCGGCTTGAGGCCGGCTTTCTTGAGCGAAGCAAAAAACACGGTTTGCGCATCGCGAATCGGACCTTTGCCGATCGACCCTTCCGCAACGGCCGGCGGTCCGGCAAAATACAAGTCTTTCGGCAAAAATTTCGTGTACTGGTCGAGTTGCGAGATCGTCGCGTTACCGTTGCCGCCGATGATCGGCACGCTGAGCCCAACGTCGGCGGCGCCTCGCATCATCGTGCCCCACGGAGTGCCGGTCCCCAAGACGAGCACGGCATCCGGTTGCGCGGTCTTGATGCGCACCATCTGCGCGGTAGCGGAAAGGTCGCCGGGGTTCATGTGCTCGGCCGCCACCAGCGTTACGTCTTTGTTTTCCGGTTGTACCATCGCGAATTGCACGCCGTGATCGAAAGCTTGCCCGCTGGCATCGGTCGTCGTAATGACGGCCACGCGCTTCCATCCCTTGAGCCGTAACCAGCGCACCATCATCACCGTCGTTTGGTCGCCGTCAGGGCCGGATGAAAAAACGTAACTGTTGGCCGGCGGTCGAATTCCCGGCGCGAAGCAATACGAAACGGGCCCGTTCTGCGCGAGGAACCCCATGCTCGACAAACACGTCGCAACGAAGCCGGGACCAACGATCAACGGCGGCTTGCCCGCGGCGATCTTCGTGACCAACTGCGCGGACACGAGCGGGTTCGATTGGTCGTCGGCGACGTCGAACTTGATCGGCTGCCCGTGAAGGCCGCCTTGCCCGTTGACGATTTCCTCGATCAACATGAGCGCCTTCGTCTCATTGGTGCCGAGAAACGCGGCTGCTCCCGTTTGCGAGAGAACGGCGGGGATCACGTACGGAGCTCGATCCGCAGCGGCGCTCGAAAGCGGCAAAAGCGAAAGCGCGGCGATGAGCGCGAGCGAGAGAGAACGCGGCATGATGAACCTGACTTTGCCCAACAAGGCAAGCATCTCGGTTACCGGGGTTCCGGACGGATCGAAATTACGATAGAATTATCGTAATGTCAAGCACGCTGCCGAGGGCGCTCATTCCGCGTAAGCGTCAGGAACGCGGCGCACGCCGGGTCGAGTCGATCGTTGCCTGCGCCGCGGCGTTGTTTGCCTCGCACGGATTCGACGGCACCAGCATGAACGCGATCGCCAAGGAATCCGGTCTCACGATCGGCTCGCTCTATCAGTATTTTCCGAGTCGCGATGCGATCATCGATGCGGTCGCGGAACAGTACCTCCGAACCTGGCGCGACCAGAAGGCGGAATTCGTCGTGCGCGTCGCCTCGGCGACGTTGCTCGAGTACTTCCGCGTGGGCGTTACGGGGATGTTCGATCTCTTCTCGCGCTACGAGGGCGTCAAAGCGTTTCTCGACGCCGACCCGCGGCGTGCGCCGTCGGTGCGCGCCGTGCAGGACGAGGTCTCTCAGTTCGTTCCGCTCCTCGCGCGATATTTTCCTGACGCAGCATACGAAGATCTCGCGCGCACAACGTTTATCGCGTCGTCGATGGCGCGCGGCGCTGCCGTGATGCTGGCTACGACCGATCGCGCCGCCGAGCGCGAAGCCTTCATCGACGAGATTGTTTTCGCGTGCTTCGGCTATGTCACGGCGCGGTTCGGAGAGCCCCGCTGGCCACGGCGGGCATAGCCGGATATAACGGGAGAAAGAATCGTTTCGCTAAATGCCCTTGGCCAACGGCGCCGCTTTTCTCCGGCCCGTCTATAGAGAGGGCTTATGACGATGCTCCGGTCCCGGTTTCTGGCAGGTGCAGCTGCAGGCTCGGCGATGGCCACCTTGCCCCATCAGGCGCGAGCGCAAAGCAGCGCCCCACTGCGGGTCGGAACGGTTCTGGTGCAGCTCTACGGCGCGCCGTATTTTGCAACCGATGCGGGTGCGTTCGCGAAGGCCGGATTCGACACGGCCGTCACGTCTGTCAACAACGGCCCGGAGGTCGCTGCGGCGCTCGCCGGCGGTTCGGTCGATCTCGGTGTGATCGATCTGATCTCCGCCGCAAGCGCCATAACCAAAGGGGTCCCGCTGCAACTCATCGCCGGCAGCGGCCTATATCGCTCGAGCCAGCCGTGGCAAGTGATCACCGTCGCCAAGGATTCCCCGTTTCGCACCGCGCGCGACTTAGAAGGCCGCACGATCGCGATGGTCTCGATTGCGGGGCTAGCGCTCGCATCGACGCGCGGCTGGCTGCGCCAAAACGGTGCCGATCCGGCCAAAGTGAATTTCGTCGAATTTCAGCAACCCGCGATGGCGGCGGCGCTCACGCGGAAGACATTCGATGCCGCCTTCATCGGTGAACCGTTCGTCACGTTCGACAAGAACGGGGCAAATGAGATGCGCGTCATCGGACATCCACTCGACTGCATCGGGGACGGCTATCTCGTGAGCTGCTGGTTTTCGACGCGCAGTTGGCTCGAGCAAAATCGCGCCCGCAAGGACCGCATCGTTTCGGCGATCTACGACACGGCACGCTGGGCGAACGCACACCAAGCGCAGACGTTGGCGATCTTGGCGCGAACCGCTTCGATCAATCCCGATCTGCTGCGCGGTATGGTCCGAGTGGACTACGCGACGGCGACCACGCCGGCCACGCTCCAGCCGATGCTCAACATCGGATTTACCGAAAAGCTGATCCCGGCGATCGACGCGGGCACGCTGCTACGGGCCTGACGGTCCGCTACGCGCGCGCTAGCTTCCGGCCGGCAATGTCGTCGTGCATGTATTTCCAGTCGACGAGATCGTTGATTAGGATCGTGCTGCGCGTCTGGAGATCAGCGGCTCCCGCTTCGGCAAGGTTGGGCTGCGCGCGGTCTTCCGGCTGTTGCATCGCGGCGATCTTTTCCGACCACTCCGCTTTCTTGGCATCGGATACCGGGCCCACTTGCCGTTCGAACCAACGCTCGAACGTCAAATAATCCGGTAACTCCGCGTTGATGTAGGCGATCGCTGCGGCCAAGTCTAAACCGGTGAGTTTCGCGAGTTGATTGTCGAAACCGCACTCGAGGCCGCTCTTCCAATCCTTCGGCAAAGCTCCCGTCGCCCGCGAGAGCGCCTTCATCCATAACCGCGGAAGATGCGGCACGCCGAGCAGACCGGTTTGCGCGGAACTCACCATCGGCACGAGCGGCGCAAGTCCGTCGTTCTTGTGCGCGGTCAGTTCTTTGTGAATCGCATACCAATCATCGAGATTGATCAGCATTGCACTGTTGTTCACGCTCGCGTCGTCGAGTCCGACGGCCGCCCGCACCTTCGCGGCATTCTCTTCCGGGCGCGGCAGCGACGCAACCTCGGCATTGACCGCCGCGATGGAGGCTGCGTCGAGCTTGGCCGCATGATCTTTCACATACTGCTCGGCCTGCAAATAGGTCGGCAGTGTTTTGAGAAACGCGAACCACGGTTCCGGATCAAGCCCCAGTCCGTCGACGACTCTCTTGTTGAACCCCTTGTAGTCGTCGAAGTACGTGTCAGGCAGCACATGCGCGTCGGACAAAATTCCCTTGAGCCACATGCGCGGCAAATGGGAAACGCCGAGCGGTCCGACGACCAGCGGGCCAATGAGCGGAACTAACGGTTCGATCTGATACATGCCTGACGTCCTCCGGGGATCGCGAACTTCAGCAGAGTGTTGTTCAACCCGCCCCGACTTGCCCTGCCGGGATGCCTATCCTAGTATTAGAGAACGCCGAAGCGATAGATCGTGCTCGACGTGAACGTTTCGCCTGGCCGCAGCACCGTGCTCGGAAAATTCGCGCGATTCGGCGCATCGGCGAAGTGTTGCGTCTCCAGCGCTATCGCGCCGGGCTTGCCGGTGAAAAGCTGCAGTCCGGGTTGCGTCGTTTCGACGACGAGCGTTCTCCCGGACTCCGGATCGCACAGCGTCCCGGCGTAACGCAATGAGCCGTCCCACTCGTCGAGTACGAAGTTACAATCATAGGTCGCCGTTCCGACGGTGCGTGCCGTGCGAAAATCCCGTGCCGGGTTAACCCGAGCGATCTCCCCGGTTGGGATCGACTCACCGTCGACCGGTGTGTATGCCGAGGCGGCGAGTTGCAGACGATGCTCGGAGATCGATTGGCTGGAATCGCCGCTCAAGTTAAAATAGACGTGATTAGTAAGGTTGACGACGGTCGGCTTGTCGGTCGTCGCGGTGTAATCGAGCCGTAACGCGTCGTCGTCCGACCACGCGTAGCGCACCCGGCATTCCAGCGTGCCCGGGAAGCCCTGATCGCCATCGGGACTGCGTATGACGAACGTCACACTCGCGTCGGATTGGCCGCCAACCTCCCACTGACGCTTCGAAAACCCGTCCGGGCCGCCGTGCAGCGTATTCCGTCCTTCGTTCGCGGCGAGAGTGAAGATCGTGCCGTCGAGGGTGAACGATCCGCGGGCGATGCGGTTCGCGTACCGGCCGATCGTTTTGCCCGCGCTGCCACCCGCGTCGACGCATACGGACGCGCTGCGGCCGGCGCGATCCGGAACGAAGATAGCGCTCATCGAAGCCCCCAGCGGGTCGAGCGATACGCGATTTCCCGAGCGGTTGGTCAGCATCAACGCAGCCATGCGCAGCCGGTTTCATGGGCGGCGCCGCTTGACCCTCGTAAAGGCCTTGAAGCGCACGTTGACTACGGACGAGTGGCAGAAAAGACGTGCGCGCGTAACGGAAATTGCACGGGGTCGCCGCCCAGGCGCGCCGTGTAGTTTCGCGCCACCGCGGCCACTATTTCGTCAAGCAATTCCGGAAAGCGGCTCATGATTTCGGTGTGCAATGGACTTCCTAGAACCTGCCCGGTTGCGGCGTGCTTCGCCGACGGGCTCGTGCCGATCTTCGATAGCGTGCGCCACTCGATATTCGCGAAACCCGCAGCAGTCAGCCAGTCTCGGATCGGCTCGGGCTCGTGAAGGCTGAATGGTGTCCCTAAGAACGGCAACGGAAGATCGCCGAAATAGGGTGCGATCGTCTCGGCAGCGATCCCCGGACCAGGATTCGCGCCGATCGTATCCCAGACGTTAAACAGGTAGGATCCGCCCGGCTTCAGCACGCGGAACGCCTCGCGCACGCCGGCGGCTTTATCCGGAAAAAACATCAGACCAAACTGGCACACGATCGCATCGAAGGAAGCATCCGCAAACGGCAACTTGCCGCCGTCGGCTTGGCGCCACTCCAAGCCCGGCTGGGGCCCGATGCGCTGCTGCGCGAGTTGGAACATCGCTTCGTTCAGGTCGGTCGCGACCAGCGTACCGTTTGCGCCCAATCGTCCGAGAAGCCGTTCGGTCAGAATCCCGGTACCGCAAGCGATTTCGAGGACGCGGATTTCCGGCATGGCCGGCAACCGAGCCGCGAGGTCGTCGGCGAAACCGTGAAAGAGCATCGGGCCGAGATACGTGTGGTATGTGGCTGGAATCGTGCCGACGAAGGCGCTGTCGCGATTAACCATACGCAACGGTCGTTCACATAGCCGGCAAACCGGTCCTTGAAGCTGGCAAAGGCGAGACGCTCGGCATATGGAACAGCTCTTACGGATTGACGAGCTCCACCGATACCGCGATCGATCGCGTGTCGTGCCCGGTCTGTAACGATGCGCGTCAGAACGCGACGTTCGTCGCTCGCGAGCGGATGTATGGAATGCCGGGCCAGTTCAGCTACGCTGAATGCGCGGGATGCGGCTCCCTCTACCTGCGGAACGTTCCCGCGTTGCGCTCCTATTATCCCGAGCAGTATCACGGGTTTCCCGGCCATCGCGCCGGACTTTTGCAGCAACTGACGGCCGAGCTGCGGAGGCTCCGGCTGTACGGCGCGTGGTCTCGACTCGTCGGCGGCGTACAGCCCCCGCTTTCGCTCGACGCCTCAATTCTCGACGTCGGGGCCGGCTCGGGTAGACTCTTGCTTGCCCTCAGTCGTCACGGTTACAAGAACGTCCTCGGGGTCGATCCGTTCATCGATCACGATATGGCCCGATCGAACGTCCGAATTCTGAAGCAAACGATTGAAGCTACTCCCGGTCCGCGCGATCTCATCATGTTCAATCACTCCCTCGAGCACGTCGTCGATCCGAGAAAGAACCTGGAAGTGGCGATCTCGCTTCTGCGTGCGCCCGAAAGCCTTCTTCTGATACGCATTCCCGTCGTTAACGATGCGTGGCGCCGCTACGGCGTCGACTGGGTTCAGCTTGATGCTCCACGCCATACATTCGTTCCGAGCGAGATGGGGCTGCGGCGGATGGCGGAAGACTTCGGGGCGTCGGTCGAACGCGTCGTCTATGATTCGGGGCCATTTCAATTCTGGGCGAGCGAATGCTATCGGACGGGCCGCACGCTCGATGATGTGTGGCGTTCCAAGCTGGCAACGCTCACCCAAGAAATCACCGGCGAGCTTCGCTATGGAGCGCGAGCGCGCGCTTTGAATCGCGCGCTGAAAGGCGATCAGGCCGCCTTTTTCATCCGGCGCTCAGCGTAAGGGAATCCTCGACAAGCCAGGGGCACGCGCGAGCGGGAAACGAAGCACTCGCGTATGGGCCTCGAGACTGGGGATGAGAAGCCGCCGGCGGACAACGCGCGCCGCCGCGTGCGGACTCCCTATGCAGATCTTCCCGCCTATCAAATTTGGCGACGCAGCGTCGGCGGTTCGCGTGCCGACGTCGACCCGCAGCATGGCGCACGCTTCTCGATCGATCGGCGAACTCGGATCGCGTCGGCCGGCAGCTGCTTTGCCGCCGAGATTGCCTCGCGGCTGCGCAGCGCTTCGTATGCATATCATGTGACCGAACCCGGGCCGATGTGGGAATCGCGAGAGGCGCGCGCAGCGCGTCATTACGGTCACTATTCGGCGCGCTACAGCGACCTCTACACCGCACTGCACCTCTTGCAGCTCGCCCAGCGCTGCGTTGGCCGTTTTTCTCCGGAGGAGCCGGCCTGGCATGGAGCGGGCGTTTACCGCGACCCCTTCCGGCCGCGCATCGAACCGAACGGCTTTCCCACGCTCGCGGCACTCGAAGCCGATCGCGCAACGCACCTCGCGGCCGTACGCCGGCTGTTTTCCGAAACCGACGTTTTCATTTTCACGCTCGGCCTCACCGAAACGTGGCGCTCGCGTCTCGACGGCGCCGCGTTTCCGGTCTGCCCTGGAACGCAGTTCGGAACGTTCGACGAGGACCGGTACTACTTCGAAAATCTCAGCGTGGAACAGACCGTGGCAGCGCTGGAAGAATTCCTGGCCATCGCGCACGAGCTCAATCCGAAGCTGCGCGTCATCCTCACGGTATCCCCGGTACCGCTCGCCGCCACGATGGAACCTCGGCACGTTCTGCAAAGCACCGTTTATTCGAAGTCCGTGTTGCGCATCGCTGCGGAACGCATCCGCGCCACCCACGCGAACGTCGACTATTTCGCATCGTACGAGATCGTCACGATGCTCGGCAATCTCGCGGACTCGTTCGAACCCGACGGGAGAACCGTCAAACAAGAAGCCGTCGACCGCGTCATGGCTTCATTTTTTCGCGCGTATGCAGCCGATGAAGGGGTTCCGATCGCGACCCTCAACGAAACGCCCCACGCCGCGACCGTCGCGGACCCGTGTGATGATGAATTCTTTCTCAACTACATCGCAGAGCAGCGGAAAAGCAACACGTGAATGCGCGACGCGTTCCGGAGCTATTGATCATCGGCGATAGTCACGCCGACGGCCTGCGATCGGTCGTCGTCGAGCGTGACGGCCGCGCCGTTGCCGCGAGTGCCGTACACTACGTGCAAGGTCTATCTGCCATGAATGCTATCGACGAGCGGGGCCGCGTGCAGCCGCCGATCGTCGTAGAACTCGTAAGCATGCGGATAATCGGCGTGGAAACCGGTACCGGAAGCTCCGCGATCGACCCGGCGCTCATCGGTTACGCCGACGGAACGACGTTCGCGTCGGCAGATGTATCTCTTCCGCTGATGTTTTCGATTGGGGAAGTGGATGCGCGGCATATTCTCAGCCGCATACCCGCGCATGCGCAACCCATCGGCGCGCCGACCGGCATGTTTTCCGACGTTCCGGTACCGCCGTTACAGGCCTCATTCCAATACGATGATCTGGTCGGGCTCATTAGCGATCATTTCCAACCACTCTTCGAGATGCTCCGGCGGTTGCAAGCAATCGGCCTTCGCACACTTGCGCTTCACTCGCTGCCCCCGCCGACGCCCGATGACGCTCGGGCCGCCGAATTGGGCTGCCTTGCTCCCTATATTACGCGCGTTGTCGTTCACTGGACCATCAACGAACTGTACCGGACGTTTTGCGCGGCGAACGGGCTGCACTATATCGATCGTTGGGACGACTTCACCAGCGGCGGTGTCGCTCGCGAAAATATCCTGCTTGCTGACGGGTGTCACGTACGCCACGATGACATGCGCGAGAGCGTCTCGCGGTTCTACGACTGCTGGACGAAGTAGCGAAACGATGGCGGGTATAATGGCCGAGCCGGCAACCGACGCAGCGGCCATCCGCATCGCTCTCTTCGGCCAGCCGCGCGTCCTCTCGAACGATGGAACGCACGAATACTTGCTGCCGCGCAAGACGCTCAACGTCTTGGCGTACCTGATCTTGAACCGCCGGCGCGCTCCCACCCGCGACACCATCGCCTTCGCCCTCTTTCCCGACGACGACGAAGAGACGGCGCGCGGCGCGCTCCGGCGCAATCTCTCCTACCTGCTGCAGACGCTTCCCGACGGCAGGCGCTTCATCGACGCTGATACCGAGCGCATCGCCTGGAAATTGGACGCGCCGGCCCACGTCGATGTGCTCGCCTTCGAGCAGGCCGTCGGGGAAGGGCGCGATGCGGACGCGATCGCCGAATATGCCGGAGGGTTGCTGCCGACGATCTACGACGAATGGACGACCCCCGATCGGGAGCGCTTGCGCGACGCGTTCCACAACGCTTTGAGCCGCACGATCGCCCTCGATCGCTCCCGCCGCAATTACGACGCGGCGACGGCAACGGCACGGCGTTTGCTCGACGACGATCCGTGGCGCGAGGACATCGTCCGGCAATTGATGGCCGTCCGCTATGAGGGCGGCGACCGGGCCGGTGCGCTCTCGGCATTCGAACGCTTCGCCGCGCTGCTGCGCAGCGAAATGCAGACGGAGCCCATGCCCGAGACGTTTGCGCTGCGGGACACGGTGCTGCGCAGCGCGCGGCTTCCGACAAGCGAACCGCCGCGATCGGTGCGTGCCGAGCCGGCTGCCGCCGAACCGGGACTGCCGTTCGTCGGTCGCGATGCCGCAATGAAACGAGCCCACGCAGCTTGGCAAACCGCGGCCGACGGCCGGGCCGGCCTGCTGTTCGTTTCCGGCGAGGCCGGCGTCGGCAAGAGCCGATTCACCACCGAACTCGTTCGTCTCGCCGAACGCGAAGGCGGCTTCATCGCGCGCGGTTACACCTCGGCCGGCGGCGAGCAGCAGCCGTACGAAGCGTTCATCGAAGCGTTGCACGGAACGCCGTCCCTCTTGGAACAGCAGGCCGGCACGGTACTCACCGACGACCGAGCGGCGCGTCTACGGTTCTTCGATTCGGTGCGCCATCGCCTGAGCGAATTGTCGCGAGCGCGCCCGGTCGTACTCGTTCTCGAAGACCTGCACTGGGCCGGCGCATCGACGATCGAGCTGCTCGATTTTGTCGCGCGCCGCCTCGAGCGCACCCCGGTGCTGATCGTCGCCACCGCGCGCAGCGACGAACTGGCGCGTGCCCATCCGCTTCGGCCGGTGCGCCGCGAACTTCTGCGCCACGGTCCGGCGACGGAGATCGCGCTGGACCGGCTCGGCATCGACGATGCGACGCGTGCTGCGCGCGCCGCGCTGCCCGAGACCGTTGATGAAGTCGCCCTGCAGCGCGTCATTTCGTGGGTCGACGGCGTTCCGCTGTTACTGGCGGAAGCCGTGCGCGACCTCGCCGCAGGCCGCACATCGACGGCATCGTCGATGACGACGCTCGTCGCAGAGCGTTTCGAGCGGCTCTCTTCTTCGGCCGAGACGGCCTTGATTTTCGGCGCCCTGCTCGGCGAGCGATTCGACTTGGGTACGCTCGTTGCCGCTACGGCCTGGCGTGACGATCAGATCCTCGACGCGCTCGGTGAGTCGATCGAATGCGGCTTCGTGCGCGCGGCGCCGCACTCGCCGGACCTCGCCTTTGAATTTACGCACGATCTCGTTCGCGTCGCCGCAATGGCGCGCATCTCCGAATCCGACCTTACCCGAACGCACGGTTTGATCGCGCGCGCCATTCGTGCGCAGGACCCCGAGAGCGGCCCGCGCGCGCGCCAGATCGCGCGCCACTTTGCAGCAGCCGGCGAACCCGTACGGGCGGCGGAACATCTCCGCAACGCCGCCCGTTACGCATTGCACGTATTCGCCAACGAAGACGCGCGCGAGGCCGCAGCGGCCGCACTCGCCCTGTGCGACGAGAACGAACCCGCGCAGCGCGCGTTACGCTACGACCTCGTCGATCTGCGCGAACAAAGCCTGGCGCGCATCGGCGCGACGGAGCAACGCCGCGCTGATGCGGAACTCCTCGTGACGCTCGCCGCCGGCGAAGAGGAAACGGCGGTCGCGCTCGGGCGGCTCTTCGAGGCACACGCGACCGATGCAGCAGGCCGCAGGGAAGCGTTGCAGCGTCTTGCGGCGTTCGCCGGTACCTCGGACTTGGCGGCGCGCACGCATGCCGCTGCCGCCGCCCGGCACGCGTATCTCGAAGGCGAGTACGCGTTCGCGCGAGAGGCGGCGTTGCGAGCCGCAGAAGCCTTCGAGCTGGCGGGCGATCCGCGCGCGGCGCTCAAGGCGCGCTTCGTCGGGATCACGTGTCTCACGCGAATCGGCTCCTTCACGCAAGGCGAGGCCGAGGTCGAAGTATTGCGCCCGATCGTGGCTGCGAGCGACGACGATGTCTTACGCTGCGAGTTTCACTTGATCGCCTCGGCCGCACTCGGCGAGACGCGGCGCGAAGCAGCGCTCGAAGACGCGCGCCGTTCCCTCGCGCTCGCGCTGCGCATCGGCGATCGCTATGGCGAAGCGCGCGCGCGCCACAACGTCGCCGTCATCGCCGGCAAGCTGCGCCTCTATGAGGAAGCACTCGACGGGCACGAACGGGCGCTAGCGGCGTACCGCGATGTCGGCGATGCGCCGGGCGTACGCGACACCTTGCTCAACATCGCCGGCGTACGCATCTGGTGCGGCGATTACGAACGGCCGCAGCAATTGCTCGACGAGGTCGGCGTGGAAGAGGAGGCGACGCCGTGGCTGGCGCTGCGTTGCCAATTCATCCGCGGTGCGCTCGCCGAACGTACCGAACGGACCGCCGACGCGGAGCGCTATCTGATCGATGCGCATCGGCGTGCCGAAGAACTCGGCACGGCCCTTTATCGAGCGCGCAGCGAGTTCGAGCTTGCGAAATTGCTGGCGTCGCACGGCCGTCCCGACGCGGCGGCCGGCTACGTACGCTCGGCGCTCGAGACATACGCAACGATGGGGCAGCCCGATCTCGAGATCGAGGCGCTGGCCCTCGGAGCCCGGCTTCTCGCATCGCTCGGCGATGCGTCAGGGGCTTGCGAACGCGCCGAGCGCGCCGCCGCGCGGTGCAAAGAGAAGCGCTTACAGTCGTACAGCGAGATCGCGTGGAACCTCGCCGCGGCGTACGCGTTGATCGGCGACGAGCCGGCGGCGCAAGCGTACGCGCGCGATGCCGCAGCTGCCGCCGTCGACGATGCGCTTCGAATGCCGGCCGATTTGGCGGAGACGTATTTACAACTCCCCTGGCATCAGCAAACCGTGGCCTATCTGTCGGGCCGCGCCGTGCCGTTGCGCTTCGAGTAGATCCGAGCTGTGAACGGAAGCGCGCCGCCGGTGTACACCTCGATCCAGCGCGTCAACGTCGCTACCAGTTCTTCGACGTCGCCGCGCTCTTCGAGCAGGTGGGCCCGGGCAGCCATCGCGGAACCGAAGATCTTCCGGTCGCTCGTGGGAACGAGGCCGAAAAGGCGTTCGGCCTCGGTCTCGTTGCCTACGTTCAGTGTCGCCAAGGCGCGGCTGTAAGCAGCGGCTCCGTGCTGCGGGTCGAGCGCCACGGCGCGTTCGGCTGCGGCCGCCGCCTCCGCGTATCGGCCCGCTTCGAGCAGCTGATTCGAGCGGCGGAAAAATTCATCGGCCGACCGTTCCGGCGTGGTTCGGGACGCTTTAGCCACGTGAATCGTCCTCTAGGCTCGGTTTTGCGGTGTACGACGTGAGGAACGTGACCAGGTCGACGATGTCCGTGAAGTAGCGTCGCTGCTGGGTCATCAGGTGTTCGACGCTGCCGCGCCACTCGGTCGACTGCGCCTGGCCTTGACCGCGCGATTCAAACCACAGATTGACTAGGAACGCGTCTTTATGCCGTGCCACCCCCGCATGCTAAGCGGTGGGCGTTCCGGGAGCATTCCGGCGGTGAACGACCCTCTCGCTGCCGAGCGCACGGGACGCCATGCAGGGCGGCCCGGCGGCCTGGTACCAAACTACCGCATAAGCCGGCATGTCCGAGAAAGCGAGCCTCCGTGAAACGCTCCAGGATGATTATGACGACCCTTGCGCTTACCGCTGCCGCGACGCCGGGGACCCTGCGCGCGCAGGCCAAGAGCAAGATCAACATCGCCTTTCCAATCGTCGATCCGACCGCCGAGGTACTCTTCGCCTATGACATGGGATTTTTCGACCGGGCGGGACTCGACGTTACCCTGACGCCGCTTTCCAACGGGGCCGCAATTGCAGCGGGCGTTGTCTCGGGCGCCATCGATATCGGGATCGGAAACGTGCTGACGATTGAGGCTGCGTTCAAGAAGGGCATTCCGCTGACGATCGTCGCACCGGCGGCGATCAACGTCGACAGCGCGCCCTCGAACGTGCTGATGGTGGCGAAGACGTCTCCGCTGAAGACCGCGCGCGACCTCAACGGTAAAGTGGTGTCGATCAATCCGCTGCGCGGAATCGGCGAGCTGATGGCATCCGCCTGGATCGACAAAAACGGCGGCGACTCAACGACCGTGCACTTTATAGAACTGCCCTTTCAGCAGTCGGAAGCTGCGCTCGCGCAAGGGCGCGCCGACGCAGCGACCGGGGTCGAGCCGTTCATCACCCAGTCGAGAACGACGACGCGCGTTTTTGCGAACACCTACGCGGTCCTCGGTGAGAACTACCTCATCACCGCATTTTTCGCCGCTTCGGCGTGGGCGCAAGCGCATCCGGATGTGGTGAGCCGTTTTGCGGCCGCCATTCGGGAGACGGCTCTCTGGGCCAATAAGAACACGGATAAATCTGCCGAGATCCTCGCGAAGTATTCGAAGCTCGACCTTGACCTCGTGAAGCAGACGGTGCGCGCTGTGTACGCAACGACGCTAACCCCGGCCCAACTTCAGCCGACTATCGACGGCGCCGTTCGATACAAACTCATCGACAGCTCGTTCCGGGCGCAGGACATCATCTACCAACCCAAATGAGCGGCTGGGACGCGGATGTCATCGTTGTCGGCGCGGGAGCTGCGGGGCTGGCTGCTGCGCTCCAACTCGCCACGCGATCCGTCCGCGTCATCGCGCTCGAAAGCCGCGACCACATCGGCGGACGCGTGATGTGGCAATCCGTCGGCACGGTCAGCGTGCCGGCCGAGTTGGGCGCAGAATTCATCCACGGAGCGGCGCCCGAAACATCGGCGTTACTGCGTGAAGCGGGCTTGGCTAAAGTCGAGACCGGTGACGCGTCGTGGACTTGCACCATCGCCGGCGGTCTCCAGCCTACCGACGACGACTTCCGATCCGTCTCCATCTTCGAGCGCGTGGAATCGCTCGCCGGCGATGAAAGCGTCGAAGCGTTCTTACGCCGTTTTGAGCACGATCCACACCTGCGCGTAGAGGCGCAGCGCGCCCGTACGTTCGTCGAAGGCTTCGAGGCCGCCGACCCTGCGATCGCGAGCGCCCGTTCGATCGCCGACGAACTGCGGAGCGGCGTCGATTCGACGAGTTCGCGGCCGGCCGGCGGCTACGCGCCGCTCTTCGAGCATCTGGCGACGCAATGCGCGCGGGCCGGCGTCGACCTTCGCCTCAGCACGGCGGTCGAGCACATCGGGTGGGCGCCCGGCGAGGTAACGATCGTCGCGCGGGCTGCGAACGGCGCCGCATCCACACTCCGCGCCAAGTGCGCCGTCATTACGATTCCGGTCGGCGTGTTGCGTCAACGCGGCGACGCGACGCCGTTTTCGTTCGCGCCGCCGCTGCCCGCAGAGAAGCTCGCCGCGCTCGCCGGCCTCGAGATGGGTCATGCCGTCCGGGTTACGTTAGCGTTTCGCGAGCCGTTCTGGGAAGAGCTCGCCGCCGGCCGTTACCGCGACGCGGCATTTTTCCGCTGCGAAGGCAGCGCATTCAACGCCTTCTGGACGCAGGCCCCGTTGCGCGGCCGGACCGTCGTGGCGTGGGCCGGCGGACCGCGCGCAACGGCGATGCGCAGTACGTCAGCCCAAGACCGGATCGCGCGCGCGTGCGATGAGTTCGGCGCCATGTTCGGCGAACGCGATCTCGCGCGCCGAGAATATGAAGGCGGCGTTACCCACGATTGGACGGCCGATCCGTTTGCCTGCGGGGCCTACAGCTACGTCGTTGCCGGAGCCGGCGCCGCGCGCGCCGCGCTCGGAGTTCCCATCGGCGATACATTGTTCTTTGCCGGAGAAGCGACGGCGACCGACGGTCAAGGCGGCACGGTCAGCGGCGCATTTGAGACCGGAACGCGAGCCGCGCGCGAGGTTGCCGGCGCGCTCGAAACCGCCGGCGTGTCCTCAAAGATCGCACCATAGCATGCGCGATGCCGGCGAGCTGCTCAGCGCATGGAACGGCTTTTATGTCATGATCGGCTCTGCGTCCGCCGCGCTCACCGGCTTGATGTTCGTCGTGATCAAGCTAGTCACGGGCAATAAGCGCGGTACGTCGGAAGCCGGCGTTTCGGCGTTCAGCACGCCGACGGTCGTCCACTTTTCCTGTGCGCTCCTCGTCGCGGCACTGATGTCAGCGCCATTTCGATCGCTCGCTCCGGTCGCGATCAGCTTAGGGCTCATTGGAGCCGGCGGCATGCTTCACGTCGCGCGCGTTGCGCTGAGAACATCGCGCTTGGATACCTATCGCCCCGATGCAGAGGATTGGACGTGGAACGTCCTCCTGCCGCTCCTCGCGTACGCGGCGATCGCGGCCGGCGGGATAGCGATGCACGCAGACGCTGCGCGGGCGCTCTATGCGCCCGCCGCCGCGGTGACGCTACTGATTTTTGTCGGCATCCATAACGCGTGGGACGTCGTGACCTATCTCGCGACGGGCAAAGCCGATTAGGGTCGACCGTTCCAGCGCAGTGCTTCCACGTCGTCGAACAGCTTGATATCGGTGCGTAGCGTGGCGAGCGTTCGAAACAGCAGCGCGAGTTCGTAGTCACGGCGCAATATCTCAGCCAACTTCGCGGGACTCGCAACGCTGACGTTCCAGTCGCGCGAATTGGCTGGAATCGCTTCGATATGGCCATACCGGGCGAGCACGGCGGCGGTGGATTTTGCGCCCCAGCCCGGCAATCCCGGAAACCCATCGGCCGCATCGCCGACGAGCGCCAGGTAGTCGGGAATGCTCGCCGGCGGCACGCCGAATTTCGCGACGATGCCGGCTTCGTCAAAGTATGTGCGCGTGCGACGGTTCAATTGCACGATACGCGTTCCGCGCACGCACTGCGCCAGGTCTTTGTCCGGCGTACAAATGATGACGCGTTCGACGCGCGGATCGCCGGCTGCGGCCGTCGCCGCTGCGGCTAACGCGTCATCGGCCTCGAATTCGACCATGGGCCACACGACGAACCCGTCCGCCACGAGCGCTTCTTCGAGCAGCGGGAACTGCGCAAAAAGGTCCGGATCGATTCCCTCGCCCGTCTTGTAGCCGGGCCACAAGCCGTTGCGGAACGACTCGATAACGTGATCCGTGGCGACTCCGATATGCGTTGCGCCCTCACGGACCATGCTGCGGATCGACGCGAGCACGCCGCGTACCGCCGCAACTTCCCGGCCATCCGCATCACGAGCGGACGGCAACGCGTAATAGTGGCGAAACAGCTCGTAGGTACCGTCGACAACGTGAACGTTCACGATCGCCATCGTTTCGTCGAACGCCCGTGCTTGCCTAGTCCCCACGAGAACGTTAGACTAGATTCATGCTGAGGATCTTTTGTCTGTTTGCAGCTGCAACGCTGTCGCTGAGCATCGTTTGTGTTGCGAATGTGCCGGCCGAGGCGGCCGCTCCGGGCGGTGCTTGCGAACTCACGACCGCGGTTGCGGTCTCCGCGGCCGTCGGCCAAGCGGTCATGCAGACGACGACGGCGGCCTCGCCGAAGTCGCTCTGCTCGTTCAATCATTTTGCGGCCGATGGACGGGTCGTAAAAATCGGCCTCTTTAACGCGGCGACGATGACCGATCCGAAGATCGGCGGGGTCTTGAGCCAATTCGGATGCCGTACGACGATCGCGGAGTGCCAGAAGGCGCTCGCCGATCGCTCGCCGGGCGAACTGTATGCGCTCCAACCGCCGGGATCGGCGCCCTGTACGCAAACGCCAAAGTGTCTCATTACGAGCAACGGGGTGGTTTGGGCAATGCAAGGTGCCGACGTCGTTGCAATCTTCGTGGTGGTGGCCGGAACCCCACCGGATCAAACGATGGCACTCGCCGTGCTCAAGACGCTCGGAAGCAGCTTCTAGCGAGCTACTGGGAACTTCCAAGCGTGACGGGTACGCGGTAGACTCGCCCGCGATCGTCGGCAAACGCAAACGTGGCCGGATCGCAGCGTAGGAGCGCATCGGTGAGCGCGAAGCGGTAGCGCAGTTGGCCGCGCCAGCGATACGTCGGCGTCGTGCCGTTCACGTACACGTCGCGAATCGGCGTGCTTCGCTGCACCTCCGACGCGATGTTTGCGCCGTCCGGACACGTGAGCGTGCCGGCCCCGAACGCCGCGATGAACTCGCGATCGATTTCGCTGCGGCTGTGCACGTACACGACGAAGTCGACGTGCGTGCGCGCTTCCACGACGAAGGCGGCGATCATCGGCGGCGTCATCGGCGAACGCTCAAAGCCCGAAAGAAAGGCGCGATAGCGCAGCGCTTCGTACGGCGTGGCAAGTTCCACCGCCTCGACCCCTTCGCCGTCCTGGATTTGCACGGCATCTGCGACGCCGAAGAGCAAATAGGGCGCGACGACGAAGCCCCGGTGCTCGCTTGCGAACCCACGGCCTTGCGCAATCGCGCGATCGATCGTTCCCGGCGCGAGCGTCGTGTCGATCGCGAGCGCCCGCGTGCCGATCGTCGCGACCAAGAGCGCTGCCATCAGCCACGGCCACGATCGCATGCTTAGAGCGAGAACACGTACACGGTCGGCGCGCCGAATCCGGTAAATGCGGTGCGCGATTGATTGCCCGAAACCGCCGCCACATACTGCTTGCCGTCGACCGCATACGTCGCGACGCCGCCCGCAACCTGACCGCCGGTGTAGAACGAATAGAGCAGCTTGCCCGTAGCCGAATCGAACGCTTCGAAGTCGCCGCCGATCTCGCCGCTGAAGACCACCCCGCCCGCCGTCGGCGTTACGGCCGCCACCATCGGCGTCTTGGCGTGGAACTTCCACACCGCTTTGCCGCTGACCGGATCGAACGCGATCAGCCAGCCGCTATTCTCTTTGTCCGGTTCGCCGAAGCCGTTGCCGCCGCCGAGGAACAGATGGCCGCGAATGTAGCGCACCGTATTTGCCCCGAGCTTGAGCGTGCTGCACCAATCGACCGTGTCGACGAAGAGCAGCTTGTCGCGCTCGCTGTAGGCGGGACCGTTCCACTCCGAGCCGCCGGTGTACGGACAATAGTGCACGCCTTCGAGGGTGAGCGGCAAGTCTTGATTGAGCACGGTCGTGTCGGGGACTTTGTATACGAGTTTGTGCGTCGCGTTGTCGACCGTATAGAGATTTCCGTCTTTGGGCGAGAAACTCACGAGCGTGCGCCCGTTCGGGGCTTTGAAGACGACGGGTGCCGCCGCGACGTCCCAATCGTGATAGTCGTGCGGAATTGCTTGATACCACCAGCGCAATTTGCCGGTGAGCGCGTCGAGCGCGACGATCGACGACGTGAAAAGATTTGCGCCCGGGCGATAGTCCGGATAGAAATCGGGCGCCGGATTCGCGACGGGAATATAGAGCGTGCCCGTATTCGGGTCGAGCGTGAACGACGACCACGTGCCGCCGCCGCCGGTGAGCGTCGAATCGGGATTCTTCCAGGTATCGGCGCCCGTCTGTTTGCCGGTCGGAATCGTGTCGAACGTCCAGACTTTGTGGCCGTCGTTCGCGTCCAGCGCATACATCTGACCCTTGACGCCTTGTTCGCTGCCCGCGAGGCCCATGAAGACGAGGTTTTTCCAAACGATCGGCGCTGCGCTCGTCGAACTGCCGTCGGAAGAGTCGCGCACGAGCACGTCCCAGAGCGTCTTTCCCGTCTCTTCATCCATCGCGAGCAAATGCGCGTCCGGCGTGCCGCGATAGACTTTTCCGTTCGCGATCGCAACGCCGCGGTTCGTTATGCCCGACGGCGGACCGCTGGTCGCGTAGGCGTTCTTCCACTTCACGCGGCACGTCTTGGCGTCGAGCGCGTACGTCGACTTCTGACTCGTCACGAAGAGCACGCCGTTATGAATCACGGGGCCGCTCTGCATCGTTCCGACTTCGCCGAACTGAAACGTACAGACCGCGTGCATCGAGCCGGCGTTCTGCGGCGTGATTTGCGTGAGCGGCGAGAAACGGTCGGCGAGATAGTTGCCGTTGTACATCATCCAATCGACGTTGCCGTCATCGGCCGACGCGGCCGCGATGGGAAAGAGCAACAGCAACGCCAACGCAGCAAACGATTGCAAAGAGAGCAGGCGCATGGCGGAGTCTATCCGTAGGCGCGCGCGGAATCCCTCTCAGACGTCATCGATGTCCGCGTTCGTCAACGCTTGGCCCCCGATGCCCCAGCCGCCGTCGACGGTGTTCACGACCGAGATCCAAGTGCGATCGGCGGTGTGGGAAGATTCGGAGAGCTCTGCCGTTATTGCCGTCGCCTCTGCGATGAAACCGCGCCGGCGTTCGAGTGTCGAGAGCACTACCTCGGGTAGCGTAACGGAGATTCTCACCACCACGTCCGGTTCGCCGTCGCAGGTAACGTGCGCCGGCGGCAACGCGTGGAAGTATGCCCCCGCGTTACGCCGCACGAACGGAATCTCCGTAGCATCGGTCCATCGCAGCAACGACTCGGTAACGCGCCGCAGCAATGCCGCCGTATGTTCTTCCGTGAAGGTGCCGTGCGGCGCATAGATATCGATCATGGTTGATATGCCCCCCTCCGTCCGTGACGCCCTGACTTCGATGTCGCGGGAACCAGCCTACTACCCACTATCTTCTAATATTAGAATATGCTAATGATATAGCATGTACGAGTCCAAGGCGGCGTTTTTCCGCGTTTTGGCGAGCTATTGGCGACTACGCATTCTCGACGAATTACGCGCCGGGCCGGTCAGCGTTCGGGACCTGCGCTTACACCTTGGAGTCGAGCAAGCGACACTCTCTCAGCATCTCGCGATTCTGCGGGCGCACGATCTGGTTCAAACCGAGCGCCGCGGGACGGTCGTCATGTACGAAATTAGCCACCCGGCCGTGTGGGAAATCCTCGACGCGGCTCGGCTTCTCTTTGACAGCCAGCTCGGGGCGTTGCAAACGGCGCTTAAGACCCTCGGTACGCGAGCGTGAGGCTGTTCTCGGGTCTGACAACCGCCGCCATCGGGATCGCTTGCCTCCTAACCGCGTGGCTCGCCTCGACCGGAGACCGCGCACTCGGTCATCTCGGATCCGTGTTCCCGGGCTTCGCCCTGGATTGGGGACTCAACCCAATCGCCTTCCCGTTCTTTGCACTGCTCGGTTTTCTCACGATCGCCGTCGCGATCTGGAGTGCCGAGGACGGGCGTTATGCGTGGAGCATCGCGGCGTTCGCAGCGACGATGGCCGCCGTTCTGATGGCCCGTTCGGTCGCGGCCTTCATGCTCACGTGGGAAGCGATGGCGTTGGTCTCGTTCGCGCTTGTCGCCGCGCATGTCGAGGTGCGGATGGTGCGCCGCGCGGCTTTCTCCTACCTGATCGTCAGTCAAGCCGGCGCGCTCGGAATTCTCGGCTGCCTCGCAATTCTTGCCGTCCACGCCGGCGACACCTCATTCGCTGCGATCGCAAGAGCCGCACCGCAACTGCCGGATACCTGGCGTAACGTCGCCCTGGGGCTTGCGTTATTCGGATTCGGTTCCAAGGCCGGACTGTTTCCGCTGCACTTCTGGTTGCCGCGCGCGCACCCGGTTGCACCGCCGAACGGTTCCGCGATGCTCTCCGGCGCAATGTTGAAAATTGCCATTTACGGCCTCATTCTCGTCTTTCTCAATCTCGCGGCGCCGGTTAGTGCAACGTGGGGCGCCATCATCATTGCCGTCGGGGCGGTGAGCGCGGTCGGGGGAATTCTCTACGCGGCAATCGACACCGACTTGAAGCGATTGCTTGCATACAGCTCGATCGAACATATCGGCATCATTTGCATCGGCATCGGCGCTGCACTCCTGTTCGCGAGGATCAACGTCGTCCTCAGCGCCGCGGCCCTAACGGCTGCGCTCTTTCACGCAGTCAATCATGCGCTCTTTAAAGGTACGCTGTTCTTAGCCGCGGGCAAAGTTGCCAAAACGACGGGAACCGTCGATCTCGATCGAATGGGCGGTCTTGCCGCGGCGCTGCCCTGGACGTCGGGCGCGGTCTTTGTCGCCATGCTAGCGATTGCGGCACTGCCGCCGCTGAACGGTTTTGCCTCGGAATGGTTGCTGTTGCGCACGCTCGCGTCGGGAATGGATGTCGCCGATCCGCCCACACGGGCAGTCGCCGCCGGAGCACTCTTTGCACTCGTGCTCACCGGTGGCATCGCGGCAGCGTGCTTCGCGAAAGTCTACGGCATCGCGTTTCTCGGCAGGCCACGCGAGCCGCACACGACAGCACGAGAGACGTTCGGTTGGCAAACGGCGGGTACGGCTCTGCTTGCAATGACCTGCATTGCGTTAGGTGCGGTGCCGTTATTGGCCGTCGCACCGTTAAGCCGGCTCGCTGAAGCGCTCGCCGGCGCACCTGCAGGCAGCCTTCCTGCGCTCGGCATCACCCCCGCAATGTCGGCCATCCCGCTCGTCGCGGTCTTACCGATAGCCGGCGTTATCGCGGTCGCGATTCTTATGCGCCGGCGCCGCGTCCGCTATGCTCCGACCTGGGTCTGCGGTTCAACGCCGACGGTCGCGACGCAATACACGGCGACTGCCTTCTCGAAGCCCTTGCGACGGATCTTCGCGTTCGTACTTTTCCCGGAGCATGAAAAACGCATCGAGATCGGTTCGTCACCGTGGCTACCTAGCCTCATCCGCTATCGGACGAGCACGAAATACATTCTCGATAACGTTTGGCGCGGCATGACGGCGCGGCTCTTGAACCTTTCACGGCAAGGTCGCCGCGTGCAAAGCGGCCATCTGCGGCTTTATCTTGCCTACGCCGCGGCGATCTTCATATTCATCGTCGTGGTCGCACGATGACGTTCGTGCAAGTCTTGCTCATCGTGCTCTGCGCGCCGTTCGTACACGGGGCGATGAAACAGCTTCGAGCGCGACTCCAGAAGCGGCCGGGTCCGTCGGTCTGGCAGCCCTATCGCGATCTGCGAAAGCTCTGGAGCAAAGAGGCCGTTCTTCCGACCGGAGCGAGTTGGATCACGGCGTGCACGCCCGGCGCTTCTCTTGGCGTCGCACTTACACTCGCGGCCGCCGTGCCGCTACTGGCGCAGCCGCCCGCATATCTGGACGTCGTAGCCCTGATGCTTTTGCTCGGTCTCGGCCGTTGGCTCATTGCCGTTTCGGCAATCGACACGCGCAGCGGATTTGCGGGGATGGCCGCGAGCCGCGAGATGACGCTCTCCGCCCTGACGGAACCCGCCTTACTGCTCGCGCTACTCGGCGCTCGCGTTTCCGGCGGTCCGTTCCTTATACCCCACGGGAACGTTTCGGTCGCCGGCGTGGTCGCACTCTTGGCGTTCGGCATCGTGACGGTTGCGGAAACCGCGCGTATTCCCGTCGACAACCAAGAGACGCACTACGAACTAACGATGATTCATGAGGGCCAGACGCTTGAGTATTCAGGCTGGCATCTGGCGCTGCTGCATCTGGCAAGTTACGTTCGGCAATTTGCCTTTCTTACAATTGCTGCCGGCCTCGTCGCGCCGAGCCCGATCGCCGCACTGATCGGCGCAGCGATCCTGGCGGTCCTCATCACGTTTATCGAAAACGCGTTCGCGCGTTTGCGGCTATTCGAAATCCCCCAGCTCCTTGTAACCGGTATTCTGCTCGCGGCCGCGAGCGTGGCAGCGAGAGTTATATGACGGTCAACGCTATGTACGCGATACTCGCGGTCTTATCGGGCATCATGATCGTCGACACACGCGCGAAGCGCGTCCTCGCGGGTTACGTTGCAATCGCGATCGTGACGACCATCATGACGTTCTCGGGCGCAGCCGAGACGCTTGGCGGACTCATGTTGTTCTGCGTGGCAACGGTCCTCAAGGTTGTTGTCGCGCCGATCGGGATTCTCTGGTTCGTCCGCCTGAACCCTGAAGCCGAAGACCTGCGCGCCAGCGCGCCACTCCCCGTACGCGTGCTCGTCGTCATTGCCCTAATCGAGCTTTCGCGCGCCGTCCATCGCCTGCCCGGAGTAGCCGGTCTCCCCCTGCAGCCGATCGTCGCGTTCGTGATCCTGTGCGGCATCGCAATGTTGATCATGCACCGCAACGTGCTCGCGGATCTCCTAGGATTGCTGTTGTTTGGTGCCGGGATAACCCTCGAAGCCGCGCTTGTCTCCCCGCAGCTGCCGGCAGTCGTCGAATTAGGGGCGGCCTTTGACGTCCTCGTTACTACGTTTATCGGTTTGGCGCTGTTGCGAACGCTGCACGAGCGTGGTCTTCTCGATGTCGATGCTCTCCGGAACCTACGCGGATGATTGCCATCGCCGTTATCTTTCCGTTTCTCGGGTCGCTCATTTCAGCGTTAATTCCGCACCGGGATACGCGCCGCACCACGCGGATCATTCTCGCCGGCGCAGCCACCTGCGTGCCGTTCGCGATAGCGACTAGCGTGGATCAGCTTTCATTGCTGTTCTCGGTCATAGTGTCGATCTTGTGCTTCCTGGCGACCGTTTATTCAACTGACCTATTCTCAATCAATTGGACCGGCGGAGAGGTTTTTTGGTCCCGCAAGTCCGTGTACTTCATCCTGCTCGGCGCCTTCTGGAGTTCGATGCTGCTCGTCGTCCTCGCGCAGACGTTCGGGGCACTCTGGTTCGGCATCGCATCCACCACCCTTGCGACAGCTTTCCTCGTTGGTTTCAGCGGCGAGGACGCGGCGCTCGAAGCGGCTTGGAAATACCTGGTGTTGTGCAGCGTCGGAATCGGCATTGCGTTGCTCGGCATTATTTTACTCGCGAACGCGACGCTGCACGCCGGCGCGACACCCGAGTTCGCCCTAGCGTGGAACGTGATCGCAGGACTCCATGCTGCGCCCAGCCCCGTCGTTCATCTCGCAACCGCGCTGATGGTCATCGGCTTCGGAACGAAAGCCGGTCTGTTTCCGCTGCACGCTTGGCTCCCGGACGCGCATTCGAAGGCACCCGCTCCGATCAGTGGGCTGCTCTCCGGCGTGCTCGTTTCGTGCGCGCTCTATGCGATCGTTCGGACGTTAGGAGTCGCGGAATCCTGGCACGATGCGGCCACGCTTCACGTTCTGTTGACCTGGTTTGGCGCTTGCTCCGTCTTTGCGGCGGGACTCCTGATGCTCGTACAACACGACCTCAAGCGGCTGCTGGCGTACTCGACCGTCGAACATGCGGGCATCGTCGTGTTCGCACTCGGAGTCGGCGGCCGTCTCGGCATTGCGGCGGCATTGCTGCACGTCATCGCTCACGCCTTTTCAAAGTCGGGGGCCTTCTTTGTTGCCGGCATCACGCAGCGCGAGGCGGCAGCGACGGGACAGCGCGGCGTGCTATGGACGACGACCGTCGGCGGGCGCATGCTGCTCTTCGGCCTCGCGGCTCTTGGAGGACTGCCTCCGTTCGGCTTATTCTGCAGCGAATTTCTTGTCGCGTTGGCGGCCATCGCGGCGCACGCTTGGGCGCCGCTCATCGTGGTTACCGTGGGGGTGCTCGTTGCCTTCGGCGCGCTCATTCGGACCGGCTTGCAAATCGACCCAACGGTCAGCGCGCAGCCGAGCGTGGCGCCCGCTCCCGCTCGCCGGCGTGCGGCGACGGTGTTGTCGGTTTCGAGCGCTAGCATCGCGCTCACGCTTGCCGCTCTCACATCCGTCATTCCGTGGACGGGCATTGGAAAAACGCTCGCGTCGATCGCGGGAGGGATACAGTAATGGCCAACAGTGAAACCGGCGTTGCGCCGGCCGCTTTGCGCGATGCGGCGATCGGGCGTTTGGAGTATAGCAGCCCGCTCGGTGCGTACGCCACCACCGACTCCGTGCGCTATCTCTTCTTGGAGAAGCGAGGCGTTGGGGTGGTTTCTGCGCGCATCGTTCCGGGCGAAAGCGTAGCGGCCGTGTCGGGCACGTTACCCGGACTCTCGTGGGACGAACGTGAGATGGCGCAAGAATTTCACATCCCGTTCGACCGTTTGCCCGACGCGCGCCCGTTACGACCCGAGTTGGGTGAGCTCGCTCCAGCGGTCGTCGCGACCGGGGCCGGCGTAACGCAGGTCGTCGTGGGGCCCGTGCATGCCGGCATTATCGAGCCGGGCCGGTTTACGTTCAGTTCCGGCGGCGAGACGATCGTCCACCTGGACTTCCAAATCGGCTATGCGTACCGCGGTCTCGAGCGTAGTTTCGAGGGCGCGGAGCCGTTGGATCTTCGGCGCCGCGTGGCGCGCATCTGCGGGGGCTGCAGTGCGGCGCGTTCGCTCGCGTACGCAATGGCGATTGAATCGATCAGCAATGCGCCCGTCTCCGAGCCGGTCCACTGCGCGCGGCAGATCATCGCCGAACTCGAACGCATCTACAATCACGTGTTCGACCTCTCCGCCTGTTGTGCGGCTGCAGGCTGGGGCTTCGGGCAGACCGCCGGCCTCGGCCTAAAGGAGCGCGCGCTTCGGATTTGCCAAGCGGCCAGCGGGCATCGCCTCCTTTTCGATGCGATCGTTCCAGGCGGTGTTGGGGCCGGCGTACTCGAGGACCGCAAAGAGGTCCAAACGCTGCTCCTCATGTTGCAAGAGTCGGTCGAAGAATATGCCGGTGCGCTCTTGGACAACTCGTCGCTCGTTTCGCGCTGGAAGGGCACCGGCGTTCTGACCAATGAAGCGGCGCGCGCCCTGGCTGCCGTCGGGCCGGCCCATCGAGCGTCAGGTGGATCCGTGGACGTGCGCGATGCTGCGCCCTACGGAGCATACCAATGGCTCCCCGCGATACCGGCACGTGAGGAGGCGGGTGACGTGTTTGCGCGGTGTCGCGTAAAGATCGCCGAGCTGCGCGACTCGTTTCGCCTCATCGCGCGCGCTTTTAGCGGCTTAGGTGAGTATCAACTCGAGCTTTCGACGATCGTGCCGCCGAACTCCGGCGATAGCGTTACCGTCGTAGAAGGCCCCCGGGGCGCCGAAACCGTTGCCGTAACGTTGAGCGGAGGCCTCGTCGAGCGCGTGCACTTTATCTCTGCGTCCTACCGGAACTGGCCGTCGGTCGCACACGCCACGATCGCGAATATCATCCCGGACGCCCCGCTCGTCAACAAGAGCTTTAACCTTTGCTACGCGTGCGCGGACCGGTGATGGATATCTTTCAACGCTCGATCGGCATACGGCATCTCGTATGTGGCAGTTGTAACGGATGCGAACACGAGATGAACGCGCTCGCAGGACCCGACTACGACATCACGCAGAACGGTTGGGACATCGTTGCCTCACCGCGCCACGCCGACGTCATAACCGTAACGGGCCCGATGGTCGACGCGATGCGCACCCCGGCGGCGCGTACGTTAGAGGCCGTACCGGACCCGAAAGTGGTAGTGGCGATCGGCGACTGTGCGGCAGGCACCGGCGTATTTGCCGGCACGTCCGGCGCGGGCGCTGGCGCGGGGGTCGAACTTGGTGCGACGATCATCGTGCCGGGCTGTCCCCCCACCCCATCGATGATCAAGGACGGATTGCTTCTGGCCGCTCAAGCGCTTAGCGATCAGCTCGCTTCGTCGGTTTGAAGATTCTCGAGTGCCGTTCGAACGTTGACTAATTGGTTTTCAAAGATCTCGCGCGCCGAGTCCAGCAGTTTCCAAATTGCCGGGTCGCTAACCTGGTACAAGATAGTGGTCCCACGGCGCTCGGTAAAGACGAAGTTCCGCGATCGCAATATGCCGAGGTGCTGGGAGAGGGTCGCCTGCTCAGCCTGAAGGCGGGCACGAAGCTCCGTTACGCTCAAGGGTCCATCGCGCAGCGCATCGAGGATCCTGATCCTCAGCGGATTGGCGAGTACTTTAAAGAACTCGGCCTTGAAATCATAGCGCACGACCGAATTATTGGCGCATTCGAACCTGACCCCTTGACGCTCGGGATCTAGCGTTCGAGCGGATCTTTCACCATCGGGCTGGTGGCGATCTCGACGTAACGGAGCTTTCCCGCGACGCGCTGCACGCGGCGAATATAGACGTTCTGCACGATGCCGCGCGTATCGGGATCGATCGCGACCGGTCCGCGCGGGCTCTCAAACTTCATCCCGCGCAACGTGGTCATCGCCCGGTCGGGATCGATCGGCCCATCACCTTGAGCCGCAACGATGTTGGAAATCGCATGCATCACGTCGTACGCCGTTACCGCAACCGACGTCGGCTCGCGCGTCGCTCCACCGTTCTGCAACGCATACGCTGACCGGAAGTCGGCGGAAAACTGCCGATTGAGCGCGGAATTGTGAACGATCGCGTAATTGCTCGAGGCGATCAATCCGAGCGCCTGATCGCCGAGCGCGTCGAGGTCGTTTTCATCGACGACGTCGCTTGGTGAAACGAGCGTGATCCCAAGTTTATCCAGACCGGCCGTGCGGGCGGCCTTGACGAACGCAATACCGCCGCCGCTGGCGTTGATGAACACGAACGCCGCCTGCGCGTGAGCATCTTTGATCCGTTGCACGTAGGCGGAATAGTCGAGATTGTTGACCGGAATCTTAACCTCGTCGACGATCGTTCCGCCGCCGCCGGTATACGCACTTTGAAAGGCGTTAGCGGCTTCGATGCCCGGACCGTAATCTTGATACACCGCGATCGCGGTCTTGAGACCGGTTTGCAGCATCCATTTCGCGAGCGGCACCGTCATTTGCGCCGTGGTAAAGCCAAACCGCGACATATACGGATTTTTGGCCATGATGTTCGACGTTGCGGCGTTAATGATCAGCAGCGGCTTCTTTGCAGCGGTCGACACCGCGCCGGCGGCAATCGCGTTCGGCGTAAACGTAATCCCGGCGAGCAGGTCGACGTGATCTTGAACGATGAGTTCTTGCGCGAGGCGGCGCGCGTTATCGGGTGACATGCCGCCGTCGTCGCGGCGGATCAATTCGACCTTGCGCCCACCCACCGTATCGCCGTGCTCCTTGACCCATGCCGCCATGCCGGCGTCGATCGCGCGCCCTTGCGCGCCGCCGATGATCGCATACGAGAAGATGATACCGACGCGTACCGGCGGCGCGTCGGCGCCTGCCGCCCCGCGCGCGCTCAGCAATGCGAAGGCCAGCGCCGCCGAAAGGAAGAGACGCGCGTTAAACGCGGAGAGTTTGCGCACGTCCTACATCGTTGGTTCGTCAGCATCCAGCAGCGCACGCAGCACGCGTTTGTAACGCGCCGGGCCGGCATCGATCGAGAACAGCGCCGCATGTCTCGTATTCGCCGGGAAGCGATCGAGCACGTCCTGCTGCGCCTCGATCATCAGCGTGTCTTGCGACTGGAAGATAAACCGGCGCAATTCGCCGATCTTTGCGGCAATCTCCGGCGTCGGCGGCTGACCGTTCTGCACGTTTTGCCGTACGGCCGAAAACAAGTAATTGGTTGACGTTGCGGTTTGCGGCGTGAGCAGATGAACGGCGTAGATGCCGGTGCCCTCGGCTTTTGTCGCTCCCGGTGCGTGAACGCCGGTGTCGAGCAAGAAGCAACCCGGTGCGTCCCAGCGCATCGTATCCCAGAAATCGGTCGGCTTCCCATCTTGCCGGAAGAGCAGATCGTACACTTTTACGGCGGGTACGTTGTGGTTATAGCGCGCGACGTAAACCGTGTTGCCCTCTTGCCGGATATCGATCGAGCTCTGCGTCATCGAGTCGTTGCCGAGCAGGCCGTCGTGCAAGAATGCGGTGTGACTGAGATCCATGAGGTTGTCGACGATCAACTCGTAGTTTGCGGCCATCGTGATCGCGTCGAACTTCGTTAACGTGCCGGGCGCGGGATCGTCGAAGATGCTGAAGTCGGGGATGGCGGCCGGATCCGGAGTGCGCGTTCCCATCCAGAGCCAGAGGATCTTGTGGCGCTCGACGATCGGGTACGCGCGGAGCGACGATCCAGCCGGAATGCGGCCATCGCCATACGGGTTGCGCACACAAGCGCCGGTCGCATCGAACTCGAGGCCGTGGTAACCGCAGCGAACGCGATCACCGCCGCAGAGTTTGCCGAGGCGCAGCGGCGCAAAGCGGTGCGAACACACGCCGGCGATGGCCGCTGCCGTTCCGTCTTCGCGGCGAAAAAAGACGATCGGCTCTTCAAGCGCGACACGTTCGGCTAACTCGCCGGCAACGAGGTCGCTCGACCACATGATCGGGTACCACGTGTTGCGCAAGAAACGGCCGGTCGGCGCGACGCTGGTTTGTCCGGCCGCCGGCCCCGGCATCAATTGCGGCTCGAGTGTGTCCATGGAATGCCTCGTTTGGCTGGTGCGCGCGCTGCGTCCCCAGGAAGGCGTGAGTTTTCTTGGCTATGTTGGTGCGCGCCTATGCTGGAGGGGATAACATGCGCCGTGTAATCTGGGTCATTGCCGTTTTTGCCTTTACGGCCTGCGGCGGCGGCGGGAGTACGCCCCCGGCCGCCAGCGACACGCCGATCTTGTACGTTCCGGGTACGGCAACCGTCGTGGGCAATCCGGTCTCGTTTACCTCCGGCCAGTCGGTGCAATTCGAGCCGCAGGAAGCGAGCTACGCCGGCGCCTTCACGATTTCCGCGAGCAGCGGAACGGCCGGCGCGGCGTGCATCACCATCTCGCCCGCGACGGTGGCAAACGGCGGCTCGTTCACCGCTTCGACGACCAGCTCGGCGGGATGCACGTCATACCCGCAAAGCGAGACCTACGACGTCGCCGACTCGAACGGCCACGGCGCGTCGATCGTCGTTCAAATCAACGCGCCCTGACCAGCGGGCGAGCAGGCGCCCCCCAATCGAAAAGGTAGAAGTCTGGAATGAAGTTTGGCCTTTTCGAACATATCGACCACACGGGTCCGTCGCTCGCGCAACAATACGACGAGCGGCTCACGCTCATCCAAGCCGCCGATCGTGAAAACTTTCACGCCTATCACTTGGCCGAGCATCATGGTTCGCCGCTCGGCGGCGCTCCGTCACCGGGCGTCTTTCTTTCGGCGGTTGCGCGCAGCACCACGCGGCTGCGTCTCGGTCCGCTCGTCTATCTGCTGCCGCTCTATCATCCGCTGCGTTTGATCGAAGAGATCTGCATGCTCGATCAATTGAGCCACGGCCGCTTCGAGCTCGGTATCGGACGCGGCGGTGCGGCCGTGGAACACCGGCTCTTCGGCATTTCCACCGATCCCGCGGAACTCGCGCGCCGCTTCGAAGAAGTGCGCGACATCGTCGTGCGCGGGTTGACGTCGGAGGTGCTCGACTACGACGGCGAGTTCTACCAGCTCAGCAACGTACCGATGGTGATGAAGCCGGTGCAGCGGCCGATTCCGCCGATGTGGTACGGCACGGCGAATCCGGAAACGGCGACCTGGACGGTACCGTTACGCATCAACGTGCTGACACTCGGTCCGACGTCGCGCGCGCGGACGGTCGGCGATCGGTACCGCGCCGAATGGGCAGCGCAGGGAAACGATCCCGCGACCATGCCGTTCATCGGAATGACGCGCCACCTCGTGGTAGCGGATACCGATGCTCAAGCGTGCGACATCGCGCGCCGGGCGCACGCGGGCTTCAATGCGAAGCTGCGCTGGCTCTGGGATCGCTCGGGTCAAGCGGCCGCGTTCCCCGCGCACTTCGTCGCCGACTTCGATACGGCGATGGCGGCCGGCATCACGTGCGCCGGATCGCCCGCAACCATCCGCGACTATCTGGCCAAACAGTTCGCCGAGAGCGGGATCACGTATCTCGCCGCCGGGTTGTTCTTCGGCGAGATGACCTTCGATGAGATGATGGCTTCGCTAACGCTCTTCGCGCACGAGGTCATGCCCGCGTTCGCTTGACGCCTTACCGCGGGAGGATTATAGTTCACTAGCTTATCTATTTAGATAGTGAACTACTGGAGGTTCGTCACGTGCCCGACTATTCGTTCGACACTATTCTCGTCGATGTCGAGGGCGGCGTCGCAACGCTCACCTTCAATCGCCCGGCAAAGCGCAATGCGATGAGCCCGCAGCTGCACCGCGACGTCGCCACCGCGCTCGAGCGCTTGCGCTACGATCCCGCGGCGAAGGTCATCGTGCTCACCGGCGCGGGCAAGGCATTCTGCGCGGGGATGGATCTCAAAGAGTTCTTCACCGAACTCAAGGACGATCCGGCCGAATACGATCGCATCTTCCGCCTCGCAACGGAGTGGCGCGGCCGCACGCTGCGATACTTTCCCAAACCCACGATCGCGATGATCAACGGCTTCTGCTTCGGCGGTGCGTTTTCGATCGTCGAGGGCTGCGATCTTGCGGTTGCAGCCGACGACGCCATCTTCGGGCTCTCCGAGGTAAACTTCGGTCTCTTTCCCGGCGGTGCGGTGAGCAAGTCGCTCGCCAACATCATGCGGCCGCGCGATGCGATGCTCTACGCACTCACCGGCCGTCCGTTCGACGGCAAACGGGCTGCCGAGATCGGCTTCATCAACTATTCGGTGCCGGCGGCTACGCTGCAGGATGACGTGCGCGCGCTCGCCGCGGAACTCGCGCAAAAGAACGGCGAAGCGATGACGGCAACCAAAGAAGGCTATCGTCACTCGCTCGATATGACGTGGGAGGCGTCGATGGCCTACACGCAAGCGCGCGAAGGGCTGCTCTCGAAAAACCAAAACGACGCGTTCCGCACGACCGGCATCGGCGACTTCCTCAAAGGACAGTACCGGCCCGGCCTCGAGTCCAATAGCAATCTCTCGTAAAGGACCCAGGTCATGAAGATGCGATCACTCCTCGCCGCCGTCGCGCTCGCCGCGCTGATCGCGGCGCCCCGGCCGTCGCCCGCGCAGACCGAGCCCTATGAGATCAACGCGATCCTCCCGCTCACCGGATCGGGCGCCTTTCTCGGCGCGGGCTTCATCCAAGCGTTACGGCTCGTTGAAAAGCAGACGAACGCCACCGGCGGCATTCACGGACGCCCGATGAAGCTGGTGATCGCCGACGATCAATCGAGTCCGCAAGTCGACGTACAGCTGCTCACGCCGCTGATCGCTAAGCACGTGCCGGTCGTCATCGACGGCGGCCCGGTTGCGATGTGCCGCGCGGCAACGCCGCTCGTCACGAACGGCCCGGTGCTCTACTGCCTGAGTCCGGCGCTCTATCCGCCGACCGGCGGCTACGCCTTCTCCACGAGCGGATCGTCGGAAGACGAGACGCACGCCCTCGTGAACTACATGCGCTCGCGCCACTGGAAGCGCGTCGCCATCCTCACCCCAACCGACGCGACGGGGCAAGAATTCGAACGCGTGATCCACCAGTTGATGGCGCTCCCGGAAAACCGCGAGTTCGAGATCGTCGCGTTCGAGCACTTCGCGCCGGCCGATATCAGCATCGCCGCGCAGATGTCAAAAATCAAAGATAGCCGGCCCGATGTGGTGATGGCGTGGGGCACGGGAACCGCGACGGCCACAGAATATCGCGCGCTCAAAGATGCCGGACTCGACGTTCCGGTGGTCGGCGCGAACGGCAACCAAAGCTACGCGGCGATGGAAGCGTGGACCTCGATCCTGCCGCGCCAATATTACCAGTACGCGATGAAATGGCCGCTCTACCAGAAGCTGCGCCCCGGTCCGGTGAAATCCGCGATGGCGACGATGTACAAAGCGTTCGCGGCGGAAAACGCGCGGCCCGACATCGGCGCGAGCGGCGCGTGGGATCCAATCTCCATCGTGGTTGCGACGCTGCGCGCGCTGCCCGATCCGGCTACCGCGCAGCAGCTGCGCGACGCCATTCTGCAGTTGCACGGATATGCGGGCATCAACGGTTTCTACGATTTCCGTATCGGCAATCAGCGCGGCCTCGGGCTCAAAGACTGCATCGTCGTCCGTTGGGACGCGGCGACGAAAACGTTCGAAGCGGTCTCGGGTTCCGCCGGCAACCCGAGCTGAACGGCGGCGCGATGAAGAAGGCAGCTCTCCCGCTCGATGCCCACTTGGCCTCCGAGCTGCATTTCGGTTACGAGCTGCGCGAGACGTCGGGTCTGCTGCTTAAAGCGCTCAAACGGCGCATCGCGCCCCACGGCATCACCCTCACGCAGTACTTCCTCTTACGCCAACTGTGGGAGGGCGAAGGCATCAACCAGAGCGAGCTGAGCGAACGCCTCGCAACCACGCAGCCCGCGACCGTTGCCACCGTCGACTCACTCGAAAGGCGCGGCTTGATCAAACGCGTGCGCGACACCGGCGACCGGCGCGTCGTACGCATCTTTCTCACCGCAAAAGGCCGCACGATGCGGAGCACCTTGCTGCGCTATGCCTACGATCTCTCGCTCGTCTCCGTCGAGGGCGTTCGTCCGGCCGAAGTCGCGAAGTTGCGCTCGCTGCTCGCGCGCGTGCGCGAGAACCTCGAGGGCGAGCTCGCCATCGACGAACCGGCCGAGCGCGGCGCGTGACGATGCTCGACGGCGTCCGGGTGCTCGAACTCGGCACGACGATTACGGCGCCGCTGGCCGCGGTGATGCTGGCGGATCTCGGCGCCGACGTCATCAAGATCGAACGCCCCGAAGGCGATCCGTTTCGCAGTTTCCGCGGCGGCGCGTACAGTCCGCACTTCGTGGCGTTCAATCGCAACAAGCGCAGCGTCGTGCTCGATCTCACCACGGAGGCCGGGCGCGCGCGTATGCACGCCTTGCTGGCGAAGGCCGACGTGCTCATCGATAACGTCCGACCGAACGTGTTACCGCGCGTCGGTCTCGATCCGGCCGAGCTGCACGAACGTTTTCCGCGCCTGATCCACTGTTCGATCACCGGCTTCGGAGCATCCGGTCCGTATCGGGACCGGCCGGCATTCGATGCCGTGGCGCAAGCCCTGAGCGGTGTGAGCAGCCTGTTCGTCGATCCCGCCGACCCCGACATCACCGGTCCCACGATTTCCGACAACGTCACCGGCATGTATGCGTGTTCCGGCATTCTGGCCGCGCTCTTCGAACGCGAACGCACGGGCAGCGGCCGCCGGCTCGAAATCAACATGCTCGAAGCGTCGATGGCGTTCATCGCCGATGCGTTCGCCGCGATCACGCAGCTCGGGCTCACCCTCACGCAGCATTCGCGGGTCGCCTCGTCGCAATCGTACGCGTTCAGCTGCGCCGACGGAAAAGCCGTGGCCGTCCATCTCTCATCGATCGAGAAATTCTGGACCGGCCTCGTCGATGCGCTGGAGGCGCCGGATATCCGCGACGATCCGCGTTTTGCCGCGCGCATGGATCGCGTCAATCGCTACCTCGAACTGCGCGCCGCGCTGGCGGAACGCTTCCGCACGCGTCCGCGCGCGTATTGGATCGAACGGCTCGAACGCGCCGACGTTCCCTACGCTTCCGTCAACACCGTCGCCGAAGCGCTCGACGATCCGCAAGTCGCCGCCCTCGGCACGCTCTTCACGATGCAGCATCCGACCGAAGGCACGATCACCGCCGTACATGCGCCGCTCCACGTCGACGGCACACGCATTACCCCCGCGGTACCGCCGCCGACGCTCGGCGAGCATACGAACGACGCGCTCTGGTAATTACGCGCCGGCGGCGGGAACGTAGTTGACCGCCTCGGCCGCGTGATCGGCGAGGTAGAAGCCGAGCGGCTGCGTGCCGTCTTCGCGTAAATGCGCCAGTAGACTCGCCGTGCGCGCCAGGATCGGAATTCCCTTGAGTGCTTCGAGCGGGAAGCCGACGTCGAGCATCACCGCCGGAATCGCGCACGAGATGTTCAGCGTCAACGGCTTGCCCCATACCTCGCCCACCACGTCGCCGAGCGCGCGCGCCATACGCACGTGCGGGCCGGCCGTTCCGCGTTCGTCCGCTAGTGCAAACAGGCGCTCCGCGCGCGGATCCTTCGGCTTGTGCAGCGGATGGCCGAAGCCGGGCAGCGGCAGACGCTTGTCGCGGTACTCTTGCGCCACTTCGCGCGCCACCGCCGTCACGTCGCCGCCGCGCGCGATCGCCGCATCGAGCATGCGGCCCGCGAGTTCCGACGTGCCGAGCACCACCGATCCGCAGCCGAGAATGCCCGCTGCGACCGCCGCTTGCAGCGCGCCCGGATCGGCAGCGAGCGTCATGCGCGCGGCCTGCACGTTGGGCACGAGTCCGTGCTCGGCGATTCCCACCAGACACGCATCGAGAAAGAACCGCTGATCGGCGGTGGGCATCGTTCCCATCAACAGAAACACGAAGTAGTCCGTAAACGTCATCGTTCCGATGAGCTGCGCGAGGTCTCGTCCGCGCACGGTGACGGACACGGCATCCGCCGTGCTGATGCTGGAACTGCGATCGCGTGGCCGTCCGACTTTCAAGGGGGTCCCTCCGATGTGAGAAAGAAAATGCCCCGCCCACCTTGGTGCGACGGAGACTGAATTCATGATGCGCTCGCTGGCCCGATACCTGGTGCTCCCGGTCTTGCTGCTCGCTCTGGGCAGTCCCGCCCCGGGCGCAAGCGCGGTGAGCGGCGAGCCCTACGAGATCAACGCGATCCTCTCGCTCACCGGCGGCGCCGCGTTTCTCGGAAAAGCGCAGCAACAGGCACTCGGACTCATCGGACAGATCGCCAATCACAACGGCGGCATCAAGGGCCGGCCGCTGACGTTCAACATCGTCGACGACCAATCGAGCCCGCAAATCGCGGTGCAGCTCGCCAACGTCATCATCGCCAAGAAGGTGCCGATCTTCATCGGCTCCGATCTCACCGCACCGTGCTCGGCAATCGGTCCGCTCGTCGAAAAAAACGGGCCCACGGAGTACTGCACGTCGCCCGGCATCAATCCGCCCGCCGGCTCGTACATCTTCTCCGCCAGCGCCGCGACGCGCGCCGACGGCATCGCGCTCGTGCGCTATTTCCGCGAGCGCGGTTGGACGCGCATCGGATTGCTCACCTCGAGCGATGCGAGCGGCCAAGCCTTCGAGCAATCGTTCGACCGGGCACTCACGCTGCCCGAAAATAGAGACGTTACGGCGGTCGTGCGCGAGCATTTCGCCACCGCCGATCTAGCCATCGCGGGCCAAGCCGCGCGCATCAAAGCCGCGAACCCGCAAGCCGTCATCGGCTGGACCACCGGCACGCCGTTCGGCACGGTGCTGCGCGGTTTGCACGATGTCGGCTACGAGGGTCCGGTGGCCGGCGGCAACGGCAACATGGTGTTCACGCAGCTCGCGCAGTACGCCGGTTTCCTGCCGAAAGAGCTCTACTTCCCCGGCCGCCGCGCGATTGCCGAAGGCACCCCGCCCGGTCCCGTGCACGACGCACAAATGGAGTATTTCAAGGCCTTCGCGAGCATCGGCGTGCGGCCGGACCTCGCCGACAACATCGGCTGGGATCCGGCGATGATCGTCGTCAGTACGCTGCAGCATCTCGGACCCGACGCCACCGCGCAGCAATGCCGCGACTATATCCTCAACCTGCACAGCTACGTCGGCATCAACGGCATCTATGATTTCCGCGACGGCGAGCAGCGCGGCATCGGCATCAACTCGATCGTGATCGACAAGTGGGAGCCCGAGCGGACGCGCTTCGTCGCCGTGAGCAAGCCCGGCGGATTCCTGAAGTAGCGGGCCGCTACACCGCCGCTATCGCGCGCAGGCGTGGTGCAATTTCGTCACCGAGCATCGCGATGCCGGCAACGGTTTGATCGTGTTCGAGAAAACCGGCTTGGCCCATCGCGAGCAAGTGCCCGTAACCGCCGACCGCGGCATAGTGTTTGTCGATCTGACGGCACACGGTATCGGGACTGCCCGCAAATACAAGGCCGGACTCGATGCAGTGCTCGAGCGAACTCTTCTTGTCGAAGTGGGTCTCCCCGCCGCGCATGAAGCCGACGGCCGCTTTGAGCGAGGCATAGCCGGGCGGATTGGAAAACTGCGGCGGCACTTTGTTGGCCTGAAAATACCACATCAGCTTGCGCGCGCCGTCGAAGCCCTCTTCATCGGTCTTGCCGACGAAGACGAGCGCGGCGTAAGCGAGCCGGTCGAGCGACATCGGCAGCCCAAGCGACGCACGCTTTGCGCGATACGTATCGAAGATCACCTTCGTTTGAGCAAAGCCGGTGAGGAACGTCGCCGCAACGTAGCCGTGCTCGGCGATCTTTGGTATTTGCGCCGGACTCGTGCCGGTGAACCAAATCGGCGGATGCGGTTCCTGATACGGGCGCGGCCAAATGTTGACCTGACGGTAGTTGAAGTACCGGCCTTCCCAGTTGAACGGTCCGTCGTGCGTAGTCCACGCTTGTTTGATCAGGTCGTGCGCTTCCCACATGCGGTCGGCCATGTTGACCGGCTTGCTGTTCACCGCTGAAATTTCGTAGGGCACGCCGCGCACGAAGCCGACTTCGAGCCGGCCGCGCGAGTAGTTGTCGGCCATCGCCATCTCTTCGGCGACGCGCACCGGATCGCGCCGGTTCGCGATCGGATTGCCCAAGATGAGGATGCGCGATTTCTTCGTAATGCGCGTGAGCGCGCCGAGCACGACGGCCGCCGACGGATTCAAGTTGGTCGCGGTTTGGTGGTGCTCGTTGAGCATGAGGTCGAGACCGTGCTCCTCGGCGAATTGCCACTCATCGAGGTACCGGTGGTACAGATCGGCCATCGTCTTCGGATCGATGACGCCGTTGGGCAGCGTGACGCGAACCGATTCGTACGTCGATTCATCGGGCAGATACGGATAGGCGTTTTCGCTGAAGTACCAGGTGCGCATGCTAACGCTTCGCTACGATTCGCGCGGCGAGCGTCCCGATCGCCGCGGAACGGATCTCGACCTCGTCTCCCGGTTGCAGAAAGCGTTCTGGTGCGAAGACGCCGTCTTTGATGTCGCTCGAATCGGCCGCCGTTCCCGCCGCCGTGCCGCCTGAAATGACGTCGCCCGGCACGAACGTGAAATCGGTTGAGAGATACTCCAGATACTCGCCGAACGACACGACCATGTCGCGCGTGTTGAAGTGTTGGCGCCGCTCGCCGTTCACCCACGTTTCGATGTCGACGTTCGCTTCGTCGATCTCTTCACCCACGACGATGCACGGTCCGATCGAATACGAGCCGTCGAAGTTTTTCTGCACCGCGAACTTCAGCAGCCCGCTGCCTTCGTTGAAATCGCGTATGCTCCAGTCGCCGAAGAGCGTCACGCCCCAGATGTACGGCTTGAGATCGGCCGCCTTGACGTCTTTTGCGCGTTTGCCGATCACGATCGCCAATTCGGCTTCGTAGTCGAAGCGTTTGGTGCGCGCCGGATACATGATGTCTGCGCCGGGATCGGCGGCATCGCGCCCGACTTTCCAAAAGCCCCAGATGCCGCGCGAGCGCATCTCTTTCGCGATCGCCTTGAGGTCGGGCGATTCGTAGCGCGGCATGTCGGAACGCTTCATCGCCATCGCCGCGGTGTGGTCGGCAAAGTTGCCGCCCGCGCACGCAATGCGCGCACCCGGGACGTACGGCGCGTGCAGCACGACGGCAGAACGTTCGTACACGCCGCTCGCGGCATGCGTTGAAGCCGGCGCGGCCGTCACCGCAGCTACGATCTTGGCGGCGTCCGCGAGCGCCTCCGCACCGCCCTCGATCAACCCCAGTAGCGTCGACGGCAACGGGCGCACGACGGCGGGATTCGCGGCGCTCGCGCGCTCGAGATCGACGATGAGATCGCCGCTCCACACGCCCACCCGCTTGTCAGCACCGAAAACAACGATCTTCATGATTCGTCCCTGCGCCCGCCTCGCTGCACTCCCCTGCCGCGGAAATCTGTGGTAACGTCTACGTTACGATGAACGCGCTCGACGCATTGGGCAATCCCGTCCGCCGGGAAATTCTGACCGAATTGCGCCGCTCGCCGATGGCGGTCGGCACGTTGGCCCAGCGGTTCTCCGTGAGCCGGCCGGCCATTTCACGCCACTTGCGCGTGCTGCAAGACGCCGGTCTCGTCACGACCGAGGAACGCGGCACGCAGAACGTCTATGCGGTTCGCGTTCAAGGCTTCCGCGCGGTGCGCGCGTACATCGATAGTTTCTGGGACGTCGCGCTCTCGCGACTCGAAGCGCTGGCCGAAGAATGATCCAAAAGAGCGTCGTGCTGCGTTGTGATCCGGCGCGCGCGTTCGGGCTGTTCACCGAAAACGCCGGTGAATGGTGGCCCGCCGACCGCCGTCATACCGACGACGTTGAGAGCACGATCCACATGCAATCGTCGGGCCGATTCTTCGAACGCGCGAGCGACGGCACCGAAATCGAACTCGGCGTCGTGCGCGTGTTCGAGCCGCCCGAACGGCTCGTGCTCGACTGGTATCCGGGAACCGGACCGGCGAACGCAACGCGCGTCGACGTGCGCTTCGAAGCCGTCGAACACGGAACCCTCGTGTCGGTAACGCACGACGCGGGCGCGGCCACGGCCGAGACTTTCGCCCGCAACGCGGCCGCGTATTCCCGCTCGTGGGATTCGGTGCTAGCTTGCTTTTTGGTAACATCTACGTTACCATAGCGACCCATGACAGCGAGCAATGCAAAACACGGCACGCCCGAAGCTCCGTGGAATTTGAAGACCCCGCCCGGCACATCCGACTTTCAAGCGTGGCGCGATCCGGCGCTCGATCCGCCCGCACTCGTGGTGCAAGTCGGCAAGACGCAGTTGCGGTATCAGTTGCGCTGTATCGAGGATCTGCACGCGATGCTCAAGGCGCACGGCGATTGGATGCCGCTCGGCAGCGCCGACGAACAGAAGCCGGCCGCGGCAGGCACGGTCGAAGCGTGGGGACGCGACGCCGGCAATCCGGTGAAGGGCTGGTACGGCATCAAGAAGGGCTTGCGCGGCCGCTTCGGCATGTACGTGCCGCCGGTGCTCGAGGCCTTGGGCCTCGCCGAAGTCGAGCACAACGCAAAGAACAACCGCATCCGCGCGACGTAGCGGATGCAATAAAAAAGGCGCCGGCCGAAGCCGACGCCTTCTTGGTTGTATCTGCTTACTTGCGAAGCGTGGCCGTACCCGACGCACGTGCGTGCGATGCCGGCAGAACGCCGATCACCGGAGCGCCGCCACCAACGGGGACGTTGTAAACCGCTTGGGGCGAGATCGTCACGTCGGCCTGGTGCGATGCACCCGCTCCAACGAGGCTCGGTGCCGCATTGCCCAAGCTGCTCGGATACGACGCCTCGAAAGCGGGGTAGTCGAATCCGATCACTTGAACCGTGAAGGCATCGCCGTCACTCGCCGTTCCACCCGGCGGGGAATTGTCGGACGCGGAGCACAGAGCTCCGGCCGGCAACGTCGCCGTTCCGCTTGCGCGCATCAGGACCGTGTAGTACACGGGCTTGCCGAGCGAAGCGCCATTGCAGCTAGCCGCGCCCGCGGTCGTCGGACCGAAGTCCGTGACCTGAACGTAAGCTTCCGTGACGCCGGCCGGTTGCACGTAGGCAAACGTCGCGGACGTGCTGGCGTTACCGCCCGCTACAGCCGTGATCGTCGGGACCGGAGCGGCGGCAATGGTCGGCAGCGGCACGATCGTGCTGATCGCCGCCGTCGTCGAAGATCCGGCCGCGCCCGGTACCGCCACCGCGAGGGTGTATGTACCGACGGACGGAGCGACCGCGAAGACGTTGAGGCCTTCGGAGACGCCGTTGAATCCGGCCAGAACCGCGGCTGCGTTTCCGCTCGGATCGAACGCCGGCAAACCGCCCAGCGGAATGAAGGCGTTCGGGTCGACGGGTTGACCCGCCGCGGCCGACTGCGCAGCCAAACCGACTGCATCATAGACCGGGACCTGATACGGTCCGATGGCATCCGGCGAACCCGTGTTGCCGTAGTTGTAGGGCTCGAGGCCAAACCCGGAGGCGCCGCCGTCGATACCAAACGTGGTGGCATTGGTGCCGGTTTGCGCCGTGCTCGTCGCGGACGCCGTACCGACTTCGGCCGTAGCCGGACCGGTAACGATCGTCGCGTTGAAGCCGTCCGGCGTGCCGGCTGCCGCCGCGATTGCGTGCGGGAACGTCAGCGTCGGGGAGCTTACCAGGGTGCCGGATTGACCTGACGGTTGGCGATACGTAACCACGAAGTTCGTGCCTAACGCGCCGCCGAGGTTTGCCGTTCCGACATTCATCTGCAGCGTGTTTGCCGCCACATTAGCGGTGGTTACGCCTTTCGGACTCGTGCCGGACCCGCTGCAAGCAGCGAGTCCGAGCGCGACGACCGTCGCCGTGAGTTTGATTCCGTTCATATAGATATGCTTCATCATCTCCACCCCTTAAAACTTGTACTGGTAGTAGACGTTGACTGTGTTCGGGATCGTGCCAGTACCGGGGATCAGTAAGTACGCTCCGTTAGTAAATGCGTACGAATCCGTCGGAAGATTTGCATATCCGCGCCCAGGGAACGCTGCGACAAACGGGTTGTTGCCGGTCTGTGGACCGGAGATACCCGTCGCCACCGGTTGGTAGTAGGGGTTCACGATCGGAACGACGCCGTTGTACCAGTTCCCGAAGAGATTATTGAACTGGACGCCGAGCGTATTCCGTCCGCGCGTGTATTCCATCGTCAGGTTGAACGTCAGGTTCGGCGTCCACAGATAGCCGCCGTTTGACGATGTTTGCGGCGTACCACGAGTCGCGGCGATGTTCGGAGCAACTTGCGTGCCCGAGTACGCCGGATCGTAGTACTGCGTCGAGATTTCCGTGCCGGCTTGTTCTTGGAAGCCCGGAATCTTGGTGACGCCGACGCCGAAGTTGACTTGCGGAATGTTCGCGAAGAAGCCGTTCGAAAGCGGACCGGACGACGCAACCGTCGAGCCGACCGAGTACGGATACCCATCGTCGAACTGCAGCACCGGGTTGATCCGGAAGCCGCCCTTGCTCTTCCACTCGCCGCCGATGCGGACGACTGCGGGAGAGACGTAACCAGCGCGGTACGTGTCGCCGAGCGCGAGCGAACCGGAACCGTTGATCGGCAGCGAGTCTTCACCCGAACCGAGCGGCGGCGTCGATTGCAGCACGTTCTGATACGTGGCCGAGAGGAACCCGGAGAAGCCGTAGGTCGATGCCTTCGTGCTCAAGCCGAACTCGACGCCGGTCGTCTTGTTGATGCCTTGGTTGTTGACGCTGAACACGAACGAACCGGTCGAGAGCCCCGAAATGAGGGCGAACGACGGCAGTTGCGTGCCGAGCTTGTAGAACGGCGTGATTTTCATCGCCATGCCGTTCGCGAACTGATGCTGATACGTGAAGTCGTAGTTGCTGTAGATCGCCGGACGAGCGCCGCCGAGATCGGGGGCGTCGAAGTTTTGATCGTAGAGCCAGTACAACTCTTGCGCGTAGTTTTGGCAGACGACCGTCGGTGCGTGCGGAATGCCGGTTCCGCAGAACGAGCCGGGCTGGGCCGGAACGGTCAGGAACTGGGCCGCATTGTACATACCGGCCGGCGTACCGGCGGTTTGCGCATTGAGGAAGACCGCCGAGCGGCCGTAACCGGCACGGACGGCATCGTTGCGGTCGAACTGATACGAGATCGATCCGCGCGGTTGGACTTCCAACGGATCGTTGTAGTACGTCGTGATGTTCGCCGGATTGACGTTCGACGGGTCGCCCGCATCGAACGAGTTGTACGGGTTGATGCCGTAGTTCTGGCGTTGACCGTCTTCACGGACGCCGAAGTCGAGCTTCAGTTTGCCCGCGTCGTACTGGAAGCGGAGACCCGCGCCGTACGTTTGGAACCAGGCGCCGTTGTAGTTGATGCCCGAGTTCGGCACGCGCGGCACGCCGCCCGGGAAGAACGTCGAGAGATAGCCGCCCGGCAGGAAGTCTGCCTCCGAGGGACCGTTCGGTCCACCGGCGCCGACGCCCAGCAAGAATATTAGAGCGTTGGGATCGTAGCCGTCCCAGATCGGATGCGCGGTTTCGTACTTGCCGGCAAAGCTGACGGTCAAGTTACGCCCGAACTGGTGCTGGAGATCGATGGTGCCGCCGACGCGCGGGCCACCGGTGATATTCTCCGTCGGATACGCGCCGAGGCCGCCACCGTTGGAGATAGAGTACGACCCGATATCGTTGGCAGAGCCTTGCAGCGTTTCCCAGTTGTAGTAGCGCAGGCGCAAGAACGTCGCCGAGTCGAGGTTGTTGACGTATTCGAACTTCAGGTAACGCGTGGGATTCCAAGCTTGTTGGTAATTGCCCGGCGGATTGCCGAGACCGGCGCCGTTAACGTCGGGATTGAGTCCGACGAATTGCCCGTAGGTGGGTCCCCAGATGCCGGCCACCGGGTTAGCAGGATCGGCCGGATAGTACTGCGCTCCGCCAATGCCGCCGTAGAGGCCGGAGCTGACGTAGTCGCTGTTCACGTAGAGCACCTGCAGCGATTGGCTGAGGTCCTTACCGAACTTGAAGATGAAGTTGTCGAGGAACTGATCGCTCTGCTGATACGCCGGGTTATAGTATGTGCCGTACGCCGAGGCGTTGGCACCGCTGTAGCCGACGTATGGATTCGAGCGAACGCCCGTGTACGAAATGTAGTTCGACCAGCGACCGCTCTGCGATGCCGTGCCGTACTCGAAACCGTACTGGTTGCGATAGTTCGGACCGCCGACTTCGATGTCGGCGTAGCCGAAGCCGGGATACGTACCGCGCTTCGGAATGAGGTTGAACACGCCGCCGCCGACTTGCGACTGCGTCGCGTCGCCGGCACCTTCAACGACGTTCAGCGAACCGATGCCGTTGAAGCGGTTGTTGCCCGCGTTTTGCGAGAAGAACGGTTCGGTGAAGTCGACACCGTCGAGTTGGTAGCCGACTTCCGTGCGCAGACCGCCGCGAATCGTGATCGCGCCGGAGTCGGTGAGCGAAACGCCGGGAACCGACAGCGCGAGCGCCGTTTCGTCCGTCGACGCGGTCTTACCGGTCGTCTGCAAGATGCGATCGCCCGAGATCGTGTACGAGTCGGTCGTTTGCGCCGGCTGGAACACGGATGAGGGCGAGCGGCCCGTAACGCGGCCGATGACCGCTTGGACCTTCGATAATGTTTCCGATCCCAAGTTGACCGTCTGGTCGCCTTCGATCGTGATGCCTCTCAAAACGAGAGTATCGAATCCGCTGTACGATGCCGAGACCGTGTAGGTGTCGACGTTCATACCGATGATTTGGAAGTTCCCTTTGTCGTCCGTCTTCGCGGTGTACGAGCCGGTCGGCGAAGCCGCCGAGATCGCGACGCCGGAGAGCGGGGCTCCATTGGCATCCGCGACGGTGCCTTGAAGATTTCCCGACTGACCGCCGGCAGCAAATGCCGGAGAGACGAGCGAGCATACCATGCTGGCAAAAAGAACGCACACTAAAAGCGCGCGTAGACCTGAGTGGATCCGCCGTAAGGCGACCGCTCCGACCATAGGTGGCACCTCGTTGTAGTATGAGAAAAGCAAGCGCTGGATCAAGCCCAGGGACTTGCCGTCTTAGGGGGTGCCTCGCTTTGCTACGCTTACATATCGCAACGCGAGGTAGATGAGCCCGGACTTGGCTCAAGGCAAGCTTATCGCCTTCCTAAGGCTGGCCCAAGAAATGAGTTCCGCCTCATTAAAGCGCCCGTGAATGCTGGGTTTTTCGGGCAATCGAACGCCCGTTCGCTTAGAAACTCAGCGTCAGAGCTGCGCGGCGATTTCCCGGAAGGCGGGCTGCCAATCGTCCTGGGTGCGTTGCCGTATTATATGTAGCGACGGGTACCAAGGCGAATCGCTCCGATCGACCCCCCAGCGGTAGTCGCTCCGCAGCGGCTGCGGCATCCAGACGGGCCGGCCGAGGGCACCCGCGAGGTGGACGATCGAGGTATCGACCGTGATGATGAATTCCATCAGGGTGACCAGCGCAGCCGTGTCTTCCATATCGCCGATAAGGTCGTGCGCCGGCGCGAGCGCAAAGGGGGCCGCGGTGAGTTCGGCCGGTGTGGCGCCGAGTTGGAGCGAGTGAAAGCGCAGGCCCGGCACGGCGGCCAGCGGCGACCAGGCCGGCAGCGGCGCCGCCCGCCAGCGGTCGCGGGCGTTTGCGCGGTTCCCGTGCCACACGACGCCGACGTGACGCACGCCGGGCTCGAGGTTCAACCGGCGGCGCAGCGTCTCGACGCGCGCCGGATCGGCGGTGAGGTATGGGCCGGGCGTCGCGATGTCGGCTGCGCGCGCAACCTTCAATACGGACGGCAGCTGCATGAGCGGCAGATGCACGTCCATGTTCTCGGTCGGCTGCCAGTTCGTGAATTCGGAAAACGTCAGGTCCGGGAGATTGCGCCGGAACAGGGCCAGCAGGGTCGGCGGCGTCTCGATGGTGATCGTGGATCCGAAGCGCGTCAGCGCGGGAAAGAAACGCGCCATCATGAGCTGATTGCCGAGGCCCATTTCGTAGGCGACGACGAGCCGGCGCCCGTCGAGCGGCGTTCCGTCCCAGAGCGGAACGCCGGCATGATAATAGTGATAGCGCGGCCGTTGTTCTTCGGTGTCCACGATCGCCGGATATGCCGCGAAGCCCGCGCGATAATCTCCGAAGCGCAGGTCGAGCAGCGCGCGTTGATAGCGCGCTTCGGCGCATTGCGGATCGATTGCGAGCGCGCGCTCGAACGCCAGACGCGCGTCGCTCCAGCGCGTTTCCGCCAACAGTACGGCGCCACGCCCGCATTCGGCGCGCGCCAGCCGCGGATCGAGCACCAGCGCGCGAGCGTAGAGGCGATCGGCTGCAGCGGCGGCGCCGCCGGCGAGCAGCGCGTCGCCCAGACACACGCTCGTCGCTGCGGCTTCCGGCTCGAGCTCGGCCGCCGCGTGCGCGGATGCCAACGCATCCGTCGGGCGACCGCCGCGGCGATACGCGGCAGATAACCGCCGCAACACTGTAGCGTCGAGCGGCGCGAGGCGGTGCGCAGCTTCGAACGCGGCGATCGCGTCGCGGGCATAGCCGGTGCGTTCGCAGAGATCGCCGAGCGTCAGTTGCGCGTCGATCGCCTGCGGGTTCACGCTTACCGCGCGGCGCGCCGCACCGAGCGCTGCGGTGAGGTAACCGTCCCCTTGAAATGCGAGCGCCAACCCGTGCCAATCCACCCCATCGAGAGTAGCCCTCAATTCTGAGGTGCGTCCCTGAAAAGTGGGGTTAGGTTTTGAGCTTCTCGAGACAGGCCGCGAGCGCGTCGTACCAGCGCGTCTGATCGTCGCGCGAGAAGTGCGCGTTGGCGCCGCTCGGATTCGGCACGAGGAAGAGCCGCGTGGTCCCGAGCCGCGCCGCTTGAAGTCCCAGCGCAACGTCGACTGATTTTCCGGCCAGCGCGTTGTGTACGGCGCGATAGCCGGTGACGCCGTGAAAACACGCGATGCGCGGCCGATACCGTTCGATCTTCGCGATCAGATGCGCGACGCCGGCCGCCAACTCCGCCGAGCTGAGGTCGCTCGCCTTCGGCGTTGCGCGCTTTACCACATCGGTAAAGCCGATACCATAATCGAGCAACGCGCGGTCGTGCTGCGGACCGAGCGTCTTGACGGCCAGCGCCGCGCGCGCGCGAGCCGTCAGCACGGAACGTGAAATGCAGGGCCAAAAGCGGTTGCTCGCGCGCGCGAAATAATGTCCCCGCTCGACGGAGAACACGGATGGATTGATGCCGACGAAGACGACGTCGAGGCCCGCGGCCATAAGATCGGCGAGCGTCGGCGCGTCGCTACGTTTTCTTGCGCTGATGAATCCCGAATTCGTTGCCGTCCGGATCTTTCCCGAACGACATGAAGCACACCGTCGTCTCGAACGGATCGCTCAGCGTCGCGCCTTGCGCGCGAAAACGCGTAACCGCCGCGTTGATGTCCGTGACGGCGAAGAGAGCGCTGTAGCCTGCTCCCGATTTCGCCTCGCCGGGCTGCCAGACGCCGAACGTCGTTCCGTCGGCAAGTTCGAATTCGGCGCCCGACATGCTCTCGTCGATCGCGGTCGGCGTCATGCCGAGGACGTCGCGATAGAACGCGATCATGCGTTTGGCGTCTTGGGTGGCGGGTCCGAAGATATCGACGCCGACGATCGCTGCGCCGGCCGGGCTGACTGCTTCCATGAACTGCTTCCTCTCGGGTGTTGTCCGGGCCATCGTAGCAGGCTATACTTGACAAGGAATGTCAGGTATGGAAACGCCATGAAATCCGACCGGTTGCTGGCGCTGCTGCTCGCGCTGCAGCAATCCGGCAAGCAGTCCGCTACCGAGCTCTCGAGTCGCCTCGAGGTCTCGGTGCGCACGATCTATCGCGACGTCGATGCGCTCTCCGCCGCCGGCATTCCGGTCTATGCCGAGCGGGGCAGCCTCGGCGGGATCGTGCTCGCCGATTCGTATCGCGACATTCTCGCGCGGTTCGACGAAAACGAAGTGCGCGCGCTCTTCGTCTCGAGCGACGAAGCATTAGCCGACATCGGGCTCTTGGGTGGACGCCGCAGCGCGCTCGAGAAGCTCGCGCGCGCGATGCCGAGCCGCACCCGCGCGACGCTAGGGCAAGCGCGCGGCCGCGTACACGTCGATGGCCGCCGCTGGATCGGCACCTCGGCGCCGTCGGCTCCCCTCGCCGCGCTGCGGGAGGCGGTGTGGAACGATCGCTGCGTGACGATTGCCTACAGCGATCGCCGCGGTGCGGTTACGCGCCGCACGCTCGAGCCGTTCGGCCTCGTCGCAAAAGCGGGCGTGTGGTATCTCATCGCGCGCGACGGCGAGACGGTGAAGACGTTCCGCGTGCAGCGGATCGCACGCGTGCGCGTGCTCGAACGGCGCTTTACGCGCCCGAGCACGTTCGATGCCGGCGAATACTGGAACGGCGTCGCCGCACGCGTTGCCGGCGAAGACGCGCCCTACGTCGCAACGTTTCGCATGACGCGCCGCGGGCTCGCGAACGCAACTGTCTACTGCACGGTCGAATCGCGCACGCGCGTGCGCGGCAGCGCGCAGGCCGAGTGGCTCGTGCGCATCGCCTTCGCGTCGTTCGAAGCGGCCGTGCACGAAGCGATGGGCTGGTGTGACGACGGCGTTGCCGTCGAGCCGCCGCGCCTGCGTGCGTCGGTTCACGAACGCGCCGCGGCGCTAGCCGGACTCTACGCAGGCGTCGTGGACATTCTCCCTAAGGGCCGCTCGTGAGGCAACTCATTTCGCGGACCGTCCTGCTGCTGCTCGTCGCGTACGCGCTGTTCAGCGTGTACGGGGCGGCGACGCTCTTTTGGCAACCGGCCGGATCGATCGGGCTCGCAACGGATTATGCCGCGACGATCCGGACGGTGTTCCCCGATAGCCCCGCGTCGCGCGTCGACATCCGCGACGGCGACCGCATCCGGCTTGCCGATACGCCGTTCAAAGACCGCAGTTACGTTTCGGGACCCGGAACGAGCGTGCCGCTCGGCGACACGATCACCGTTGCGACGACGCGCGACGGCGTCGATCGTGAGTTTCACCTCAGGGCCAAGCTCTATTCGATGAACACCAGCGAGCGCGCGGCACTTCTGCTGCTGTGTGTCTCCGCCCTCATCTTCATCGGCGTGGGCGCGACGCTGATCATGCTCCGGCAAAGCCGGGCGACGTGGGGCTTCGGGCTCTTTTGCCTGCTCATACTGCCGACCTCGATCTATCCGCTTCCGCTGCCGCCGGTTCCCGGACTCCTAGTAACCCTGTTTTACGATATCGTCCAGAACATCGGCGTCGCCGGGCTCCTCCTGTTTACGCTCGAGTTTCCGCGACCGTTCGCTTCCGCGTGGCGCGACCGCATACGGGGGCTGCTCCCCGCGCTCGCCGTCGTGCTGGCGTTGATGACCTTATATCCCGACGTCGCAAACCAATTGCTGGCCCGGCCCGCGGAAATCGAAAACGCGATCCTGCAAATTGCATTCGGCGCGGTGTACGTGCTCGCAATGGTTATCCTTTGCGATAGCTACCGGCGCGTCGACGTCGATGAACGCGCGCGGCTGCGCTGGGTGCTGATCGGCTTCGCGGCCGGATTGTTCACCAACTACATCGGCAGCACGTTGATCTTCAGCACGCTCATTGCCGGCACGCCGCCGGCGTGGCTAGCGATGACGCTCACCTCGCTCGACGTGCTGCTCCCGCTCACGGTCATGCACGCCGTCATCCGTCACCGCGTCCTCGACGTACGCTTCGTCGCCGGCCGCGCACTCGTGTTCGCCATGATGACGACGCTGCTCGCGGCCGCGTTCGCGCTGATGGATTATATCTTCGGTACGATCCTGGAAGATTTTCAGATCTCACGCGTCATCGCGGCCGTGCTCTCGCTCGGCATCGCCTTCACGTTCAAGTGGATGGAAGAACGGCTCACCCGAACCGTCGAGGCGGTCTTCTTCCGCAAGCGGCATGCCGCGGAGACGCGGCTGCGGCATGCCGGGCACATGCTGCCGCAGGCCCGTTCCGCTACCGTCGTAGCCGAGGCGCTCGTCGATGAGACGATCGAGGCGCTCGATCTCGCGTCGGCCGCGCTGTTCGCGCGCGACGGCGACGGATCGTTCCGGCGAACGAAATCCTTCGGCTGGAGCGACGCGGATTGCGCGTCGCTCGACGATAACGACCTGCTCGTTTTTACGCTGCGCACCGATCACGCGAACGTCGATCTCACCACGTTTACTTGGCGCCGCACCGACATTCCGGACGATGGCCGCGAGCCGGCCATCGCCATACCGATCCGGGCGCACGACGAACTCGCCGCCTTCGCGCTCTACGGCGCACACGCCGACGGCGGCGCCATCGAACCGAGCGAGCTCACCCTGCTGGAGCGGCTCGCCTACGGGGCGGGCCTCGCGTCCGAACAGCTCGAGGCGCAGCAGATGCGCGCCGAGAACGCACGCCAGCGCGCGGCGATCGCCGATCTCACGGCGCGCCTCGACGAACTACGGCATCAGTCGCCGTAGAGTTCGCGCCGTAACTTCGGCAGGCGCGGGTTCGTCCACGTCGTTCCGTCGGCGTAGACGATGTGGAGCGGAATGCACCGCGCGAGCGCGGTCCGCAATGGAAACACGTTGTTGCTCAAACCGAACTGGTGCTTGATCTCCGCGTTGGGCGAGAACTTGCCGACGTCCCGAACCTCGGCGACGAGCTGGCCGTGCGCGACGAGACCGAAGTCGACGGTCGTCATCACTTGCCCGGTGACGTTGGTGTAATCGATCGAGAGCGTCCCGCTGGTCGGCATCGTCGGAAACTGACGGTACTGAAAGCCATAGGGATCGGTCCAATAGTACGGCGCGAACGGATAGTAGCCGGGCGAGTAACCGATATAGGCCGGCACCGCCACCGACCGCTGCGGGTCGCACTGGGTGACGCGCACCAGATTCGGGGCGAGGCGCATCGTGGTTGCGTGCGGCGGCGCGCCCGAGGGTTGCGCGAACCCGGCGACGCCGCTCCCTGCGAAGGCCAGTGCGGCGAACGCCGCGACACGGAGGAATGCCAGCGTCATCATGGTGACGGAGTATTGGGCCGCCGATCCGAACGCCTTTTATTGATGAGGACTTTGCGCCGGGGAGCCTTCCTGGGTTCGACCGCCGCACTCGCCGGTGGAGCGCTCGTCTTTCCGCCACGTCCGGCGCGAGCACAGAGCGGAGCGCGCATCCGCATGCCGGCCGTCGCGACGGAGACGTTTGCCGAAACGCTCTACGCGCAGGAGTGCGGCGCGTTTACGCGCGCAGGCCTCAACGTGGAACTGCAGCTCTTTGCGTCCGGCGCGCCGGCGAACCAGGCGATGTCGGGCGGCGCGCTCGACGTTTCCGCCAACGATCCGATGCAGTTAGCCGGCGCGATCAATCACGGCGTTCCCTACCGCTACTTTGCCGCCGGGTTGCTGCACGTCGGCGACGCTCCCACAACCGAACTCTGCGTGGCGAAGAACGGCCCGCTCAAAACGGCCAAAGATCTCGAAGGCCAAGCGATTGCGGTGCCGACCGTGCTGAACCTCGCCTCGCTCTCAGTGCGCGAGTGGATGGCGCAAAATGGCGCGGATTCGGCCAAAGCGCGGTTCGTAGAGTTACCCAACCCCGCCATGCCGGCGGCAATCGCTCGCGGCGCTGTCGGCGCCGGCATGCTCGGTGAACCGTTCATCACGCTCTCGGTGAACGAGACGCGCGTGCTGGCGAACACCTACAACACCATTGCCGATCACTTCATCCTCAACGCGTTCTACGCGCGGCGCGACTGGCTCGCCGAAAATCCCGACCTCGCGCGGCGCTTGGCCGCAGCTCTCTACGATGCGGCGCACTGGGCGAATACGCACCACGCCGACACGTTGGCGATCCTCGTCAAGTACGGTAAACTCGATCCGGACAAGCTCGCCAACGTGCGCCGCGCGACGTACGCCACCGCGCTCGATCCGGCGCTGCTGCGGCCCGTGCTCGACATCGGGTTGAAATACAAGGTGATCGACAAAGCGCTGGCGCCGGCCGAGATGATCGTCCGGGTCTAAGAAGGAACCTTACCGCTATGCTGACGCCTGAGGAAAATGCACGCCTGACGCGAGTCGGCCCGGGAACGCCGATGGGCACGCTGATGCGGAGGTACTGGCAACCGGCGCTCTTGAGCGAGGAACTGGCCGAGGCCGACGGCGCACCCGTGCGCGTGCGCTTGCTTGGCGAAGACCTGGTCGCGTTCCGCGATACCGAAGGCAACGTCGGCCTCGTCGATGCGTTCTGCCCGCATCGCCGCGCGCCGATGTTCTTCGGACGGAACGAAGAGTGCGGTTTACGCTGCGTCTACCACGGCTGGAAATTCGATAAAGACGGCACCTGCGTCGACATGCCGAGCGAACCGCCGGATTCGCTCTTCAAGACCAAGGTGCGCATCGGCGCGTATCCGACGCACGAAGCGGGCGACATGATCTGGGCATATCTCGGGCCGCCCGAGTCGCAGCCGCCCGCCCCCGACTACGAATTGCTGCGCGCGCCCAAGACGCACCGGCACGTGTCGAAAACGTTCGAACATGCAAATTGGCTGCAAGCGCTCGAAGGCGGCATCGACACCTCGCACTCGTCGTTCGCGCACAACAACGATATCCAGAACAAACGGCTGTTGCGTAACGCCGATACGGCGCCGCGCCTTGAGGTCGAGAAGACGGCGTACGGATTCCGCTACGCCGGTATCCGTTCGCGCGACGAAGAAGATTACGTGCGCGTGTATCATTACGTGATGCCGGCGCAGCAGCTGCGCGGCGGCGTCACCGATTGGGGCGGCGGCAAAAAGGCCGTGCCGGCGCTGCACGGCCACGTGTGGGTGCCGATCGACGACGAGCACACGTGGACGTTCAACTGGATCTACGCCTACGACCCCGCGATCCCGATCGATCGCGACTACGCGCTGGCGTACGAAACGCATTCCGGCCGCGGACCGGCGGAATACATTCCCGGAACCTATCACCTCAAGCTGAATCGCGAAAACGATTACTTGATCGACCGCGAGCTGCAGCGCACGAAAACGTTCACCGGGATCACCGGCGTGAACACGCAAGACTTCGCGCTGCAAGAGGGCATGGGCCCGATTTGCGATCGCTCGGGCGAACATCTCGGTACGAGCGACCGCGCGATCATCGCCGCGCGCCAGTTGCTAATCGAAGCGCTCGATGCGATCGATCGCGGTGAGGCGCCGCGCGGCACGAACCCGGGCGACTATAGCAACGTGCGTCCGGTCGACTTGGAGATTCCGCGCGGCAGCCGCTGGCAGCAGGCGCTCGAACGCGAGCTCATCGCGCGCTTCTAGCGACGCCGGCTTCGGTGACGATCGCATCCATCGGCACGTCGTACGGTTGCGGATAGATCGTCGCGAGCCGGCCGCACTCGAAGCCCACGCCGACGAGCAACGGCTTCGGCTGCATGGCCGCAAGCGTGCGGTCGTAGTAGCCCGCGCCGTAACCGAGACGGCAGCCGTCGCGGTCGAAGCCGAGCAGCGGAATCACCAGCGCGTCCGGATGCAGCCCGGCTCCCGAAGCCGGATAGGCTAACCCGAACCCGCCGGCGACGAGCGCCTCGTCTTCCATCCACGCGCGAAACTCGAGCGGCCGGTCCTTGCCCACGACGACCGGCAGCGCCGGCGTAACGCCTCGAGCGCGTAACGTCGCGACGAACGGCCGCACGTCGAACTCATCGCGAATCGGCCAATACACGCCGACGACGCCGTCACGACGGCCGGCAAAGAACGCCTCGAGATGCGCTTCGATCGCCGCACTTGCGCGCTCGCGTTCGGCGCCGGGCAACGCCGTGCGCGCGACCGCAAGCGCCGACCGCTGTGCGCGACGCCACGCCCGCAGTTCGGTTGCATCCATTTCGGGCACTCAGGACAACCCGAAGACCGCGCCTTCCGCGTCCACCGTGATCGACTTTGCCGACGGCACTTTCGGCAGACCCGGCATCGTCATGATGTCGCCGCAGATGACGACCACGAACTCCGCCCCGGCGGAGAGCCGAACCTCGCGAATCGGCAGCGTGAAGCCCGATGGCGCGCCACGCAGCTCGGGATCGGCCGAAAAACTGTACTGCGTTTTGGCAATGCAGATCGGCAACCGGCCGAAGCCGTTCTTTTCGAGCTCCGCCAGCCGGTCGGTGACGCTCTTCGGCGCCACGACGTCGGTCGCGCCGTAGATGTCGCTGGCGATCGTCTTGATCTTTTCCATCAACGGCAGATCGTCGGGATAGAGCGGATGGAAGGTCGAGGGCGTGCGTTCGATCGTTTCGACGACGGCCTTCGCAAGTTCGACGGCGCCGGCGCCGCCTTGCGCCCAGTGCCGGCAGACGATCGCCGTGACGCCGAGTTCTTTGCAGCCTTCAATGACCACCGCCGCTTCGGCGTCCGTATCGGCGCTGAAGTGGTTGATGCACACGACCGCCGGCACGCCGAAGCGGCTGATGTTCTGCAAGTGGCGGCGCAGGTTCACCATCCCGCGGCGCACGGCCGCGACGCTCTCGGTGCCGAGCAGATTGCGCGCAATTCCGCCGTGAAATTTTAGCGCGCGGATGCTCGCAACGACGACCGCAGCCGCCGGCTTGAGGTCGCCCTTGCGGCACTTGATATCGAAGAACTTCTCAGCGCCGAGATCGGCGCCGAAACCGGCCTCCGTCACGACGTAATCGGCGAGCTTGAGCGCGAGCGTCGTCGCCATCAGCGAATTGCAGCCGTGCGCGATGTTGGCAAACGGGCCGCCGTGAACGAAGGCGGGATTGTTTTCCAACGTCTGCACGAGGTTCGGTTTGATCGCATCCTTGAGCAACGCGGTCAGCGCGCCCTCGACCCCCAGTTCGCTCACGCGCAGCGGCCGTTTATCGCCGCGCGACGTCGCGAAGACGATGTTCCCCAAACGCTGCTGCAGTTCTTCGACCGACTTGGAAAGACACAGGATCGCCATGATCTCCGAGGCCACGGTGATGTCGAAACCGTCCTCGCGCGGATAGCCGTTCGAACCGCCGAGCGACGAGACGATCTCGCGCAAGGCGCGATCGTTCATATCGAGACAGCGCCGCCAGGTGATCTTGCGCGTGTCGACGTTGAGTTCGTTGCCCCAATACACGTGGTTGTCGATGATCGCGGCGAGCAAATTGTTCGCGGCGCCGATCGCGTGCAGGTCGCCGGTGAAATGCAGGTTGATGTCGTCCATCGGCACGACTTGCGCGTAACCGCCGCCGGCCGCGCCGCCCTTCATGCCGAAGCACGGGCCGAGGCTGGGCTCGCGCAGGCAAATCGCCGCTTTTTTCCCGATGCGATTGAGCGCGTCGCCGAGACCCACGGTGGTCGTCGTCTTGCCCTCGCCCGCCGGCGTCGGGTTGATGGCGGTCACGAGGATCAGCTTACCGGTTTGGGGCCGCGCGAACGCGGCTTGAATGAACGGCATCGAGATCTTCGCTTTGTCGTGACCGTACGGCTCGATGCTCTCGTACGGAATGCCCAGCCGCTCGAGAGCGAGCTTTCCGATCGGAACGAGCGTTGCCGCCTGCGCGATCGCCCAATCGGATTTCGGCGGGCCGCTCGTTGCGCTTTGTTCCATCATGCCACTCCTGCGGGAACGCGCCCAGCAGCAGTCTTCGGCGCGTCTTCGTTACGGTTCGAAAGATAGGCGAGCGCAGCGTTCACGCCGTCGACGGTGCCGATCTCGTGCAGGCGCAGGCCCATCTGCACGCCGGCAAGCGTACCCGCAAGCATCAGGTCGTTGATGCTGCCGAGATGCCCGATGCGAAACACCTTGCCTTTGAATTTGCCGAAGCACGTCCCGAGCGACATATCGAAGCGCTCGAGAATCGTCGCGCGAATCGCATCGGCGTCGATGCCGGCCGGCACGAGAACGGCGGTGAGCGAATTCGCGTACTCGCGCGGGTCTTGCGCGACGAGTTCGAGGCCCCACGCGGCCACCGCGCGCCGCGTCGCCTCCGCCAGCCGCGCATGACGCGCGAGCGTGTTGGCGAGGCCTTCCTCGCGCAAGATCATCTTGAGCGCTTCGCGCAAGCCGAAGAACAGCAGCGTCGGCGACGTATACGGATAAAAGCCCACGCCGTTGAGCTCCAGGATCGGCGTCCAATCGAAGTAGGATCGCGGAAAGCGGCTGCTGCGATGGGCGGTCAGCGCCCGCTCCGAGATGACGTTAATGCCCATGCCGGGCGGAAGCATCAGGCCCTTTTGCGAGCCGCTCACCATCACGTCGACGCCCCACTCATCTTGGCGGAAATCCATCGTGGCAAGCGACGACACCGTGTCGACCAGAAATAGCGCGGGGTGACCCGCCGCATCGATCGCCGCGCGGATGGCGGCGAGCCGCGAGCATACGCCGGTCGACGTCTCACTGTGAACGACCATCACGGCCTTGATCGCGTGCCCACGATCGGCGCGCAGCCGTTCGCCGATCGCGTCGGGATCGGCGCCGTGACGCCAGTCGCCGGGAATCAGTTCGACCGAGAACCCGAGCTTGCGGGCCATCTCGGCCCACTGGTTCGAGAACTGGCCGGTCTCCGCGCACAGCAACGCATCACCTGGGTTGAGCGTGTTGGTGAGCGCCGCTTCCCACGCGCCCGTTCCCGACGAGGGGAAGAGCACGACCGGCCCCGACGCACGGCATAGCTCGCGCATCCCGTCGAGCAACTCGGGCACCAGCGAGCTGAACTCGGGACCTCGATGGTCGATGACCGCGCGGTCCATCGCGCGCAAGACGCGCTCGGGGACGTTCGAGGGACCGGGCAACTGCAAGAAATGGTGGCCGCTGCGGAATGACATGGGCGCTCCTTCGGTAGACCCGCGGATGACCCCGGCGAACATTTTAGGCGGCTTGCCAGGGCAGCCGGAAGAACCCTCGCTATACTCTTATGGCGATGGAACCGGAAGCGGCCGACACGGCCGATGCGTACGGCGAACGCCATTTCGGGGCGGCTACGTTCGCGGAGTTCGATCCGCTCGCGCCGGCGCATCACGCGGCCGCTGCGGCCCTGTTCGACCGCCTCGTCGGCGCCGGCTTCGGCCCGGCCCGGGCCGCCGCGCTCTTCGGAGCGGCCGATCTCGCCGACGTCCGGGCCAACCGGGCGGCGTATTACGACACGTTTCTCTTGCCGCACGACGATGCGGGGCGCGCGGCGCGTTTCTTCGTTCTCCATCGGCCGGAGCCGGAAGCCGAGCTGCGGTCCTGGCTCGGCGACGCGACGGTGGACTTTCTCATCGCGATGGCGGCGATCGTCGCGCGCGACGGCGGCCTCCAATCGCTCGTCAGCGCATCCTGGTTCGGCGGCCGTTTGATCTTCGCCGACGCGCGCGCGTACAACGCGGTCTGGCCGGGCGATCCGTTCGTCGATTACGTCATGCCGCCGGGCGGCGATTCCGTCGGCCTCGCTCGCGTGGCACCGCGCACACCGCGCGGCGCGACGCTCGACCTCTGCTGCGGGCCCGGCACGCAGACGCTGGCGGCGGCCGAGTATAGCGAACGCGTCGTGGGCGTCGATATCAACCCACGCGCGTTGCGCTTCGCCCGCTTCAACGCCGCGGTGAATCGCATCGAGCACGCGACCTTCGTGCTCGGTGACGTGTACGAATCGCTCGGCGCGGAGCGATTCGACGCCATCATTGCCAACCCGCCGTTCGTACCGTGGCCGCCGGACGACGTCGAGCTCTACTATCGCGGCGGCGGAATGCACGGCGACGACGTTCTCGCGCGCATCTTGAGCGGCGCCGTCACGCGGCTCGAACCGGAGGGCTCGCTCGCCGTCGTCGCCGACTTCGCCAACGCGATGACGCTCGCGGCCCGTATCGCGCGCTGGCAGGGCGTACCGCGCCGCACGCTGATCGTGCTCCAGCATCATTATGAGCTGCTCGGGTATGCCGAGACGCACACCGCGCACTATGACGATACCGACCGCCGGCAGGCGCAAACCGTGCGCTTACTGCAGCACTTCGATCTCGCCGATATCCGCTCGCTCGACTTCGGCTACATCGTGCAAGACGGCACGCCCGGTCCGGCGCGTCTCGTACATACGACGGCGCCGCTCTCGGCTTCAATTTCCGATGACGTCGCGGCGTGGTTTGCGCACCAGCGCCGGCTGGCCGCCGGCGACGTAGCCGACGTTCCGCTGGAACTCGCGCCGGGATTGCGCTTGGTCGACGTCGCCGAACGCACTGCGGACGGCGCAACGACCGCGGCGTGTTACGTCGCGCCCGGGCCGGCGTCGCTGCACCAAGCGGGTCCGGTCTCGCGCGGCGCGTTCGCGCTGCTCATCCGCGTTGCGGCCGGCGGCTTACGCCCGCGCGACGTTACCGAACCCGATGCCGTCCGCGAACTGAGTGTGTTGCTGCAGCTCGGCCTGATTTTGTTCGGCGCTACAAGCTGATCCCGATCGGACCGATCAGGTTCGTAATGCTCTGCAGCGGCGCGACGTTGCCGGTTGCGCCCGGCGCATACACCGTCACCAGACCGGGAACGCCCGGCACGCTGAAGTTGGTCACGAACAGATTGCCGCCGGCGCCCATGACGAGGCCCTGCGGTACGGCAAGCCCCGTGCTCGATCCGGCGATGGTGATCGTGGGCGCAACGTTGCCCGCGGCGGCGGCGGCATATTCCGTGACGCTGTTCCCGTTGGCGTTCGCAACGTACATGTTGCCGCTCACATCGAGCGCAATGCCGCTCGGCACGTTGAGGCCGGTTGCCGAGCCGGAGATCGTGCGCAGCGGCGCTGCGTTGCCGCTTGCGTTCGCTGCAAACACCGTAATCGCGCCCGTCGTGTTCACGACGTAGATATTGCCTGCGGCGTCGACCGCAACGCCGGCCGGCGTACTCAGGCCCGTCGCCGCACCGGCAATCGTTACTACCGGGGCCACGTTGCCGTTCGCGCCCGGCGGGAAGATCGTGATAGAATTTGCCGTCGTGTTGGTGACGATCAACCGGCCCGCTCCGTCGATCGCGACGCCGCGCGGACCACCCAGGCCCGTCGACGCGCCCGTGATCTGCAACATCGGCGTAAGGTTACCGGCAAGTGCCGGTGGAAAGACGAGAACGCCATTGACGCTGCCGTTCGCAACGTAGATGTTGCCGGCCGGATCGCGCGCGATTCCCGCCGCTCCCGAGAGCGACGTGCTCGGTCCGGAGATCGTCGACGACGGATTGACGGGCCCCGTCTGCGACTGCGGGATCTGCGCGATGATGAAACCGCCGTCGGTCACGTAGACGAACGGACCACCGGTCGTCGGCGGAACGAACGTCGACCGCGTGGGCGGCGTGCTGTTTCCGCCGCCGCATCCGGCTAGCGCGACAACGGCGCAGAGAACAACGGCGAAAGACCAACGGCGCATAGTCACCTCGCGGAACATTTTCAGCAGGCTCGGCGGCCGTACCTCGCCTATAGATTAGAGATGAGTGAATTGCCGCGCCTCAATTCCATTATTGCCGCCCTCGAGTCGGGTCAAACGGCATTCACGACGTTTGCGCAAGCCGACCGCGAGACGGCGATCGCGATGAGCACCGCAAAGTACGACGGCGTCGTCTTCGAGATGGAACATAATCCGTGGGACATCGGCGCGTTGCGCGACGGTCTTCAGTATTTGCTCAACCGCGGCCAGATCGCGCGTTCGGGTTCGATCGCACCGGCCGTTACGCCGCTGGTCCGGATTCCGCCCAACGGTTCAGAGAAATCGCAGGTCTACGCAAAACAAGCGCTCGATCTCGGCGCCTACGGCATCATTTGGCCGCACATCTCGACGGTCGACGAAGCCTATAACGCCGTCGCGGCCTGCCGCTATCCGCGTCTCGCCGGACAGCCGCGCTACGAACCGGCCGGCATCCGCGGCGACGGACCGTCGGCGGCGCTGCGCTACTGGGGTGTGACGCAAGAGCAGTACTACGAACGCGCCGACGTGTGGCCGCTCGATCCCAGAGGCGAGATCTTCGTGATCCTGATGATGGAAGACACGCGCGGCATCGAAAATCTCAGCGACATCCTGACGAAGGTACCCGGCATCGGCGCGATCCTCATCGGCGAGGGCGATCTCTCGCAAGAGCTCGGCCATCCGCGCGACTACGACCACCCGTTGGTGGTGGAGTGGATGAACCGCGTCGTGACGACGTGCAAGGTGCACAACGTCCCCGTGGGACACCCGCACGTCGATACGAAGAACGTCGAGCGCATCGTGAGCCAGGGGTATCGCTTTCTCATGGCCGCGCCCGTACGCAGTTACGCCGCGCTCGATGCGGGCCGCAAACTTACCGGCCGATGAGCCTGCACGGCGTCCGCGCCCTGGTGTTCGACGTGTTCGGCACCGTGGTGGATTGGCGCAGCGGCGTCGCGCGCGAGGCCGCACCGTTTCTCGCCCGGCACGCAACGGGCGCGGTGGATCCGGCGGCGTTTGCGGATGCCTGGCGCAAGCGTTACCAGCCGGCGATGGAGGAAGTGCGCAGCGGCCGGCGGCCGTTCACGCGCCTCGACGTGCTGCATCGCGAGAACCTCGACGGCGTGTTGCCGGAGTTCGGGATCGACCCGGTAACCGTGCCTGCCGCAGAACTCGACGAACTCAACTTGGCGTGGCACCGGCTCGATCCGTGGCCCGACGCCGTCGCCGGCTTGACGCGCTTGAAGACGCGCTACATCATCGCGCCGCTTTCTAACGGCAACATCATCCTGATGGTCGACATGGCGAAGCGCGCCGGCCTGCCGTGGGATGCGATTCTGGGCGCGGAGGTCGCGCAAGCCTACAAGACCTCACCCGAGGCGTATCTGCGCACCGCCGACATCCTGGCGATGCGTCCGGCCGAAGTGTGCCTCGTCGCCGCACACAATAACGATCTCGCCGCAGCCCGCAAATGCGGACTGCAAACGGCGTTCGTGTACCGGCCGCTCGAGAGCGGACCGAACCGCACGCCGCCGCCGGCCGATCAAGCTTGGGACGTAAACGTCAACGACTTCGCCGAACTCGCCGCCGCCTTCGGTACCTAGTCGCACCGCTGTCATCCAGAGCGCAGGTTCGCGCAGCGAACCGGAGTCCAAGGACAGCCACTCAGTAGCGCTTGTTGATCCAGTCGCGGATGTAGTCCATCAGGTTTTTCATCACGTTCGAATACTGACCGGGCGTGGTCTCGCACGCCGTGCACGGCGTGAAGAAATGCGTCGAACCTTCGATCACGACGAAATCCTTGTCCTTGGTTGACGCCAGATCGTATTCGCGTTCCACGTCGCGCACGAAGTAGTGCGCGCCCATCGCCGCAAACATCTCGGGCACGGCGATCGATTGCACGGCGCAGGTCGTCGAGTTGTTGCTCGAACAGTCGTCGATGCCGTCGAGGGCGTTGGTGGAACGCACCGCGTTCGCACTGAGGAACGAGCGGATGCTCAAGATCTTGGTGCCGTTATCGAACGTTAGGTGCAATTGCTTGAGCTTCGGATCCGGCACGTAGAGGCTATGCACCACTTGCGTCACGATCGAGCCGTCGTTGCGCAGCAGCTTCTCCGGCCGAACCGTACTCATCACGCCGGCGATCGACGGGTCGAGCATGAAGATACCGGCCGCGGCGCCGGGGCCTGAGCCCGGGTTACCGCCGCGCGGGATCACGATGATGTCGTCGTCGGGGTACCCGTACGAGCCGCTCTTCATCGCCTGTAGTTTGGCCAGCGACCGGTCGATGAGATCGTTCATGCGCTTCGATTGCGCGGCGAAGTAGCGGCGCTGGAAATCGGGGCTGTAATGCGAGAGGCCGTTCGGATTATAGCCGTTCTTCGGATCGAACGGATCGAGCGCGGGATCGAAGCCCGCGTCCGGCGGATCTTTTTCGTTCAACACGGCGGGGTTGAGGCCGCGCAGCACGTTGACCGGATTGCCGGGATGCGAGTCGGCGAACACGATGCCGTCGGCCGGCGGCAAATTCGCCAGCGCATCCGTGCACTTCACCAGCCGCTTGGGGTTCGTGCAGTAGGCGACACCGTTCTCGGCCACGGCTTGGTAGAAGCTCACCGTCGGACCGCCGCCGCTGTGTCCGAACAGCAGCACTTTGGTGATGCCCGGCTGTTTGCGCAGAAACGTGACCGCCGCTTTGACGTCGAGCGCGACGTCTTCGAAGCGTACCAGACCCTCGTTGTTGGTGAAGCGCGTATTGACGCAGAGTGCCATGAAGCCGCGCTGCGCGAACTGCGAACACGCCGGATGGCGCATGTAGTCGGCCGTGCGGTGAATGAGGATCAGCGCGACGTGCGGCGCGGGACCGCTATCGGGCTTGTAGAGCGCCGCGTCGGCCGGCCCGAGGGTGACGAACGCCGGCGCCGATTGCGCTCCGGCCCACGCCGTCGCGAGCCCGAAGAACAGCGCGCAAAACGCGATCGTCCGGCGGAACCATTGCGTTTGGGACGTCGTTGCGTTCATAGTTTAAGAGTTACCACAGAAATGTCAGGCATACTTTCAGCGGTAAGGAGTCCGAAGAACATGGTACTGCAGGCACGCGTTTTCACCGCACTGATGGCCCTAGCTGCCGCGGCCGTTCCGGCCGGCGCGTTCGCACAACAGACGGCACCCGCCGACGCAGCGCCGTCGTATGCAACGGCCGCGCCGCCGAGCTATGGGGCAGCCGATGAGACGATCCACGGCCGCATCGCAACGTTCGACGGCGCCTACAGCCTGCAGGTCCGCGACGACCGCGGCTTCATGGATAACGTCCAGCTCCAGCCCGGCACGGTCATCAACCCGACCGGCCTGCGGCTCGCGGCCGGGATGTCCGTGACGATTCATGGCGTCAATCGCGGCACGGTGTTCGGCGCCAATGAGATCGACACGCCCTACCAGTCATATGGTGCTGACTACGGTGCGGTGCCGCTCTATCCGTACGGCGCGTATCCGTATCCCGTCTATCCGTATCCGTATCCGGTCTACGGATATCCGTACTACGGGCCGAGCCTATCGATCGGGATCGGCTTCGGCCGCTTTCACCACTTCCGCTAAACGGGGTTTAGCCGCCGGGGCGGCGGCCGAACGTGCGCGGATGATCGGCTAGCGCGAGCGACCGCACCGCCATCGCGAGGTTGCTCGCGAGCCGTCCTTGGCGCATCGCCTCATCGGTGTTTCCGCCGAAGGAAGCGCGCGTGCGCGCGATGTCGGCGTCGAGCGCTTTTTGCGCCAGGTCCCGCGTTTCGGCGGTGTTCGCCAGCTTCACGTCGGCCGCGAGTTTGGCCGCATCGAAGCGGCCGCTCATACCGCCCGGTCCGTGATGCATATGTCCGCGCTGCATCGGCATCGGGCCCGTCGCGGCTAGTGCCGGGGGCGAGGGGATATCGCGCGGTGCCGGCAGCGGATGCTCGGCGACCGCCGCGCGCGCGAGCGCGGCGGCGGCCATCGCTTCGCTCGCGGCACCCGCGTCGTGACGTTGCAGGCGCGCGATCGCGCCGCGATAGTGATTTTTCGCGGCGTCGAGATAGCCGGAGGCGCCGCGCGCCTCGGCATCCGCGATCGTGTGATACGCCATGCGCAGGGCGAACGTCGCGCCGCGCTCGGCAAACGCCGCGGGTGCGGACGCCGGCGCCGTTTGGGCGAGGACGGTTCCGGAAAGCGCAAAGACGAGGGCGCTTGAGGTCGCGATAAGTCGCAGCATAGTGGCCCGATTGTGGGCACGGGCGTTGGGAACGCCCTGAGAGTGCGGCGCTATACCGCCGCTAGCGAGAGCCGGTAGCCGCGACGCGAACCGTGAATCGCCGCGCCGGCGCACGCGCACGCGAGTTTCCGCCGCAGCGTGAAAACGTGCGCGTACAGACGGTTCTTGCAGATCGCCGGATCCGCATCGGGCCACAGGGCCGAGATCAGTTCGCGCTGTGGCACCACGGTTTCTGCGCGCAGCAGAAGCGCATGCAGCACTGAGGTTTCGCTTGCGGTCAGCTGCACGACACGGCCGTCGAAGCCCAGCAATTGCAGGTCGGGGTCGAGGTGCAAACCGCCCGCCGCAACGCGTTCGCGGTGCGACTGCGGCGGCGCGACGACGGTGACGAGATTGCCGCTCGCGGTACCCACCGACGCGACGCTGTAGCCGTACGACTCCAACAGCCGGCGCAAACGCAGACCGTGCACGTGGACGTCGAGCGTATCGGTGATCAACAGCGCGCCGATCCGTCGGCGACGACATCGGCAACGTCGTTCGTGCAGGTGCCGAGCGCGGTGCGCGGCCAGCCGTGCGCGGCGGGGCGTGCGTGTATCTGCGCCGTCGGCACGCGCCGGTCGGAGGCCGCCGGTCCGAGTGCGAGCACCGCCGCTGCCAGCGCAAAAGCGCCGATGGTCGCCAGCGCCGGCGCTTGCGATGCGAGCGCGCTGCCAGCAACGCTCGCGACGGTCGCCGGAGTCGCGGGCAATTCTTCGAGCAAGGCGCGAAATTCATGGCCGTAGCGGCGGCGCCAGGCCGGGGCGTGCGCGGCGGTGAGCCACGCCGCGAGCTGCGCGTTCACCGGGCGGCCAACTGCAAGAGCGCGCTCTGATAGCGCGTTAGTTCGGCCAGCCGTTCCTCGAACGCGAGCCGGCCGGCTTCGGTGATGCGGTACGGACGTCGGCCGCGCTCTTCCACATCGAGCGGCTCGATGAAGCCTTGGCTCTCAAGGCGCGCGATCGCGCCGTAGAGCGTGCCGGGCCCGAGGCGCCGGCCGGCCTGTTCGGCGACGTCGCGGATGATCGCGTAACCGTGCTTCGACCCCGGCGCGAGCGCCGCGAGCACCAGGAGCGCCGGCTCGGAGAGACGTCCTAAGCCCAGGTCGCCGCGTTTCGCCATATTACGTTCCACGTAATATACCGTAGCACGTACGGTGCCGACGGAGCAACCGCTCCGGCAAAGGGGTGTCTAGAGATGCCCCGCAGCGAGCCATGCCAGCATTACTCCGGCGATGGCCGCATTGTTTCTCTCGATTGCCACGTAGACCGGTTCACCATCAGCGCGGATCGCCGCCCGGTTTGCTCACCGCAACCCAGTTATTTTGCGAGCCGTCCCAGCGGGCGACGAACATCTGGCTGATGTCGAGGCCGCGCTGGGGGCTAGTCTTGAAGTTATAGCGGCCCGACGCGCCGGCGAAATTACTGATGCCGTTGAGGTAGTCGCGAATTTTCTGAGCGCCGGCGTTCGGCCCGAGCGCGCGCAGCGCGGTGACCACGAGCAGCGCCGGATCGTAGGCCACGCTCTCGATGTACTGGGGCTGCACGCCGGTGTCGCGCAGCGCTTGGAAGTAGACGTTGGTCGCGGCTTTAACGGCCGGGTCGGTGATGCCGTCCGGAACGACGCACGCGACCGCCGGGAAGTAGAGATCCTTCGGCAAGAAGTCGTGGTATTGCGTCATTTGTCCGTACGTCAGGTTCCCGGCGTTGGTATACACCGGAATCTGTAAGCCCGAGTCGTTGACCGCGCGCAGGATCGTGGCGAAGGGGGTGCCGGTGGTCCAGGCGATCAGCACTTGCGGGTTCGTCGCCTTGATGCGTTCGATCTGCGCCTGCACGCTGAGATCGGTGACGTTGAAGTGTTCGTGCGCGACCTCGCTCACGCCACGGTTCATCGGCACTTGCATTGCACCGGCGATCGTCGTGTCGGCGTCTTGACCGCTCGCGTCGGTCGACGTGATGATCGCGATGCGGTTCAGTCCGCGCGCGCGGAAGTAGTGGATCGAAGCGGCGAGCTGATCGTTGGTCGACGGATCGGCCGAGAACACGTAACTGCCCGCTTCGGGATGCACCGCCGGCGTGAGGCAATAGAGCAGCGGGCCGTCTTTGAGCATCGCCTTCATCGCATTGCACTCGGCAACGAGGGCAGCGCCGAGCACGACGGGCACTTTCTTGTCGATCAACGCGCTGAAGAGCTGCACGCTCGTCTGCGGATTCGACTGATCGTCTTGCACGATGAACTTCAGCGGACGTCCGCCGATGCCGCCGTGCTTGTTGACGTAGGTCTCGAGTGCGGTGAACGCCGCGGAGTAGCCCTTCCCGATAAAGGCGGCGCCGCCGGTCATCGGTACGATCGCGTTGATCTCCACCGGATCGTCGGCACCCCGAGCCGCAAACGGCGTCAGGAGAAGAACCGCCGCAGCGACGGTGGTAAAGACTCGGCGAATCGCGCTCATGGAAAGCCTCCGGCGGGTTGGTGGCGGATTGGCTCCCGGCGGTGAGGGCGCCTTTGGACGGCGGTTACGGCAGCGCGATCACGTCTGCGTGCGGGGGCCCGAGCAGCAGTGCGACCGCCGCTGCGCGCAGCGCCAGCGCGCGTTGCTGGTTGATCGAGCCTTTGTCGGTGATCTCTCCTTCGCCACGATTCGGCGCATCGTCGAGCAACAGCGCGCGCGTGACGCGCGTCGAGCCGCCCGCGGCGTTCGCATTGTGCGCTGCAAACGCGCTGCGTATGCACTCGCGTACCGCGGGATGTCGCGCGAGCGCCGCGCGATCGGCCTCGGGCAGACCGGCAGCGTTGCGGGCGTGATCGAGAGCGAAGAAAACGAGTACTCCGATCGCATCGGTATCGTGACCGGCGACGATCACGTCCTCGATCAACGGCGCGGCCGCGTCGCTCAGCGCGAGGCGCAGCGAACCAACGTTCACCCAAGTGCCGGATGAGAGCTTGAAGTTCTCCGCGATGCGGCCGCGAAAATCGATGCCGCGCGCCGGGTCGGCCGGATCGCGCAGCGCAACGGCGTCGCCCGTGCGGTAGAACCCCTCCTCGTCGAATGCGGCGGCGGTGGCGGCGGCGTTGCGCCAGTAACCGGGCGTAACGTTCGGTCCTTGCACGCAAATCTCGTAGCGGCCGCCGTCGGGCGCGAGTTTGATCGCAACGCCCGGCATCGGCACGCCGATCGAATCGTGCGCCGGGAGCGGCGAACCCCAGCAGCCGGTGGCGAGCGGCGCCGTTTCGGTGGTGCCCCAGCTCGAAATGATCGCGACGTTCCGATCCGCCGCATACGTCGCGGTGAGTGCCTCGAGGCGCGCACGCGTCGCGTCGGGGAGCGCGGCGCCCGCATTGCACAAGAGCCGCACGCGCGAGAAGAACGTGGTGGCGAGCGCCGCATCGCGTTCGAGCGCATCGAGCAACAGTGCGAACCCGCGCGGCACGTTGTAGTACGACGTCGGCGCGATCTCGCGCAGATTGGCCAGCGTCGTCGCGAACAATCCGGGCACGGGTTTACCGGCATCGACGTAGTACGCCCCGCCGTTACGTAGCGCAATGCCGAAGTTATGGCTGCCGCCGAAACAGTGGCTCCACGGCAGCCAATCGACGAGGACCGGATCGATCGTGGTCTGCGGCCACGCTTGCGCGATCATCGATTGGTTCGACGAGAGCATCAGATTGGTCGTCAGCACCCCCTTCGGCGTTCCCGTCGAGCCCGACGTGAAGAGCACTTTGGCAACCGTGCCGGCATTGACGCTTGCGAACGCCGCGTCGGCCCGCGCGACGTCAGCGCCGTGCAGTTCAACGATGCTGGTGAACACCGGCAACGTCGAACCGCTCGCGCGAACGCGCGCCGCGATGCCGTCATCACCGGCATAGATCAACGCGGGATCCAGCACGTCGAGCAACGCGCGCAATCGCTGCGGATCGGCGTCGCCGCGCGCGTAGCCGGTCGAGAGCGGCGAGACCGGCACGCCGCAATACATCGCGGCGTGCGCGACGATCGCATGATCGATGCCGTTATCGGCGAGCACCGCAACGGGCCGCTCCGCCGTCGCGCCGAGCGCGAGGATCCCCGCTGCGGTCGCGCGCACGCGCAGCAGGGCGTCGCCGTATGTCAGCGTGCGCCAACCGGCGCCGTCGCGTTCGGCGACGAACGTTGCGTGCGGCCGTTCGGCCGCCCAGCGCACGAGATCGTCGAGGACGCGTTCGGGAACGAAGGCCAGCGATGCGTCCGATGTGAGGACGATCGGCGCGAGTGCGTTCGTCATACCGGCGGCGGAACGGCCGCGCGTAACCCCGCCAGGCTCTCGTCGACCGAACGTCCGGCCGTCGGCACTTCCACGTCGGCGCGGCGATAGAGCGCGTCGCGTCCGGCGAGGATGCGTTCGAGATCGTTCATCGCTTCGCGATTACCGGCCATCGGCCGCGTATCGCCCTGCGCGATCACGCGAGACATGTGTTCGCCCGGTGACGCGCTGATCCACACGGTGAAACACGCCGCGAGCAAACGTTCGAACGTGGGCGCTTCGGAAACGATGCTGCCGCCGGTGGCCAGCACGAACCGCGGTTCGGTGTCGAGCAGCCGCTCGAGACACGCGCGTTCGTGGCGGCGATACCCCGCTTGACCGTAAAATTCGAAGATCGTCGAAAGGTTTACGCCGGCTTCGCGTTCGACTTCGCGGTCGAGTTCGATGAACGGGATCCCGCGCTCGTGCGCGAGCAGCGTACCGAGCGTGGTCTTCCCGCCGCCGCGCAAGCCGACCAGCGCGATGCGCCGCGGGCGCGCGTTCGCATCGCCAGCCGTGACCATCGAGCCGACGAAATGCTGCACCGAACGCAACTGCTCGGGTGAGAGCGAGCGGATCGCCGCGATCACGCCGGCCGTCTCGGGCGCCGGATCGCTCGCGGCGACGAGCGCCTCGGGGTCGATGCCGAAGGCTTGGGCGAGATGGCGGATCACGAGCACCGAGGCGTTGCCTTGACCCGCTTCGAGTTGGGCCAGGTAGCGCTCCGAGACGCCCGACTCGCGCGCGAGGCTGCGGCGCGTCATCCCGCGCCGGGCGCGCAATTCCCGGACGCGCTCACCGAGCGTCCGCAGGAAGGTCTCGCCGTCGTCGTCCTGCACTATCACTCTTGATCTATTCTCCTTATGCATTATAATGCTGGCAAGCCAACAGCGTCTAGGGGGCAACGCGACCATCTATGGAGTGGTATAACGCTGCGTCGGATCTGATCGATCGTCATCTGCCGGCGCGCGCGAAGCGGGCGGCGTTCATCGACGAGCGCTGCACGCTCACGTACGGCGAACTCGCCTCTCGGGTGGATAAAGCCGCGGGCGCGCTGCGCGGACTCGGCATCGAACCCGAAGGGCGTATCGTCCTCGCGCTGCTCGACACGGTCGATTTTCCGATCGCATTTCTCGGCGCGATAAAAGCCGGCATCGTGCCGATTCCCGTCAACACGCTCTTCCCAGCCGGCGACTATGCCTACATCCTCGCCGATAGCCGCGCGCACGCCGTCGTCGTATCGATCGAACTGCTGCCGAAACTCCGCGATGCGGCGGCACAGGCGGGCTGGAGCGGCACGTTCGTGGTGTCGGATCCCGACGGCAACGGCGATAACGGCGATGCGCTGCGCTTCGGCGACCTCGTCGCAACCTCGCCCGCGATCGCGGCCGCGTTTCCGTCGCGGCGCGACGACGCGTGCTTTTGGCTGTATTCGTCGGGCTCGACCGGCCGGCCCAAAGGCGCGGTACACGTGCAGACGAGCATGATGGACACGGCCGAACTCTTCGGGCGCGACGTGCTCGGCTTTTCGGAAAACGACGTCGTGTTCTCGGCCGCGAAGCTGTTCTTCGCCTACGGTCTGGGTAACGCACTTTCGTTTCCGCTCGCTGCCGGAGCGACGAGCGTGCTCTTCTCCGGGCGCGTGACGCCCGACATCGTGTGCGACATCTTGGTGCGCCGTAAGCCGACGATCTTCTGTGGCGTACCGACGCTCTTTAACGCGTGCCTACATAACCCGGCGCTGCCCAAGGCGGGCGAACACGCGCTGCGCCTGTGCTCGTCGGCGGGTGAGGTGCTGCCCGAAGAGATCGGCCGCACGTGGACCGAGCGCACGGGCGTCGAGGTGATCGACGGCATCGGCTCGACCGAGATGCTGCACATCTTCGTCTCGAACCGCCCCGGCAGCGTGCACTATGGCACCACGGGCACGCCGGTGCCCGGATATCGCGCGCGCATCATCGACGAGCACGGTGCCGAAGCGGCGCGCGGTGAAGTCGGCGAACTCGAGGTCGCGGGCCCGACGGCGGCGATGTGCTATTGGAACGACCGCGCGAAATCGCGCCACACGTTTGCCGGCGAATGGACGCGCACCGGCGATAAATTTTACGTCGACGCGGACGGCAACTACGTCCATTGCGGGCGCACCGACGACATGCTCAAAGTCGGCGGCATTTGGGTGTCGCCCTCGGAAGTCGAAGCTGCGCTGATCGCTCACGAGCACGTGCTGGAATGCGCCGTCATCGGCTGCGCGGATGAAAACGAACTGATCAAGCCCAAGGCATTCGTCGTCCTCATGCCCGGCGTCACCGCGGATGCGGCGTTGCCGGATGCGCTCAAGAACCACGTGAAGGCGCGCCTCGCACCGTATAAGTATCCGCGCTGGATCGAGTTCATCGACGAGTTGCCGAAGACCGCGACCGGCAAGATTCAGCGCCACGTGCTGCGCGCGCGCGAAGCGGCGGGGCGCGCATAGCGGACGTCGTCGTCGCGGGACGCCGGCTCGACGTCGCGCGCTTCCCCGGAGCCGCGACTCGCAAACCGATCGTGCTCTTGCACGAGGGCCTCGGGTCGATCGAGTTGTGGCGCGATTTCCCGCCGCAACTCGCGGCGGCGACGGGCCGCGAGGTCATCGCGTATTCGCGCTACGGACATGGGCGATCGGAGCAACTGCACGAAGCGCGCACTACCGAGTACATGCACGACGAAGCGCGCATCGTATTGCCCGAACTGTTGCGCGCACTCCAACTCGACGCGCCCGTGCTCTTCGGCCACAGCGACGGCGCTTCGATCGCGCTGATCTACGCGGCGAGCATTCCGGCCGGTGCGACGGCGCTCATCCTCGAAGCGCCGCACGTGTTCGTCGAACCGCTCACCATTCGCAGCATCGAACTGGCGCGCGATACCGCCGCGCAGACCGACCTGCTAGAGAAACTCGGCCGCTACCACGCCGATGCCGCAGCGACGTTCCGCGGCTGGAACGATATCTGGCTGCACCCGGAATTCGCGCAGTGGGATATCACCGCGCTCTTGCCTTCGGTCGCAATCCCGGTGCTGCTGCTGCAAGGGCGCGACGACGAATACGGAACGATCGCCCAGCTCGATGCCATCGCCGCGGCGGTCAAACACACCAGCACCGTGCTGTTGGCTGACTGCGGCCACAGCCCGCACCGCGCGCAAACCGCGCAGGTGCTCGATCGAACCCGCGACTTCCTCGCTACGCTCCCTTAGGCGAAGCGAACGTATTCGTAATCGACCGGCCGGCCCTTGATGCCGGTTTCCGGCGGCGCGATCCACGATGCCATCTTGCCCGGTTCGTAGACCGGTTGCATCAGGCTCTTGATGAACGCGCGGTCGTCTTCGCTCGGCAGCCACGACGCCACGTTTGCATCGTATGCCGTTTGCGTGATGACGTTGCCGTCGAGATCCACCGGCAGATTCGCCCAGCTCCCGATACCGCGCCGGAAGCGCGTGCTCGGTAAGCGCAGCCGGACGGCGTGGCCGGCACGCTCGATCCACTTATTCCAGCGTTGCAAGCCTTTGAGACAATCCTCGACGTACGACCCGCGCACGACCTCGTTGATCGCGTTGCGGTAAGGCATCGACTCGATACGCACGCGGTTGCCGTCGGGCACTTCGAGGTCGTAGAGCGCGTCGCGCATCACGTGGTCGGCATACTTTTCCTCATCCGGGCGCCCTTTGAGTCCGGCTGCGAAGTACGCCGCCGCATTGGACGAAGCATCGGCACCGAAGAGATCGAGCGACGAACTGAACCAGAAGTTCAAGTAGCGCTGGATCGTCGGCAAGTCGATCGCGCCCGCGCGCCGGAGCGCCTCCGGATCGTCGGTGCGCAGTTCTTCCATCACTTCGAGCGTGCGGCGCACGACGCGCTGGATGCCGGTGTCGCCGACGAACATGTGGTGCGCTTCTTCCGTGAGCATGAACTTGCACGTGCGCGCCAGCGGATCGAAGGCCGATTCGGCAAATGCCTTGAGTTGGAATTTGCCGTCGCGGTCGGTGAAGAACGTGAACATGAAGAGCGAGAGCCAGTCGGTGATCGGCTCGTTGAACGTGGCGAGGATGCGCGGGTTGTCGCTCGAGCCCGAGCGGCGCATCAGCAGGCCTTCGGCCTCTTCACGCCCGTCGCGGCCGAAGTACGCCTGCAGCAAATACACCATCGCCCACAAGTGCCGGCCCTCTTCGACGTTGATCTGGAAGAGATTGCGCAGGTCGTAGAGCGAGGGCGCGCTGTGGCCGAGCAGGCGTTGCTGTTCGACCGACGCGGGCTCGGTGTCGCCTTGCGTGACGATCAACCGCCGCAGCGTGCTGCGATGTTCGCCCGGTACTTGCTGCCACGCCGCGTTCCCCATCTCATCGCCGAATCCGATCGTGCGATCGGCCTGCTGTTCGGCGAGAAATATGCCCCAGCGGTACTCGGGCATCTGCACGTAGCCGTAGTTCGCCCAGCCTTTGGCATCGACCGAAATCGCCGTGCGCAAATACACCTCGCTGGCTTGAAAATCCGTCGGGCCGAGGTCTTTCCACCAATTCAGGAATTCCGGCTGCCACGCTTCGAGCGCGCGCTGCAGTGAACGGCTCGACGCGAGCTCGACGTTGTTGGGGATGCGGTCGGTATAGTCGATGGCCATGCTGCTAGACGCGCTCCTGATCGAAATGCGGCTTCGAGCCGCTGCCGTAGACTTTGAGCGCGCCGCGCTCACCGGTGGCGTTGGGACGCACGAAAACCCAATTCTGCCAGGCCGAAAGACGCGCGAAGATCTTCGAGTGCAGCGTCTCCGCGCCCGGAAAACGCAGGTTCGCCTCGAGTCCGGTCAGGGCGTCCGGCGAGAGCGCGGTCCGCTCTTCGATCGCCAGCCGCAGTTCGTCGTCCCAATCCAAATCGTCGGGCGCGATCGTCGCGAGGCCCGCAACAAGCGCATCCTCGGCGCCGTAGGCCGTGCCGGCCGCGGCGCGCAACGCCTCGAGCTGCGCGGCGCCGCTGCCGAAGCGCGTCTCCAAGCGCGAGCGATCCGCAACGGTGGGATACGCGCCGAAGTTACGCTCGCTCAAGACGATCTGCGGCGCATCGTCATCATCGGTTTGCAGCATGTAGATGCGATCGGCCGCGAGCGCGAGCTCGAACAGCGTACCGGCGAATGCGCTGTTGCGGTCGACGATCGCGAACATGCTGCGCGAGGTGACGTCGAGACGCGCGAGCGTGCGGCGCAAGAGACCGGTGGTCTCGCGCACGAGCCAATCGCCCGCCTCGGCCTCGAGCACGCGATCGACGGCGAGTACCGCCGTCGCATCCCCCTCCGTCCGCACGAGCAAAAGGCCAAGTTCGGGTTCGTTCGTGCGCAGCAGCAAGAGTGCATCATCGAGTTCGCGCGCGAACGCCAGCGGCCACCAGGCCGCGCCCTGCGCGTGAATTCCGGCCGCATCGGCCGGCAGCTCCGTGCGCGGTGCGCGCACCGTCAACGTCGCAAGCCGGCGTTCGCGATCGAACGTCACATCGACGTGCGTGTAGTGAAAGCCGGTGTCGTCGATCGTCCGATCGAGGTCGCCGAGCGCGATACCGGCCGCGCCGGCCGAGCGCGGTGATGCCGCCGCGAGCGCAAGCGCGCGCGCACGGACGGTTTCCGCAAACGTCGACGGCGGCGCGATCGCGTCGACCAAGCCCCATTCTTTCGCGCGCACGGCGCGCACGCCGTCGGCATTAGTGGCGAAGACATCCGCGATGTCGCGCCGCACGCCGCGTTTGTCGACCAATCGCGTCAGGCCGCCGGTTCCCGGCAGCACGCCGAGCAGCGGCACTTCGGGTAAACTCACGGCGGTCGAGCGGTCGTCGATCATCACGATCTCATCGCACGCCAGCGCGACTTCGTAGCCGCCACCCGCGCACGATCCGTTGATTGCGGCGAGAAAACGCAAGCCGTCGTGGCGTGAGGAATCTTCCATCCCGTTACGCGTCTCGTTGGTGAACTTGCAAAAATTCACTTTCCAGCGATGCGACGACGTGCCGAGCATATAGATGTTCGCGCCGGCACAAAACGAGCGCTCGTTGCCGCTCGTGATGACCACGCTCGCGACGCCGGGATGTTCGAAGCGAATCCGCTCGAGCGCGTCGTGCAGTTCGATGTCGACGCCGAGGTCGTAGGAATTCAACTTGAGCGCGTAGCCCGGGCGCAGACCGGCCGTCTCGTCCACGTCGAGCGTCAGGGTCGCGACGCGGCCGTCCACGGCCAGCTTCCAATGGCGATACCGCGCGGGGGACGTCTCGAAGAGCACGTCGTCGCGACCGGCCGGAAGGGTGAGCATCGGCGCCTCCAGGAGGGGATGCTGCATTTTAATACACTTCTTTTCCAACTGCAAGCAATATCGTGCAGGCAGTCACCGGCCGGGGAGGACGGGAAGAACGGCGTTCGATCCGCTTTAGAATGAGGGGCCGATTATGCGATTGGGTGACGTCTATCCGGAGTCGGGGAGCCGCCTGCCGCCGGTGGAGCGCGACGCGCTCGATGCCGCGGGGCAAGCCCTCTACGACGAAGTCGCGGGCGACACGCGCTCTCTGGTCGGCTTCAAGGGTCCGGCCGGGATCATGCTCCACAGTCCGCGCCTCTACGCGATCAACCGCCGCGTCAACCAGTTCTTGCGGTTCGAGTCCGGCCTCGACGTGCGGCTGCGCGAGTTGATGATCCTCGTCGCCGCTCGCGAGATGGATTCGCACTTCGAATGGCACGCCCACGAGATCGTGGCCAAACGCGAGGGTCTCGAAGACGAATTGATCGACATCGTGCGGCACCGTAAGGGCGTGCGCGGCATCGGCGAAAAGGAAGCGGCGATCATCAAGCTTGGGCGCGAAGCGATCGGCCGGCATCGCGTGCGCCGCTCGACCTACGCAAAGGCGATCGAATTGTTCGGAGCCGAGACGCTGGTCAACCTCGTCGCGCTGATGGGATCGTACGCGGCGACGGCCATGTCGCTCGCCGTGTTCGCGCAGCAATTGCCGGACGGTGCGAAATCCAAGCTGGACTGAACGCGCGTGGCTGATCTGCTGTATGCGGAACGGGGCGGATCCGGCGCACCGCTCCTCGTGCTCTTACACGGACTCGGGGCGAGTGCCGCGGTGTGGGACGGACTCTTGCCGATTCTGGCCGAGCGCTGGAGCGGCCGCTGGATCGCGCCGGACTTCCGCGGACACGGCCGTTCGAGTCATGCCGCGCCGTACGGCTACGGACGTCACGCGGCCGACGTGGCCGCGCTGCTCGATACGGACGACGACATCGTGGTTCTCGCGCACTCGATGGGCGGTCCGGTCGGCCTCGCGCTCGCGACGCAGTGGTTCGGCGTGCGCGTGCGCGCCGTCGCCGCGTTCGCCGTGAAGCCCGATTTCAATGCTGAAGAAGTCGCCGGCATCCGCAGCGTCGCCGCCAAAGGGCATCGCTGGTTCGACACCCGCGCAGCGGCGATCGAACGGCAAATCGCCGTCGCCGGCCTGCGCGGCCTGATCGCGCCCGACGATCCGCGCGCTGCGATCGGCATCGTCGAAGATGCCGGGAAATTCCGCATCGCCATGGATCCGGCGGCGAACCTCGTGCTCGGTCCGGAATTACCGGAAATGCTCGCTGCCGCGCGGGCGGCGGTGTATTTTTCCGCCGGCGACCGCGATCCGCTCGTCGGCGTCGATGCGATGCACGCCGTCGACCCGGCGGCGCACGTATTTCCGGGACTCGGTCACAACGTACACGTCGAAGACCCGCTCGCGCTCTGGAATTGGGCCGAACCCCTCCTTACGGCGAGGTAGCTTCTCCCGCAAACAAATCTGCCGCGCGAATCGGCTTCCGGATCGCGCCCACCGTGTAGAGCACGTCGAGCACCGGCTGCACGTCGCCGATACGCAGCGACGTTCCGTAGATCACGCGCGGAATGGCGGCCGGGACCGGCGAGCCCGAATACTTCTCGAGGATCTTCGCGCTCTGCGCACGATTGGCGTTCGCCCATTTGCTCGTGTCGTTGAGCACGGCGGCCAGTTTACGTACGATATCCGGATGCGCCTTCGCATACGCGTCGCTGGTGAAGTACACGCCGATCAGAAAATTCTTCGCGATCGTATCGTACGTCGGCGCGAGCATGCGCGCGACGGCGCCGTGCACCGCATCGTAGAAACCGGGATTCGCGAGCGCGGCCGCATCGATGCGCCCGGCGCTCAAGGCCTCGAGCGCCTGCGTTTCGGGAACTTCGACGAAATGGACGCTGCTCGAATTGCCGCCGTTCTTGTCGATCCACAACTTAGCCGCGTAGTAGTTCATGTTGTTGATGTCGCGCACGCCGATCGTCTTGCCGTTCAGATCGGCGGCCTTTTGGATCGCGGCATTCTTGAGAACGACGAGCCCCGACGTCGGGTTGTCGCTGCTATAGATGCCGGCCGCGGCGATCATCTTCAGCGGGACGTTGTGATCGGCGGCCAGCGCAACGATCGGCACCGTCAAGCTGCCGACGTCGACGGCGCCCGACGCGACCGCGGCTGAAATCGTACCGGGATTGCTCTGGACGTTGATTCGCACGTCGAGCCCGGCTTTGGCGAAAAAACCCATATCGGCGGCGTAGAGAAACGCGGCGGCCGTATCGTTGGCCGGGCCCGCAATCGTCACGACCGGCAGCACCGTTTGGGCCGCACTCGGCACACCGAGGGAGAGGACCAGCGCCGCGGCGATGGTGGGGATCGCGCTTCGGTTCATGCGCACGCTCTATCGCGCACGGGAGAAGGTTCCTCCGCCGCGGCATCGTACGGGCACCCGTCCGACCGGAGGCACGATGTTTCATCTGCGCGCGTTCACCCGTCGCCTGGCGACGACTGCTCTCGTTCTCGCCGTCCTCGCAACGCCGTTCGCGAGCAGCGCGGCCGATCCGTACACCATCGACGTCATCTTGCCGCTAACCGGCAGCTTTTCGTTCATCGGCAACGGCATTCTGGCTACGTTGCGCGCCGTCGAAGAGGCGACGAATGCCGGCGGCGGAATCGCCGGACGTCCGCTGCGGCTCAACATCGCCGACGATCAGTCCAATCCGGAGCTCACCGTTCAATTGATGTCGGGCCTGATCGCAAAGCACGTTCCGGTGGTTCTTGGACCTGTGGCAACCGCATCGTGCCGCGCCGTCATTCCGCTCCTCACCGACGGACCCGTTGCGTATTGTTTTACGCCGGGCGTGCATCCGGCGGCCGGATCGTACGTCTTCTCGACGAGCTACTCCACGAACGATCTGCTCGTCGATGATCTGCACTACTTCGCGCGACGCGGCTGGACGCGCATCGCCGTGCTTACGGCCACCGACGCCAGCGGGCAAGACGTCGAAGCGGGCATCAACGCGGCGCTCGCGCTGCCCGAAAATAAAAACCTCGCGATCGTCGATCAGGAACACTTCAATCCGAGCGACGTCTCGGTCGCGGCCCAAATTGCGCACATCAAAGCATCGAACGCGCAAGTGCTCATCGAGTGGGTCAACGGCGCACCCGAAGCGACGATCCTGCGTGGCATCTCCGATGCGGGCCTCGATCTGCCGATCCTTACCTCCGCCGGTAACGCGACGTACGTGCAAATGAAACAGTACGCGGCGTTTCTGCCCAAGCAACTGTATTTCGGCGGTTTGCCGCAAACCCAACCCGATCAAATCGCCGACAAAGCGGCGAAGGCCGCCGTGAACGACTTCATTGCCGCACTCAGCGCCAAGCAAATCAAACCCGAATATCTGCACATCACCGCCTGGGATCCGGCGCTCATCGTCGTCTCCGCCTTACGCAAGATCGGCCCCGGCGCGACCACGGCTCAGATTCGCGCGTACATCGCCGGTTTGCACGGCTGGGTGGGTGTGAACGGTCCGTACGATTTCCCACGCTATCCGCAGCGGGGACTCGGGCACGGAGGGACGGTGATGACGCGCTGGGATGAAAGCCGCGGCGTATTCGCCGGCGTCAGCAAACCCGGCGGCGCACTGCCCTAACCACGGAAGGTTCATCCGCCGCTCCATATTAAGACCCGGACATGTCGTTCTTCGTCAAGCAAATGTGCGCAGTCGCGACGCTCTTCTTCGCCCTCGGATTGGCTGCGCGCGCACAAACGTTACCGGTCGTGCACGTGACGCTCGTCCCGATCGACGCCGGCGCGGAAATCTTCTACGCCAAAGACATGGGCTTCTTCGCGAAGGCCGGCATCGACGTCGACGTTCAGACGGCGGCCAACGGCGGCGCCGCGGCAGCAGCGGTCGCCGGCAACGCGGTCGACATCGGCTATTCCGATATGGTCTCGATCGCATCGGGCTTTGCGCACGGCGTGCCGTTCGTCGTCGTCGCACCGGCGGCGCTGCACGAAGCGACCGAACCGACGAACTACCTGCTGGTCGCCGCGAACTCGCCGATTCGCACGGCTAAGGATCTGACCGGAAAGATCGTCGCCGGTTCGGGTCTCGGCACGATCTCGGGTTACGCACCGCGGGCCTGGATCGACGCGAACGGTGGCGACGTCGCTGCGGTGAAGTTCGTCGAATTACCGTTTCCGCAAATGCAGCCGGCGCTCGATGCCGGACGCGTCGATGCCGTTGCGATCGCCGAACCGTTCCTGAGCATCGCGCGCAAAACGGATCGCATCATCGCGAGTCCGTACGACGCGGTCGCCAAAGAATTTCTCATCAGCGCGTTCTTCACCACCTCGACCTGGGCCAAAGACCATCCGGATCTGCTCAACCGCTTCGTGACCGCGATGCACGAAGCCGCCGTGTGGGGCAATGCCAATCACGCCAAGAGCGCCGAAATTCTGCTCAAGTACGCGAAGATCGATCCGGAACTCGCCGCGAACATGGTGCGCATTCACTACGGCGAACGGCTGAGCCCGGCGCTGATGCAGCCGGTCATCAACGTGGCCGCAAAGTACGGCAAATTTCCACCGTTTGCGGCCGACGCGATCATCTACAAACCGGGCAGATAACGCCCGGCGGCGAGACCTGCGGCTAGTCGCCCATCTCGACGTGGCCGCCGTTTTCATCGAAGTAAAACAGCGTGCGGAATTCGGCCGGCGCGCCTTGGTTGACATCCGGAACGCGCGACACAATTGCCAAGCGATGCATGAGCATGCCGTTGCGTTTCACGGTGCCGCCGTAAAAATATTGAACCAGCGGTTGCTGGTTAGGGACGAGCGGCGCGAGGCGGCCGCGCCGTGAGAGTCCGTTGAGCAGACGCGTTTGCAGCGCCACCGGCATCAAGCGGTCGGCGTCGTCGGCGCTCATACGGACCATCTCGAGGTCCGACTTCACCTTATTGCCGGCCTCGGCAGCTGAGCCGCCCTTCGACCAGCGCACGACGGCGTCCCAATCGTCGGCGGAGATGCTGACGAACTCGACGCCGTACCGGAAGGCTTTCGCGCCCTGCAGCGTGCCCGGCAACGTGCGCGCGCGCTTTACGCGCGTCGGGATCACCCGTTCGTCGAGCTTTAAGCGGAGGATGTACTCCTCGGGATCGATCGGATCGCGCGAGAGAATTCCGGCCCCGCTTGCGCTCACGTCGAGACCGATCACGGGGATCGGCGGCTTTTCGGGCGCGGGGGTCCAATCGGCAGAAAACGCTTTTTCACGACGCGTATGCCGGCGCTTATCCTTATTTTTGTTCCCGAAGATCAGTTCGAGCACGCCGTTGTCACCCCGAGTTGGTGGCGTTGGTCCGACCGTGAAGTCCCGCTAGTCCACCCCTACGACGTCGGGCTCCGCTTACCGCTTTACCTTGCTCAAAGCGTTCCCCTCGATTTCCGACAGATGGCCGGTCAAGTGCGCGCTGGAACACGCATCGTTGCTCGTTCACCCGCGGCGCGGCCGTATTGCTCGGGCCAGTCCGTTTGGGCGCCCAGCGCGCGCGCCGCATAATGCGGCCAATAGGGATCGCGCAGAAGTTCGCGCGCCAGCAGCACGAGGTCCGCGCGGCCTTCGGCCACGATCGCCTCGGCATCGGCCGGTTCCGTGATCAGACCGACCGCGCCGGTAGCGATGCCCGCCTCGCGCCGGATGCGTTCGGCGAACGGCGTCTGGTAGAGCGGCCCCAATGGAATCGTACCCGGCGCGAGCGGCACGGCCCCGCCGGAGCTGGCGTCGATCAGGTCGACGCCCTCTTCACGCAGCACCCGCGCCAACTCGACCGACTGCTCGAGGTCCCAGCCGCCGGCAACGTAGTCGGTCGCGGAGATCCGCACGAAGAGCGGCAGCCGTTCGGGCCACACGCTCCGCACACGTCGTACCACCTCGATTGCGAGCCGGGTGCGGTTCTCGAACGAACCGCCCCAGCGGTCGGTCCGGTGGTTGATCAGCGGCGAGAGAAACTGATGGATGAGGTACCCGTGCGCGCCGTGGATCTCGATCACGCTCCCGCCCGCATCGAGCGTTCGCTGCGCCGCAGCCGCAAAAGCGTTCAGGATCGCCGCGATGCCGCTCTCGTCGAGCGCGACCGGCACGGGATACGACGGATCGAACGCATCACTGCCCGGCGCGACCGGGATCCAACCGCCGGCGGCGGGCGCGACGGCGCCGGTCCCGATCCATGGCGCTTTGGTCGACGCCTTGCGCCCGGCATGCGCGAGTTGCGTTCCCCACGCCGCCCCGCGCCCGCTGCAGAACGCGGCGATACGCGCGAGCTGCTCGACGTGCGCGTCGTTCCAAATGCCGAGGTCTTCCGGTGAGATGCGGCCGTCGGCCGATACCGCGATGGCCTCGGTCAAAACGAGGCCGGCACCGCCGACGGCACGGCTGCCGAGATGGACGACGTGCCAGTCGTTCGCAAAGCCGTCGACCGACGAGTATTCGCACATCGGCGAGACAACGACGCGATTGCGGAGCGTAACCTCACGCAGGCGGAGCGGCGAAAAGAGCGCAGACATCGTCAGACGCTCCGCCGCCACACCAGAATGCCGCGGCCGAGCCGGCCGGGATACGCCGGATGCGTTTGCTCGTCGGTCATGATGCGTAACTCATCGCCTGCGATGGTATAGTTACGCACCTGTTGCGTACCGACCCACGCCGGATGCCACGCAACTTCGACCTGCGTCGTGAAACGCTGCGCGTCGACCACGCACGGCCCGCCGTACGCCATCAGCGTCGCGAACAGCTTCTCCGGCGGGGCGTCGGCCGCACGTTCGGCGGCCGTAATCAGCACCGAAACGTATCCATCGGGCGACACGCTGAGCGTACCGCGCGGCGTGGGTCCCATCACGTCGACCGTTTCGCCCGTATCGGAAAATTCACGCTTGAATTCGGTGAGGTTCCAGCGGCCGGTCAGCGCCGTGCGCGCCGCGTTCGTATCGATCATACCGCACTCGTTTCGGCATACAATGCGGCGAGACTCGCATGGTCGGTAAGCCACACGTGAGCCGCGTGCCTGCGTGCGATCGCCAGCGTTTTCTGAAATTCGATCGCGCCGAACGGGCGGCCGAAAACGTGCGCGTGAACGGTGATATCGAGACAGTACGGCCGCGCATCGGGTGCCGTCCACTCGGTGACGATCCGTTCGAACGTCGATGTGAATGCTGCCGGTTCGTTTCCGTAGCGCACGGAATGCGGCATATCGTTGACCTCCATCGTGAACGGGACCGCAACGAGCGAGCCGCCCGGCGTGTCGAGCCGCCGCGGCAGATCCGCATCGAAATAATCGGCATGCCAGGTAAAATCGTTGGCGGCCAGGAGTTCGGCCGTGTCGATGCTCGGCGTGCAGCGCGGGCTGAGCCAGCCGCGCACGCGCCCTCCGCTCGCCGCTTCGAGCACCTCGATGCAGCGCAGCAAATCGCGCGTTTCGTCGGTCCGCGTTTGCGTCGCCGGGATGATCTCTTGCGCCCAGCTATGCCCAGCGACCGCATGCCCCGCGCCGGCGATCGAACGCATGAGGTGCGGGTGATTCTGCGCCACGATACCGCTGGTATAGAACACCGCCTTCACGCCGGCGCCGTCCAAGATATCGAGCAAGCGCCACGCGCCGACGTTCGGGCCGTATTCGGCCCACGATCGCGCCTGAAGATCGAGCACCCCCGGTTTGAGCGGGTTCCCCATCGGACCGATGCCCGGCGCCGCGCCGTCGCTCCAGCCCTCGAGCATCACCGAGACGGACACCGCGATCGCGCGGCCACGCGGCCACGCCGCTGGAAGGTCTGACATACCCGAAGCGTATCATAGAAGTGCTATGGCTAGAATTCGGCACATCGCGATCGCGAGCAACGAACCGGGCAAGGCGGCCGCGTTTTTCAAAGAAGCGTTCGGGCTGCAAGAGGTGCGCAGTAACGGCATCGATGCGGTCACCGGCGAGGCCCGCGTGGGAGCTGCGGTCGGTTTGACCGACGGCGAACTCAACCTCACGTTCATCAAGTTCGCGGTGGATCAAACCGGGGTCGGACTCGACTACAACGGCATCCACCACTTCGGCGTGCAGGTCGATGACATGGACGAGCACACGGCCATCCTCGAAGGTTTGGGCGCGCCGTGCATCGCCGGCCGGGACGCGATCCCGCCGGGCGCACACTTGGAGATCAAGTTCCGCGGACCGGACGGCGTCGTGTTCGACATCTCCGACCGTCCGTGGCCCGGCACGAAATGAAATCGCCGGCACTCGCGCTCGCCGCGGCGCTCGTGCTCGTCCTGCCGGCGCCGATCCAAAGCCAAACCGCACCGGTGCTGCGCGTCGCGTACATTGCGGTCGACGATGAAGCCGAGGCGATGTACGCCAAGGACGCCGGGTTCTTTGCCAAGGCCGGACTGAACGTCGAGTTGACGCCGATGGAAAACGCCGGCGCAATCTCGACCGCCGTGGCATCGAATTCGGTGGAGATCGGTTTCTTGCCCGCGATCGTGCTGGCGATCGCGCACAGCAAAAACATCCCGCTCGTTGCGATCGCGCCGGGTTCGGAGTACACGCCGGCCGGCCCGATCACGTCGCTCTTCGTCGCGCCCGCATCGCCGATTCGCAAAGCCAGCGACTTAAACGGGAAGACGATCGCGGTACCCGGCCTCGCATCGATCGCGGAGTACGGCGCGCGCACGTGGATTGAGAAGAACGGCGGCGACGTCGCGAGCGTCAAGTTTCTCGAGGTGCCGTTTCCGATTATGCCGGACGCGCTCAACAGCGGCCGCGTCGATGCGGCGATGATCACCGAACCGTTCCTGACCCAGGCGAAGAAAACCGAACGCGTCCTCGCCGCGACGCCGTTCGCCGCAATCGCGCCCGAGTTCGCGTTCGGCGATTGGGTTGCGAACGCGCAGTGGGCGAAGGATCACGCCGACACGGTCGCCCGCTTCATCGCGGCGATGCGCGACACCGCCGCGTGGGCCAACAAGAATCAGGCGGCCAGCGCGGCGATCTTACAGAAGTACGCAAAGATCGATCCGGCCCTCGTGGCAACGATGTCGCGCTCGCAATATGCCGACCGCATGGTGCCGGCGACGCACCAGATCGTCATCGACGTTGCGGCGAAGTTTCGCTCGTTCCCAAGTTTTCCGGCGGCGGATATGCTCTACACGCCGCATTGAGCGGCACCTTTCAGTTCGCGCCGCCGCCGCCGGTGTAAACGGATTTCCACGCGGCGCCGCGGCGCGTATAGATCGCATACGATTCGGCGTCGTAGCCGATGATGCGCGTTACCACGCCGACCGAGCCGCCGCCGAGGTCGAGCGCGTCGATGAGGTATTCGGACGGCTCTTCCAGCAGCGGTTCGCTCACCGTAATCGTCTGCACGTTGGCGAGCGTCAGCGTCCAGCGACCCAGCATCTGCTCGGCGATGAACCACAGGCGGTGATCGACGCGCGGTTTCGCTCGGCCGCGCAGGTTCAGGGTTCCCACCACGGCGATGCCGCGGCCGAGATCGATGGCGGCGAGATTGCGCACCTCGAGGCGCGCGGGCGTCGTGCCGAGGCGCGCAGCGGCCACGGCCAACGCGCCGGATCGTTCGGCCGGCGCGGCGGCGCGCCGGGCGCTACTCGCGCGCGCGCCGAGCGTGGGCGACGCCAGCGCCGTCACGAAGCCGCCGAGCCGGAGCGCCGGCGGCACGGCGATCGTTGCGACGCCGTCCGCAACCGTCGCCCGCAACGTCGCCACGACGCGATTGCCGAAAATCACGTGTACGCGATTGCCGTGCGTCGCGATCGCCGCGAGTGCGTCCATGCGAAGCCGGTCGTCCTGACCGTCCGGTCCCGGAGGCGCTGCGCGAAACGTGCCGTGCAGCCGGACGGCAACGGGCGCGAGTGCGCCGGTTTGGCCGACGGCAAAGATCGCGTCACCCGCGCCGGTGGGCACGTCGGTGCGATGCACGCTGACGCCGGTCGCCGCCGTAACGAGCGCGGACGTCAGTGCGAGGAAACGTAGCAGCATCGAGCGGTTTTCGCGACAGGGACATCAGGCGCCCTGGGGAACCGCGCTGCACACGCCCCCGCTAGGCGGGCAACCAACGTTTCTCCGAAGGATCCCTCGCATGAGAAATCGTGTTACCGCGTCGTTCATTGCCGCGGCGTTTCTCGTCCTCCAAGCCGGCCCCGGCCGTGCGGCGGACGAAAGTCCCGTGAAGATCGCGCTGATCACCGACATGTCCGGCGCGTACGCATCGCTCAGCGGCAACGGTGCGCTCGAAGCGACCAAGATGGCGATCGAAGATTTCGGCGGCAAAGTGCTCGGCCGTACGATCACCGTCACCGCACTCGATCACCGCAACAATGCGGCCGACGCGGCGACGAAAGCGCGTGAAGCGTTCGACTCCGGCTCCGATCTCGCGCTCGACCTCACGAACTCGGGCGCAGCGCTCGCCGTCTCCGCGGTCGCGAAAGAAAAGAAAAAACTTGCCATCGTGACGGGCGGTGGCTCCTCGGACCTCACCGGCGTTGCGTGCAGCAAGTACACCTATCATTATGCGTACGACACCTACGCGCTCGCGCACTCGACCGGCGCGTATATCGCCAAAGGGCCGACCGGCAAGACGTGGTACGCGATCGCAGCCAACTACGCGTTCGGCAAGTCGATGGCCAACGACTTCGGTGAAGCGATCGCACCGTTCGGCGGCAAGATCGTCAAAACGGACATGTATCCGTTCCCGGCCACCACCGACTTCTCGACCTATCTGCTCGCGGCAAAGGCCTCGGGGGCTCAGGTGCTGGGACTCTTTAATGCCGGCGCCGATACGGTCAACTCGATGAAACAAGCCAAGCAATTTGCGGTCGACAAATCGATGAAGATCGCGGTGGGGCTGCTGTTTCTCTCCGACGTCGATGCGTTGCCCGATGTGTTCGCGGATTCGCGCATCACGACATCGTGGTATTGGAATGAAGATAAGACGGCACGCGCTTGGGCCGATCGCTACGCCAAACGGATGAACGGTCTGCGTCCGACCGACGTGCAAGCCGCCGACTATTCGGCCACGATGCAGTGGCTGGCTGCGGTAAAAGCCGTCAACTCGACCGACGCCGACAAAGTCGTCGGGTATCTCGACGGGCGCAAGTTCAACGACTTCTACGCGCACAACGGCGAATTTCGCGCCAGCGACCACCGCGTGCTGCACGACATGTACGTCGTGCAAGTGCTACCGAAGGAAGACGTGAAAGAACCGCATGCGTGGTTCAAGATTCTGCAAACGATGACCGCCGCGCAAGCCTTCCGGCCCGCCACGCAAACGGAGTGCAAGAAGGACTGGTAGGAGTCTGAACCTCTCCTACTTCCTTAGCCAGGCGTTCAACGGGCTCGTCAACGGAGCGTATTTTGCGCTGCTCGCGCTCGGACTGAGCGTGATCTTCGGACTGCTGCGCGTGGTAAACTTCGCGCACGGTGCGATGTTCATGCTCGGGGCGTTTGTCGCGTATTACGGCGCGACGCTCGTGCACTTGCCGTTCTTTGCCGCGCTCGTCGTCGCGCCGGTGCTCGTCGGGTTGTTCGGCGCGCTCATCGAGATCGTGTTCCTGCGGCGGCTCTACGGCATCGATCCGCTCTACAACTTATTGTTCACGTTCGCACTGGTGTTGATCTTGGAAGACGGGCTTCGGCTCGTCGCGGGCGCGCTCGGCTCGCCGTACTCGATTCCCGACGCACTCGCCGGCGCCATCGATATCGGCTTCGGCCCGTTCCCCACCTACAGGCTCTTCGTGATCGTGACGGCGGCGCTCGTCTCCGTCGCGGTCTGGCTCATACTCGAGCGCACGCCGATCGGTGCGCGCATTCGCGCGGCCACCGAAGCGCCGGTGCTGGTGCGCGCGCTCGGCATCGACACGCAGCGGCTGGTCACGATCGTGTTCGGCTGCGGCGTGGCGCTCGCGGCGCTCGCCGGCGTGTTGGCGGCGCCTAACCAAAACGTCGAGCCGGCGATGGGCGATAAGGTCATCATCAACACGTTCGCGATCGTCGTCATCGGCGGGCTCGGGTCGATCGGCGGTTCGATCCTCACCGGCTTCGCGCTCGGCTTGCTGCAGACGGTCGGCGCGGTGTTTTATCCGCAGATCAACGACACGCTGATCTTCATCGTGATGGTCGTCGTACTGCTGGTGCGGCCGAACGGACTCTTCGGGAGCCCGATGCGCCGGTGACCCGCGCGCTCATCGGCAGCCGGCGCGGTACGATCGTCGGTGCGCTCTTGTTTTTGGGCGGTCTCGTGCTGCCGTTCGTCGTGTACCCCGTGCTGGCGATCGACATCGCGGCGTACGCGATCTTTGCGGTGGCCTTCGATCTGCTGCTCGGCTTTGCCGGGTTGCTCTCATTCGGGCACGCACTCTTTTGGGGCGGAGCCGGCTACGTCGTCACGATTCTCATGGCAAAAGCGCACGTGCCGCTGGTTGCAGCCGCTGCAGTCGCCGTCGCGTATGCCGCCGTGTGTGCCTTGCTCGTCGGCGGCATTGCGATTCGCACCGCCGGCATCTATTTCGCCATGATCACGCTGGCGCTCGCGCAACTGCAATATTTCTTCGCCTATCAGCTCAGCGATTGGACCGGCGGTGAAAACGGACTGCAAGTCTCCGGCCGCGGCAGCCTGTTCGGCATCGACCTCAACAACGACCGTCTTTTCTATTACCTGGTTCTTGCGATCGCGACGCTGGCCGTGCTGCTGGTGATTCGCGTGGTGCGCTCGCCGTTCGGCTTTGCGCTCGAAGCCGCGCGTGATAACGAGCAGCGCGCCATCTCGCTCGGCTACCACGTCAATCGCTTCAAGCTCGCGACGTTCGTGTTTTCCGGCACGCTCGCGGGTCTCGCGGGCGTGCTCTTCGCTGCGGGGAACCGGCTCGCGTCGCTCGACGGCGTCGATTGGCATACGTCGGGCAAGATCGTGATGATGTCGATCCTCGGCGGCATGGGAACGATCTTCGGGCCGATCGTCGGCGCGACGATCTTCGAGACGCTCGAATACTTCGTCTCAAAAACGCTCGTCGGCAACAAGACGAACCTCATCATGGGAACGCTCTTTGCGATCGTTATCCTCGTCGCGCGCCGCGGCATCGTCGGCGAAATCCTCGCCCGCGCGCGGCCGCGGTCGTCTTAAACGCCGAGCAGATCTAAGAGTTCGGTCTCGCGGGCGATGACCTCGCTGTTGGCGAGGGTTTGTACCACCGTGCCGTGCGCGACGATGTGGTGGCGATCCGCGACCGACGTGGCAAAGCGAACGTTCTGCTCGACCAGCAAGATCGTTACACCGTCGGCCTTCATCGTGCGAATCAGCGCGCCGATCTGATCGACGATCGCGGGCGCGAGACCCTCAGTGGGCTCGTCGAGCAAGATGAGTCGCGCGCCCGTGCGTAAGACGCGCGCGATCGCGAGCATCTGCTGCTCGCCGCCCGAGAGCGTGGTGCCGGGCGCTTTCGCGCGTTCTTTGAGGTTCGGAAACGTCTCGAAAATTCGCTCCAGCTCCCAACCGCCCGGGGCGACGATCGGCGCCAGCGTGAGGTTCTCGAACACCGTGAGCGTGGAGAGAATGCCGCGCTCTTCGGGCACGTAACCGATCCCCAAGCGCGCGATACGATCCGAACGCAGGCCGGCGATCGGCGTCTCGCCATAGACGATGGTGCCGCTGCGCGCCGGAACGATGCCCATGATCGTGCGCAGCGTCGTGGTTTTTCCAGCGCCGTTGCGCCCGACCAGCGTCGCGACCTCGCCTTGCTCGACGCGCAGCGACATGCCGTGCAAGATGTGGCTCTCACCGTAATAGGCGTGAACGTCGCGCAGTTCAAGCACGGCTGCCGCCGCCCAAATACGCTGCGATAACGCGCTCGTCCGCCCGCACTTCATCGTAGGTGCCTTCGGTGAGAACCCCTCCGCGCTGCATCACGGTAATCCGCTCGCACAGATCCGACACCACGCGTAGGTTGTGCTCCACCAGCACGACCGTACGGCCCACTGCGGCGCGGCGGATGAGCGCGATCGTCCGCTCGATGTCTTCCATACCCATGCCCGCCGTGGGTTCGTCGAGCAGCAGCACCCGCGGATTTTGCGCGAGCGCGATGGCCAGCTCGAGCGAGCGTTTTGCGCCGTAGGGCAGCGTTCCCGCAACGCTCTCGCGTTCGGTCTCAAGCCCGACGCTCGCGAGCAATTCGCGCGCCGGATCGTCGAGCACGGCGGTCGCCGCCGGTCCGGCCAACGCCCGGCGCGGCAACGGCGTGAGTGCGGCTAGCGCGATCTTCACGTTGTCGAGCGCGGTCATGCTGGGAAAGATCGAGTTGATCTGAAAGCTGCGCACCATGCCGCGCCGCGCGATCGAGGCCGGGTCGAGGCGCGCGATCTCCTCGCCCGCCAACTGCACGCTCCCGCGCGTGGCCGGCGCGAAGCCGGAGAGCACGTTGAACAGCGTCGTCTTTCCCGCACCGTTGGGTCCGATGACGGCGTGAATCGTGCCCTCACCGATGGCCAGCTCGGCGATATCGAGTGCGGTGAAGCCGGCGTAGGTCTTGACCAAGTCCCGCGCGATGAGAATCGACGCCATTGCCAGGGTGATTGGGAAGAGTTCCGGGGTCGACCTTTGCTTATGGGTTCGGCGTCCATTCCAGGCGTATCGCCTCGCGCATCATGCCGTAACACTGCTCGCTGGAAGTCGCCGATCGACATGCGCAGCACGGCGGCGTCATTGTGCTTTTCAAGAGCGGCCGGCAACGCAAAAAACGAACCCGTCAATAACGACCGTACCGTCTCGAACATTCGCGATTTGGTGATACACTTTGCACGAGCGAATTGCTAAGCATGCGGCTGCCGGGAGCACGAATGAAGCATATTTTGGTTGCCGGCGGTGCCGGCGGCGTCGGTGAGGCCATCGTTCGCGCATTGCTCGATGCCGGGCACCGCATCGTCGTTCCATCACGCAGCGCCGCGCGTCTCGAGCGTCTCCGGAACGACGTCGCCGCCGATCGCCAGCGCTCCGATCGGCTCATCACGATCACCGGTGATATCGGCACGATCGGCGGCGCGCAAGCAATACGCGACCGCATCGCGCGCGACGTCGGCCGGCTCGACGTATTGATCCCCTCGCTTGGCGGATGGTGGGAGGGCGGTCTTCTCGATGCCACGCCCGCCGTTTGGGATATCGTCATGGACGAGATGGTGCGCACGCACTATGTATTCGCGCACGTCTTCGTGCCGGTGATCCGTGCGCAGCCGGAAGGCGGACGCTACATCGGCATCGGCGGCGGCGCGGCCTACCATCCGATCCGCAACTCGAGCCTCGTCTCGATCGCCGGCGCGGCCCAACTCATGCTCACGCGGGCGCTGCGCCAAGAGATTCCCGAGGATGCGGTCGACGTGCTCGAACTCGTCGTCGATGGACCCGTCCGGACGCGCGATTCCGAGCACCTGGCCGGGCCCGATTGGTTGGCGGCTGCCGAAGTCGGCCGCATCGTCGTCGAACTCGTCGCGCACGGCCGAACGGAAGATCCGTCGACGCGTACCTCCGGGCCGATCGTGCGCATGCGGCCGCGCGAGCGCGGGCAAGGAGTGACGTAATGAGTTCTGATGCGCTTGCCCATCTCTGCGAATCGCTCGATGGACCGATGGCCATCGTGACCGCCTTCGACGGCCGCGAACGGAGCGGGTGCCTGGTCGGCTTTCACACGCAGTGCAGCATCGCACCGAGCCGCTGGATCGTCTGTATTTCGAAGAAGAACCACACCTACGGCATCGCCCAAGGCGCCGAGTGGCTGGCGCTGCACTTCTTACGCAGCGACCAGCTCGGGCTCGCGCAACTCTTCGGCGCCGTTACCGATGACGTTGTGCCGGAGCTCAAATTCCAGCGTTGTGAATGGCGCGCCGCCGGTGGCGGTACGCCGATTCTTGCAGGCTGCGACTACATTTTCGGGCGCGTGCTCGAACGCATCGACGCAGGCGACCACGTCGCACACCTGATCGACATATGCGAGACCGGAAACCCGCATCCGGCCGCGCCGCAACTCGGTTTTCAAGACGTCCAGGGAATGCGGCCGGGTCACGCGCCGTAAGCGGGCGCTTGGCAGGTTTCGGATTCCGAGGTGCGGGGGATCAGAGAGCCGGAGGTATCTTGCTTGANNAGCGTAGGCGCGGCGATCGCCGCTCTTGCATTCACCACCGCTACCGGCTTCGCACAAACCGCCGGGACGGTACCGAACAGTTCCGTGCCGGGCTCGGCCGGATATTCGGGGTCGGCAACGACCAAAACGGCCTCGAAGAAGGCTATCACCAAGAAACAGAACATGGCGCTGAACCATACCGGCAGCAGCAGCAATCAGCCGAACAGTGCCGTACCGGGTTCAAACGGCTACAGCGGCTCGGGAAAACTGCCGGGCAAAGCCGGTTCGCCGAAAGCGACGCTGAACAGCCTGCAAATGAAACGGAAATCGACCGCCCACAACAATCCGAATAGTGTGGTTCCCGGATCCGCTTCGTACTCCGGATCCGCCCCGAAGCCGGCCGGCACCTAACTCGCCGGCCCGGATGCACCAAAGACCCGACTTACCATCGGGCTCTTTTTTTATTTGTGCGGACGGTAGACGCCCATCGTCTTCACCGCGTTCTCGGCGAACGACGTGTCGACCGCGTCGTCAACGCTGACGTTGGGGTCGGTCAGCAAACCCTGATCGCGTAAGAACGCGAAGTCTTCTTTCAGGCTCGCGACGCTCACGTGGCCGTTCGGGTCGTTGGCACTCGCCGTCATGTCCCGAAAGACGCTGGGGTCTTTCGTGCCGGTGACTTCGGTGAGCACGGCGATCACGTCGTTCGCGGTGCGGCCCCGCAGGTGACCGCCTACCAAGGCGTCGTTGTAAAAGCGCACGCCCTTGAGATACGCCAGCATGAACTTCTGCGCCACGTCGCGCCGGCTCGCGATAAACGGACCGCCGTACATCAGCACGGTCAGCTGCTGGTTGGGATAGATTTGATCGTTGCCCATGATGCGCACGGCATAGCCGGCACGTTCGGCGATCGTCGCATTCGGCTCGGGTAACGCCGCCGCGTCGATCGCGCCGTTGTCGAGCGCTGCGATCATCAGCGGAAAGCCGAGGTAGACGTGCTTGACGTCGTTGTACGACAGCCCGCCCAGCTTGAGAAACTTGGCCACGAACACTGCCGCTGCGGTGCCTTGCGCGCCTTCCGCAACCCGCATTCCCTTGAGGTCCTTCGGCGACTTGTACGCACCGCTCGTCACCAGCGCCTTGCGCACGAGAATCGGCTGGAAGCCGTATCCCGGCGCCGACGATCCTTTGTCGGCAACGATCTTCACGTTGACCTTCGTCGCAAGCGCGTTATACAGCGCGGCCGATGGTGCGCCGGCCGCGACGTCGAGTTGCCCCGCGCCCGCGGGCGCCATCATCTTCGCGGCGGCATCGAACGGCAAGAGCTTTGCGTCGATGCCGACTTCTTTGAAGTACCCGAGCTTTGCGGCCAGCAAGATTGGTACGTCGGTCGTGCTGTTGGTGATGCCGACGGTGACGACCGCATCCGGCGCGGTTTGCGCCACAACCGGGAGGCGGCCGGTCGCGATCAGCGCAAGCGCGAGCGCAGCGCCGCCTCCAAGCGCGGCGAGTTTACGCAACGGCTTGACGATGGCGCGCGGTTCAGCCATGCGCCGCCGCCGGAATCTGCGCCAGCTTGGTCTTTGGAATCTCAAGGTTGAACACGCGGGCAGCGTTCTCGCCGAGGATGTTCTTGCGCGACTGGTCGCTCAGGAACGGCAGATCGTAGATCGTGCTCGGCAAATCGAAGTCCCAGTGCGGGTAGTCCGAGGAATACAAGAGCTGCGTATCCGCGTTGATCATGCGGAACGTGTTCTTGAGCGCCTCGAGGTCGTCGCCGACTTCCATCGGCTGCGAAGAGTAGAAGAAGTCACGCATGTAATCGCTGGGCTTCTTCGTGAGCAGCGGGCACTCGTTGCTGCGCATCAGGTACTCGTTGTCGAGCCGCTGCATCATGAACGGAATCCACGCCAACCCCGACTCCATCCAAATCGTCTTGAGCTTGGGGAAGCGCTCGGGGATGCCGTTGATCACCCAGTTGGTCAGGTGGACCATGTTGTAAAACGTGAAGCCCAGCGCATGCGTCGAGATGAAGCGGTTGAACTGCTTGAACATGCTATCGCGCCAGTTGAAGTGCGCGTGAAACGCGATCGGCAGGTTCCGCTCTTCCATCGCGGCGTAGACTTTCATCAACGCGTTCGAGTGAACCGGCACGTCGTGGGTCGCAACGACCACGAAACCCGAGACGCCCGGCTTATCGCCGAACTCCTCGATCATCTTGTAGGACGCATCGGCGTCGTGCAACGGCAAGTAGAGCAGCGTGCGGATGCGCGGCTCGACGGCCAGCACGCGTTCGACGAGCCAGCGGTTGTAGGCCCGGGCAAGCGCGACTTGCATTTCGACGAGCGGGTGGAAACTCAACTGCAGCATGGGCGTTGGAAAGAGCATCGCCATGTCGACGCCCATGCTATCCATCCAGCGCGTCGTCAGCACCACGTCGCGCTCTTTGTCCTTCGGCGTCTTTTCATGCGGCCGCAGCGGATAGCGCGTCACGCGGCCGCTCTGGTCCTGATAGCCGATCGATTGCGGCAGCACGCCCGACGTGCGAGCGCCGCCGCCGGCAGCCGACTGCGCCATCTGCTTCATCACCGGTTCTTCGATAAACGTGATGATGTCGTTCATGGCGGCCGATTCGTAATGATGGCAATCGACATCGACGATGAACAGCTTCTCGTATTGGCGCTGACGCGCTTGCTGGGCGGCGTGGTCGAGCAGCGTCGTCGTGTCGAACTCCGCTACGGTCATGCCCTGGAAGTCACTGGTGGGTAGCGTAATCATCGCAGAACTCCTAGCCGGCCCAGTTCTGCCAACAGCCAAGTTCGAACACTTGCACGTTGACGGCTTTGAGCAGGGCGGTGGTCGCGATCATCGCGTCGGTCGCGGTGATGGAGCCGCCCGAGACGGCCGGAAAACCGCCGAAGCGTTCGACCTTGTTCGAGTAGACGCGCACTGCGGCGGCGATCAACTGCTGCAGGCTCGCATCGCAGATATCGGCCGGGTCGCCGGCGTTGAGGCGTTCGATGCAGGCCAGAATGGCCATGTCGCGATCGACGATGTCAGACGATAACATAAACGCTGTCTCCTTTGGTAACGACGTCGAATTTACGCAAGCGCTTGCGACGGTCGGCGATGCATTGGCCGGTGGCGATGTCGTACTCGACACCGTGCCAGGGACAAACGAAGTTGATCTCCGTGTCGGAAAACCGTAGTCCGAGCGACGTCTTATCGGGAGCGAGGACGTCGATCACCCGGCCCATCATGATGCCCTCGCACGCCGGGCCGCCCTGATGGATGCAGAAATTGTTGTAGGCGTAAAACGTGCCGTGGCGATGCAGCACGCCGATTTCGAGTTCGCCTTGGCGGACGGTGCGGTGGTCGATATCGGCAAAATCGGTGACCTTGCCGACGTAGAGTTCACTCATGCACCGACGGTACGCCCGCGGGAATCGCTCGATCAATGCCGCAATGTACAGGATTCCAATGTCTTTTGACCATCGTTTCGGGATACGGAGGGCAGCATGGAAACTCGAGGTCTCCGGTACTTCACGACGACCGCGCGGTACGAGCACATGGGCTTGGCTGCCGCCGAACTTGGAATCGATGAATCGACGCTGAGCCGTAGCATCGCGCGTCTCGAGAAACGCTACGGCGCACTGTTCGATCGCGTCGGCCGGCGCGTGCGCTTGAACGCCTGCGGGCGCGTGCTGCTCGCACATGCGGAGCGAGCGCTGGCCGAACTCGAGTATGCGACGCGGGAAATCAGCGAGCTGCGCGGCTCGGCGCCGCAGCCGGTGCGGTTGGGTTTCGTCCCGTCGCTCGGCATGCACTTCGTTCCCGAACTCGTCACCGCGTTCAAGCGCAACAATGCCGGCGCACACTTTCGCTTCGTGCAAGCGCCGCGCGAACGCTTGCACGTTGCGCTACTGGCCGGCGATCTCGATGCATGCATCGCTTGCCACAAGTTCGCCGATGCGGCGCTGGCGTGGGAGCCGCTGTGGGACGAAGAATTGCTGGCGTTTTTGCCGCCCGCGCATCCGCTCGCGCGGCGCCGCCTCGTCGACCTGCGCGAACTCGCGGGCGAACCGATGCTCTCGTTCAAGGCCGGCGAACGCTTGCGCGATGAAGTCGATGAATTGGCCCAGCACGCCGGCTTCTCCCCGAACGTCGTCTACGAAGCGGGTGATATTCCGACGTTGCTGGGCCTGGTGAGTTTGGGCTTGGGCATCGCGCTGCTGCCGGAAAGCGTTCAGGCCAATCGCGGCCGCGCCGCAGCCGTTCGCGTGCGCGATAGCCGCAAACGCACCGTCGGGTTATCGTGGGTGCGCGACCAATTCGATGCCGCTAACGCAACGGCGTTCCGCTCGTTCGTGGTCGAACGGCGTGCCTATCGGCCGTGGCAAGCGCGGTCGGCGTGAACCTGCACGATAAAGCGCAGGTGCTGCGCAAGCTCCACCACCAGCCGCAACCGCTTGTCTTCGTCAACGTGTGGGATGGCGCGAGCGCGCGCATCGTCGAGTCGCTCGACTTTCCGGCCATCGCGACGACCAGCGCCGGAATCGCCTACGTCGACGGTTTTCCGGACGGGCAAGCGATCTCGCGCGAAAAGATGCTCGCTCACGTTGCGGTCATCGCCGGCGCCGTCGGAGTGCCGGTGACGGCCGATCTCGAGGGTGGTTACGGCCCGACGGTCGAGGACGCCGCGGCAACGGCGCGCGGTGCAATTGCCGCCGGCGCGGCCGGTATGAACTTTGAAGACAGCGTCGGCGGCGACGCGCCGCTCTTGCCGCTCGAGGCGCAGGCCGCGCGCATCGCGGCGATCCGCAGCGCGGGCGACGAGCTCGGCGTGCCCTTCGTCATCAACGCCCGCACCGACGTCTACCATCTGAGCGGCAGCGACGAGGCGAGCTTCACGGAAACGATCGCGCGCGCAAAAGCGTATCTTGACGCCGGCGCCGACTGCATCTTCGTGCCGTTCATTGCCGAAGAGGGGCTGATCGGGCGGCTCGCGGCGGCGATTCCCGGACCGCTGAACGTCCTCGCGGGCGGCACGTCGCCCGGCGTTGCTACGCTCGCGAATTTGGGAGTAAAACGCATCAGCCTCGGTTCGGCGCCGGCGGCGCACCTGCTGGCGGCGTTCCGGCGCGCCGCACTTGAAGTGCGCGACCACGGAACCTACGACTTCGCATCCGACCGCATCTCGCATGCGGATCTCCAGATACTTCTCAATCGATCCTAAAGGGGAATTTCGTTGTCTGATCATCGCATCTCCCGCGCGGCGGTACTCGCGGGCGCCGCTCTGCTGGCGCCCGCCGCCGCCCTCGCGCAAAGCGGCGCGTCCGGACCGCCCACGGTGTGGAGCAAGGACTACACCGCCGCCAAAGGCGCCGTGCAACTGGCCGTGTACCGCAAGCGTCTGGGCGCGCCGCGCGCCGGCGAGAAGCCGCGGCCGGTCTTGCTGCTCGCCCACGGCTCGTCCGTCGCGGCCCAAGCGACCTACGATCTCTCCGTTCCGGGCGCCGGTGAATACTCGGTGATGGACGTCTTCGCCCGGCTCGGTTACGACGTGTGGGCGGTGGATTTCGAGAACTACGGACGTTCGTCGCGGACCGCGGCAACATCCGACATCTCGAGCGGCTCGGACGATCTCAAAGCAACGGCCGACGTCATCGCGCACGAAACCGGTGTCACGACGTATCACCTCTTCGGTGAATCGTCGGGTGCGCTGCGCACGGCGCTCTTCGCATCGCGGTATCCCGAACGCACCGGCCGCATCGTGCTCGCCGCTTATACCTACACCGGAGCCGGTTCGCCGACGCTCGCGACCCGCGCCAAGGATCTCGATTTCTACAAATCGCATAACCGGCGGCCGCGCACGCAGGCGATGATCGACAGCATCTTCACGCGCGACAAGACCGGTACCGCCGATCCGCGCGTGCCCGTGGCAATCGGCAAGGCCGAGCTGCAGTACGGTCAAGAAGTGCCGACCGGAACCTATCTCGACATGGTCGCGAACTTACCGATCGTCGAGCCGGCCAAGCTGACCGTGCCGGTGCTCATGCTGCGCGGCGAGTACGACGGCATCGCGACGATGGAAGATCTCGTTGCGTTCTACCAAAAACTGCCGAACGGGGACCGCGCGTTCGCGGTGCTGCCGGGAATGGCGCACTCCGTGGTGTGGGGCATCAATCGTCAGCTATTCTGGCACGCCATGCACGGTTTTCTGGCCCAGCCGCACTACGGCGCGTAGACGGTCGGCGAGAACAGGTCGGCGGCGCGCGGATTGGGCTTGAGCACCCCGTAGTGCGCCAGCATGTCGAGCACCGGTTGCGCATCGGCGGCGCGCAGCCGCTCGGCGTAGGTGACGCGCGTGTAACCGGCGGGGATTGGCACGCCCGCATACTTCTCGAGAATCTTGGCGCTCGCAGCCTGATTCTTGTTTGCCCACTTGCCGGCCGCAACGATCGCCTCGGCGAACTTGCGCATCACGTCGGGGTGCGCTTTGGCGTAGTCGTCGGTGGTGAAGAACGCCGCGATGAGAAATTTGTCGCCGATCGCATCGTACACGGGGCCCAACATGCGGCCCTCGCCGTGAAGTGCGTCATCGAGTGCGGGCTCGCTGACCGAGGCGGCATCGACGCGGCCCTGCTGCATCGCCGCGATGTCGGCCGTATCGGAGATCTCGATCCACTTCACCGACTTCGAATCGCCGCCGTTCTTATCGATCCACGCGTTGGCGCCGTAGAAGCTCATGTTCGAGAGATCGCGCGTGGCCAAGGTCTTCCCGTTGAGGTCGGCTGCTTTGCGCAGGGGTGAATTCTTGAGCACGATGATGCCGGACGTCGGCGCGGCGCTCGAATAGATCGAACCGGGAGCGATGATCGTGATCGGGACGCCCTTCTCGCGCGCGATGGCCACCGACGGAACCGTCAAGCCACCGATCGTCACGGCGCCCGAAACGACTGCTGGTGCAACCGCGCCGGCATTGTTCATCGGCATGACCTTCACGTTGAGGCCGGCCTTCGCGAAAAAACCCATGTCGGCCGCGTAGAAGACTTCGCCCGACGAATCGTTCGGCGGCGTTGCAACGACGATCTGTTCCCCCGTTTGCGCCGCCGCGCGCGTTCCCGGCGCCATCAGCAGCAGCGGTGCGACGAGCAACGCGGCAGCGGCGATGCGCGCAGCGTTCATGCGGCCTTCCGTTCGCTGACGGCAAGCAGCACGCCGTCGAGGTCGGACATGTAGAGATCGCCGAGTTTGGTGCGTTCGAAGAGCGCGAGCCGCACTTTGCCCTCATCGCCCGAACCGAGCGCCTTCGGGATCATCGACGGGTTGCGCGTGGTCATCTCCTCGAGATCGGCCTTGAACGCGGCCAGGCTTTCGACTTGAAAACCCAGATGGTCCAAGGCCGGCTTCTCGATGCCCGAACCGTAGAAATCGGAGATGCGCCACGGGATGATCACGAACGTGATGCGACCGTCCGAGAGCCGGTACGTCGTGCCGTCTTGCGCGATGTCCAGTTCGAAGATCTCGCGATAGAACGTGGCAAGCCGTTCCGGTTCGAGCGCGCGCACCGCAAAGTGGGTGAAGACGCGATCTTGTTCCCAGGCCGGCTTTTCGTAGACGCCATCGCGGTTTTTGAGGCCCTTCGCCGAGAGGTCGAAGTAGTTGCCGGCGGGATCGTACATGCCGAACGCAGCAAACGGCCGGTTGCTCGGGCGCTGGATGATCTCGATCTGCGGATGGCTCTTGGCGACGCGCTCGCGTACCACATCGACGTCGTCGACCTGAACGCCGAAGTGGTCGAAACCACCCTGGCGGCCGGGAAAGCGCGGGATGATGTTCATGCCCACGTAGCCGTCGCCGATCGCGATCGCCGTCGATTCAAACTTCGCGCTCGACGCGGTTTTCAGATCGAACAGCGCTTTGTAGAAGATCGATTGCGCGCCGTAATTATCGGAGATGAGCGCGACGTGATTGAGCTTGGCAAACATGAGAAAACCCTCGAGTGAGCGACTAATCGACCCTTCTTCGCGTTACCTGAGGGACCTATCTTCGGCGCGATGGGGCGCCCGAAAGCGGGGTATATGGGAAGTATGAGCTCGCAATCGCTCACCAACCGGGCGCCGGAAACCGGCATCGATCCGGCGCGCCTGCAAGCGTTCGCAACCGCGATGGCTCACCGCGATCGTAGCCGTCATCGGCATTGGCTGAGCGACGGCGATCTCGAGCGCGCGATTCGCGGTTATGCCTATGCGGCAGCGATCGCCGAACATCACGCGCTCACTCTCGGGGGCGACGACATCGCCGGAGCGATCGCGACGTATCGCCGCGTGCGCCGTCTGCCGAAGCGCACCGAGCCCTCGCAGCGCTCGCTGATCGCCTTGATCGACGCCGGAAACGGCTGAAGCGCGCTTAGCGTCCCGCGACGTAGACGAGATCTTGCGCCGGAATGTGTGCGAATTTTCCGTAGCGTGAAGCGTTGTCGATGCCGGGCTGTAAGAGTGCCGGCGTGAGTTTCTCGGCAAAGATCGAGCGCGGCGTTGCGGCCACCGTTGCGGGGTCGACTTTCAGGTAGCGCACGAGCGTGTCGGCCGCCTTGAGCGGGTTCGCGGTCGCCCAGGCCGTGGCGCGGGCGATCGCACCCGCGAAGCCCGCAACGTCGGATGCATTGGCAGCCGCCCACGCAGGCGTCGCGATCCACCCCGCAACGATAAATTCTTTGGCGACCGCGTCGAGTCCGATGCCCAGTACCCGGCCCGTTTCTTTCGCCTTGGAAAAGAACGGGTCGGCGATAAAGGCCGCATCGACACGGCCCGACGCCAGCGCTTCCGGCAACGCGGAGAACGGCAGTTCGACGAACTTCACCGTCGAAGCATCGCCGCCGTTCGCATCGATCCACGCACGCGGTGCGAATTCCGAGAGCGACCCCAAGCCCGCCGTGCCGAAGATTTTTCCGTTCAGATCGCGCGCGGAACGGATGGTCGAGGTCGCATTCACGACGATGCCGGTCGTCGGCTGCGCGCGCGCCGAGAATTCGTTTGCCGGTGCGATAAAGACGAACGGCAGGCCGCGGCTGTGTGCGGTTGCGACCGTTACCGTTGCGGCAAAACCGACGTCGATGGAATTCGCCGCGATGGCCGACGCGATCGCCGAACCGTACGGAATCGGCTGCAACTGCACGTCGAGTCCGGCGCTCTCGAAGAAGCCCTGCTCTTTCGCGTAAAAGACCTGCGCGCAGTTCTCGATCGGGATGTACGCCACGCGCAGCGTCGATTTGGCCACCGCCCCGCGCCTAACGGCGCCCCACGCTAGGGCGCTCGCGCCGACCGCTGCGAGTGCGCTCCGCCGCTTCATCCGACGCGCAATCCCGGCGCGATGAGGTCCTTGGCATCGAACGCCGCCGGAATCACCTTGTATTTGGCGCAGATATCGATCACCGGTTGAATGTATTTCGTTTCGAGCGGCGCGTAGCCGATACGATGCGTCTTGGCGATCACGTCGGGATCGACTTTGCTGAACTTCGCGAGCACGCTGACCGCATCCGCGGGATGCGCGACAACGTAGCTCGCCGCTTCGCGCATAGCGCGCGCGAACTTTTCCAGCACGGCTTGATTCTTAGCGGCATAGTCGGCGGTAACGAACCAGCCCGTCACCATGAACTGCAGCGCGACCGCGTCGAACGCGTGTGCGAAGATGCGCACTTTTTTTGCGTCGAGGGCCTGCTGCAAGATCGGATCGGCGATGAATCCGGCATCGACGCGGCCGGCCGCAAGCGCGTCGGGGATTTGCGCGAACGGATATTCGACGAGCTTCAACGTCGCCGAGTCACCGCCGTGGGCATCGACCCACGCTTTGGTCGCCATCGTCGTGAGATCGTTGAGCGCCGGAACGGCGAGCGTCTTTCCGTTGAGATCGGCCGCGTTCTTGAGCGGCGAGTCGGCCTTGGCAGCCAACACCGAGTACGGAAACTTCGTGTCGTACAAACTGCCGCCGGCAACGAACACGAACGGCAAACCCTTGGCGTGCGCCGTGATCACGGAGACCAGCGATGATTTGCCGACGGCATACGTGCCGCCCGCAACGCCGGCCGCAATCGCCGTACCGTTGCTCGCCGTCTGCACGTCGACGTCGAGCCCGGCGCGGCGAAAGATCCCGCTTTGCTGCGCCCAAAGCGCGGGCGTCACGGACTCCTCCGGTACCGCGCCCAGCGTCATTTGCGCGAGACTTTGTGCGGCTGCTGCCGCCGGTGCGGCAAGGAACGCGCTCCCGAGCGCGACTGCGGTACGTCGGTTCATCATGGGCGCTCTTCGAGGAAATCTCCGGCGGCCATTTGCAGCGGTGCGCCGCGCCAGCGTACGTTGTGGCCGGTGAGGGCCCGTGCCCAGACCGCGAGGCCGAAGCAATCGCGCGCGGGGATCATCCAGAGCGGCGCGGGTGGCACGCCGAGTGCTCGTGCGGCGACGCGCTGCAATGCGACGCGCGCGAGGATGGCCGTCGCGAGCAACGTACCGGCTGGAACGCGGCGCCGCGCCAGGATGAATCCGAGCAGCGCCAGCGGCACCGGAAACGTAAGGAACATACCGGCGTAACCGAGCGGCTGCAGGCCGCGAATCGTACGGTGCCAGCGCAATTCGTGTTCCCACAATATCGGCAGCGTCGAATCGGAGACCATCGTGCGGATCACGTACTTGGAAATGACGACGCGTAGGCCCCGCTGCGCGATGAAATGGCCGAGCATGAAATCGTCTGCGAGATGCGGCGCGAGCGCTTCGAACCCGCCGATCGATTGCAGCACCGCGGCGCGAAAAGCGTTGGTCGGACCGAAGCAGTGACGCAACGGGCCAAACAGCCGGTCGACCAGCGCTGACGGAATGAACTGTTCGTTCATGAACATCGCGCCGAGCTGCGAGGCGAACGTTTCGTCGGGCACGCCGGCAAAGAGGCACGTCACCGCGCCGATCTCCGGCGACTGCAGCGGCGCCGTCACCGCGCGCACGTAATCCGCATCGACGCGCGTATCGCTGTCGGCAAGAATGAGCGTGGTGTTGCGCACGAGGCGCATCATCGAGAGCACGTTGGCGAGTTTGGGATTGCGCGCGCTCGCATCTTCACCGATATCGATGTCGATGCGGCGCTCCGGCAGGGCGGCGGCGACGCGGCGCGCGATCGGCAGCGCCGGATCGTCGGCGCGCGCGACGCCGAGCACCAATTGCAGCTCGGGATAGTCTTGCTCGGCAAAGGCGCGCAAGTTTTCTTCGAGCAGCGGTTCTGCGCCGCGCAGCGGCACCAGCAGCGTGACCGGCGGCGCCGCCTCGGCTCGCTCGCGTTCGCGCCGGCCGAAATGCGCCGACGCTGCTATTGCCGCGGCCGTATACCCGAGCGCCGCGAGCGCCGCGAGCTCAACCGTCAGCGCAGCGGCCCGGCGCAGCGACCTTGCGAATCCCACGCCGCCCGCCTTCCTCATAGCGCCAGGCGGGCCCGCTCGCCGCTTGCGCGAAGCGGTACCGGTCGATGGAGAGTACGAGTACGGAGCGCTTTCGCAACCGCGATCACCTTGCGATCAACGCGTTATGGGTCGGGGTGCACTTTCAAGACGCCGCGTTGATGACGATCTTGGTCCCGGCCCTCCTGCTCGTTCTCGCACCTGCGAACCACCTCAACGTGCTGGCGGTCCTATCGACGATCGCCGCCATCGCGACGGCGATCGTCCCACCATTCGCCGGTGCGCTCTCCGATCGTTCCCGGCGCAAGGGCGGCGACCGGCGCGTGCAGACCGCCGTCATCTTAGCCATCGATACGGTCGCGCTGCTCGTAATGGCGCAGGTCTCGACGGTGTTCGAACTCACCGGAGCCGTCGTCGTCGCCACCGTCGCGCTGATGAGCGGATCGACCGTGTACCAAGTGCTGCTGCCGGAGATCGTTCCGCGCCCGTTTTGGGGCACGGCAGCCAGCTTCCGCGGCGGCCTGACGCTCGTCGGTACGATCGTCGGCCTCGCGCTCGCGGCACTGCTGCCCGCACGCCAGGCGTTGCTCGCCGACGCAGCCGGCGTCGCCCTGAGTGCCGCCACGCTCTTCTTCGTCCCCGCTTCGCCCCCGTTCGTCGCAACGGTGCGTTCGGGCGCGCAGGTGCGCGACCGGTGGGATTTCTTCGTCACCCTCATCGGCCGCGCGTGGGTCGTGCTGGGGATGACGCTTCTGAATACCTACGTGCTGTTTTTCTTTCACGACGTGCTCGGCATTTACAACGCGTCGCTCAATACCGGCCTCGTTGCCGGTGCGGCGCTGGTCGGCGCCGTCGCATCGAGTGTCGCGGCCGGCGTGTACGCCGATCGGATCGATCGCCGGCTCCTCGTATGCCTCTCCGGCTTGCCGATGACGCTCGCGGCGCTCGGCTTCGCGCTCTTCCCCGATCCGCGCGTCATCTTCATCTTCGCGGCGATGTTCGGTCTCGGTTACGGCGGCGTGTTCTCCGTCGGCTGGGCGCTCGCGCTCGACGCCGTGCCGGAACTCGGGGACGTTGCGCGTGACCTCGGCATTTGGAGCACGCTCTCGAACGCACCGGTCGTGATCGCGCCGGCGCTCGGCGCCGTGATCATCGCCCACGGCGCGACGCCGAGCGACGGCTACCGCTGGCTGTTTGCAACCGCCAGCGCGAGCTTCTTGCTCGGATCGCTCACCGTGCTCGCCGTCCGCAACGCAAACGGCAAGAAACCGGCGTGAAAACGAATCCGCTGATGCAGTTTGCGGCCAGCGCCGCGCGCCGCATCTATCTGCCGTCGAAGATCCGGATTCGCCAGTGGGGTGCACTGCCCGCGCCGCGCGGACCGACGGTCCTGATCACCAACCACCAGCACGTCGACGAAGGCGAGATCGTGTTCGCGCGGACGTTCTTGAAGCATCCGCACATCCCGATCATCGCCGTCAATTCACGCCGCACGTTCGAGACCGGTTTCTTCGCCGCGCGCTTACCGTGGACCGCACCGTTGACACGCCGGCTCAATCCGACCGGACTCTGGCTGCGCTGCGGGCTGCTGCCGATCGAAAACCACCTGCACTCGCGCGCGCTGATCAGCCTCGCCGAAGAAGTGCGCGCGAAGCACGGCGACCTGCCGCTCGAATCGATTCTCCCCGACGACGTTCTCGCCAAGCTCGATTTGAGCGGGCGGCGCTTAGCCGATCTCTGGACACCGGCATACTTCGCGCGCGCGCAAGAAACGGTGAAGCTGGCGAACCTCAAACAGCCGTACCGCCGTGAAGCGCTGGAAAATTTCCGCGCGACGATGACGGCCGACATCGCGCTCGTCGTCGAGCGCGTGCGCGAGGGCGCGACGTTTTATGTGACTCCCGAGGGGGACTTCAGCCACGACGGCCGCATGCGCCCGATGCGCAACGGCCTCACCGAAGCCGTCCTGCCGGTCGCCGAGCCGTGGCTCTGCGCGATTGCCTACGATCCGTTCCGCGGCCGCCGCCTCTCGATGCTCTACCGCGTCGTTCCGCCGGCGAATCGCGACGACCTCGGCACGTCGCTTGCCGCCGCGCGCGCCGTGACGACGAGCGCACTGCTTGCGACGTTTCTGTGCAGCATCGACCGGCCGTTCACCGCGGAGGACGCGCTGGCGAACGTGTGCGCGCAACTCGCGGCGCTGCCGCCCAACGTCTTCGCGGATCCCGAATTGCGCAGCGATCCCGATGCCGTCGTTACGGAAGCGCTGACCGTGCTCGTGCGGCTGCGTATGCTCGCCGCCGACGGCGCGCGCTACCGGCTCACCGAAACGCGCGCCGACGCCCGCTTCCCGCACGTCGCCGACATGGTAACCTTTCAGCGCAACATGCTCGAAGAAACGCTCGCCGCCGCAGCGCGTCTCGCGTGACGCCCATCATCGCGCTCCTGCGCGCGGTCAACGTCGGCGGCACCGGTAAGGTTGCGATGCCCGAACTCTGCAAGCTGCTCACCGCCCTCCGCTTCACCGGCGTGAAGTCGCTGCTAAACAGCGGCAACGTGGTCTTCGGCACAAACGAACCCGCCGGCGCTGCGCTCGAGACCAAGCTCGAGGCTGCCGTCGCAAAGAAGCTGGGCGTGCCGGCGACGTTTTACGTGCGCACCGCGCGCGAGTGGGACGCGATCGTCGCGAACAATCCGTATCCCGACGCCGCCCGCAACGATCCGAGTCATCTCGTCGTGATGTATTTCAAGTCGGCCGTCGCCGCCAAAGACGTCGCCGCGCTGCAAGCCGCCGTCACCGGACGCGAAACGGTCGAAGCAAACGGAAAACAGGCCTACTTCGTGTATCCCGACGGCATCGGAACGTCGAAACTCACCAACGCCGTCATCGAACGCAAACTCGGCCAATCCGGCACGGCACGCAACTGGAACACCGTGCTGAAACTTGCGGCCGCGGCCGCGTTACTCGAGCGGGCCTAGGATCGCCGCGAGTTCGCGAGGCGGGCGGAACGTCATCGCGGGCTCGCCCGTTCCGACCGGTTGCACGGTCACGAAGTGCGGATCGAGTTGCCGCACGCGTTCGATCACGTCGGCCACCAGCGTTTCGGGCGTCGATGCGCCGGCGGTGACGCCGAGGGTGGTAACGCCGGCGAGCCACGCCGGTTGGATCATGGCCGGGTCGTCGATCAGGTACGCCGGGCGTCCGCCGTCACCGGCCGCGTCGCGCAGGCTGCGCGAGTTCGAGCTGTTGTTCGAACCGATGACCAGAATCGCGTCGCAATCCGGCGCCATCGCGCGCACCGCGGCTTGCCGGTTTTCGGTCGCATAGCAGATATCGCTCTTCGCCGGCAGATGGATGCCGGGAAAGCGGCGCTGCAGCACGTCGATCACGTGCTGCACTTCGCTCACGGCGAGCGTGGTTTGCGAGACGAGCGCGAGCGGTTGCCCGGCCGTCGGTTGATACGCTTCGGCTTCGGCTTCATTTTGAATGAGCGTCACGTGGCCGCCGGCTTGACCCATCGTGCCGTCCACTTCTTCGTGACCGGCGTGACCGATGAGCAGCACGTGATAGCCTTCGCCGACGAAGCGGGTGACTTCGCGATGCACTTTGACGACCAGCGGACACACGGCGTCGATCGTGCGCTGATCGCGCGCCTCCGCGCGCTCGCGGACCGCGGGGGCGATACCGTGGGCGCTGAACACCAGCAGCGACGACTTCGGCGCGTCTTCGACGTCATCGACGAAGATCACGCCGCGGCGCTTGAACTCATCCACGACGACGCGGTTGTGCACGACTTCCTTGCGCACGTACACGGTCTCGCCCGAGCGGCGCACCAGCTCGTCGATGATCTGTACCGCACGTTCCACACCCGCGCAGAAACCGCGCGGCTGGCAAAGGAGGATCGTTTTTTCCATCGTCTCTACGATGCAACCGCCAAGGGCCGCTTGAGGGTTTCCGCGCGCGGCGGAAGCATCCGCAGACCGAGCAGTGCGGCGCTTGCCAGGAACGGCACGATGCGCGGACGCAGCAGGCGGGGGTCGATCCGCGCCATCATCGCGCGCTCTTCGGCGAGCGCGATCTCGAGAAACATTTTCGGCGAGACGCCCTCGAGGATCGCTTGCGAGCCGCCGCCGGTCAGGTCGAGCGGCGCCGGAACCACGGCCGCGCCTTGCGCGCCTTGCGCCGTGTGCATCACCGCTCGAACGTGATACTTCAGCGCGCTAACCGTGCGTGCGATCGCGCTCGTGTTGCCGGCGAGGGCTTCTTCGTAGCGCCACCAGTTGATGAAGAACACGATGTGCCGCGCTTCTTCGAACAAGATGTGTTCGAAGATGTCGAGCAAGCCTTTGGGGAAAATCTGCTTCTGCCGCGCGAGCGCAAACCCGCCGAAGCCGACGAACGAATCGGTGCACTCGCTGAACCCGAACACGACGAAGTCGTCGCGCGTCACCGGTAGATTCGAGAGCGGCACCGACGGCACGTCGATCTCGTATCGTTCGAGCATGTGGTTGAGCAGGCGGCCGTGCCGGCCTTCTTCGTACCCTTGCAGCTCGACCGCCTCGCGGATGACCGGATCGGCGAGCGTCTTGGAAAACGTAGCGATCATCCGGTCCGCTTCTTGTTCCATGCTGCGCGCGAAGCTCCAGAACGGAAACGCGCGCAACAGGTCGACATATCGCGGCTCGAGCTTCGGCCACGGCAACCCTTCGGGCTCGAAGGGCAGATGCGTCTCGATGAATGTTTTGCAGAACAGATCGCGGTGCGCGATCGAGCCGACCCGCGGTTTCATTACGCCGTGACGGCCTCACCGCGGCGCTTGGCCGTCGAGATGTGGCGCTCTTTGAGATAGCCGAAGAACTCGCCGCCCTCGCGCAGCCGGCGCGCCATCATCTGGCGGCTGGTCATCATCTCGCCGACGATCTTCGCAATCTTCTTCGGGCGGAAGTAGAACTCGCGATACATGCGTTCGACCGAGTCTTCGATCTCGGCGGTCGAGAGCGTATCGTAGCTGAGCGTCGAGGTTTGAATGCCGTTCGAACCCGAGACGAGATCCTGGCGCGCGAACCAGCCGTTCGCAAGAGCCTGATCGTAGAGCGCCGTGCCCGGATAGGGCGAAGCGATCGACACTTGGATCGTGTGCGGGTCGAGTTCTTTGGCGAACTCGATCGTTTCCCGAACCGTCTCCGGCGTTTCGACCGGTAAGCCGATGATGAACGTGCCGTGCACCTTGATGCCGAGCTTGTGGCAGTTCTTCATGAACTCGCGCGCCATGCCGAGGTTGAGGCCCTTGCGAATGCGGTGCAGAATTTCTTGATTGCCCGATTCGAAACCGACGAGCAGTACGCGCAGACCGTTGTCGCGCAGCGTCTTGAGCGTGTCGTAATCGACGTGCGCGCGGGCGTTACAGGCCCAGCTGAGCTTGAGCCGCTTCATGTGTTTGCTCAGCGCGATCGCGTATTCTTTTTCACCGGTCAGCGTGTCGTCGTCGAACATGTACTCGGCAACGCGGTCGCCGAAGATGCTCACCGCTTCATCGAGATCGCGGCCGACGGCCTCCGCCGACTTGTGGAAAAACTTGTGCCCGCCGATCGTGTGCGGCCAGAGGCAGAACGTGCACTTCGCAACGCAGCCGCGGCCGGTGTACCACGAGACGTACGGGTGCAGCAAGTAGCCGTTGTAATACTTACGGATGTCGAGGAACTTATCGTAGGTCGGCAGCACGCTCGGCATCGCATCCCAATCGGCGATGTCGGGGCGCTCTGCGTTCTTGTGCAGTTCGCCGTTCGCATCGCGGTACGAAAGTCCGAGGATCTCTTCCCACGGACGGCCTTCCGAGAGTTCCTTACACGTGTAATCGAAATTGTTGCGGCAGACGAAATCGATGACCGGATTCATCTCGAGCGTCAGCTCGGGCAGCACCGCGACGTGCGCGCCGATGAAGCCGACCTTCACGTTCGGATTCTGCTCTTTCACGCGGCGCGCGCACTCGACGTCGTTGGGCAGCGACGGGGTGCTGGTGTGCATGATGACGAGGTCGTGACCGACGGCCGTCTTGAGCACGTCCTCGGTTGAGAGACCGTGCGGCGCCGCATCGACCAGCGTGCTCCCCGGGACGAGGGCCGCCGGCTGGGCCAGCCAGGTCGGGTACCAGAACGACGTAACCTCGCGTTTTGCCTGATAGCGCGCGCCCGCGCCGCCGTCGAAACCGTCGAACGACGGGGGACTGAGAAACAGAGTCTTCACGTGGGTCTGCTTCGGGCCGGAGCGCGGCGATTCCCCACGCTGGAGGGTGCCCTTCCGCCGGGCGGAACCCCGACGCTATCGGAGGACGAATGATCGAAGAATTGCGCCACTACGTGGCAACGCCGGGCAATCGCGATGCCCTGCTCGCTCGCTTCAAGAACGACACGATGAGCCTTTTCGCGCGCCACAACATCGAAGTGACGGCGTTTTGGACGGCTCGCGACGAGCCCGACACCCTCTATTACCTCTGCCGCTACGCCGACGGCGCGGCCCGCGACGCCGCCTGGAAAGCGTTCCAAGCCGACCCCGACTGGGCAGCGGCCCGGACGGCGAGCGAACGCAACGGCCCGCTCGTGGCCTCCCTCAAAGGCATCATGCTCGAGCGCGCGGACGGCTTCTGAGTGGCGAATCAACCCTCGGTCGCGATCGTCGGCGCGGGCATGGGCGGCCTGGCAACGGCGGCCGCGCTGCGCCGCGTCGGCATCGTCGCCACGGTCTACGAACAAGCTTCGCAATTTGCGCGGCTGGGCGCGGGGATCCAAATCGGCTGTAACGCCATGCAGGTGCTGCGCGGGCTCGGCCTCGAGCCGCGACTGCGCGGCGACGCGTTCTATCCGCGCTCGTGGAACAACAAAGACTGGCAAACCGGCGACGTTCGCTTCGATATGATCTTCGGTGAATCGGCCGAGGAGAAGTTCGGCGCGCCGTATCTGCTCGCGCATCGCGGCGACTTGCATGCCGCGCTCGCCAGCGCGGTTCCGGCCCAGGACGTGAAGCTCGGACATAAGCTCACCGCGCTCGAGCAAACGGCGAAGGGCGTCGAGCTCGCGTTTGCCAACGGGGTTCGCGTGACGGCGGACGCCGTGGTCGGCGCCGACGGCGTCCACTCGCTCGTGCGCAGCACGCTCTTCGGCGACACCGCGCCGAACTTCACCGGCAAGATCGCGTACCGCACGACGTTTCCCGCGAGCCTGCTGAACGGCTATGCGATCGACGACTGCACCAAGTGGTGGGGTGAGGATCGCCATATCGTGATCTACTTCGTCAAGCCCGATCGCAGCGAGGTATACTTCGTCACGAGCCAGCCCGAACCGGGCTTCCGCATCGAGTCGTGGTCGGAAAAAGGCGACGTGAAGCTCTTGCGCGCGGCGTTCGAAGGTTTCCACCCGCAAGTCCAAGCCGTGTTGCATGCATGTCCCGACGTGCACAAGTGGGCGTTGCTCGAACGCGAACCTATGGAACGCTGGACCGAGGGCAACATCACGCTGCTCGGTGATTCGTGTCACCCGATGACGCCGTACATGGCGCAGGGCGCCGCGATGGCGATGGAAGACGCCGCGGTCTTGTCGCGCTGCCTCGACGGCGTTGAGCGTGACGGCGTCGCCGCAGCGTTGCGCCGGTTCGAAGCCAGCCGCAAAGAACGCACGTCGCGCGTGCAATTGAGTTCGCGCACGAACACGTGGCTGAAAAACAAGACCGACACCGATTGGGTCTACGCCTACAACGCTTGGACCGCACCCTTGGCCGCGGCATGAAACGCGCGCTGCTCGGGTTCGCGTTGGGTGCAGCGGCGTTCGGATTCGCGATCACGTTCGCAGCGCCGGCCGGCGCCGCTCCGCCGGATACGATCCGCGTGGCCTCCGCCGGCGACGATAACGCCGCCCCGCTGCTGTACGCCGACAAGGCGGGTCTGTTCCGCAAAGCCGGACTCGACGTGCAGATTTCCAAGATGAACAGCGGCTCGGCCGTTGCCGTCGCAATTGCCGGCGGCGCGCTCGAGATCGGCAAGTCGAGCCTCACCGGACTGATCGCAGCGCACTTGCGCGGCGTCGACTTCGCGCTCGTCGCACCGTCGGGACTCTACGTCAAAGAGCATCCGATCGGCGCACTGGTCGTCGCGACCGATTCGACGATACAAACGGCGCGCGACTTCGTGGGGAAAACGATCTCGGCGTCGGCGCTCAACGACATCAACGTCGTCGCGGCGCGCGCGTGGCTCGAGCAGCAAGGCGTCGATCCGGCAACGGTCCACTTCATCGAATTGCCGGAATCGGCCGTGAGCGCCGCGCTCGTGCAACATCGCATCGACGCCTCGACCGTGCTCAACCCCGTCCTCGCGGGGCTCGTGAACAGCGGCAAAGCACGCGTCGTCGCGCCGGTGTTCGACGCGATCGCAGGCCGCTTCATGATCTCCGGCTGGTTTGCCAGTGCGGACTACGTTGCGAAACATCGCGACGTGGTGGCGCGTTTCGCGCGCGTCATGCAGCAAGCCGAAGACTACGCCAACAACCACCATGCCGAGACGCTGGATCTGGTTGCGCAGTTCACCGGCATGGATGCCGCCGTCATCGCGGGCATGGTGCGGCCGACGTATCCGGCCGCACTCGATCCGCGCGACATCCAGCCGATCATCGATGCGGAAGCCAAGTACAAGGCGATCGACCACGGATTTCCCGCGGCCGAACTGATCAGCCCGGCGGCGCTGCGAGCGCCGAAGTAATCGGCGTTACTTCACCATCCAGCGCTTGCGGCTTCCGATCAGTCGTTCCGCGAGCGCGTTTAGCTCCGCGAGCCCCGCTTGAAACGCGTACGGGTGTATCGCCGAGCGTTTTAACAGAATGAGCGTGCGTTGCCAAACGGTTAGTGCCGGCATCGAGCGCATCTCGCTCCGCGACCGATCGAGCAACTCGGCATTGTGCTCCATATACGTCCAATTTTCGTCGTGACAACGCGCGACGTACGATCCGACGTCTCGCGCTTGCGGATCCTCGCGAACGACATCGGCGAGCAGCGATCGTTTCCGCTCCCAGGCGCCGCGCTTCATCGGCAGCGCTTCAAGTGCTAGGGTCGCCGTCGTTGCGGCGGCGTCCCGCAGCGCATCTTCCTCGTCGCGCGTGAACGAACGGCGCGCCACTCCAGCCACTTGCCGCCCGGCGACCGAACCCGCGATCGAACCGAGTGCAAGGCCGATAACGGCTCCAGCCGGCCCGAACAACATCGCGCCGGCGACGGCGCCGCTCTTCCCGCCGATCGATCCTCCGGCCAGGCGTCCGCCGGTATTCGTCGTGATGACCGTGACGGCACCCACGAGATCCGTTTCGCGTTTGTACAGCCGATAGAGCGGCAACGGTGACGACGCGAGGAACGAGATCCACGGCACGTGCCCTTCGGCTAGGCCATGCCCGTGCACGATATTGCTCTGCACCATGTCCCGAACATCAGCGCGATGAACGTCGTAATCGACAAAGACGTTGTGCATGCCCTCAGTTTGCTCCGCGAGATCGGCGTTAACGATCATCGGACAGGTGTAGTCCCTGAAATGCTCGTGCACTCCCGACATACTACCGAGCGTTTTCATTTGGAATTTTTCACCGTCAACCCAACGGTCGAATTCAGGGTTGTTCGGGGCCGCCGGCGCCTCGACGGTAAAACCTTGCTCCTCGAGATGCAGGCTCATCAGTTCCTCGCCGACATAGCCCTGTAGGCCGTTCACCGCACCCCGTCCGGCCGCGTCGTTGACGTCGTCGAACTTGCCGGCCCAGACCGCGAATGAGAAGAGTCCGTCAACATCTCGATGAGAAAATTCGGCAGCGGCGAGAACCATCGGATTGAGATGAACGTAGTCGTATATCAGCTCGCCGACCGTCATGCCCGCGAACGCTCCGTCTTCCGTCGCACCGTCTCGGCTAAGCATTGCGCGTAGGGGATCCGCGGCTGTCGAGCGGGCGTGCAGCGGCTCCCGCATTGCTTCATCAAAACGCCCATCGGCCAACAGCGCGCGTGCGCGCGGGTTCGAAATCAAGGGATCGCAGTCCATCAGTCTTCAAGCCCCCAGTAGATGCTCTGGGCCGCGAGAGTGCTCTCCTTCGCGCGCAACACCTGTTGTTCGTATGCGTGCAGCTCCGATTGTGCGCGCTTCACTTGCACGTTGAGGTCGTCGCGAGCGGCGCGATCCACTGCGAGCCGCTCTTCGGTGCGCCCTAGCGTACGAACGATCTCCACCGCCGGGAACGTTGCCGTAAGTGTGCCTGCAAGCTCGAGCCGCAGCGCGGCATTCGCTGCTTCCTCCGAAGCGGGGACCACGGCGACCCATGCTGCACCACCTCCGACTGCGCGCTTGAAATGACCGGTGAGCCCACGGATGAAACCCTTACCGAGCGGGGCTTCGACAGCTTTTTCATGTGCCTTGAGCGCAGCCCGTAAACTCAATCCCGTCGCACAAAGTTCGGAACCCCACCGGCCCGCCGCCAAGCCTTCGGCATCCGTTCTGCATGCGTCCGTCAGCTGCGTAAAGAGCTGTTTGCGCCGGTCTTCGCTTCGACTCATCGCATCTTCGGCCGTATGCCGCGCGCTTTCCAACGCTCCGAGTGACGCCTTCCGGTTCGTTGCTTCGCGCTCTACGTCACGCTGGGTCCGGAGTAGACCTTGCGCCGCCGTGCGGGCCTCTCGCCATTCCTCGATGACACGCGCGTCTCGCCCGTCGGTGCACGACTCGGCCGCCGCGCCGGCTAGCGCGAGCTGCACGACCGCATTCACAGCAAGCTTACGCTTGAGTTCGGAGTCCTTGCCATGAAATAGCCACACCCCGCCGCCCAGAACGAGCGGTAAGAAAAACAACGGATTGGCCACGACGGCGACCAGTGATGACATCGTCGTGTAGAACGCGAACGGCAGCGTAAGTCCAGCTAGGCCCGCTATCGTCGCCACGAGCGATGCTGCGCCCATGTAGAATCCAAATCCGCCGATGCTTACAGCGCCGGCGAATGCGCTGGCGAGGGCACCGCTCACCAAAACCTTCTTGAGATAGTCGTCCGAGAGTGAGTCGAGACCCAAGCGCGCCCGGATCGCCTCTTGTTCGGCGTGCGGCAGTTGTTCGATGAAGCGCCGCACTTCCGAAAGAATGTCCGATTGTTCGCTAGCGCTTAAATCGTCAAACCGCTTTCCGACCTGGCCGAACATCGCCTCAACGCTATGCTGCACCGCATCTTGGATCGTCGCCCCCTTGAAAGCACGGTCGGACGCGCGCAACGAGGCGACCGCGGCCGCCGCGATGGCATCGTTGGCGTCGGAAAAACTGCGCGGCGCCACAAACGCGATCGGTCCGAGTTCAAAAATACGCGCCAACTTTGTCAGCAATCGGAGCGTGAGGTCCCCGCCGTCATTCGTGCGCACCAATTCAGCCGTGTTGCTCGCGATAACGTCTCGCAGCCGCCGCCCGTCTGAATCCAGCATGCTTCCGACTTTATCTTTGATGAGAGCGGAAAGGCTGACATCTTCCAGAAGCGCGAGATGGCCGGCGATGACTTCCGGCGGCAAGGTGAGGGCCGCGTCGGTTATTACAGGTCGTTCCACGCGAATCGAACTCCTTGCTGCTCGGGCGACGGGCACTGTTCGTTCCGTCCGCCGGCTTCGTCTTCCCGGGGAGTCCTTCGCTCGCGCCATACCGAAACGACGCAAAATGCCCGTACCCACCGTCACGCGCTGCTGCATCGCCGGGGGCGGTCCGGCAGGCGTGATGCTCGGCTTTCTGCTCGCCCGCGCCGGCATCGATGTCGTCGTCTTGGAGAAGCACGCCGACTTCTTCCGCGATTTTCGCGGCGACACCATCCATCCATCGACGCTGCAATTGATGCACGAACTCGGTTTGCTCGACGCATTTCTCACGCGGCCGCATCAAGAGATCCGGCAATTCCGCGCCCAGATCGGCGACACGCTGCTCACCGTCGCCGACATGACGCACGTGCCCACGTTCTGCAAGTTTCTCGTACTGATGCCGCAGTGGGAGTTTCTCAATTTCCTGGCGGAGGCCGGCCGTCGATATCCGTCGTTCCGGCTGCTCATGGAAACGACGGTCACGGATCTCATCATCGAAGACGGCGTCGTGCGCGGCGTGCGCACGCAAACGGGCGACGTCCCGGGCGAGATCCGCGCCGAACTGATCGTGGGCGCCGACGGACGCGGCTCCACCGTGCGGGCGGCCGCCGGGCTTGAAGTGCTCGAAATCGGCGTGCCGATGGACGTGCTGTGGATGCGCGTATCGCGGCGGCCCGACGATCCGGCCCAAGTCTTGGGCCGCATCGACTACGGCAAGATGATGGTGATGCTCGACCGCGGCGACTACTGGCAATGCGCGTACGCGATTCGTAAAGGCGCCTTCGATGCGATGCAAAGCGCGGGCATCGATGCATTTCGCGGCGAGATCCTCTCGCTCGTACCGTGGCTCGGCGAGCGCGTCGCGGAGTTGCGTGACTGGAACGACGTCAAGCTGCTGACCGTCACCGTCGACCGGCTGCGCGAATGGTACCGTCCGGGGCTGCTGTGCATCGGCGATGCCGCGCACGCGATGTCGCCGATCGGCGGAGTGGGCATCAACCTCGCCGTGCAAGATGCGGTCGCTGCGGCGAACGTACTCTACCCGGCGTTCGTGCGCGGCCTACCCGCGACGAGCGATCTGGCCGCCGTACAGCGGCGCCGCACGTTTCCGATGAAGATCATCCAAGGCATTCAAGTCGCGGTGCAAAACGGCTTCCTCGGGCGCATCTTCGACATCAAGACCAAGATGAAGCCGCCGCTCGCCGTGCGGCTCATCGCGGCGGTTCCGCTGCTGCGCCGCATTCCAGGTTACCTCGTCGGGGTCGGCGTACGGCCCGAGCACATCCGCACTCCGGAGGTCGCACACCATGCCTAATATCGATCGGCGCACGGCACTGGCGGCGTTCGCCGCTACGGCGGCCGCGACGGGCTGGCCACACATCGCCCGCGCGGCCGTGACGACCGTGCGCTTCGGGTCGGTCGGCGGTCTCAGCGACGCCGGCATCTATCTGGCCGACGAACTCGGCTACTTCGCCGCCGCCGGCATCGCCGTCGAGCTGCTGCAGATCAATTCGGCGCCCACCCTCGTGCAATCGATCGCGGCGAGCCAAATCGACGTCGGCGGCATCTCGGTGACGCCGGGCTTGTTCGCCTCGGTCGCGCTGAAGATCAACCTGCGCATCGTCGGCGACAAACAGAGTTATCGCCACGGGTTTTCGGGCCAGCGCCTCGTCGCCCGGCCGCAGGTGATCCTCGGCAGCGAAGCCGCGACGATTGCCGGTCTGAAGGGGAAGAATATCGGCCTGAGCACGAAGGCCGGCGTGACCTACTACCTGCTCGACCGCGTGCTCGCCTCGCAGAAGCTCACCCTGAACGACGTCAAGGTCGTCGAGTTACCGTACGGAAGCATGTTTCCGGCGTTTACCACCGGCGCGATCGACGCGGCGATCGTCATCGAACCGGCGCTGACGGAAATGCTGCAGCAAGGCGCGGCCAAGCAAGTCTCCGACATGATCGAGTTCGCGCCCGGCGGAAACATGACCAACGTACCGCTGATCTACAGCGAAACGTTCGCGGGGAACAAAGCGCTCGCGCAAGGCTTCATGACGGCCTACGTGCGGGGTGTGCGCGTCTACAACGATGCCTACGAGCGCGGCAAAGACAAGGATCGGGTCATCGACATCATCGCCCGCCATGCGAAGCTCGCACCGGCCATCGTGCGCAGCTCGTTTCCATGCGGACTCGATCCGAACCAGCACGTCACGACCGACGTGCTCGACGACATCCAGCAATTCTTCGTGCGCCAAGGGATGCTCGCGCAGCCCGCGCTGATGAGTCAGGTCGTCGACGGCTCGTTCGCGCGCACCGCGGTTGCTCACCTCGGCGTACGTACCTGACCTGGGAAACACGCCGGAACCCACCGAATGCGGCAGACGTGAAAAATCGTATGCTGCATCGATTCATCGGCGCCATCGCCGTTGCCGCGCTGGTCGCCGGCCCGCTTACGCCGGGGCCCGCCGGCGCTGCCGAACCCTACGAGATCAACGCCATTCTTTCACTCACCGGCACGTTCGCGTTTCTCGGCAACGCCGAAGCGACGTCGCTGCGCACGCTCGAGCCGCTGATCAATAAGCAAGGCGGCATCAACGGGCAGCCGGTGCACTTCAACATTGCCGACGATCAATCGCAGCCCGCGGTCGCGGTGCAGCTCGCGAACGCGATCATCGCCAAGCACGTGCCGGTGATGCTCGGACCGACGTACGTTGCATCCTGTCTCGCCGTCGCGCCGCTGGTGCGCGCAAACGGGCCGGTGCAGTACTGCTTCGCACCGACGATCCATCCGCCGGCCGGGAGCTACACGTTTTCCGGCGGGGCATCGAGCTACGATCAAGCGATCGAGTCGCTCGTGTTCGCCAAAGCGAAGGGCTGGAAGCGCCTCGCCGTCGTCTCGACGACCGACGCGACGGGCCAAGACATTGAAGAGCAGTTCAAAGAAGCGATCAAAGACCGCCGCTTCGGCGGGATGAGCTTCGTCGTCACCGAGCACTACAACCCGACCGACGTCAGCATCGCCGCCCAGCTCGCCAACGTCAAGGCGGCGAACCCCGATGCGATTCTCGGCATGACCGTCGGAACCGCGACCGGCACGCTCTTGCGCAGTCTGCGCGACGCGGGCCTTGAAAAAGTGCCGCTGATGTCCAATCTTGGGAACATCATCAACACCGCCCTCGCGCAGTATGCGAGCTTCATGCCCGATCAGTTCTATTCGACCGCACCGCGCTTCTATGCGCACGACGTCTCGGGCAAGGGCCCGGTTCGCGACGCGCAGAGTGCGTTCTATAAAGCGTTCAATGCCGGCGGCATCGACCCCGACGTCGGCAACGGGTTCCCATGGGATCCGACCGTGATCGTCATCGCCGGCTTACGTAAGCTCGGTACGAAGGCCGATGCGAAGTCGCTCCTCGCCTACATGGAGAGCGTGCACGACTTCGCCGGCGTCAACGGCATTGCGGATTATCGCGGCGGCGACCAGCGCGGCCAGGGACTGACCGCGCTCGTCATCGTGAAATGGGACCCGGCCAAGAAGCACGTCTTCACGGTCAGCGAACCCGGCGGCAAACCGCTGCACTAGCGTACGATCGAAGCCGCGCCGTCGGCGAGCACGATTTGTCCCGTCACCATCCGCCCGTGGGCGTCGGACGCGAGCGAGACGTAGAGGCCGGCGTAGTCTTCGGGCTGCGGAACGAAACCGAGCGGAAACGTCCCGGCGGGCGGCGGCGCCGGCCGCTCCCGTGCGCCCTGCCCGAGCGCATCGAGGCCGCGCAATCCGGTCTCGATGTAGCCGGGTGCAACCGCGTTCACCCGCACGTCGGGCGCGAGTTCGAGCGCTAGTTGCTTGGTGAGACCGGCAACGGCGTGCTTTGCCGTAATGTAGAGCACGCCGCCGAAGCCCGGGTAAAAACTCGAGATCGACGCCGTGAAGATCAGCGAGCCGCGCCGCTCGCGAAGCTGCGCGAGCGCAGCTTTTGCACCGAGCAAATACCCCTTCACGTTCACGGCGAACAGCTCGTCGAACGCGGCGCCGAGACGTTGGGCGGGAATATCGGCGAGCGTCGCCTTGTCGTCGTAGAGGCCGGCATTGCCGACGAACACGTCGACGAAGCCGAAGCGCTCGACGGCGGCGGCGACGGCGCGCTCGTTATCGTCGAACCGCGTCACGTCGCCGTGCACCGCGACCGCGTTCGCGCCGAATTCGGCGCTCGCCGCTGCCAGCGCATCCGCGTTGCGATCGAAGATCGCGACCTGCGCGCCCTCCGCGATGAAACGCCGCACGATCGCGCGGCCGAGACCCGCCGCGCCGCCGGTGATGACGGCGACGCGGCCTTCGAGTAATCCCATCGTCTCCCCTTAGCCCGGGGCCGAAGCTACTTCCCGCTAAGCCGGAAGCCCAACTCGAACGTGCGCGGCGGCGCGTAGTGGTTGCCTTGCGCGTTCAAGAACGTCACCAGATACTGATCGTTGAGCAGGTTCTGAATTCGTAACGTCATCACGACGGCGGGCGAGAGCGCGATGCCCTTCTCGAGGTCGAACGTCACGTGCGGCGTGAACTTACACGGGCCGCCCACGTTCGATGCGTAACCCGGTCCGGCACACGTGATGCCGCCGGTGGGATCGAGTGACGTTGAGAGGCCGCTGCCGTACTCACCGTCCACCGCAAACCAACCCCCGCGGCGGTCGTTCGCGATCACGCCCGACGAGATGTCGATGCGCTGATCGTGATCGGCGGGCGTCCAATCGTCGGATTGTCCGAAACAGGGTGCCAGCAACTGCGTCTCGCAGCCTTTGTTCACGGAGTACGTATGCGTGACCGAGGCGTAGAAGCGGCTGGCGCGCGCGAAGCCGACCTGATAGTACGCCGATTGCGTGGCGATGCGGCCCAGCGCGTAGTTGATGTCCTGGTGCAGGTTGGTCGCGCCGACTTGCGTGTCGTCGATGAGGTCGGTCGCGTCCTTCTGCATCACGCGCAGACCGAGATCGCCCTTCCCTACCCCGAAGTGACCGCCGATCTCGTAGGCCGAGTCGCGTTCGGGTTTGAGATCGAACTGCGCGACCGACGTTTGCAGCGGCAGATTCAGCGTGTACGCTGCGACCGGTGAGACGTTCTCGAGTGAGAACGGCGTGAAGTACCGGCCGTAGAACACGTAGACGCTGTCGCGCGCGTTCAAGTTCCGCGTCAGTTTAATGCGCGGGCTCAGTTGAGCCGACCCGGCGGCGAACTGCGTGGACGACACGAGGAACGTGTCCGAGCGCAGGCCGTAGTCGAGCTGGTACTTGCCCATCTTCCACGAGTCTTGCAGATACAACGCGGCCAGATGACCCACGTTCGGCGCGTTGTCCACCACCGTGAACGGCGCGCCGGGCGTCAGCGGCGTGAAGACCGGGGCGAGGAAGTTACCGGGCTGCAGCGTGATCGCGTAGTTCTTGGCGACGGTCGTCGCATCGTACACGCCGCCGAAGCGCACGTCGTGGACGTTGCTGTGGTTGTCGTAGTCGAGCACGCCGCCGACGTCGATCGCCACGCGATCGCCGAAGAGCGAGAATCCGCACGTGGCGTTGGAATAGGCGACGCCCGGATTCGCAACGGGATTCGTAACGATGCCGTTGACGATCGGCCCGGTCGAACTCAGCGCATCGGCGCAATCCGTTGGGGCGCCGGGGTTACCGGCGATCCCGTACGTGAAGTCGTTGTTCGCATCGCCGAAGTCGCGGATCTCCGAGCGTTTGTACGTCGGGCCGAACGAGAGCGAACCGTGATCGCCGATCGGGTGACGATACTGCAGCGTGCCGAAGTAGTCGTTCTGCGTTTCGTTATCGTCGGTCGAGGCGGGTTCGCCGCCGGCGACGTCGTTCGGAATCTGGTAGGTTTGGTATGCGTGACTGAGCGTGAGGTTGAGAAAGTCGTTGCCCATCGGTTGCGTGTAGCGCAGGAACTGGTTCGTGTTGCTGAAGTTGTCGTGCGGCGAGTTGAGATTCGGCGGATCGAGGCCGCGCGTGCTCTGCTCGTTGCGCGTAGCGACGACCAGCGACCCGATGCCGATCGTCGCGTGATAAGCGATGTCGGAGTCGAGATGGGTGAACGAGCCGGCGTCGAGTTGCGCGGTGAAACCCGCCGGGCCCGCACCGTTGCGCGTGTTGGCGTTGATGACCGCGGCGAAGCGTTCGCCGTATTGCGCCGGATACGCGCCCTCGATCGTTTCGATGAACGCGATGTCGTTGGGATCGAACTCCGTGCCGATGTTGCGGTTGAGTTCTTGCGGAATCGGCACGCCGTCGACGATGTAGTTCACGTCGCCGTGATCGCCGTTGATGTGCACCACGCCGTTCGCGCCGCGCGCCGCACCGGGAAGCTGCAAGAGCAAGGCCGGCAGGCTGCCGTTGGCGGGCGAACGCTTGAGCAGATCGCCGCTGAGGTTGAGATCGGTGCCCGATCCGCCGAGCGGCGGCCGCGCGGCAACGCTGGTGCGGCCGATCTCCTTGAGACCGGTAAGCGCGACGGTAACCGACGCGCCGGCCGACGGAACGTCGACGCGGAGCGCGGCGCTGCCGTCGGACGCGATCACATCGACGTCATACGTCCCAATCGGCACGGCTGGAAAGACGAACCGGCCTTGCGCATCCGTCTGCACGTGCAGTGCCACGTTGCTGCCGACGGCCGTAACGTTCGCGCCCACGACGGGCTTGCCGGCGGCGGTCACGATACCGCTCAGCGAGGTGGTCGCTTGCGCTACGGCCGTGCCGAACGACGAAGCGGCCAAAAGAAAAATAAGGCAAAACGTCGGCGCCATGCGCGCCGCACGTTGAAAGTAACCCACGAAAACGTCCCTTTACGAGAAAAAAGTTAAGTTGGAATCAGGCGCGGGACGCGCACGGTGGGGGACGGTTCGGAACGAAGAGTGAGAACGCGGCCGCGGCCGCGCGCGGAATCGTGACGATGCGCCGGCACGCAAGGGCGAGCCGGCCGGGCACGCGCGGGCGCGCAACGGCGCCCGCAAGTGCGCCGGCAACGAGCGAGCGGCCCCAAAAGTAGATGACCAGCGCCGAGAGCAGCGAGCCGATGACGGCGGCGGTGAGACCGGTGCCGATTGAGGCCGACGCAATCGGCACGCCTTCCAGCACTTGGGTCAGGCCGAAAAACGCCAGGTTCGCCGCCGCGAAAGCAAGGATCGTCGAGCCGCCGCCGGCGCGGCGCAGCTGCGCGCGCACGAGCGCGCAGCGCCGGATCATCTCCGAACGCGGCACGCCCAGGCCAACTGTCTTGCTAAACGACCAGAGCGCGAGGGCCAGCGGCACGACCAAGTAGGCGTGCCGTAGCCAGAAGTCGGGATCGATCGCGCCCGCGCCGAGTGCGAGCGCTTCGGCCACGAGATGGACCGCGATCGCAAACGGGACGACGACCGAAGTCGCTCCGGCGAGCGTACGCAAAGATGAGAACGATAGCCTCATCCCGCGATTCTCGCATTCCGCATATTGCGAGGTTATTTCGCACGGGCGGAAGTTTTCTCATGCCCGTGCGGCGTGACGGTTAGTCTTGGCCCGGATCGCCGGTCAGGCCGGCAGCCGTAATGCCGGCCATGGCCGCCGCTTCGTCGTTGTCGGAGTTGTCGCCGGAAATGCCGACCGCGCCGACGACGTCGTCACCCGAGCGGATTAACACGCCGCCCGGAACGGGGATCAGGCCGTTCGCAAACACTTGACCGACGGCGTTGACGAACTGCGGTGCTTCGCGGCCGCGCTTAGCGAGCGTGCGCGAACCCATGCCCATCGAAATCGCGCCGCTGGCTTTGCCGATCGCAACGTGCGCGCGGCCGAGCGTCGCGCCGTCCTCGGCGCCGTACGCCGTCAACGCGCCGCGCACGTCGAGCACCGCCACGCCGAGCGGCTTGAAGTCATTTTTCCGCCCGTGCGCGAGCGCGCCGGTGATGATGGCTTGGGCCTGTGCGAGCGTGATCGTTTTCATGTGCTCCTCCTTCGCTGCCTGCCGGCGCTCCACCACCGAGGGTTGGAAAAGCAGACTCCGCGCGCGCATAGAGAAGCCTTCCCCATGCAGTTCGGACTCTTCGACCACATCGACCTCGCCGGCGATCGGCCGCTCGCCCAACAATATGACGAACGCCTGCAATTGATTGCAGCCGCCGATGCCGCCGGGTTTTATGCCTATCATCTGGCCGAACATCACGCGACGCCGCTCAATACCACACCGATTCCCGGCGTCTTCCTCGGCGCCGCCGCGCGGCTTACGAAGCGCATCCGCTTCGGACCGATGGTCTATCTGCTGCCGCTCTACTCGCCGCTGCGTCTGATCGAAGAGATCGCGATCCTCGATCATCTTAGCCACGGCCGCATGGAGATCGGCGTCGGCCGCGGCGTGTCGCCGTTCGAGCTGAACTTTCACAACGTCGACCCGGAGAAGTCGCGCGACATCTTCATCGAGGGCTATGACTGCCTCATCGAAGGCCTCACGCACGATCGGCTCACGCATCACGGCAAGTATTACAACTACGATGACGTGCCGATGATTCTGCGTCCGCTGCAGCAGCCGCACCCCGCGATGTGGTACGGCTCATCGAACACCGTCGGCTCCACCTGGGCCGGCGAGCGCGGGTTGCATTTCGCATCCAACGGACCCAGCGCACGTGCCAAGGGCAACATCGACGCGTATCTGGCGGCGCTCGCGCAGCGCGGAACCGGCGTCGAAGTTCCGCACGCCGAATTTCCGGGGGGCGCAGCGATCGGAATCTCGCGTCAGATCGTCGTCGCGGATACGTTGGCCGAAGCGCGCCGCATCGCGGAGCCCGCACATATCCATATCCATGCGAACCAAACGTACCTGCGGCGCGAATCCGCGAAACGTGCCTCGATGAAGGGCGACCCCGCCTACGGCAACACGCCGTCGGCGGCCGATTTCGACTTGGCGGTGGCCGAGGGTTCGACGATCGTGGGCACGCCCGACATGGTGCGCGCCGAGATCGAGAAGCAGCAAGACGCGCTGGGAATCAACTACGTCATCGGGTACTTCATGTTCGGCACGATGACGCTCGCCGACGCCCTGCACTCACTCGAGTTGTTCGCAACCGAAGTGCAGCCCAAGGTTAGAACAGCTTCCGGCGCGGCGGCGTATAAATGAGCTCCTGCGCCGGGAACGTGGTGAACTTGGCGTACTTCGCGGTGAGGTCGATGCCCGGCTGAACGTTGGCCGGGTCGAGCGACTTGGCGAAATACGTGCGCGGGCTCGCGGCGACTTGCGCCTGATCGACCTTCAGATACTTGGCGAGGATCTCGGGACACTTCGCCGGGTTCGCCTGCGCCCAGACGACCGCATCGTGCATCGACTGGGCGAACAGCGCGACCGCCTTCTGATGTTTCTTCGCCCAATCGTCGGTCGTGAACCAGCCGGCAACGAGAAACGCGTTGGCGATCGCGTCGAACTCCACGGCAACCGTGTGCGCCACTTTCTTAGCCGGCGTCAGGAACGGTTCGGCAACAAAGGCCGCATCGATGCGGCCGGTTGCGAGCGCCGCCGGCATTTCGGAGAACGGAATCTCGACGAACTTGAGCGTCGTTGCATCGCCGCCGCCCGCATCGACCCAGGCGCGCACGCCGTATTCGCCGAGCGTGTTGAGGCCGGGACTGCCGATCGTCTTACCGTTGAGGTCGACGCCTTTGCGCACGTCTTTGCTCGCGCTCATCAGCATGCCGCCGGGCGGTTGCGTTACGTCGAACGCGTTCGCCGCCGCGATGATCGTAAACGGAAGCTTTTTCGCGTGCGCCGATGCCAGCGTCATTACGGTCGCGTAGCCGATATCGACGGCGTCTGATGCCACCGCCACGGCGATCGCCGCTCCGTACGGGTTGGGCTGCAGTTCGACGTTGAGCCCCGCCTTGGTCCACAATCCCAACTCTTTGGCATAGAACAACTGCGCGCTCGCCTCGAACGGGATGTACGCGACGCGAATCGTCATGTCGCTCTGCGCTGCGGCCGGCGCGCCCGTCAGCGGCAGTGCGGCAGCACCTCCCAGCAGCGCGAGAGCGCCGCGGCGGTCGACGGAACGGCAGGAAAGCTTTTTCATGCCCCACCATTCCATGCAAATGGCCCGCGCCATGCTGCCGGCCGTTCGGAGAAGCGAATGCTGAGTAAAGAAGACAACGAACTGATCACGCGGGTCGGCCCCGGCACGCGCGGCGGTGCGTTGCTGCGGCGCTACTGGTATCCGGTGCTCAAGGCAGACGCGCTCGAACCGGACGGCGCGCCGAAGAAGGTTCGCTTGCTCGGCGAGAACTTCGTGGCGTTTCGCAGCGGCGACGGCCGCGTCGGCATGATGGAGGAACTCTGTCCGCACCGGCGCGCGTCGCTCGTGCTCGCGCGCAACGAGGATTGCGCGCTGCGGTGTCTCTTCCACGGCTGGAAATTCGATCTCGACGGTAAGCTCGTCGAGGCGCCGAGCGAGCCGGCCGACCGCGTTTCGTTCGTCAACAAAGTGCGCACGCGCAGCGTCGCCGTGCGCGAGAGCAGCAAGCTGATCTGGGCTTACATCGGCCCCGGTGAGCCGCCGCAGTTTCCCGACTTCGAGTTCACCGCGCTGCCGCTCGATCACGTGCAGATCGCCGAAGTCCCCGGCCGCTGCAACTGGGTGCAGTTGGCGGAGGGACAACTCGACTCCGCGCACATCTCGCACTTGCACGCGTCGGCGTCGGCCGGGAACCTGACCCGGCTCTCGCTCGCGGACCGCGCGCCGCTCTTCGACGTCGAGATCACCTCGTGGGGCATGCACGCTGCGGCAACGCGCACGATCGGCCCCGACGAACGCTACACGCGCGTGACCGAGTTCGTGATGCCGAGCTGGGAGTTCATCCCTCGCCCCACCTCGCCGGGCACCGCCGAATATGACGCCATGCCGCGCTTCGTCGTGCACCAAACGCCGGTCGACGATACCAACACGATCGTGTGGTACATCAATTGGCATCCGGATCATCCGATCTCGTATGAAGACGCGCGCTGGACCGTATGGAACGACGAATACATCTCCGTGATCGACGAGCCGCTGATGGGTCAGGATCGCGCGAAGATGAAAGCCGGCCACATGACCGGCGTGAACAACCTGCTCACGGAAGACATGCTCGTTGCCGAGACGATGGGGCCGATCGCCGATCGCACCGGCGAGTATCTCGGTTCGAGCGACGCGGCGGTCGCGCGGTTCCGCCGCATATTTATCGAAGCGATTCGCGATGAGGAAGACGGCAACGTGCCGCGCGGGTGTTCGGGCAACGAACCGTACCGGCGGATCGTCGGCCAGGGCGTGCTGCATCCCGCGCGCGTCGATTGGCGCGACTGCGTGAACGACCTCGTTACATAAATGAAGTCGCACGGGCCGCGGGCGTCGGGCGGATATACGGTCGAGGCCCTCGCCAAGGGTCTGCGCGTGCTCGCGCTTTTCTCCGAACGCCGTTCGTCTATGCGCCTCACGGAAATCGTCGCGCTGACCGGTATGCCGATGCCGACCGCTTTTCGTCTCGTCGCCACGCTTGAAGGTGAAGGCTATCTCGAACGCATGCCTGACGGCTCGGTTCGTCCGGGCGCGGCCGTATTAACGCTGGGATTTGCCGCGTTGCGCGGACTCGATCTCGTGGAAACATCGTCGGTGATCCTCGGCGAACTCTTCCAAACGACGCAGCAAACCGTGAATCTCGGCGTGCGCTCGTTCGACCGCGTCGTCTACATCGCACGTCTGCAAAGCGATACCGTCCTGGTCACCGCAAACGTAACGGTCGGCTCGACACTGCCGGCGATCGTGACCTCGATGGGCAAAGTGCTTCTCGCCTTCATGCCCGAGGCAGAACTCGCGCAATGCATTACGGCCGCCTCGTTCGGAGGCGCTTGGGGACCGAACGCGCTGCGCACGATGCCGGCACTCGAGACGGAGCTCGCCCGTGTGCGCGCCGCCGGTTTTGCCGTACAGGATGAAGAATTAGCATCGGGCTTACGCTCGATCGCCGCGCCCGTGCGCGGAAATGACGGCCGCGTTGTTGCGGCCGTTAACGTGGCGGTTCCCGCCCGGGAGTTTACCGTGAACGATCTTCGCAAGCGCGTGCGCGAGCCGCTCCTGGCCGCCTGCGCGCAAATCTCACGCCGCCTCGGAGCGCCGGTATGAAGACGCATGGCCGGTTGCCCTGGCTCGCGCCGGACGAACTCGATGCCGGCGCGCGGGCACTCTACGACCGCATCGCCGGCGGGCCGCGCGCTCAAGGGCCGCAAGCGTTCTCGCTAACCGACGAAGCCGGCCGCTTACACGGCCCGTTTAACGCAATGCTCGTCAGTCCCGACGTGGGCTCGGCGCTGCAAGAACTCGGCAGCGCGATCCGCTATAAGAGCGGTCTCACGCCGCGCGCGAGAGAGATCGCGATTCTCGAGCTCTCCGTCCTGCGCCGGTCGGTGTTCGAGTGGTACGCGCACGAACGCGTCGGCAAACAAGCCGGTTTGAGCGATGCGGAAATTACGGCCCTGCGGGACGGCGGTCCGGCACCGACATTCGATGCGACCGAATCGCTCGTGCGCGAACTCGTGCGCACGCTCGCACGCGAGCGCGATCTCGACGAGAGCGCGTTTGCCGCCGCAGTGAGCGCACTCGGCGAGCGCGTGCTGATGGATCTGATCGCACTCGTCGGCTACTACGATTTGCTCGCACTGAGCCTGCGCGTTTGGCGCACGCCGTTGCCCGCCGGCGCGGAAGCGCCGTTCACGTAGGCACATCTTCGGCGAAGGAGAGTTTCAGCGACGCGCAAATCACGCGGTAGATCGTAAACTCGCTTTCACGATATGAAAGTCTTCTATGACGCATCGGATAACCCGCCGCTCGTTTTCCGCGCTGCTGGCAGCGGCCGCGGTCGCACCACCGCTCGCAGCGCGAGCGGCGGACCCGGTTAAGCTCAAGCTCGCCTTCTTCGCCGACGACGCTGAGATGACGTGGGTTACCGTCATCAAGCCGTTCGTGGACAACGTGAACCGCGATGCGAAGGGCGCCGTTCAGATCGACGCCTTCCTCAACGGCGCGCTCGGACGCGCGCTACCCGATCAGCCGCAGATGGTGCTCGACGGCGTCGCCGACATCGCGTTTTGCATTCCGGGTGTGACGCCGGGGCGCTTCGCCGACAACGGCGTCATGGAGTTGCCGGGCCTGTTCCGCAATTTGCGCGAGTCCTCGCTCGTCTACACGCGCATGGTTGCCGCGAACCGCCTGCGCGGTTTCGAAAACTACGATGTGATCGGCGCCATCGGAACGCCGCCGTTCAGCGTGCACTCGAAGACGAAGGTGACGTCGCTGGCGGATTTGCGCGGCTTGCGCGTGCGCACAACCAATGCGACCGAAGCCCAAACGCTCAAGGAGCTCGGCGCGATTCCGGTGCTGATGCCGGTCAACGAGGTTCCCGAAGCGATCGGACGCGGCACGATCGATGCAGCGACGGTCCATCCCGGGCCGCTCTTCGATTTCGGCATCAACAAGGTGACGAAGTACGACTACTTCATCGGCTTCGGCTTCTCGCCGCTCAATCTGCTTATGAACAAGAAAGTCTTCGACGGACTGCCGAAAGCGGGTCAAGATGCGATCCGCAAATACAGCGGCGAATGGTTCGCGACCACGTACATCAAGGGCTACAGCGTCTATACGGATTCGCTGATGGCGAAACTCAAGGCCGATACCAGCCGCACGGTCACGTTCCCGACACCGGCCGACGATACCGCGGCGCAAGCGGCGTTCAAGCCCGTCTTCGAAGCATGGCTCGCCAAGGATCCGCGCAACCCGCAACTGCTTAAAGACGTGCAGGCCGAGATCGCCCGGGTTCGCGCGAGCCATTAGCAGGGTCGATCGCGTCGCGACGATCGTCGCACAAGCCTGCGCCGTCGTCGGCCTCGTGCTCCTGGTGGCGTTTGCGGTCGGCACGCTGGGCGACGGATTGCTGCGCCGCTTCGCCGGCCGCCCGATCGAAGCCGTGCGCGACGTCGGCGGCCTCGTGGTCGCCATCGCCGTCGTGTGTTGCATGCCGCTGGCCCTGCTGCAGCGCGCCAATATCACGATCAAGTTCGTGCAAGCATTTTTCGGCGCACGCGCGGGCAGTTATTTCGATGCGGTCGCGTCGGTCGCGATCGAAATCGTGCTCGGGCTCATCGCGCGGCAGTTCTTCATCTACGCCTCGGCGCTCGCGCGTACCGGCGACACGACGACGATGCTCTCGATCCGGACCGCACCATTTTGGTTCGTCGTTTCGGCGGTGCTGTGGATCGCGGTCGCCACGCAGGCGGTGGTCGTCGTGCAACAGATGCGAACGGCGTTCGCTCCGCGCGCGCCAACGTGAGCCCGCTCGAAATCGGCGGGCTCGGCCTGGCCGGACTCTTCATCCTCATTCTCTGCCAGGTACCGATCGCGTTCGCGATGATCATCGTCGGCGTCATCGGCTTCGGCCTCGAGCAAGGCTGGTCGCCGGCGCTGACGTTTCTCGCCAGTCAGCCGGCGGGTTCGCTGGCCAGCATCGATCTGGCCACGCTGCCGCTGTTCCTTTTGATGGGAACGTTCGCGAACGCCGCCGGCTTCTCGGAAGATCTCTACAACGCGGCGGCCGCCTTCGTCGGTCACAAACGCGGCGGCTTGGCGTATGCGACGATCGGCGGTTGCGCCGCGTTTGGCGCGGTCTGCGGCTCGACCACCGCAACGGCCGCGACGTTCGCCAAGGTCGCGTTGCCGCAAATGTTGCGGCGCGGCTATTCGCCCGCATTTTCCACCGGCAGCATCGCCGGCGGCGGCACGCTCAAGTCACTCATCCCGCCTTCGCTCGTGATGATTCTCTACGCGATCATTGCCAAGGTGTTCATCTTCCAGCTCTTCGTCGCGGCGATCTTTCCGGCGCTGCTCACGATCGGCTTGAACATGCTCGCGATCGCCGTTATGGTGAGGCTGAATCCTGCGGCGGCGCCGACGAGCGCGCGCCTGCCCTGGAACGAACGCTGGCGCGAAGCGCGCACCGCAACGCCCGCGATCGTGTTGATCGTCGCGGTGTTCGGCGGATTGTACAGCGGTATTTTCACCGTGAACGAAGCGGCGTCGGTGGCCGCCGTTTTGGCGCTCGCCTTCGCCATCGTGCGCGGCCGCTTGACGTGGACGAGCCTCATCGACGGCCTGCGTTCGTCGGCCGGGGCGGCCGTGATGCTCTACATGATCCTCATCGGCGCGTCGATTTTCACCTACTTCATCACCGTCGCGCGGCTCCCCGACACGCTGCTCGCAGCGATCGGTTCGATGCACCTCGCGCCGCTGGCGATCATCGCGCTCTTACTCGTCGCGTACATCATCCTCGGCACGGTGTTCGAAGAAACATCGGCAATCGTCGTCACGCTGCCGTTCGTGTTGCCAATCATATTGCACGCCGGCTACGATCCGGTCTGGTGGGGCATCATCATGGTCGTACAAGTGGAACTGGCGATGATCCACCCGCCGATCGGTGTGATCGTATTCTTGCTGCACGGACTTGCGCCCGATATCCCGATGAAGACGATCTATCGCGGCGTCGTCCCGTTTATCATTGCCGATCTGTGCGTCTTGATTTTACTGACGGTTTTTCCCGACATCGCACTTTGGTTACCGCGAAAGCTGGGCATGTGATCGCAACGTTCCGCGAATACCGTATTCCCTCGGCGGATAGCAAGCCGTACATCGTCGCCTACGGTCCCGATGGAAATATCTGGTTCTGTTCGAGCGGAACCGGAAAGATCGGGCGGCTTTCATTGCGCGATGACCGGATCACCGAGTTCGCGTTACCGGATGCGCGTTCGCAGCCGATCGGTATCGTCGGCGGCTCCGATGGGAACCTGTGGTTTACCGAATATGCCGGCCATCGGGTCGGACGGATCACGCCCGACGGCGAGATCACCGAGTTTGCTTTGCCGACGCCGAATGCCGGACCGAACGGCGTCACGCTCGGACCGGACGGCAACGTATGGTTTGCCGAAACCGATATCGACCGCTTCGCCAAGATCACCCCCGCCGGCGACGTGACCGAATACCACCTCGGCATTACGCCGCGCAGCAAACCGCTCGCACCCACGACCGGGCCCGGCGCCGTGTGGTTCAGCGAAGCCGACGGCAACAATATCGGCCGCATCACGCCCGATGGGCGCATCGTCGAGTATCCGATCCCGACGCCCGATAGCGGACCCCGGGCGATCGTGCAGGGACCGGACGGGGCGTTTTGGTTCGTGCAATCCACGGCCAACGCGATCGGCCGGATCGACTTTGAGGGCAACGTGACATCGTTTCGGATTCCGCGCGAGCATACGAGCCCGCGCGGCATCGCCCTCACGCCGCACGGCGACTTTCTGATCACGGAGAACTTCACCAACATCATCGCGCGCATGACGGCCGACGGAACGGTTGCGGATGAGTATCCAATTCCGACGGCCGGCAGCGGGCCACGCGCGTTGCTCGTGACACCCGGCGGACGCGCGTTCTTCAGCCAGCACGACGCCGGCCAAATCGGCGAGATCATCGTCGCGCGATAATGCCGCGCCCGGTCATCCTCATCTACCATCCGGAAGTCGCCGAGATCTGGACCGGCGTGCGCGATGCGAACATCGATGCCGAGTTTCTGCTGGCCGCGACCCTCGAAGAAGCACGCGCAGAATCGGCCCGGGCTGACGCCCTCGTCGCGCTCGATCCGGAAATCACCGAAGATCTCGTTACCGGCCCGCATTTGCGCTGGGTGCAAGCACTAACATCCGGCATGGAACGCGTGCTCACGTTCCCCGGCGTCGGCAAGGGCGTCATGCTCACCTCGATGCGTGGCGCCCACGGGCCGCAAGTTTCCGAACTCGCGTTTTTGCTGATGCTCGCCGTGTCGCGACGCTTTCCGGCCATGGTCGATAACCAGCGCCGCCGCACGTGGGACCATTGGCGCCAGCCGCCGCTCTACAAACGAACGGTCGCCATCATCGGCGTGGGAGCGATCGCCTCGGCATTTGCGCCGCGCTGCAAAGCCTTCGAGATGAACGTCATCGGCGTCGACGACCGCGTGACCGAGGCGGCGTTCGTCGACCGTATCTATCCGCCGGCGCAATTGCACGTCGCGCTTGCCGCAGCGGACTTCGTCGTGCTCCTCGTGCCGCACGTTCCATCGACGCATCACCTGATCGATGCGCCCGCGCTCGCGGCGATGCAGCCGCAGGCGTATCTGATCAACGTCGCTCGCGGCGCCGTCGTCGACGAACCGGCGCTGATCGCGGCGCTGCAAAACGGAACGATTGCCGGTGCCGGACTCGACGTGTTCGCGAGCGAGCCGTTGCCGCCGGAGAGCCCGCTCTGGACAATGGAAAATGTTGCGATCACGCCGCACGTCGGCGGCAACAGCACGACCTACATTCAGCAAATGAACGAGACGCTGGTGCACAATCTGCGCGCGTACGTCGAGAACCGTCATGGCGATCTGCGCAACCGGATCGAACGCGCGTAGTACGCAACCGGCGACCGCCGCCGGCCGCAGGTCCCGAAACATCCTTGCCGGAATTATAGAAATGGAAAGTTAATTTCACGATGTGAAAGTGAGTGGGGATGGACGTATCGGTCGCGCCGAATGCTTCAGCAGGCGCTTGGCTCGGGCTCGATAACGCGGCAGTGCTGATCGCGGGCGCCGGCGGCATCGGCCGCGGGCTGATCGAGGGCTTCGCCGACGTCGGAGCCCGGGTGGTGACCGTCGACGGCGATGCCGGCCGCGTTCGCGCCGCCGTCGAGGAACTCGAACTCGAACGCCGCGGAGGGCACGGGCTGGTCGGCGATCTGCGCGATCCCGACCGCGCACGGAAGATCGTCGCCGAAACCCATGAGCGGCTCGGCCGGCTCGACGTGTTCATCCACGCCGTCGGCATGAACGATCGTCGCCCGATCCTCGACTATACCGACGAGGATTGGCGCACGTTCATCGACGTGAACCTCAATAGTGCGTTCTGGCTCGGCCAGGCGGCCGGCAAGATCATGTGCGCACAGGGCAGCGGCCGCCAGATCTATTTCTCATCGGTCGCAGGTTCGCTCGCACATAAACACCACGGTCCCTATGCAGCCAGCAAAGGTGCCATCAACCAGATGATGCGCGTCATGGCGAACGAGTGGGCGAACTCGGGCGTCACGGTCAACGCGCTCGCGCCGGGTTACATCGAAACGCCGCTCACGGCCGAACATCTCAAGAAACCCGGCGTGCGGCCCGCACTCGAAGCGCTGGTGCCGGCCGGCCGGCTCGGCGTCGTCGAGGATGTCGTCGGCCCCGCGCTCTTCCTTGCCTCACGCCACGCAGCATTCGTCACCGGACATATCATGTACGTTGACGGCGGCCGCACGCTCATTTAGGAACGTTTACATGGCAACGGTTTCGCGCGTTTTTCCGCGCTTCGAAAACAAATGGATGATGGTTACCGGCGCCGGCACCGGCTTCGGCCGCACGCTTGCAACGCGCGCCGCCGCCGAGGGCGCGAACGTCGTCGTCCACTACAACAATTCCAAAGCCGGCGCCGATGAAACGGCAAAGGCCGTGCGTGCGCTCGGCCGTGAAGCCTTCATCGTGCAGGGCGACATCAAGAGCTGGGACCAGATCAAAGCGATGATCGACGCCGCGTGGAAACACAGCGGCGGGATCGACGTGCTGATAAACAACGTAGGCGACATCGCAACCGATCAAGTGGATTGGAAAGAGATCGATGAGAAGATCATCGATCGCGTGCTCGCCGTCGACATCAAGGGCACGATGCTGATGATCCACGAGATGGGCACCCGGATGCTCGAGCGGGGCAAGGGCAACATCGTCAACATCGCCTCGACGGTGGTCGTGCGCGGCAGCCCGCGCGCGCCGCAGTATGCCGCCGGAAAATACGGGATCATCGGTTTGACGAAATCCTACGCCTACGCGTTCGCGCCGACGGTGCGCGTCAACGCCTTCGGTCCGGGCTTCATGGAAACCGAAGCGATCCTCACCCGGCACGATTGGAACAACGGACGCAAGGAACGCGTCCTCGCACAAACCCCGATGGGGCGCGTACCCGCCCCCGAGGAGCTCGCTGCCGCGGCGCTGTTCCTCGCTACCGACGATGCGGCGCACATGACGGGCAACTTCATCATGTGCGACGGCGGCTACAGCATGATCGGCGCTTAGGAGCACAACAGCATGAAACTGGTTACGTTCAATGAGGGCCGCGTCGGGCGGATCCGCGACGGCAAAACGATCGAGGAGCTCGACGTTCCCTCGATGCGCGAATATTTCGAAGGCGGCGAGAGCGCGAAGCCCACGGGCAAGACGTTTCTGCTCGACGACGTGCGCCTGCGCGCGCCGATCGTGCCGAAGAAGTTCTTCCACACCGCGGGCAACTATCAGGAACATCACGAGGAATCGCTGCGCGTCGGCTGGTCGCACCCGGTGCGGCCGTGGATCGTCTTCTTCCAGAACGTCGATGCGATCATCGGCCCGGGCGATGAAATCGTCTACCCCGAACACTTGACGAGCGAACTCGATTACGAGCTCGAACTCGCCGTCATCATCAAGAAGGCCGGCAAGTTCTTTACCGCCGAGGAAGCGCACGAGTACATCGGCGGCTTCATCGTGTTCAACGACATCACCGCGCGCGACATTCAACGCCGCGAAATGCGCTCGGGCGTGTTCTCATTCTGCAAGGCGATCGACACCTTCGTGCCGATCGGTCCGTGGATCGTTACCCCCGACGAAATCCCCGATCCGCATAATCTCAACGTCGAACTGCGCGTCAACGGCGAAAAGCGCCAGAGCTCGAATACGAGCCACATGTCGTACTCGATCGAAGAGATCATCGCGCACTACTCGCCACTCGGCTATAGCGCCGGCGACATTCTCTCCACCGGCACCGTCTCGGGCGTCGCCGGCTTCAGCCCCGATGCTGCATCGCTCTACATGAAACCCGGCGATGTCGTCGAGGCGGAAATCGAGAAAGTCGGGATCTTGCGCAATCCGATCGTGTCGTGGCAACACGCGCACGGCGTGCCGGCCCCGGCCAAAGTTGAGTGGGGCGCGTAATACCCCATGTATCCGTTCGGGCCGGGTCTCGATTACGTCCGTAACGGCTGGTACGCGGCTGGCTGGTCGGGCGACTTCGGCGAGGCTCTGCTCACGCGGACGTTCCTTGACGAACCGGTCGTGCTGTATCGAACGAGCGCCGGCGAAGCCGTTGCGCTCGCCGACCGCTGCGCGCACCGCGCGTATCCGCTCTCGCTCGGCACGCGCCTGGGCGATACGGTGCGCTGCGGCTATCACGGCTTCACCTACGACGGGCACGGCCGCTGCGTCGCAATCCCCTCGCAGCAGCACGTTCCGGCGGCCTACGGGGTACGGCGCTACCCCACGCTCGAACGCGGCGGCGTCGTGTGGATATGGATGGGCGAACCGAACGCAGCCGATGAGGCCGCCCTGCCCGATCTGCACGAGCTGGGCCTCACGGATCCGAATTTCCACGTCGACGTCGGCGGTGTCAACACGTGGCGCAATCGCTACCAGCTCATAAACGAGAACCTGCTCGACCTCTCACATATCGAGTTCTTGCACCTCGGCACGATCGGCACGCCGAACGTGGCGGCCTCGCCGGTCGTCACGACCGTGCACCCGCACATGATCGAAGCGACGCGTACGATCCACGGCGACCAAGCGACGCCGCTCCACAAGCGCGCGCTCGGCATCGATGGTTCGATGGACCGCACGACGCGCTCGCTCTTCTTTCCACCCGGTGCGCACGTCACGCAAGTGCTGATGGTCGCGCCCGGCTCGAACGCACGCTTCGGCCAACCCGGCTACTTCGGCGAGTTCAAACAGGCGCACCTGATCACGCCGTCGACCGCGATTGAGACCTACTATTTCTGGTCGATCGCGCGCACCTCACACAAAGACGCGCAGACCAGTGCGTTTATGCTCGACGCATTTCGCACCGTCTTCGCACAAGACGGCGTCGCACTCGAGGCGCAAGAGCGCTCGCTTCAGCGCGATCCGCACTTTCACGAACTCAGTTGTAAGGCCGACGAGGCCGCGCTAAAAGCGCGGCGTCTCTTAGCCGACGCGATGACCGCGGAAAACACCGTTCCGCGACCGCTTCACGCCGTTTCCGCATCTTCTTCCCGGAGGCCCCAATGACCGATTACCCCCGTTCCACGATGAATCGCCGCCGCTTCGCGTCCGGTGCGGCCGCCGCGTTCGCCGGCGTTGCCATCGTGCGCGCACCCGCGCGCGCGGCGCAGTTCAATTTCAAAGTCGGCTATCCGCTGCCGCAAGGTCACCCCCAGCACATTCGCATGGTCGAGGCGGCAGCGCGAATATTGACCTCTACGAATGGGCGCTTGCAGCTCCAGCTTTTTCCGAACAGCGAACTCGGGAGCGACGATTCGTCGGTCGCTCAATTACGTTCCGGTGCGATGGAGATGTATATCGGCAGCGACGGCGTGCTCTCGACCATCGTCATGGATGCCGCGATCGAAGGCGTCGGATTCGCCTTTAAGTCTCAGCCGCAGGCGCTCGGGGCAATCGATGGGCCACTCGGCGATCTGGTGCGCAAGCAGATGGTCGCCAAGGGGATCTACCCGTTTGCGACGTGCTGGGTGAACGGATTCCGGCAAATCGTCACCAGCACGAAACCGATCAAGACCGTCGACGACCTCGCCGGCCTCAAAGTGCGCACGCCCGGCGCCAAGCTGTATGTCGATATGTTCAAGACGCTCGGAGCGGCGCCGACACCGGTCAATGTCGCCGACGTCTATACGGCGCTGCAAACGAAGGTGATCGATTCGGTAGAAGTCCCGATGGCTATCATCGAGGCGTCCAAGTGGTACGAACCGACGAAATACTTGAGCATCACCAATCACATTTGGGGCAACCTCTTTGCCGTCGTGAACCTCGACGCGTGGAAGTCGCTGCCGCCCGATATTGCGGCGATCCTCAATCGAGAAATCGATCGCGCCGGGATGCTCGAGCGCGAGGATATGCTGCACGCGGACGCTGCGCTACGGACGAAGCTGCAAGGACAGGGGCTGACGGTGAACGAGGTCGCAGACCTCGCGCCGTTCCGCGCCAAGCTGAGGCCGTTTTATACCGACATGAAATCGGCGTTTTCACCGGAAGCGTGGGCGTTACTCGAAAAAACGACCGGCCGCCTGACCTGAGGATGCGCAAGCAGGTCGACCGGCTGATCCGCGCCGTCGTCGAGCCGCTCTGCGCGCTTTTAATCGTCGCCGAGGTGATCATCCTTGCCGCGGGGGTTCTGTTCCGCTACGGTTTTCACAACGCGCTCATTTGGAGCGATGAGCTCTCCGGCGTGCTGCTGCTCTGGCTCGCGATGCTCGGCGCCGTCGTCGCGTACCGGCGGCGGGAGCACATCCGGATCACGGCGCTCGAGCGCGTGGTGTCGCCCGCTACCGGCGCGCTGCTCGATGCCGTCTCCTCGGTTGTCGTCGCGCTGTTTTGTCTTGAAATGCTGCCGGCTTCGTACCGGCTGCTCGTCCAGGAGTCATCACAAGTCACCGCCGCACTGAGCATTCCCCGCTCGTGGATCGTCGCGGGCATCGTTCTGCCGATGGGCCTAATCTTCGTGCTCGCGGTGCTGCGCCTACTCGAGAGCAAACCGCGTGATGCCATGCTCGCGACGCTCGGCGGCGTCGTTCTCTCGCTAGCGGCCTACCTCGGCCGCGACGCGTTTGCCGCGCTCGGCAATCTCAACTTGCTCGTTTTCTTCGTCTTTTTCGTCGGCATCGTGGTGGCGATCGGCGTCCCGATCGCGTTTGCGTTCGGCACCGGAACGCTGAGTTATCTCGCGCTCACCACACACGTTCCGCTCAGCACCGTTGCCGATCGCATGAACGAAGGTATCGCCAACATCATCTTGCTCGCGATTCCCCTTTTCGTCTTGCTGGGGTTGTTGGTCGACTGTTCGGGGATGGCTCGGCGGCTCGTCGACGCGATCGCCTCGCTGGTGGGTCACGTCCGCGGGGGCCTCAACATCGTCCTCGTCGTCACGATGTATCTGGTCTCCGGCATTTCCGGTTCGAAGACCGCCGATATGGCCGCCATCGCGCCCGTCTTGTTTCCCGAGATGGAACGGCGCGGACAAGACCGCGGCGAGATGATCGCCCTCCTCTCGACGTCGGCGGCAATGGCCGAGACGATTCCGCCTAGCATCGTGTTGATCATCGTCGGCACGGTCGTCGGCCTCTCGATCAAGGATCTGTTCACGGCCGGACTGCTACCCGCGGCCGTCGCCTCGATCGCGCTCGTCATCGTCGCACTCGCGCGATCGCGTCGAACCGAACTCGCCGAGCGCGCAACGTTGCAACGGATCGCGCGCGCCTTTTTCGTGGCGATCCCGGGCCTTGCGCTGCCGCTGATCATCCGCACCTTCGTCATCGGCGGAATCGCGACGACGACCGAGGTCAGCACGGTCGGCATCGTGTACACGCTGCTCGTCGGCATCTTCATTTACCGCGAACTCGATTGGCGGAGACTGTACCCGATGCTGCGCGAAACGGCCTCGCTCACCGGCGCCATCATGTTGATCATCGCCACTGCAACGGCCATGGCATGGGCGCTCACGCAGTCCGGCTTCGCCCAGCAACTCGCCGCGACGCTGGCCACGGCGCCGGGCGGACGAGCGGGCTTCCTTGCGGCGTCCGTCGTCGCATTCGTCGTCCTCGGCTCAGTTCTGGAAGGTATTCCGGCGATGGTGCTCTTTGGGCCACTGCTGTTTCCCATCGCGATCCAACTCGGGATCAACCCGATCCATTATGCAATCGTCGCCGTCCTGGCAATGGGCATCGGCCTTTTCGCGCCACCGCTTGGCGTCGGGTATTATGCCGCGTGCGCGATCGGGAAGGCCTCCGCCGACGACGCTGCCCGTCACGTCATCCCGTACATCCTTGCGCTGACGGTCGCGCTCGTCATCATCGCAGCGTTTCCGCAGATCTCACTCATCCTCATCGGGGCAAAATCATGATCGCACCATATCTGCTCGACACGTGGTACGCGGCTATGTGGTCCGCCGATCTTCCGGCGGGAGCGCTCGTTCCGCGCACGATCCTCGATGAGCCGCTCGTCTTTTGGCGCACGAGCGGCGGCGAGGTCGCGGTCCTCGAAGATCGGTGCCCGCATCGCTTCGCTCCCTTGAGTATGGGACGCATACTCGGCGACCATCTGCAATGCGGATATCACGGCCTCGAGTTCGACGTTAACGGCGCGTGTGTGAACAACCCGCATCCCAATCGCGCCGTGCCGCCGGGAACGTTCGCGCGAACGCATCCGGCGCTAGAACGCCACTCGATCGTTTGGATATGGATGGGCGATAGCCAACCCGACACGAGCACACTTCCGGACTACGGGCTGATCGATACGGCGCCGGCCGATCAGGTCAGCAAGCGCGACTACTTGCTCATGGCGGCAAACTACGAACTCATCGCCGACAATTTACTCGATCTCAGCCACGCATCGTATTTGCACGCCGGACTGTTGGGCAATGACGCGATGGTCGACACGCGCACGGACGTGGAGCGTCAAGGAAACACGCTCTGGGTCTCCCGCTTCACGCCGGACGTCCCGGTACCGCAACTCTACGATCTCATGTTCCGGCAGGACGGACGCAACGTCGACATTTGGACCCGCATCCGGTGGAACGCACCGGGTTGTCTGTTGAACGACACGGGCGCCTGCGCGCCCAACACCGATCGGAGCACCGGGACCGGTCTCTACGGCATTCATCTCCTCACGCCGGAAACCGCGACAACGACGCACTATCATTTCTGTGCGGTGCGCCAAAACACGGTGCAGCGAGACCCCGCCGCCGACGAACATATCCGTGGCCAGCTCTCCGAACTTCGCCATCGAGCTTTTGAAGAACAAGATCGCGCGATGATCGAGGCGCAACAACGCAACATCTCACGCAGCAACGGCGACTTGCGTCCTGCCCCGCTCAGCGTCGACGCGGGCATCGTTCGCTACCACCGTATTATCGACGAGCTGCGATTACCGGCCTAGGTCTTTCCGGTTTTGTAGGCGGCTTGGAAACAGCGCTGGTGATAGTGCGAGCCGTCCACGCCGGTGACGTCGGGCCGCGCATCCCCGCAGAACTTGCACGTATCCGGTGCGGCCGCAACCAGGCGGCCCGATTGCACCGCTGCGACGAGCGCCGCGACTTCATCGGCGGTGTAAAGGCGTTCGGTTGCGACGGGCTCCTCGTCCGGCTCCGGGGTGAGGATCGAGTGAATCCCGCCGAAGCCGATCGCCGCGATGACCAAGATGACGCCGATCTTGACCGGCAATTTCATGTCGTGCGCGCTGTAGATCTGACTTGCGAAAAAGGTGAGGATCACCGCCGAGGCAAGGCTCACGATGATGCGCACGTAACCCGACGTCCCGCCGCTGCTACGCTTCGCTAGTTCTTGCATCTATAAGTCGCCGATTCCGTCGGCCGGCTGCTTTTGCAGATCTGCGCGTAGCGCTTTGAGCTTCTGATACGCGACGTTGAGCAGCGGGTCGCGCTGAAGCGCCGACTGCAGGCCGCGCGGCGATTCCATTTGCCGGATCAGCGCCGCCTCGCGTTCGTCGAGCGCCGTACGGAGATCCGCTTCCATCGTGATCAGCTGATCGCGGCGCTTCGCGAGCAAATCGCGGATCTCGACGTATTCTTTCGCCGCCCGCGCGGCGAGTTTATAGAAGCGCTCCGAACCATAACCCGCACCGATCTTCTCGGTGTGCGCGGGCGGTTGAATCCACGTCTTGCCGACGCGATGCGGAAGAATCTGGCCATAAGCGCGCGCGTGTTCGACCGCCGCTTCATGGCGCGCGCGCACGAGCACGCGCAAGTTGTCGATCTCCACGCGGAGTTTCGCGCGGCGCGCAGCGGCGTGTTCCACGATGCGCGCGACGCCGTCGCCCGTGAGCGTGCGCACGAAGCGCGTCTTGGCAAAATCGTAGTTCCCCTGGGCCAACATTTCATCGAAGCCGGGCTGGCCCGGCAGCAACTCGCCTGAAGAACCGAACTCATCCGAACTACTCACTAACCGGGGCCTGACTCGCCGGAGCTTCGGCCGGCGTCGACTCGAGTACGGATTCGCGCCGCGCTTCGGCGGCCAGCATGCGCGCGTGCGCCCGCGCGAGGAGCGGATCGCGCTTGAATGCGCCTTCGAGCCCGGTAGGTGACTCCAACTGCGCGATCAGGTCGCGACCGTGCTGCTCGAGCACCGTACGCACTTCGTCGTCGATCTTGTCGAGTTTTTCCTTGCGCTTCTTGATGATGTCGTTGACCTCGTTGAACTCTTCGGCGGCCTTGACCGCGGCTTTGTAGAGTTTGTCGATCCCGCCGATCATGCGTTCGGCAGGCGAGGGCGGCAGCAGTCCGCCGGCGCTGACGCGGCCCGGCGCCTTCGCGGCGTAGGCGCGCAACGTCATTTGACGCGCCTCGAACCGCGAGCGGGCGAGCGCGGTGAGGTTATTGATCTCTTCCTTGAGCGGGTCGCGCCGTTTGGCGACCGTCTCCATCAGCTTCTTCTCGGTGTCCGTCGTCACGGTGCGAATGTAGCGCGCGCGCGACGCGTGATATTCACGGACCGATGCATCGTAGTCGGGAACGCGTGCGTCGCTGACGTGCTGATCGGTGCTCACGGCTTCTCCTCGCTCGCCTTCAAACGTTGCTTTTCGACTTTGCCCATCGCGTTGCGCGGCAGCGCATCGACAATCCGGACGGCCTTCGGCAGTTTGAAGCTCGCTAACCGGTCGCGCATCGCTGCGACGAACGCATCGCTATCGAACCCGGCGTCGGCCTCGATGAATGCAACCGGGATTTCGCCGCGCGCGGCGTCGTGAATCCCCACCAGCGCCGCATCCCGCACGCCGGGATACAGCCGCATCTCCGCTTCGACTTCCAGCGGGTACACGTTGAAGCCGCCGCTGATGATCAGCTCTTTGAGCCGGCCCATCACGACGTAGACGCCGTCAACCGGATCGAAGCGCATCGAATCGCCCGACCGGAACCAGCGGCGGCCGTCGAAATCGGCAAACGCGTCGGCCATCGCTTCGGGCCGGTCCCAATAGCCGATGCACACGTTCGGGCCGGAGACGAGCAGTTCACCCACCTCGCCCGGCGCGACCCGATCGGTCGTCTTCGGTACGACGATCGTGACTTCGACGCCCGGCATCGGCACGCCGACGCTGCCCACGACGCGCGGACCCTCATACCGATTGCCCAGCGCAAAGCCAAACTCCGTCGACCCGTAACGCTCCAGAATCGAGGCGCCGAACTTTTCTTCGAACGCGCGGTGCACGTCGGCCGGCAACGCTGCCGAACCCGAAACGAACAGACGCACGTGCTCGAACTTCTGCGGCGGAATTTTCTCGATGAAGCGCACGTACATCGTCGGTACGCCGAAGAACATCGTCACGTCGCCGGATTGCAGCAGCTTCGCGACTTCGTTGACGTCGAAGCGTTCGCGAATGAGCGCGTGGGCACCGGCGGCGAGCGTGCCGTTGAGGCCCGCGCAGAGTCCGTGCACGTGAAAGAGCGGCAAGGTGATCAACAGAGTGTCGGCGCTCGTCCAGCGCCACGCTTCGTTCAACTGCGCGGCGATCGCGGCGAGGTTGCCGTGCGTGATCAGTGCGCCTTTGGCGCGGCCGGTCGTGCCGCTGGTGTAGATCATCACGGCGATGTCGTTGGGCTCGACGCGCGCGTCGTCGTGTTCGGTCGAGAGCGATGCATCGGTCGCCCACGCCTCGACGTCGGCCGCGTCAACGAACGGCACGTCCGCCGGAACGTGCGGCCGGGTTTGCGCCGAACCCACGACGAGCCGCGGTTTTGCGTCGCTCAGAATATTGCCGAGGTCGGCGGCGCGGTAGAGCACGTTCGTCGGCACGGCGATCGCGCCGAGGCGCTGCAGCGCAAGATAGGCCAGCACGAAGCCGCGGCGGTTCTCCGAGTAGATCGCCACGCGGTCGCCGGCCACCACGCCCCGGGCCGAAAGCTTGCCCGCTACCCGGGCGGTCTGGCCCCAGAGTTCCCCATACGTGAGTTCGTCGACCGCGAGGGCATTCGTCCGCTGCGCGGCCACGCGCCGGACGACGTCGATAAACGGTTCGGTCCCGAGCGCTACGGCCAACGCTGCCGGCCCCACAATATGGACATGATCACATTTTGAGCGTCCGGTGAAGGGACGCCTCCCGACTAACAGCCCACGAAAGCGAGTTGCGTTTTCGTCGGGTAGAAGTCGATGGTGAATCCGGGCGGCGGTCCGACCGCCGGGATCGTCACGCTGTTGCCGGCGACGTTCGCTTGAGCGCCGGGGACCTGCAGCCACGAGAACGGTCCGCCGCCGCTGCCGTTGGCGTAGATGAATAGACTGCACGTGTTGCTGCTGGGGAAGCTGCTGGTCGTGACCGTAATGGCCGGCGTTTGCGAAAACGACACGGGCGCGTTCGGGGTGAGGAGCACGTAGAACAGCGGCGTCGCGGCGCTTCCGGTGTAGAACGGGAACGAGCCGGCCGGGCTGATATCGGCCGCGGTGCTGCCGAGCGCCGCGGTCATGGTGAACGCACCGCTCGTCGTCTCCGCGCCGAACTGGATCGTGACGTGCGCGCTGTAGGTGCCGTAGCCGCCGGAGGCCGGAACGACCAGGGGCCCCGGCTGCGTCGGCGGGGTCACGCTCGCCGTCGTCGCGGTCGCACCGCTCGAGAAGGTGAAGGCCGGGACCGGCGATGACGTGCCGGTCGGCGTAGGCACCGGCGTCGGCGAGGTCGACGGCGTCGCGCTCGGCGTCGGCGTTGGGAACGGTGTGGCCGTCGGCGTCGGGGTCGGCGTCGGCACCGGCGTGGCCGTCGGCGTCGGGGTCGGTCCCGGGATCGCCAGATCGTAATACTGGAAGAGATACGTGTGGCCGGCCGTGAGCGACGGGCCGGGATTGCCCGGGATGGAATTCGAGATCGTCACGGTTTGGCCGGATGCGACTGCGGGACCGAAGGTGGCGATCTTGCTGGCCGGGGTCGCCGTGATGTCATCGATTTCGCAGAAAAAGTTGAGGCCGCTGGTCGCCGTCGTGCTCGAGAACGTGAGCACTTCCGATGCGACCACGCCGGCGGGAACGTTCGCCGAGAACGTTGCCGTCACGTATAAGAACGGCGCGATCCCGGTCGTCGCGGCTGCTGGTTTGCGGACGAGTGCCGATGGCGACGGCGCGTTGGATGGGGCGCTGAAGCTTGCGAACGCGCTCATCGTCAAGCCCGACGGGGCGCCGGTTCCGACGCCGAAGGCCGGGGTGACAAAGCCGAGGGCTTGCAGCGATACCGTTCCGGCCGTACCGGGGATTGCGACGAGTTGGACGCCCGAAGGTCCCGGACTCGGTGAATTGCTCGGTTGTACGCTCGGCGCCGAACTCGTGCTCCCGCCGGCACACCCGGCAATGGCCGCAGCAGCCAGAAACATCACAACGGGAACAAACCGGCGTTGAAAAAGCACGCGCTGGGCCTTCCGCAAAACGAGAGGTCGACATACTTATCCAGGCCCGCGAGCGGACCCTCGCTCTGCCGTACCCTCGTGTTACCATAGCGGCGATGTTCGACTCGGGCTGGGCCGCGGCACTTGCCGCAATCATCACCGCGCTCATCGTTGCGGGCACGGCCGTCGCTGCGTTTCGCCAGTTGCGTCACGGGCGCAACGCCAACGACATCGTGGTCTATCTGCGGCTGATCGATTTCATGGATTCGCCGGCAACGTCGGCCACGCGCATCAGCCTCATGGCGATCGCCGAACGCCTCGCTACCGATCCGGCGTATTGCGAGGACCTGAAGAATCCAGGGCTCTTTCCCGAGGAGTTTCGGAACGCCGGCGAGATGCTGCGCTTCCTCGAACATATTTCGGTGCTGGTTACGAAGGGCGGCGTTGCCGAAAGCCTCGTGCTGGCCGAATACGCCGACACCTTCGTCGACATATGGGAAATCTTACGGCCGGCCATCCTCCTGCGGCGCAACGCGCTCGGACCATATCTCGGCCGCGCGTTCGAGCATCTCGCGATGCGCGCGAAGCGTCACATCGATAGCGGCGGCTGGGACCGCGAATACGCTGCGCTCGAACGCGACCCGCGGGATCCGCCGCGCCGGGAGTAACCGCGGCGCCGCATCGCAAAGAGCGTCCGCCCCACCGCTCGAGAGCAGGAGCAACCCATGCGTGACGATACCGCTCGCGCGATCGCCGGGATCGGCATCCCGATTTCCCCCGAGATGATCGCCGCGTCGCAAGACCTCTACCAATCACAACACGAGACCGTGCCCTATCGCGACGTAACCGTCACGCGCGATCACACGTACGGCCCGCACGAACGGCAGCGGCTCGACGTCTTCCGCTCGACCGCTGCGGGCGGCGGCGCAAAACCCGTGCTCGTCTACGTCCACGGCGGCGGCTTCGTCGCCGGCGACAAGCGCATCGGCGAGACGGCGTATTACGACAACGTCGGCCTGTGGGCGGTGCGCAACGGCATGGTCGGCGTGACGATCACCTACCGGCTCGCACCCGAAGCACAATATCCCGCCGCTGCGGCCGACGTCGGCGGTGCGGTGAAGTGGGTGCTCGAGAACATCGCCGAACACGGCGGCGACCCCGAGAACGTCGTGCTGCTCGGGCAGTCGGCAGGTTCGACGCACGTTGCGACATACGCTGCGCGCCCCGAATTGCACCCGCGCAAAGGCGGCGGCGTGCGTGCGATCGCGATGCTCTCCGGCGTGTACGATTTCACCTTGATGGAATTGGCCGGCAACGCGCGCGCGTATTTAGGCGACGCACCCGACGCGGCGGCACGAGGCTCCGCCCTGCCGGCGCTCGCGACGGCCGGCATTCCGCTGATGTACGGCATTTCCGAATTCGACCCGCCGATGTTCCACGAGCAGGCGAAGGCGCTCACCGATGCGCTCTACGCCCAAACCAAGCGCTTCCCGAACGTGCTGTATCTGCCGCGCCACAACCACATCTCGCAGATCGCCCATCTCAACGCATCGGGCACCGAGGACCGGCTCTTCTCGGACCGGCTGGCGGAATTCATCCGCGTGAACACCGCGCGAGCGCTTACGGCAAAGTAGCGCCCGCTATTGCAAGAGCCGCGGCGCGCACGTCCCACACGCGCGCGCCGTGCAGGCGCACGACCGCCGCCGCCGCCGTTTCGCCGCAACCGGCGCGCACGGCGGTTGCGAAGTTCGCGCTGACGGCATGCGCGCGTTCGAGGAACGCGGCGCGTGCGCCGGCGTCGGCCGCAATCAACGTGACCGTGCCGAATGCGCCGGCGAGGTCGCCCGAGATGTCGTACGCATCACGATAGACGAGCTTACCGTCGAGCGTCGCGCGCGTGCGCATCGACAAGCGTGCCGAACCGCGCAGGCCGAACGTATCGACGACGATCGCCGTACCGCTGCCGAGCACGGCGAACGTCGCGCCCGCCGCGTGCGTGCTGTCCGGCTCGAGCAAGAGCGGCTCGCCCGCGACCAGTAGCGTCGCACCGTCGGCAATTTGCCAGCCGGCATCGGTCTGCGACGGTGACGTGCCCGCAAACACGGGTGTTGCCATCTGACCGCACGCAATAAGCGATGCGCGTTCTGCAACGTCGCCGGTAACGGTGAAGCGATCGCCGGCGAGCACGCCGGGGCCGAGCGTCGAGAGTACCAGGCGAATTGCGCCGGACGGCACGGCGAAGGCGCGGCTCGAACGCGAAAGTCCCTCGCAGCGAATCGCGCGCAAGCGCGTGCGCCCGGCGCCCGCATCGCAGGTGAGCGCGATGCTGCCGGCCGCTCTCACGTCGCGGCGTCGAGTAATGCGGCGTTCGACACAAATTCCATCAGTGGTTCGAGCCCCGTACCGTGCCGCAGATCCGTGAACAGATACGGGCGCGTTCCGCGCGCGGCGCCGGCGTCGCGGCGCATGCGTTCGAGATCGGCGCCGACGTGCGGCGCGAGATCGATCTTATTGATCACGAGCAGATCGGCGTTGGTGATGCCCGGGCCGCCTTTGGCCGGGATCTTGTCACCGCCGGCGACGTCGATGACGTAGATCGTCACGTCGGCGAGATCGGGGCTGAACGTCGCGGCGAGATTGTCGCCGCCGCTCTCCACGATCACGACGCGCAGTTGCGGGAAGCGCGCTTCGAGTTCGGCGATCGCTTCGAGGTTCATCGATGCATCCTCGCGGATCGCGGTGTGCGGACAGCCGCCGGTTTCGACGCCGACGATGCGTTCGGCCGGCAGACAGCCGCTGCGCGTGAGGATCAGTGCGTCTTCGCGCGTGTAGATGTCGTTCGTCACGACCGCGAGGTCGACGCGCGGATAGAAGGCTCGCGCCAAGCGCTCCACGAGCGCCGTTTTTCCGGCACCGACCGGCCCACCGATGCCGATGCGCACCGCGCTCATGATGCGAACAGCCGGGCGTCGAGGCCGGCGTGCCGCATCGCGTCGATCTCGCAGATCAGCGCGCTCGAGGTCAGATCGTCGAGCGCCTGCGCGGCGCAGGCGCTGCGCACAAAATCCGCGATCGGCGCGCGCAGCGACCACAGCAGCGCACCGACGTCGCGTTGACCGAGCGGCACGGCTCGCGCGGCAACGGCGGCGAGGGCCGCGGCCGCCGAACTCAGGTAACCGCAAACGGCGTCTTCGACCGGCGCACCGATCGCGCGATAGCCGAGCATGCACGCGAGCGCGTGCTGACCGCTCGCGGCGCCGCCGGCAATCGCATCGCGATACGCCGCGATCGTGTCGTCTACGATTCCCATAGCGAGATATGCCTCCAAGGTAGCGCGCGCCAAACGGCGATTTGCCGCCCGGACGTCGCGCGGAAATACGGATGCGGCGAGGACCGCGTCGAGTTCGTCGACGCTTACCGTGCCGCGCATGCCCAAGACGAACGCGCGCGCATCGAGCGTCGCCAAGCTCCGTTCGAGGTAGTCGGCGATCCACGCGCGCACGCCGGCGGCGCCGGCCAACCCGCGCTCGGCGATCGCCGTTTCGAGGCCGAACGAGTGCGAAAACGCACCGCTCGGGAACACGCTGTCGCACAGCTGCAGAAAGCGCGCGTCAATCATGCGTGTGCGGCGCATGCGCGTAGACGAACGGCCGCTCCATGACGCGCGCGGTGCGCTCGTATCGCACGCCGCTGCGTTCGAGCAGTTCTTCGAGCGGCCCGGCGTAACCGACCACGATCGCGTCGCCGTCGCGAATGACCGGGATGTGCCGGTTGCCGAACGCGTGCGCGATCTCGACCGCTTGTGCGATCGAATCGGGATAGGCGATCAACACGTCGTCCGGGATCACTTCGAGGGCAATCACGCGCGTTTCGTCGGCGACCAAGACGTCGCCGTCCCGCACGCGCACGTCGCCCGCGAGCATGAGTCCGAGATCGCCGATGCTCGAGGGCAAGCGCAGCACGCGATGCGTCATCGCGCTGCTCGACACGCGCAGCCGTTCGACCGCGCGCGCGCCGACGGGAAAGTCGTCCAGGTTGCCGAGGAGCGTCTCGATGCGGCGGTGCATCAGAACAGCGCGTAGCGCTGCGCGAGCGGCAAGACGGTGGCGGGTTCGCACGTCATGAGCACGCCGTCGGCCCGTACCGCGTAGGTTTTCGGATCGACCTCGATATTCGGCAGCGCGTCGTTGTGCACCATGTGGCGTTTGCCGATCTTGCGGCAGTTCGACACCGGCAAGAACGTGCGGCGCGAGCGCACGCGTTCCACCATGCCGCATTCGAGCCCGCGGCGCGAGACGAACGTGAACGAGCCGGCCGTCGGCGCGGCGCCGAACGCGCCCCACATCGGCAGCATCCGTTCGGGCTGCGGCGTCGGGATCGAGGCCGACGGATCGCCCATCGCGGCATAGGCGATCGTGCCGCCCTTGAGGATGAGTTCGGGCCGGAAGCCGAAAAACGCCGGCTTCCAGACGACGAGATCCGCGATCTTTCCCGTTTCCACCGAACCCACGTAGGAACTGATGCCGTGCGCGATCGCCGGATTGATCGTGTACTTGGCCACATAGCGCTTGACGCGCACGTTGTCGCTGCCCTCGTTCTCGCCGGGCAGCGGTCCGCGTTGCACTTTCATCTTGTGCGCGGTCTGCCAGGTGCGCGTGATGACTTCGTGCACGCGGCCCATCGCCTGCGAATCCGACGACATCATGCTGATCGCGCCGAGATCGTGCAGCACGTCTTCGGCGGCAATCGTCTCGCCGCGAATGCGCGAGTCGGCGAACGCGACGTCTTCGGGAATCGACGGATCGAGATGATGGCAGACCATCAGCATGTCGAGATGCTCGGCCAGCGTGTTGACGGTGTAGGGCCGCGTCGGGTTCGTCGATGAAGGCAGCACGTAGGGTTCGCCCGCAATGCGGATGATGTCGGGCGCGTGTCCGCCGCCCGCGCCCTCGGTGTGATAGGTGTGGATCGTGCGGCCCGCAATCGCGCGAATCGTCTCTTCGAGAAAGCCCATCTCGTTGAGCGTATCGGTGTGAATCGCCACTTGGACGTCGGTCGCATCCGCTACCGTGAGGGCGGCATCGATCGCGCGCGGCGTCGAGCCCCAGTCTTCGTGCAATTTCAAACCGAGGCAGCCCGCGTCGATCTGTTCGTGGAGCGGTGCGAGTCCGGTCGCATTGCCTTTGCCGAGAAAGCCGACGTTGACCGGCAGCAGTTCCGTTGCGAGCAGCATCTGGTCGAGATGCCACGCGCCCGGCGTGCACGTGGTCGCGTTCGTTCCCGATGCGGGCCCGGTGCCGCCGCCGATCATCGTCGTCACGCCGCTGCCGATGGCCGCCGTCACTTGCTGCGGCGAGATGAAGTGGATGTGCGTGTCGATCGCGCCCGCGGTAACGATCATGTTTTCGCCCGCGATCGCTTCCGTCGATGCGCCGACGACCATGCCGGGCGTGATCCCGTCCATGATGTACGGGTTGCCGGCTTTGCCGATGCCGGCGATGCGGCCGTCGCGCAACCCGATGTCGGCTTTGTAGATCCCGCTTGCATCGATGATGATCGCGTTGGTGATCACCGTATCGAGCGCACCTTCGGCGCGCGATATCGTGGGGTGCTGGCCCATCGCATCGCGGATCACTTTGCCGCCGCCGAAACTCAACTCGTCGCCGTAACCCGTGAGGTCGCGTTCGATCTCGACGATCAGCTCGGTATCGGCCAGCCGCAAACGGTCGCCCGTCGTCGGACCGTAGAGCCGCGCATACTGCTCGCGCGAAATCTTCATGCAAACCGCCGTTCCCCGGCCGCTTCGACCAAATCCACCGGCCGCTCGATCCCCGGCTCGAAGCGTACCGCCGTTCCGGCCGGAATGTCGAGCAGCATGTTGCGCGCCGCCGCGCGATCGAACGCGAGCGCCCGGTTCACATCGGCGAAGTGCGCGTGCGAGCCGACCTGAATGGGCCGGTCGCCGGTGTTGCTCACGATCACTTGCACGCGCCGGCGGCCGGGTTTCAATTCCACTTCGCCCGCGCGAATAAAACTTTCACCGGGGGTCACGGAATCGGCTCGTGTACGGTGACGAGTTTGGTTCCATCCGGAAACGTGGCCTCGACCTGCACCGACTCGATCATCTCGGGAACACCCTCCATCACGTCGTCGCGGGTGAGAACCGCACGGCCGGCCTGCATGAGATCGGCAACGCTGCGCCCATCGCGCGCGCCCTCGAGCACGAACGACGCGATGATCGCGATCGACTCCGGATGATTGAGCTTCACGCCGCGGGCATGCCGCCGCCAGGCCATTTCGGCGGCATAACTGAGCAGCAGCTTGTCGCGTTCGACATCCGTCAGGTGCATGGTGCTACGTTGCGGGCCCGGCCGCGCGTTGCCGTGCGCCATTCGTCGGGGAGCGATGCGCGCAAACCTGACAATCTGGAGGAAGAGAGCCCGCCCCGTAATCCGAACATGCTGAGATGATCGAGGTCTATGATCGGCCTACCTCGCTGGCCGATGCACTCGCCAAACTCGCCCTCGCGGGCGCCGATACCCGGCTGATCGCCGGCGGCACCGACGTGATGGTCGAGCTTGGGCGGAGCAGCAAGCCGGCCAAGCGATTGATCGATCTGACCGCCCTCGAACCCGAGCTGCGCTTCATCACCGAAGACGACACCCGCCTAACGCTGGGCGCGCTCACCACGCACAACGACGTCCTCGGTTCGCCCGCATTCCGGCGCGACGCGCTGCCGCTGGTTCAGGCGTGCGTCGAAGTCGGCGCGCCGCAGATCCGCACGCGCGGCACCGTCGCCGGAAACCTTGTCACGGCGTCGCCGGCCAACGACACGATCACGGCCCTCTACGTCCTCGACGCGGAAGTAGAACTCGCGAGTGCGGCCGGCCGGCGGCGCATGAGCGTCGAGGCGTTCTGCACCGGCTTCCGCAGCACGGCCCTCGCACCGGGCGAACTCGTGCGTTCGATCTCCGTCCGCAAACTCGGCGCCTCGCGCCGCGGCATTTTTCTCAAACTCGGCTTGCGCAAAGCGCAAGCCATCTCGGTGATCAGCGTCGCGGTAGTGGTGGAATTCGACGGACCGCGCGTTACCGGCGCCCGCATCGCGCTCGGCTGCGTCGCGCCGACGATCGTGCGCGTCCGCGACGCCGAGGCCTCGCTCACCGGCGGCTCGCTCGATCGCGCCGCTCGCACGCGCGCCGCAACGATCGCCGCCGCGGCGATCGCGCCGATCGACGATATCCGCGCGTCCGCCGCCTATCGGCGCACCACGATCGCCGCGCTCGTCGAACGCGCGCTCGATCAAATCGCCGACGGTACGGAAGCCGGCGGTCTCGCCGCCGAACCCGTGCTGCTCGAAACGCCGGAACGCGAAGCGCAGATCTTGCCGTTCACGGGCCGGGTCGAAACCACGATCAACGGCCGCCGTCACGAACTCGACGGCGTGCAGCACCTCTCGCTGCTCGATGCGTTGCGCGATGAAGCCGGCTTGACCGGTGCGAAAGAAGGCTGTGCCGAGGGCGAGTGCGGCGCGTGCACGGTGTGGCTCGACGGCCGCGCCGTGATGTCGTGCCTCGTACCCGCGCCGCAAGCGCACGGTGCGACGATCATCACGATCGAAGGCTTGGCCGACGGCGATGTGCTGCATCCGGTGCAGCAGGCGTTCATCGATCACGGCGCAGTACAATGCGGTTTCTGCATTCCCGGCATGATCATGGCCGGCGCGAAGCTCGTCGATGAGTGTCCGTCACCGACGACGGCCGACATCCGCAGTGCGATCAGCGGCAACATCTGCCGCTGCACCGGCTATGCGAAGATCCTCACCGCGATTACGTCGGCGGCCGAAGTCGATGCCGAACCGCAGCGGGTCGAGGTCGGCACGTGAAGCACATCGGCACCTCGCACCCGCGTCACGACGCGCTCGATAAGGTCACCGGTGCGGCAAACTACCCGGCCGATCTGATCAAACCGGGGATGTTGCGGCTGAAAACCGTCTTCGCGCGCCGCGGGCACGCCCGCATTCTTTCGATCGACACCTCGGAAGCGCTGGCGGTGCCCGGCGTCGTCGCCGTACTCACCGCGAAAGACGTACCCCATAACCGTTACGGATTGATCGATTCCGATCAGCCGGTGCTGTGCGACGACACCGTGCGTCACGACGGCGACCGCGTGGCGCTCGTTGCAGCCGAAACCGACATCGCCGCCGCACTCGCCGCCACACTCGTGCGCGTCGAGTACGAAGATCTGCCGCTGGTGAGCGATCCGCGCGAGGCGATGCTTCCCGGCAGTCCGCGCGTGCATCACGACCGCGAGAACGTGCTGCTACGCCAGAAGATTCGGCACGGCGATACAGCTCGCGCCTTCGATGAGGCCGACGTCGTCGTCGAAGGCAGCTTTACGACGCAATGGCAAGAACACGCCTACCTGCAGCCCGATGCCGGCATCGCCTCCATCGATAAACACGGCCGCATCGTTATCGAAACGGCTGGGCAGTGGCTGCACGAAGACCGCAAGCAACTCGCGGAAATTCTCGCGTTGCCCGAAGACCAGGTCGTAGTCAAGTACGCGAAGATCGGCGGCGCGTTCGGCGGGCGCGAAGACATGTCGGTGCAGTGCCTCGTTGCCGTCGCAACCTGGGTGCTCAAGCGGCCGACGGCAATTCGCTGGAGCCGCGAAGAGTCGATCATCGGCCATCACAAGCGCCACCCGTTCTTCATGACCGCGAAATGGGGCGCGAAACGCGACGGTACGGTCACCGCGGTCGAGACGACGCTGATCGCCGACGGCGGCGCCTATGCCTCGACGAGCATCGAAGTGCTCAAGGGCGCGATGACGTTCGCGCACGGACCCTACGACATCGCCAACGTCAGCGTCGATGGCGTCGTCTGCTACACCAACAACGTGCCGAGCGGCGCGTTTCGCGGTTTCGGCGGTCCGCAGGCGCACTTCGCTGCGGAATGCATGATGACGCGCGTCGCCCACGCGCTCAAGCTCGACCCGCTCGACGTGCGGCGCGCTAACCTCTATCGCGAAGGCAGCATCAATTCATCCGGTAGCGTGATGCCGGCCGGCGTCAGCGCCGTTCCCGTGCTCGACCGCTGCATCGAAGAAGCGACGCTGCGTCTCACGCCCGTGCTGCACGACGTCCATTCGCGCAAACGCCGCGGGATCGGTTTCGCGAGCGGCATCAAAAACGTCGGCTATTCGTTTGGATTTCCCGAGCAAGCCACCGCAACGGTGGAACTCGTCGTGCTCGACGGCGTCCGGGCGGCCCGCGTGAGCATCGGCGCGGCCGACGTCGGTCAGGGCGCGCATCTCATCCTGCGCCAGATCGCCGCGGAGACGCTGTCGCTGCCGCTCGACGCGGTGTCGATCATCGCCGAGGACACGGTCGATGCCCCGAATGCCGGCTCGGCGTCGGCGTCGCGCATGACCCTCATGGGCGGGCGCGCGGTGAAAGACGCCGCCGAACTCGCGCTGCGTAACCTCGCGACCGACGGCGTGCCTTCAGCGACGGTGCAATTCCGCCCGGCGCCCACGACGCCGTTCGACGAAGAAGGTCGCGGCACGCCGCACTACGCCTACGGCTACGTCGCGCAAGCGGTTGAGGTAGAAGTCGACGTGACGACCGGCGAAGTCGCGGTGCTCAACGTCGTCAGCGTCAACGACGTGGGCCGCGCGATCAACCGCCAGCAGGTCGAAGCGCAGATCGAAGGCTGCGTGGCGCAAGCGATCGGCTATGCGCTGACCGAAGATTTCCGCATCAAGAACGGCCGGATACTCACGCCGCACTTCAGCAACTATTTGCTGCCGACGGCACTCGACGTGCCGGCGCAAATCTATTCCGTCATCATGGAGACGCCCGACCCGCAAGGCCCGTTCGGCGCGCGCGGGATGTCGGAAATGCCGCTGGTGCCGTTCGGCGCCGCCGTGGCCTGCGCGATCCATCACGCCACCGGCGCGTGGGTCTCCGATATGCCGTTCACCCCCGAACGCGTGCTCGCCGCGATCGCCGCGCAGCGCGCAACGGAAGCCGAACCGCTCGCTATGTCATCCCGAGCCTAGTCGAGGGGCGCTAACCATCGCGCGCGCGAGCTCGTTGTGCTTCGCCACGAGACGCTCCACATCGAGCTTGGTGAACGCACCATGCTCGACGACCGGCACGCCGTTGACGATCGTGAAATCGACGTTGGGCGGCCGGCAGAACACCAGCGCCGCGAGCGGATCGTGAACGGCGCCGCCGGCGAGCGCGAGCGAATCGATGCGTACGCCTGCGAAATCGGCCGCCATGCCCGGCGCCAGATACCCGACGTCGTCGCGGCCGAGCACGGCCGCGCCGCCGCGCGTTCCGAGCCGCAGCATCTCGCGTGCGCTCGCCGCCTTTGCACCGCGTCCCACCCGCTGTAGCAGCATCGCGTGACGCACCTCATCCAGGAGGCTCGAGCTATCGTTGGATGCCGAGCCATCGACGCCGATGCCGACGCGCGCACCCGCATCGACCAGCGCGCGGATCGGCGCGATCCCGCTGCCCAGGCGCATGTTGGACGACGGACAGTGGGCGACGCCGGTCTGCGTCGCGCCGAGCGTGGCAACTTCCGCCGCCGACGGATGCACCATGTGCGCGTGCCACACGTCGGCGCCGAGCCAGCCCAGCTGCTCGGCGAGTTCGACCGGGCGGTATCCGAACTTCTCGATGCAATAGCGTTCCTCGTCGAGCGTCTCAGCGAGGTGCGTATGGCAATGCACGCCGTAGCTACGCGCCAGCGCGGCGCTCTGCCGCATCAAATCGGGCGAAACGGAAAATGGCGAGCACGGCGCGACGACGACCCGCGTCATCGCGAAACGCTTCGCATCGTGGAACGTTTCGATCACGCGCTGCGTATCGGCGAGAATGGCCGGTTCGTCCTCAACCACCGCGTCGGGCGGCAAGCCGCCCTGCGACTGACCGACCGACATCGAGCCGCGCGCGGCGTGAAAGCGTATGCCGATCTCGCGCGCGACCTCGATCTCATCATCGACACGGCAGCCGTTGGGCCACAGATACGTATGATCCATCGAGGTCGTGCAGCCCGAGAGCAGCAGCTCGGCGCAGGCGACGGCCGTGGCACTGCGCAGCGACTCCGGCGTGAGCCGGGCCCAGATCGGATAGAGGGTGGTGAGCCAATCGAACAATTCGACGTCTTGCGTGCCGGGAACCGCGCGGGTCAACGTCTGATAGAAGTGATGATGGGTATTCACCAGCCCCGGAATGACGATGCAGCCGCGCGCATCGACGACGCGATCGGCCTCGCGCGGCAGATCGGCCGCCGGCCCGATCGCCTCGATCGCGCCGTCGCGCACGAAGATCGATGCGTCGCGCAGCACCCGGTCCGCGTCGTCGAACGTCTCGACGTGCGCGGCATCTCGAATCAACAGCGTAGCCATGCGGGCGCTCTTCGATGACCACGATCGATTACCTCAATGCATGCCCGGTCGACGGGTTCGTCGCAGCCGTCGGCTTCGCGTTCGAAGACTCACCGTGGATCGCACGCGCGGCCGCAGCCGGGCGTCCGTTCGCCGGCCGCGACGCGCTCCACGCCGCCATGGTCGCGATCGTGCAAAACGCAAGCGATGCAGCGCAAGTCGCGCTGATCCAGGCGCATCCGGATCTCGCCGGCCGCGTCGCGCGCGAAGGGCGCCTCACGGCAGCATCAGCGGCGGAGCAAGCCGGAGCGGGTCTGGGTGCATTATCGGCGGACGAGATCGCCCGCTTCGATGCGGATAACGGTGCCTACCGGACGAAGTTCGGCTTCCCGTTCGTCATCTGCGCGCGCGAGAATACCAAAGCATCGATCCTCGCGGCGCTCGCCGCGCGCCGTGAAAACGATCGGGCGACCGAAATCGCGACCGCGCTCGCGGAAATTGCGAAGATCGCGCGGCTGCGCATCGAAGACGCGCTGAGCTGATGGAAGCCTACGTTCTCGACTGGCTCGGACTCCTCGTTCGCTGGTTTCACCTCACTGCGGGAATCGCGTGGATCGGCGCGTCGTTCTTTTTCGTGTGGCTCGACGACAACCTCGACCGTCAAGTGAGCGCGGCCGAGAAGCACCGCGGCATCGACGGCGAGTTGTGGTCGGTGCACGGCGGCGGCTTCTATCACAACGAAAAATATCTCACCGGCCCGGTGGGCGAACCGCTCAGCACCCATCTGCATTGGTTTTATTGGGAAGCGTATTCGACGTGGCTCTCCGGTATGGCGATGCTCGCGATCGTCTACTGGGCCGGCGCATCGACGTTCCTAATCGACAAGAGCGTGATGGATCTCACGCCGGCCGTGGCGATCGGGATCAGCATCGCATCGATCGTGCTGGGCTGGTTCATCTACGACGCGCTCTGCCGAATCTTCGAGAAAAACGACGTCGCGCTCTGGACGTCGATCGGCATCTTCTTGCTGATCTTCGATTGGGGCTTCTTCCACATCTTCGGAGCGCGGGCGGCGTTTCTGCACGTCGGCGCCGTGATCGGCACGATCATGGTGTGGAACGTCTTCTTCATCATCATTCCGGGCCAGCGCAAAGTCGTGCGCCAACTACGCGCGGGCGAAGTGCCGGACACGCGACCCGGATTTCTCGGCAAACAGCGCTCGGTGCAGAACACGTACTTCACCCTGCCCGTGCTGTTCATCATGATCAGCAACCACTATCCAATCACCTACAGCGGCCCGTACGGCTGGCTCGTGCTGGCCGGTCTCTCGATCGCCGGCGTGCTGGTGCGGCGCTTCTACGTGCTCACGCATTTCCGGACGTTCGCGTACTCGCTGCTCGCGGCGGCAGCGGTGGTGCTGGCCGTTACTGCGTACGCCATCGCGCCGCGTTCGACGGCCGCCGCCGGACCCGCCGTGAGCTACGCGCAGGTTGCGCCGATCGTGGCCGAGCGCTGCGCCGTCTGCCACGCGGCGCACCCCACCTACGCCGGGTTTGCCGTCGCGCCCGCCGGCGTCTTGCTCGACACGCCGGCGCAGATCGTGGCGAACGCACCGCGCATTCGCGCGCAAGCCGTCGCCACGCACGCGATGCCCCTGGGCAACCTCACGCACATTACGGATGCGGAGCGTGTGACGCTCGGGGCCTGGATCGATGCCGGGGCGAAGGGACCGTAATGCTCTCGACGCACGTTCTCGACACCTCGACGGGTCAGCCGGCCGCGCGGATTGCCGTGATGCTCTTCGCGGTCGACGGCAACGTGCGCACGCACGTCTCGACGTCGGTCACCAACGCCGACGGCCGTACCGAGGGACCGATGGCCGAGATCCTCTCGCCCGGCATGTACGAGCTGATCTTCAGCGTGGCGCCGTATTTCGCAACGAAAAACATCGCCGCATTTTACGATGAAATCACGATCCGCTTCCGCATCGAAGACATCAACCGCAACTACCACGTGCCGCTGCTGCTGGCGCCGTGGGGATATTCAACGTACCGTGGCAGCTAATCTCGTGCACTGTGGGAGGCCCCGATCGTGACCATTGCCGACGTCGTCGACTTTTACGAGCGCAGCGCCGTATTGGAAGCCAAGGGCGGCGAAGAGCCGTGCACCGGCTGTGACAAGGTACTCGAAAAAGACGAAGCCTTCTCGTATTACGAAATCGCCGGCCGGCCGCGAACCCCGCGGGCGCTCCCACCAAACATCAACCTCTGCCAGAAATGCACGTTCCTCGTCATGGGCTCAAACCTGCGCCCCTTCCCAACCCCGGAAGAATAGGCGTTCGGTGAGGCGCCGAGGGCTTCTCGTCGGCTGCGTGCCGGCAGCGGCGCTCGTTGCGTTTTTAGTCGCCGTCCAATCAGTGGCGTTCGCCGACGAGAGTTATCACGCCGTTAGCCACCCCAATATGCTCATGATTAACAACGGCTTCGATGGCTCGCTGTACATCACGAAGGACATTACGCGAGCGGACGACCGCGGCGTCCAGCGTGTTCGCGTTACAATGGGTGCGTGTAAGCGTTATGTTGCGAGTCGCACGCTGACGGTGCCAATCCTCATCCACCTCGACGGACATCGCCCGTATCCCGCGGGAACGCTGCTCATATCGGGCCCGACGCACATTGAGCTCGCCGGTAAGGTGATCTTGGGGGTAGCGCCCGCTTCGCCCCAGCTCGTCAAGGTGTTCGAATCGTGCGATTACGATTCATGGCGAATAAAGAAGCCCTAAGACTTCCTCATTATTTGTCATGCCGAGCGCGGGTTTGCGGAGCAAACCAGTCGAGGGACCGCCTCGATGTTGGCGATTGTGGCTGTCCTTCGACTCCGCGCCTGCGGCGCTGCGCTCTGGATGACTGAGAACGCAGAACCGCTACAACAACGGGCTACGGGTTGGCTTTTTTGAAGGCGGCCCAGCCGCCGTATTGGGAGATGTCGGCGTATTTGCGTTCGGTGATGAGGTCGCGCGGGTAGATCATCGCGCTGACTTTGCTGCCGTCTTCCATTTCGATCGGGGATTCGTAGAGATCGGGCGGTTCGGTTGAGATGAGGTGCGCGTGCTGTTCGGTGCTCATCTCGTAGATCTCACCCTTGATCGCAACGCCGCCCTCCGCGACTTCGTAGATCCCCGGATGCTCGCCGCGCACGGAATGGAGGCGATATTTGGCGGCGGTTTGCGCTTCTCCAACGAGTTTTGCCTCGCCCAGATTCTTGTGATCGGGTTGGCCCGTGAGAGCCGAGCCGCAAATGAAGAAGCGCATCAAGAGTCCTTTGCCGAGACGGTCGATCGCCGCGATCGATCGGGTGAGCGCCGTGACGCCCAGTTGTAAATCTTCCGGAGTCGTGTACTCGTTTCCAACGTGGCTGCGTCCGCCGGCGCTTGGAACGAAGATCATCGCCACCGGCGCAACCGATGCGACGCACATCGCGTCGTGTCCCGCACCGCTCGGCAGGTCGATGGCCGGTTCGCCCAACGCTTCGATCGCGGCGGCAATGGCGTCGCGTAAGGTGTGATCCATCGGAACCACGCGCCGCTCTTCGATCAACGTCGTCTCGATCCGCACATTCCGCTGCGTCGCCACCCGCGCCGCACATTCGGCGACCGCGTTGCGCAGCGCCAGGATGCGTCCCTCATCGACACTACGGGCGTCGATGCGCATCGTGACGCGCCCCGGAATCACGTTGGTTTGATTCGGAAACACCACCAAGCGGCCGACCGTCAGCACGGCCTCGCCGAGTTCCGCTGCTGCGGCTTCGAGTTCGAGCACGAGTTCCGCCGCGGAACTCAGCGCATCGCGGCGCAGTTCCATCGGCACCGTACCCGCATGCCCCGATTCGCCGTGTACCTCAACGTCGAAGCGCACTTGGCCGGCAATGGCAGTGACGATGCCGAGCCGCACGCGGCGATGTTCGAGCACCGGCCCTTGCTCGATGTGCAATTCCACATACCCGGCCGGCGCCGGAAAACCGTCACGCACCGGCACGCCGGGCAGCAAACCGTTCGCCCCAGCGCGTGCGTCAGCGAAACTGATGCCGTCTTCGTCGCGCAACGCATCGATCGTCGCGAGATCGTTCAGACCCGCGAACGCGCCACTGCCCAAACACCCGAGCGGAAAACGGCTGCCTTCTTCGCCCGCCCAAGCCACGGCCTCAACCGGATGCTCGGTGACGATGCCGGCAGCGTCGAGTTCTTCGAGCGCGCACAACGCGGCAACGGCCCCATACGCGCCGTCGTAGGCGCCGCCGGTCGGCACGGTGTCGAGGTGCGAACCGCTGAGCACGACGGCTCCATCGTGACGGCCGGCGCGGCGCGCGAACACGTTGCCGGCCCGATCTTGCTCCACCGTGTAGTTCGAGGCGCGCGCCCACTGCGCGAAGAGCGCCCGCGCGCCGGCGTCGGCAGCCGAGAACAAGCGCCGATCGATACCGTGCTCGGTCGCACCGAGCGCGGCGAGTTGTGCCAGGCGTTCGGCCAACGGCGAAGGCAACGTTTTCAGAGATACTTCTCCGCCGGATGGTTCGCGATCCAATGCCTTGCGATGTCCACGCGCCGCGTGATCCAGACGCGTTTGTGCTCGAGCACGTAGTCGAGGAAACGCGCGAGCGATGCGGCGCGGCCGGGCCGGCCGGCGAGCCGCGTGTGCAAGCCGACCGACATCATCTTCGGCGTCGTCTTGCCTTCGGCGTAGAGCACGTCGAACGCGTCTTTGAGGTAGTTGAAGAACCCGTCGCCCGACGTGAATCCCGGCGGCACCGAAAATTTCATGTCGTTTGCATCGAGCGTATACGGAATCACCAGATGCGGTTTGTCGCCGACCTTCACCCAGTAGGGGAGATCGTCGTTGTAATCATCGGAATCGTAGAGAAAGCCGCCCTCTTCCACGACCAGCTTGCGCGTGTTGATGCTCGGCGCGTAGCGGCAGTACCACCCGAGCGGCCGTTGCCCGATGGTCTTTTCGATCGACTCGACGGCGCGCTTCATTTGCGCGCGTTCTTCCTCGATCGCCATGTCTTGAAAGCCGACCCAGCGCCAGCCGTGCGAACACACTTCGTGTCCGGCGGCAACGATCGCGCGCGCCGCATCCGGATTGCGTTCGAGCGCCAAGGCCGCACCGAATACCGTGATGTCGATCTTGCGCTCCGCGAACATGCGCATCAAGCGCCAGAAACCGGCGCGGCTGCCGTACTCGTACACCGACTCGACGATCAGGTCGCGCTTGCCCGGACCGACGGTTGCGCCGGGGACTTCGGTGAGGTACATCTCCGAGTTGCCGTCGCCGTCGGGGATCGAGTACTCCGAGCCCTCTTCGTAATTCATGACGATCTGGAGGGCCAGCCGCGCGCCGTTCGGCCACGCTGCGTGCGGCGGATGCTCGCCGTAGCCGACCATGTCGCGCGGGTAGGTGCTCACGCGGACTCCTTAGCCGAGGGTGGCCGCGAAATCTTCCCATTCGCGGCGATATTCTGCCTTTTCGGGCGGGGTCAAGAACGTCGCGTCGAGCGTTTGCGCGTTGAGCTTCCAGAGTTCGTCCCAGCTGAAGCCCTGCCCGGCGAGCAGTTGGTATTGCGCGGCCATGTCGGTTGAGAACATCGCCGGATCGTCGGTATTGACCGTACAGCGCAGCCCAAGGTCGACCATCTTGCGGATCGGGTGCGGCTTGTCGATCGGCGTCGAGCCGATCGCGTAGTTGCTGACCGGACACACTTCGAACACGACGTTGCGCGCGCGCATCTCGGCGGCATATTCCGGCGAGTCGATGATGCGAATCCCGTGCCCGATGCGCGTGACCTGCAGCTCGTCGACGGCTTCGCGAATGCTTTCCCAGCCGGCGGCTTCACCGGCGTGGGCGACGACGTGCAAACCGGCGTCACGCGCGCGCGCATACGTTTCGTGGAAGAGATGCGGCGGGAATTCTTTTTCGAGCCCGCCGAGGCCGATCCCGATGATCAAGCCGCGGCGCTGACCGCGCAGCGCGAGATCGAGAACCGCACTTTGCGTGTGCGGGTCTTCGCGCGAGATGTCGGCGATGAACTGCACGCGCGAACTCGAGACCGTTTGTCCCCGTTCGATACCCTGCGCGAGCGCATCGAGGATCTCCGCCGCACTCAGACGGCGCAGATGAAGCGACATGCTGATGAAGCATTCGCTATAACGAATATTCTGACGCGCCTGGTCGACGTAGAATTGCGCGACCATTAGCGCGAGGTCGTCGGTCGTGCGGATCGTGTCGGTCGTTTTGCGGTAGACGTCGATAAAGTGCGGGAAATCGCGGAAATCGAAGTACCGGCGCCACTCCTCGAGCGACGCGACCGGCAACTCGACCGCGTTTCGCCGTGCGATCGCGTACGAAGCATCCGGGGCCGTCGCGCCCTCGAGATGCACGTGAACCTCAGCCTTCGGCATTGCCGCGAACCGCCGTTGCAGTTCTTCGCCCTCGGCAGTTCGTGGTTCGCTGTGCTCAATCATTACCGGCTCCGTCATCAAAATGTTCGCGGTATCATCTCAGGTTGAGGAACGTATGTCAAATGGGAGGGGGAGAAAAAAAGCTGCGTGGAGGAGCCTGCGGGATGATCGATCGCTACTTCGGTATCGCAGCGGCGGGTTCGACTATTCCGCGCGAACTGCGGGCCGGCCTCACGACCTTCCTCACGATGTCGTACGTCTTGCTGGTGAATCCGCAGGTACTCGGCAACGCCATCATCATCCCCGACGGCTTCGCGAAATTGCTCGTGGTTACGGCGTTAGCGGCCGCCATCGGCAGCCTTCTGATGGGGCTCGTTGCGCGCTATCCGTTTGCGCAAGCGCCGGGGATGGGCCTCAACGCCTACTTCGCATTTACCGTGGTGCTCGGACAGAAAATTCCATGGCAAACGGCGCTTGGGGCCGTGGCGATCTCCGGCGGCATCTTCGTTGTCTTATCGATCCTCGGCGTGCGGCAAGCGATCGTGCGCGCGATTCCCAATCATCTCAAGTATTCCGTCACCGCCGGCATCGGTATGTTCCTCGCGTTCATCGGACTCAAGAATGCGGGTATGGTGATCGCGAATCCCGACACCTTCGTTACGCTGGGCACGATCGATTCGGCGCCGGTGCTGATTGCGGTTTTCGGCTTGCTCGTGACGTCGGTGCTGCTGGTGCGGCGCGTTCCCGGCGCGATCTTGATCGGTATCGTCGCATCGACCGTCATCGCCATTGCCACGCGAGCCGCGGTGTATTTCGGGCCGAAAGGCGCGCTGGTGCCGTTCGGCGGCTTCACCAACGGCATCGTTCAGTGGCCCGTCATGCCGACCGGCCTCATCGGCGCGCTCGACTTGCACGCGGCGCTCGGCCTGGGCATCCTCGCGGTCGTGTTCACGTTCTTTTTCGTCGACTTTTTCGACGCGACCGGCACTCTCGTCGCGCTCGCGAATAAGGCCGGCGTGCTCGACGCCGACGGCAATCTTCCGCGCGCGCGCCGCACGTTTGCGTGCGACGGTCTGGCGGCGATCTGCGGCGCGTTTCTGGGCACCAGTACGACGACGGCGTACATCGAGAGCGCGAGCGGCATCGAAGAGGGCGGCCGCACCGGTCTCGTGGCAACCGCGGTCGGCGGCTTGTTCATCCTCTCGATGATCTTCTGGCCGCTCGCCGCAGCGATCCCGGCAGCTGCAACCGCGCCGGCACTCATCCTCGTCGGCGCGCTGATGCTCGATGGACTCAAGTCGATCGAATGGGACGATTATGCGATCCTGATCTCGGCGTTCCTGACCGTGGTCACGATGCCGCTGACATTCTCAATCGCCAACGGCGTCAGCTTCGGCGTGATCAGCTACGCGCTGATCAAAGCACTGAGCGGTCGCGGCAAAGAGGTTGATCCGCTCCTCTATCTCGTCGCCGCGCTCCTGATCGCGCGCTACATCTGGCTCGCCGGCTAAGCTAGAACGCCGGCACGGCCGGGGTCGTATGGACGCGCACGAACTCGGCGAGCCGATCGGCGAGGAGCCGGTCTTCGATGCGCGACGCGTTCAAGTGCGCGATCTGCGAGAGATGGTTGTGCCGCGGCAAGTACAGAAAATTCGCGCACCGGCCGTCGCGCTCGTAGAGGGCATCGGTGAGCGCTTTCGCTTGTTGGTGGAATGCCGGCGTATCGAACTCGGACACGCAGACCAGCACCGGCAGATTCGAGGCGACGAGCCCCGCAACGGATGATGCGGCGCGCAGCTTCGCCGGATCGTCGCCGAGATAGGCGCGGATGTTCGCCTCGCTCTCGAACGGCGCGAAGTCGTAGACGCCCGACATCAGCGCGAGTGCGCGCACGCTCTCGTCGCGCTCTTCGCGGGCGCCGTAACCAGCGACGTGCGATGCGCCGGCCGATTGCCCGAGTAGCACGATGGCGCTGGGGTCGCCGCCATGCGCGGCAATGTTCTCGCGCACCCACGCAACGGCTGCCGCAACGTCGTCGGGTCCCGCCGGAAAGCGGTGCTGCGGAGCCAGACGATACGACATCGTCACGCCGACGAAGCCGTTGCGCGCCGCCCAGACGCCGACGTTATCGTAGTACGGCGTTCCGGGCGTCCGATGCTCGCCGCGCACGAAGCCGCCGCCGTGGACGAAGATGACGACCGGCCGGGGTTCGGCGATGCCGTCGGGTGCGAAGACATCCAGCCTTTGGCGTTCGTGCGGGCCGTAGGCCTGATCGCGAAGGACCCCGATCTCGTGATAGGGTTCCGTTTCGTGGAACGGCGCGTAGAGTTCGCGTACGGCCAGGATCGCCTCAGGCGAGACGGGCGTACCCATCTCGATCTCAGCGATTAAGCGAGCGATCTTATCTTGCACGGCTGGGCACTCCTAAATGATGACGCCGTAGCGTCCCATTGCCCGAGAGCCCAATCCTGCTAACGTGAGGGTGTGAATGCCAGCGTGTATCGCCGGTCACCGCTGCTCCGTCTTTTTGCGGTACGGGCCGAGGCCCTTGAGCGCTTCGGTTGCGAACGATGCATCGACGGTCTGGTCGGCGGTGACGTTGCCTTCGATCAAACCGGCGGCTTTGAAGCCCGCCAAGTCCTCGCGCAGCGACGCGACGTTGAGCTTGCCGTCGGGATTCGTGCCGGGCGGAACGATATCGCGCAGCACCGCGGGGTCCATCTTCGTCTCGTCGGTGAGCAGTTTGATCACGGCGGCGGCATTCGGGCCGGCAATCTTGCCGTGCGCGAGCGCATCGTTATAAAGCCGCGCACCGCGAATGTAGGCGCGCATGAACTTCACGCCTTGATCGCGATGGTCGCGTACGAACGCGCCGCCGTACATGATCACCGAGATTTCTTGGTTGGGATAGAACTCGTCGTCGCCGGCGACTTTCACCGCGGCGCCCGTCTTGATCGCGTCGGTCGCGAACGGTTCGATCGTCGATGCCAGGTCGAGCGACCCGTTGCGCAGCGCAACCTCGTGCTGCGTGTACGGCAAGTAGATGTGCTTGACGTCGTCGACCGTCAAGCCGCCCTTCGCGAGGAACTTCACCAGCTGTGATGACGACGGGCTGCCCAGCGCGTTGGTCGCGACGGTCATGCCCTTGAGATCCTTGATCGACTTGACCTTGCCGCTCTTCACCAGATCGGCGCGCACGATCATCTGGTTGAAGCCGTAACCCGGCGGGTCGCTGCCGAGGTCGGCAACGAGCCGCACGTCGGCGCCGCGCGCCACGGCATTGTAGAGACTCGCCGCCGCCGAACCGCCGCCGACGTCGAGTTGCCCGGTCGAGAGCGGTGCGATCATTTGCTCGCCGGAGCTAAACGTGAGGAACTGGACGGTCAGGCCTTCATCTTTGAAATAACCATAGCGGTCGGCGATCCAGAGCGGTGCGTCGGTCGTGCTGGTGAGGATTCCGACGCGGATCACCGGCAGCGCATCGCCGCGCGCGTTCTCGCCGGCACCGCCGAACAGCAACGCGATCGTCGAACAGAGCAGCAGGGCGGTACGCTTCAGACGCATACCGCCCCGTATCCGGCGTCTAGGCCGGGACGGCCTGGAGACCCCCACGGTCCCATGCGCGGTGCTGGGCGATGGCCGCGATGAACGACTTCGCGAGCGCCGCACCGCCGCCGGTGACGACACCGGCCGCGTTCGCCGGAACGCCGGCCGTGCGTAACAATTCAGCGCCGTCACCGGCGGCCGCAATGGCCTTCGCGTGCTTGAACGCCTCGCGGACAAAGTGCACGGCGTCGCCGTCCGCTTGCAGTGCAGCGACTGCGGCCTTACCGCTCGGCACGAAGACCGCGTCGTACACGACCGACGGCATCGTGACGAGCCGGTGATCGACCGTTACGGCTCCCCCGGTTGCTTTGAGCGAACCAAGATGCGGCGCGAGCACGTGAACGACCGCACCCGCGCGGGTGAGCGCCGCCTTCATTGCAGCTATTGCCGCGCCGTCAACGCCGTCGGCCGCAAGAATCGCGATCTTGCGCGTCACGATGGAATCGGTGGGTTGCGTACCGATCATGCTCAGCGCCGGTGACGTCTTGACGGTTTTACCCGCCGGCTTAGCGGCCGCCGGTGCTTTACCGCTTTTGGGCACCGGCATGCCGAGGGCGGCCGCCACTTCGGCCGTTAAGCGCCCGTCGATGTTGCGGAGGATATCGGCCACATAGCGCTCGCGGATCGCCGGCGTCTCCACTTTGGAGAGTTCGAACGAGAAGGCACTGATGATGTGCTGCTTCTCGAGCTCCGACTGACTGTTCCAGAACAGTTGCGCTTGCGAGAAGTGATCCTTGAACGAGTCTGCGCGCACGCGGCGCTTGTCGCCGTCGATTTTCTCAAGGAAGCTCGCAAAGCCGCGGGGCGATTCTTTGGGGAAATTTCCGCCGAGCGAGTTGGGTTCGTACGACGCGCGCCCAACGTTGATTTGCATCTGCTGGTGCCCGTCGCGCTGGTTGTTGTGAAACGGGCATTGCGCCGCATTAATCGGAATCTGATTGAAGTTCGGACCGCCCAGGCGCGAGAGCTGCGTATCCTGATATGAGAAGTTGCGTCCCTGCAACAGCGGATCGTTGGTGAAGTCGATGCCCGGCACGACGTGGCTCGTGCAAAACGCGACCTGTTCCGTTTCCGCAAAAAACGAATCGGGATTGCGATCGAGCGTCATCTTGCCGATGAGCCGGACGGGCACGAGCTCTTCCGGAATCAGCTTGGTCGGATCGAGAACATCGAACGCGAACGAGTCGGCCGTCGCATCGTCGAACGTCTGCACGCCGAGTTCCCACTCCGGAAACGCTCCGCTTTCGATCGCTTCCCACAGATCGCGGCGGTGAAAGTCGGAATCCTTGCCGGCGATTTTTTGCGCCTCATCCCACACGAGCGAATACATGCCGAGGACCGGCTTCCAATGAAACTTGACGTACGTCGACTTGCCCTTTGCGTTCAGGAAGCGATATGTGTGAACGCCGAAGCCTTCCATCATGCGCAGCGAGCGCGGAATCGCGCGATCCGACATCAGCCACAGCACCGTGTGTGCCGACTCCGGCGTCAAGCCGCAAAAATCGTAGAACGTGTCGTGCGCCGATGACGCTTGCGGCATCTCGTTGTGCGGTTCCGGTTTCACGGCGTGCACGAAATCGGGAAACTTGATCGCATCTTGAATGAAAAAGACGGGCATGTTGTTGCCTATGAGATCGTAGTTGCCTTCGCTCGTGTAAAATTTCACCGCGAAGCCGCGCACGTCGCGCACCGTGTCGGCCGAGCCGCGCGAACCGCCGACGGTCGAGAAACGGACGAACACCGGCGTCTTTACGGTGGGGTCGTTCAAGAACGCGGCGCGGGTCAGCCCGGCCAGCGACTTGTAGACTTGGAAATAGCCGTGTGCACCCGAGCCGCGTGCGTGCACGACGCGTTCGGGGATCCGCTCGTGGTCGAAGTGCTGGATCTTCTCGATGAGCGCGAAGTCTTCGAGCAGCGAGGGGCCCCGCTCGCCGGCGCGCAGCGAGTTCTGGTCGTCGGCAATCGGCACGCCGGTGCTGGTGGTGAGGGTCGTCCCCCTCGCGTCAACGCGAAATGGATCGAGCTGGTCGCGTGAAGCGCCGCTCCGTGCTTTCTTTGCCATCGTGGCTTCAGGATGCCCACACTTCTCGGCGGTAATCACGCATAGCCGGGGGCCAGATCGAGGAGGCGCTCGGCCCATAGTGACCCCAGTCGCCTAACGCGGCGTCCCGAAACGGCCGATACTTTTGATACATGCGCAAGTACCGGCTGCGCTGCACTGGATGCGGCGCGACGTTCCCGGACGACGGCGTTCGGCTCGATTGCCCGAACGACCATGCCGCTGCATTGCTCCGCACCGAGTACGACGAGCGGGCCTTCGTGGTCACGAACGAGGCCTCGATCAACCGCTACGGGGCCTGGCTCCCGCGCGGGCGGGACATCGCCACCGCCGCCCAGACGGCCGTCTATCGCAGCGAGGCCCTCGGCCGGCGCCTCGGTCTGGACGAACTCTGGATCTCGTTTAACGGCTGGTGGCCCGAGCGCGGCGCCGCTCTCCGGACCGCGACGTTTAAGGAACTCGAGGCCTTCGCGGTCCTGGCTCGCCTCGCTCCCGACGAAAGTCGCACGCTCGTCGTCGCATCCGCCGGGAACACCGCCGCCGCGTTTGCCGACGCGTGCACGGTCAACGACGTGCCGCTGGTCGTCATCGTTCCGGCCAACGCGTTCGACCGCGTCGCGGCGATCGCGCGCATCGGACCCACCGTCAAAATCGTCGCGATCGAAGGGGCCGAATACGAAGACGCCATCGCGTTCTCGCGCCAGCTCGCGGCCGAAGACGACTTCATTCTCGAGGGCGGCGTGCGCAACGTGGCCCGCCGCGACGGTCTGGGCATCGTGATGCTGGCCGCCGTCGATACGATCGGCGCGATCCCGGACTACTATTTTCAAGCCGTCGGCAGCGCCGCGGGCGCCCTCGGCGTGCGCGAAGCCGCCCATCGGCTGGTTGGCGACGGGCGCTTCGGCCGCCACGTGCCGCAATTGATGCTCGCCCAGAACGCACCGTTCACCCCGCTCTTCGATGCGTGGAGCGTGGGCGCACCGGTGCTGATCGAGCGCTCGGTGGCCGATGCGAAGAGCCAGATCGCCCAAATCGGCGCCCAAGTACTCTCCAACCAGACCCCGCCCTACGCCATCGCCGGCGGCGTACGCGAGGCGCTCAGCGAGAGCAGCGGCACCATGTTCGCTATCGAGAACAACGAGATGCTCGATGCGATGATGCTCTTCGCCGAACTCGAGGGGATCGACATCGACCCCGAAGCCGGCATCGCCACCGCCGCCTTGATGCGCGCCGTCGCCGAGGGGTCGATCGAACGCGACCGCCGCGTCTTGCTCAACGTGACCGGCGGCGGACGCGCCGGCCGCGCGCGCGAGACACGCGACGCGCGCCCGGCGCTGGTGCTCGATCGCGCCGAGGCTGCGGCCGTCGGCAACGACGCCGTCCGATCGGTGCTCTTTTCGTCGCGCATGTAACCGAGGAGTCGCAGCGCGGGTCTCCGTATACAGCACCAAGTCCGGTCTTGCAGGCGCTGGTGCGTCTCGACCCGGCCACTCCACTCGCACCGCTTCTAACGGCGGTGCGCCTCCGTACGTAATAAAAGGCGTGATGGAACAATTCGAAGCGACGGTAGCTGAAGACACTCAGCCGCGGCGTCGCACGAACCAGAACGGCGCCCGGCCGATGCCGGCGGCGCCGCGTCTTCGTCCCTATCAGGTCGAAGCGCAACAAGCCATTCTCGAACACCGCGCACGCGGCATTCGCAGTCAAATCGTGTCCCTGGCGACGGGTTTGGGAAAATGCGTCGATCCGCAAACGTGGGTGTGGTCCAATGGGCTAAAGCGTTTTGAAGACGCGTGGGGCAGCAATCGCATCGCCGGCCCGCACAAGACCGATAACGTTGTTGCATGGTATGACGACGGCGTAAATCCGGGCCGTCGCGTGATGACGGACGCCGGACTTCACATCGACGGGACGCTAGCGCATCGCTTATGGATCCGCCGCGATGATGGCTTCGAGGGCTGGTGCCGCATGGAAGACATCGTCGTCGGCGACTTTATCGCGATCGGCCGCGGCCACGCAGACTTCGGAACGAAACAGGTTCCGGTTCATCAAGCCTATCTTCTCGGCTTAGCCATCGCCGACGGCACCGACACAATCCCCGAACGCACAACGCACGTTGCCCTCCCATTGTCATCCCGAGCGGAGTCGAGGGACAGCCTCGATCGCAAACATTGGGGCGGTCCCACGACTACGCTCGGGATGACAATGGTGCGCCGCGCCGGCATTCCCGACGCAATCTTGCAAAGCGAACGCGAATCGGTGCAGGCGTTCTTGCGTGGCTACTTCGACGGCGTCGGCCTCGCGTCGACGAACATTGCATTTACCGCCGCGAGTCGCATTCTTGCAGACCAAATTCAGCAGTTACTCTTAGGGCTCGGCGTGTACTGCGGAATTCGCGCAAACACCGTCACGATTTACGACGAAGAAGCGTTCGAGCTTGAAGTTGGCTTCACGATCGCTGACGCACCTGCGTCACGCAATCCGAATCACGATGTAGTTCCCGGAGTCGGCGCACTGGTCCGCGAACTTGCGCAACAGATTCCGGCGAAATATCTTTCTAACGACTTTCGCACGATGTCTGCCTACTATGACCGTACCGGTTGGCGACGGCCGTCGTATCACTTGCTCCGCCGTTGGCTTGCAGCGGCACCAAAATGTGCGGCAGCCGACGAACTGCAACGGATCGTCGACGAGCATCGGGCCTGGACGCCCGTAACCACGGTCGAAGCATCGACGATTCGCCGCATTGACGCCGAAGTGGAAGACAGCCACGCATTCATCGGCAACGGGCTCATCAACCACAATACTGTGGTACTTGCGACCCTGCCGAAACTGTTATCGCTCCGGCCGGGCGATGTGACCCTCGTCGTTGCACATCGCGATGAGTTGATCGAGCAGACCGTCGAGAAGATGCGGGTTGAAAATCCCGACGCGAAGATCGGCGTTGAGAAAGCGGAGCGCAAGGCTCCCGAAGATTCGAATATCGTCGTAGCCACAGTGCAGACGCTCTCGGAGAAGCGGCTCGAAGCGTTCGTTCAGCGCTTTCATCGGCGCATTTCATTGTTCATTATCGATGAGGCGCATCACGCGGCGGCGCCGTCGTACCGCGCGATCGTCGATGCGATTCTCGCGCAGCGGCCCGAAGCGATGGTGCTGGGCTTTACGGCCACGCCGAATCGCGGTGACGGCGTGCGGCTCGTCGATGTCTTCGAGAAGATCGTCTACTCGATGGATGCGCGCAAAGCCATCGACGCCGGCTATCTCGTTCCCGTTAAGTCGTATGCCGTTGCGACGACGACGAACCTCGACGATATTGCTTCACGCGGCGGTGACTTCGTCATCGGCCAGCTCGCGGCGGCCGTCAATACGGTCGATCGCAACGCACGCATCGTAGCGGCATACAAGCAACACACGCCGGGAATGAAGGCGCTCGTGTTTACGGCCTCGGTCGAGCACGCGCGCGATGTGGCCGAAGAATTCGTTGCCAAAGGCGTGAACGCCGAGTGGGCCAGCGGCGAGACGCCAAAGGACGAGCGCGAGAAGATCGTGCGCGACTTCCGCAACGGCGACCTCGACGTGCTCGTCAACTGCGGGCTCTATCTCGAAGGCTTCGACGTTCCGTCGGTTCAGGTGATCCTCAACGCGCGGCCGACCAAGTCGACCACGCTCTACACGCAGATCACGGGACGCGCGTTGCGGCCGGTCGACGAAATCGCGAACCTGCTTTCATCGACCGAATCGGCGCTCATGCGCCGCGAGCTCGTCGAGAAGAGCACGAAACCCGCGGCACTGATCATCGACTTCGTCGACCAGGCGCAGCGGCATCAGCTCGTGACGCTGCCGTCGCTCTACGGACTTCCGCCGCAGATCGATGCGCAAGGCCGCATGACGGCGCAAGTCGCCGAGAAATTCGAAGAACTGTTGCGTCGCGATCCGAAGCGCGCCGCAAAGGTTCGTTCGGCCGAAGAGATCGAGACCGCGTTGCTCGAGATCGACGGATTCGCGGCGCCGAAAGAAATCAAGCCCACGTGGGCGCCGCTCGATCCCGATCACTGGCGCATGATACTGCCGCCGCAAAAGATCGCATGGGATAAGTCGGGCCGGCCGATTCCGAACTTCGGCCAGCAGTGGGATCAGTGGGTCACCGAAGCGCGGCGCATCGCACCGCACGAAGACGCCGACCGCTTCGCCTCGCGAATGCTCAACGTCAACCCCAAGACCGTGAAGTTCGACTCCCCGCGGATCGACGTCGAACGCGACGGCGAAGAGTACCTGACGCTCTACACGACCGACGACGTTCCCAATCGTGTGATCGACCGCAACAAATCGCTCCCGGGCGCACTCGGCAACGCCTACGAACGCGTCAAAGAAATTCTCTCGGGCTACATGCAAATCGGCGGACCGCCGCCTCGTCCGAAGGGCCCCAATGCCAACGGCCACGGGAACGGCAACGGCCAGCATCGTCCGCCCAATGGCGCGCCCCAACCCGGCAACGGCGCACCCCGGCGCAAACGCGACCGCCGCGCTCGCGCCCAAAAGCGCAAGCCGTAGATCTTACGCCGGCGTGAGTGCCGGGGCCGCGTTCCAAGCAGCGATCACTTCGCCGTGCGTGGCTACGACGCCGAAGTGCGTGCGCATGTTGTAGAGCGAGATATCGTGTTCTTCTCGCGAATATGCCGCGGTGCAGTCCGACAAGAACACGATGTTGTAGTCCATCATGAAGCCCTGACGTGCGGTCGACTCGACGCATACGTTGGTCGACACGCCGGTCATGATGAGGTTCTCGATCTTGAGCGTGCGCAGCACCGAATCGAGACGCGTGTTGATGAACGCGCTGTACCGGTGCTTGATTACGACCGGCTCGTCGGGCAGCGGCGCGACTTCGGTGAACTCTGCGCCCCACGTGTCTTTACGGCAGCAGTTGCCGACCTGGCCGCCGAGTCGCCACGTCCAGGCCGATGAGTCGGTTGCGGCTTCGTGGATGGTCTGGATGAAGATCACCGGCGTGCCCGTCGCACGCGCCGCTTTCAGCAGCGCCTGTAAATTCGGAAGCATCGCCATCGCGGCGGCGGTCGGCTGGCCGGCTTTGCCGAGCGCGCCTTCGGGGCGGCAGAAATCGTTCTGCACGTCGACGACGATCACGGCGCTTTTAGCGGGGCGGACGAGTTCGGCTAGCGTTTTCATCGGTGCTCCTTACGCCGTGGCGGCGACGGAATGCGTCGCCGTCCACGTGTCGATGATTTCCCTCGATGTCGCGACGTGCCCGAAATGCTTTTGGTGCGTGCGCAGCGTCATGTCGTGCGCGGCCTGGTCGTACGCGGCCGAACAATCGGAGACGAACACGGTGTGATAGTCGAGCATGAAGCCGTGGCGCGCGGTCGACTCGACGCACACGTTGGTCGCGACGCCGAGCACGACGATGTTCTCCACCTTGAGCGTGCGCAATACCGAGTCGAGGCGCGTATTGAGGAACGCGCTGTAGCGGTGTTTGATCACGACGGGTTCCGATTCGCGCGGTGCGATGCCGGTGAACTCGGCGCCCCACGTTCCCTTGAGGCAATTCTTCGCATCGGGATTGGCGCGGCGCCCAACCCACACGGCGGAATCGGTCGACGGTTCGTGGATCGTCTGAATGAAGATCACGTTCGCGCCGTGCTCGCGCGCCGCACCGAGAAAGCGCTGTAAGGCTGGGATCATCGCCATTGCGGCGCTCGTATCCTTACCGCCCTTGCCCGCCGAGCCGGCAGGTTCGCAAAAGTCGTTCTGGACGTCGACAACGAGAATCGCCGTTTTGGACGGCGCCACGAGTTCGCTCAAGCTGCGCATCGGCGCTTCTTCGGCGCCGCCACCCGAAAACCTCAGCGCGGGTCGCGCGCGGCGTAGTAGGTCAGCGCGATGGCGGGCATGCCGTCGGCGATGGTGAGGATGCCGTAAGAAAACGCCGGCATCATGCGGCGATCGGTCGGCGAGCCGGGGTTGGCGACGAGTTGCGCACCGCGCTGCTCGACGATCGGCCGGTGGCTATGGCCGTAGAGGATCACGTCGGCGGGTTCATCGGCAAATGCCGCGATGGCGTTCTCGTGAGCGTTGCTGCGGCCCACGTCACCATGTACGAGGCCGATGCGCACGCCGTCGATCGTGAGCACCTTGCGGCGGCCGAAGCGCGCCCAAATTTCGTCGGGATCGTTGTTGCCAGCGACGCAGTCGAACGGCGCGATCGCTTCGAACAGCGGAATCGCGAGCGCATCGGTCAGGTCGCCCATGTGCAAAATGCGGCTGACCTGCGCGGCACGCAATCCGTCTTCGAGCGCGCGCGGCAACGCGCGCCCAAAGCGCGGAAAGTGCGTGTCGGAGACCAGGCCGATGGTGGTCATCGGTTCCGGGTTTCCACCACTGAGGGTCCGGGGACCCGTCGATCGAGCGCGACGCCGAGGCGAAACATCGCTTCGCCGATCGTGCGCAGGACGCGTGCGGTCGTTATTCTCGGCTCCGTGCCGAAGAGATGACCGCGAGCGAAGTCTGCGTCGATGGCGCGGCGGCGCTCACGACCCAATGTCGCGAGTAAATGCGGGTTCATAACACAAAAAAACCTCCGAGTGCGGAGGTTCGAACCGGTCATCGCGAACGAACGCGGCGACTACGAAGCGCAAACCTCCAAAAGTAAAAGATCGTCGACTCCCGTCGAACGTCGATTCATGCCGATACCATCAAATTTCACGAGAACGAGACTCCTTTCCGACGCGCACCCTGCGCGTTCACCCAAGCTATCACGCGACGACGAAGATTGTCAAACCAAATAACGAAACCAAGCACATGGGGTTGACGTTCGTAGCGACGCCGTTGGGCAACCTTCGCGACATCACGCTTCGCGCGCTCGACGCGTTGCGCGAAGCGGAGCTGATCGTTGCAGAGGACACGCGCGTGGCGCGCCGGCTGCTCTCCGCGCACGGGATCGCGGGCACGCTCATTTGGACGTATCACGAGCACAATGCCGCGACGTCGACGGCGGCGATTCTCGAACGTGCCGCGACGGGCAACGTGGCGGTCGTCACCGATGCCGGTATGCCGGGGATCAGCGATCCGGGCAGCGCACTCGTCACGGCTGCCCGCGCCGCCGGGATCGCGATCGACGTCCTGCCGGGCCCGACAGCCTTCGCCTGCGCCGCGGTCCTCTCGGGCTTCGACGTGCGCCGGTTCGCGTTCGAAGGCTTCCCGCCGCGGACGTCCGGGGCGCGCAAGGCAGCCTTTCGGACGGCGATGGCGCGCGGGATCCCGAGCGTGTGGTATGAGTCGCCCCACCGGATCGCCGCCGCACTTGCGGATCTCGCCTCGATCGCCCCGGACGTTCCGACGTTTCTCGTGCGCGAGTTCACCAAACTCTACGAGCAACAGATCAGCGGAACACCGGCGGAAGTCGCCGCGGCACTTCCCGATCCGATGCGCGGCGAGGTTGCATTCGTGATCGACGCCGGCGTCGTGGAGAGCGCCGGCGCGGCAAGTGGATCGCTCGACGACCAGATCGACGCCCTGCTTGCTGCCGGCGTTTCGACGGCAGCGATTGCAAAGCAACTCGCGGCAAGCGGCGCAGGCGAACGCAAAGCGCTCTATGCGCGGGTCGGCGCGCGGCGCAGCGAAGGTGCCGGCGCAACCGGAGCGGGAACGGACGAAGCGTGACCGACCGCGCCTTTTACGTTACCACGCCCATCTATTACATCAGCGGGACGCCGCACATCGGCCACGCCTACACGACGATCGCAGCCGATATCCTCGCCCGCACGGCACGGGCGTGGGACGGCGAGGCCCGCTCGCTCACCGGCACCGACGAACACGGACAGAAAGTCGCGCAAGCGGCGGAAGCCGCCGGCAAGACGCCGCAGGCGTACGTCGATGAGCTCGCGCCGCAATGGCAGTCGCTTGCGCCGGCGTTCGACGCGCAGTTCTCCGATTTCATTCGCACGACCGAACCGCGCCATCGCGTCGCGTGCCTCGCGCTGTTCGAAAAGATGCGCGCGAACGGCGACGTGTACGAAGGCACGTACGAGGGCTGGTACTGCACGAACGACGAGACGTTCTGGCCCGAAGCAAAGCTCGTCGATGGACGCTGTCCGAATCCGGAGTGCCGGCGCGAAGTGCAGTGGCTCTCCGAAAAGAACTGGTTCTTCAAACTTTCCGCCTATACGGATCGCCTGATCGCGCACTTCAAAGCGAAGCCCGAGTTCTTGCGCCCGCAATCCGTCTATAACGAGATGATGCGGACGCTCGAGGGCGGTCTCGACGACCTCTCGATCTCGCGCTCGACGATCGACTGGGGCATCCCGCTGCCCGGCGGCGGCGTGCTCTACGTGTGGTTCGACGCGCTGATCAACTACATCAGCGCGCTCGGCTATCCCGATGAGAGCGGCTTGATGACGCGCTACTGGCCGGGCATGCATCTGATCGGCAAAGAGATCGCGCGCTTTCACACGTTGATCTGGCCCGCGATGCTCTGGTCCGCGGGACTCGCGGAACCGATGCGCGTGTTCGCGCACGGCTGGCTGCTCACCGACGGCGAGAAGATGTCAAAGAGCCAAGGCAACGTCGTCGACCCGTTCAACCTCGTCGACCAATTCGGCGCCGATGCCGTGCGCTATTTTCTCTTTCGCGAGGCGCCGTTCGGCAGCGACTTCTCGATCTCGTTCGAGAAACTCCGGCTGCGCCACAACTCCGATCTCGGCAACGATCTCGGAAATTTATTGCGCCGCTCGCTCGCGATGCTCACCAAATATCGCAACGGCCTCGTGCCCGCAGCAAGCGAGTCGACGCTCGGCGACCGCTTCGCCGATATCGGAGCGGAAGTCCACGAGCACGTGATGGCGATGCGCTTTCGCGAGGCGCTCGACACGATATGGGGACTGATCACGGCGCTCAACCGCGAGATCGACGACCGCAAACCGTGGGACCTCTACAAACACGACCGCGGCGTCGAACTCGACGCGCTGCTCTACGACCTGTGCGAAGGCTTGCGCTTCGTAGCGATCCTCATCTATCCGTTCATGCCGACGAAGGCAACGGAGATGTGGCAGCAGCTCGGCCTCCCCGAAACCCCGAACGTGCGCTGGCAAGAACAACTCCGCTGGGGAAGCCTCGCCGCCAACACGCAAACCGCACCAGGCGACGCACTGTTTCCGCGTCTAGATCCACCCGCCGCATAGCATCCCATTTGACAAATGGGGGACGACGTACTAACGGAACGTCCAGTCGGCGACATTCCAGAATGTTGAGCCGACGATGCCGGGGCGCACGCCGTCGAGGTGTGTGCTGCGCATATTGGTGATCTCCGACCAGCGCAACGTGTAGTACGGGAGTTCGCGCAGCTCGATCTCCTGAATGCGATCGTAGAGCGCCTTGCGCCGGGCGAAGACGGGCGTGGACGCCGCATCGTTTTCGAGCCGCGTCAGTTCCGGGTTGTCGTAAAACGAAAGATTGTTGCCGTGCGGAGGGATCGCATCGGCGGTGTTCACCGAGATGCCGTTCGGATCGGGCACGGCTTGTACGAACGCCGCCAGCGTCACGTCGTTCTTGCCGCCGTAGAACGGACCGCCGTTCGCTGCCTGCGCAAAGAACGTCGACGGCGGATAGGTCTTGATCGATGTATCGACGCCGATCTGCTTCCAGCGCTGCTGAAGCAGTACGCCGGTCTGGTCGCGATTGATGTTTCCGGCCGGAAAACTCAACGAAATCGCGAGGCGTTGCCGCGCCTTGACGCGCACGCCGTCCGGTCCCATCTTCCAGCCTGCATCATCGAGTAATCGGCCCGCCTTTACCGGATCGTACGGATAGCTCGTGAGCTTGCGGTTGTACCACGGCGTGCGCGGGTTTTGGTTCGTCGGCCCGAGCGCTCCCAATCCGTGCGATACTTTCGCAAGCAAGTCGCGCACGTCGAAGGCGTAGCACAGGGCGAGCCGCACGCGCCGGTCGTCGACCGGGGCTCGGCGCGTGTTGAACGTGAGATGCTCCCAAAACGACTGCGTGTTGGTTGCCGGAAGCATGCCGTCGACCGTGCCGAGGTTCGTGAACGTCGAGATGTTGAGCCGGTCGGCTTCATCGAGTTCGTGCGAGCGAATCGCAATCAGCATCGTGTTGTCGCTCGTCAGGAAGCGAATCACCACCCGGCCGATCTTCGGCGCGCCGCGGAAGTACGAGGGGTTTGCCGCGAGCACGATGTCGCTGCCGCGGTGCCACGCGACGAACGTGTACGGACCGCTTCCGATGGGGGCGGCGTTGAAGTCGATATGGTTGAGATCGGGCTCCTTCGCGAGCAAATGCGCGGGAACGATCGCGCCGCCGATCCGGTCGCTGAACGCGTCGATCGCCGGCGCCCACGGTTGCTTGAGGATAATCTTCGCCGTGTAGGCATCCGGGGTCTCAACGCGCGCGATCTTGTCGTACGGGCTGGTGACCGCGACGTTGTTCTTGGGGTTCATCAACGCGGCGAAGGTGAACGCGATGTCGGCCGACGTCACCGGGACGCCGTCGTGCCATTTCGCGTTGCGTACAAGGTGATAGGTGATCGAACGTCCGTCGCGCGCGATGTCGCCGTTGGCGAGCGTTGGAACGCGCACGGCGAGATCCGGCACCTGGTTGCCGCGATCGTCGTAGCGCGTCAATCCGCTGAACAGAAACTGCACCAGGTCTGCCTCGATCGCTAACGTTCCGACGATCGGCGAGAGCGTTCCGGGCTCTTGCGTCAGCGCGACGCGCAGTTCGCGCTCATCGGCCCGCGATGATGGCGGCGCCGCCAGGAGCAGCGCGAATGCAAACGCTCCGGCGAGCGCTTTCCGCATCTAACGATGCGGCAGCGGTGGCCCTGTTGCAGGGCGGCGCGGGGGCGCGAGCAGTGCCGTGACGTGCGGGTTTGCGACGATGCGGCCGTCGAGCATGTAGGCGACCTGGTTGTCGTCGATTTGATCGAGGCGGTAGAGGTAGTTCACCATCATGCCCGCCGACTCGCGCATCCCTTTAGCCGACGTATCGGCGAGCCAGTTGATCCGTTCGAGGCGCGCGCCGTTGCTGAGATGGAACTGCGCGACCGGATCGAACGCGCGCTTGCCGCGCTTGGCCTCGAGCAAATAGTGCGCCGCAAGTTGCATCAGCGGCACCTTCAGCGTTGCGGCAGCACCGGGATCGCGCGACCAGCCGCGATTGACGAACATCGCTTTGAGCCCCTCGGCCGCGCCGTCGGAACCGCCTTGCGTTTCGACCCATTCGCGAAAGCGCGGCATCGGCGAGAGCGTCACGAACGTGCGCAGGTGGCGGAACTCATGCGCGAGCTCCTGGACGACGCGCTTGATCAGCGCGTTGCCGAAGCTGATGCCGTCGAGTCCGCGCTGGCAGTTCGAGATCGAGTAGAAAATCGCGTTGGTCGCTTGCGCCGGATCCGTGGTCGGCGCGCGCTGATCGAGCAGCGACGCCATCTCACCGGTCATTTCGGTCGTAAGCGCCACTTCGACAAAGATCAGCGGTTCATCGGGCATTGCGGGATGCATGAACGCAAAACAGCGGCGGTCGGCGTCGAGCCGGTTCTTCAAGTCGAGCCAGCCGCGGACTTCGTGCACGGCTTCGTAATGGCCGAGTTTTTCGAGCAGTGACGCCGGCGCGTCCCACGAGATGCGGCGCATGTCGAGGAAGCCTAGATCGAACCACGACGCGAGCAGTTCCTTGAGGTCCGTCTCGAGCGGGCGCAGTTCGGGCGCCGTCTTCACGAGGTCGAGCAAATCGGCGCGCATTTCGACCAGAAACTTCACGCCGCTCGGCAGACTGTTGAACGCGCGCAACAACCGCACGCGCGGCGGAACGAGCGCCGCGCGCAGCCGGCGTTCGGCATCCGCGCGATCGGCAGCGTCCAGGGCGTGTTCCACACCGGCGATCGCGATATTGACTTCATCGCGATCGACATCGAAGCCGGCGAGGACATCGAAGAAGCGCTGGCGCGCCGGGGCGGTCAGCGTCGCGTAACGCGCGCCGATCTGCATGGTCCGGTTGCGCGTCGCAATGTCGCCGCCCTTGCCCTCGATGCAGGCGGCCATTTCCTCACGCAGCTGCTCGGCGTCGAGATTGCCGCCATCGCCGGTGAGCGGCCGGGCAAGGTGGAACGCTGCGGCGGCGATCTCACGGAACGATTTCACGGGCTGGGGGAGTTCGCCGTCCGGGTCCGCGGAATCTTCCGTTCCGAGCGGAAGCTATACATACCGCCATGATCGATACGCACGCCCACGTTCACGACCCGCAATTCGACGATGACCGCGAGGCCACGATCGCGCGTGCGCGCGCCGCGGGCGTGGAGACGATCGTGACGATCGGCTGCGACGTAGCCGACAGCGAACGCGCGATCCGCACCGCTGAGACGTACGGGCTGCTCGCGACGATCGGCATCCATCCACACGAAGCCAAGGATGCGCCGGGCGATATCGCCGCCGCCTTCGACGCGCTGCGCGCCGGCGCGGGCGTGCCCATCGTCGCGATCGGGGAAACCGGGCTCGATTACCACTACAATCATAGCCCGGCCGAAGATCAGCGCCGCGTGCTGCGCGACCAGATCGCCTACGCCCGCGCAGTGGCGCTACCCGTCGTCTTCCATCAGCGCGAAGCCTACGACGACTTCGTCGCCATCTTGCGCGAAACGTGGGACCGCGCGACGATGCGCGGGGTGATTCATTGTTTCACCGGCGATGCCGAACAAGCGCGCACGTTCGTCGATGAATTCGGCATGCTGCTCGGCATCGGCGGCGTGATCACGTTCAAGACCGCCGAGGGCTTGCGCGAAGCCGTGCGTGCCGTTGGCCTTCAAGCGATCGTGATGGAAACCGACTGCCCCTACCTCGCACCGATTCCCTATCGCGGCAAGCGGAACGAACCGGCCTTCGTGCTCGAGAGCGCAAGCGCGGTCGCCGCCGTCTTGGGCATCGAACGTGCCGCCGTCCTCGCGGCCACGACCGCGACAGCGACAAGGTTCTTCAACCTATAGCGTTCGGCCGCGAATCATGTCGGCGGCCTTTTCCGCCATCATGATGATGCACGCGTTCGTGTGCGCGGAGACGAGATCGGGCAGCGCCGAACCATCGACCACGCGCAGCGCTTCGACGCCGCGCACGCGGAGTTTGGGGTCGAGGACCGATTCGGCATCGGTGCCCATGCGGCACGTGCTGACCGGATGACTTACGGTCGTCGTCGTAGCGCGGATGTACGCGTCAAGTTCGGCGTCGGACTGCAGGCCCGGTCCGGGCAGCACCTCCACGCCGCGATACGGATCGAGTGCCGGCTGAGCCGCGATCTCGCGCCCGCGCCGCAAACCGTCGCGCAGCGTTGCGATGTCGTCGGGCTCGGTCAAGAAATTGTGGTGAATGCGCACCGGTGCGCGCGGGTCGGTCGAGGCCAACCGCACTTCACCGCGGCTCTTCGGATGTAACACGACGGGCGAAACGCTAAAACCGTCGTCGTACGCGGGTAAGACCCCGGGAAACCACGGCCCGGCGGTCATCGGTGCACTGCGCACGAGAAATTCGATATCGGGAACATCCAACTCCGGCTGTGTCTTGATAAACGCCTGGATGCCGAACGGCAGTGCCGTTGCCGGCCCGCTCCCGAAAAGATACGCCTGTGCCATCGCGACGGCGGCCCGATCGTAGCGCATCATTCGGTGGAAGTGACCGGGGCTGAGCCGGTTCCAGAGCGTCTCCGCCTTGAGGTGATCTTGCAAGTTATTGCCGACCGGTAGATCGGCGATCGGCGCGATCCCGAATTCACGTAGATGATCGGCCGGTCCGATTCCGGAGAGCATGAGTAATTGCGCGGAGTTGAACGCTCCACCACACAGAATGACTTCGCCACGTGCTTCGGCTAGCAGCGTCGCGCCGTCGCGCGCATACTCAACCCCGTGCGCCGTCGTTCCATCGAACAGAACGCGGTGGGCCAACGCATGTTGCAGTACGGTGAGATTCGGGCGGCGCATGATGCCGCGCAAATACGCCGCGGACGTCGACGAGCGACGCCCGTCACGAATGCTGACTTGCGTGCGGCCGAACCCAACGGTCTGCGAATTGTAGTCGTCAGTGAGCGGGTAGCCGTCTGCCTTCGCGGCTGCAAACATCGCATCGAACAGCGGATCGGTCGTCGACGCGCGCGCGACGCCGATCGGACCCGAACCACCGCGCAGCGCCGTCTCGCCGCCTTCCCATGTCTCGAGCCGCTTGAAGTACGGCAACACGTCGTTCCACGACCAGCCGGTCGCGCCGTTACGCGCCCACCGGTCGTAGTCGCCCGGATTGCCGCGCGTGAACGCCATGTAGTTGATCGACGAGGAACCGCCGAGCACTTTGCCGCGCGGGATCGGCAGCACGCGGCCGGCCAGGCCGTCTTCGACGACGGTGTCGTACATCCAATCGAACATCCGATGCTTCGCGAGCATGCCGAGACCGATGGGGACGCTGATGTACGGGTGCGCGTCGGCACCGCCGGCTTCAAGCAGCAGGACGCTGGTCGCGGGATCTTCCGTGAGCCGATTCGCGAGAACACAGCCCGCCGAACCGGCGCCGACGATGACGTAATCGTATTGTGTTGCAGCGCTCATAGCGGGAAGCTTCTCGCCAAGGGCCGTTCCACACTTTTGCGGTAGTAGTCGCACCCGAGGGCGATGATGTTTTTACGAAATTGCTGGTACGCGGCGGGCTGGTCCAAAGATATCGATGCGGCGCTCTTACCGCGCCGCCTGCTCGACGAGCCGGTCGTCCTCTTCCGCACGAGCGACGGCAGCGTCGCGGCACTCGAAGACCGCTGTTGCCACCGCGCGGCTCCGCTCTCGCGCGGCGTTCTCGAGGACGGCGTCGTGCAATGCGGCTATCACGGCCTGAAGTTCGATCGCACCGGTGCGTGCGTCGAGATTCCGGGGCAAGCGCACGTGCCGAACGACGTGCGCGTGCGGAGCTATCCCGTCGTCGAGCGCTGGAACGTTGCGTGGATTTGGATGGGCGAGCCCGCGAAGGCCGACGCCGCAGCTATTCCCGACCTCGCGTGGCTCGACGACCCGGCCTGGCGCATCACGCCCGGCTATCTGCACCTCAACGCAAACTATCAGCTGCTCACCGACAACTTGCTCGACCTCACGCACGTGAGCTACTTGCACAAACGCACCCTCGCGGGCGACCCGCGCGAAGCGACGACGCCGCAGAACATGGAGATTCTGCCGGACGGCGTGCGCGCCGGCCGCTGGATGCTGGGTTTCAAGCCGCCGCCGCTGTTCGCTGCCGCCGGCAACTTTACCGAGGATGTGGACCGCTGGCAATTCGCCACCTGGCACCCGCCGTCGGTCGTATATCTCGACATCGGCTGCGCGAAGGCCGGCACCGGCGCACCGGAGGGCGATCGCTCGCAAGGCATTTCGATGTGGTCGAACCACTTGCTCACGCCCGAAACGGATACCTCGACGCACTACTTCTTCAGTTTCGCGCGCAACTTCGGCATCGACGATGAAGCGCTCTCGCAGCTCCTCTACGAAGGGTCGCGCGAAACGTTTCTCGAGGATAGCGAACTACTCGAAGCGCAGCAGCGGAACCTCAACGCCGGCTCGATCGCCGGCTTACACAACATTCGCGCCGACGCCGCGCAGATCCAGGCGCGGCGCATGCTCGATACGTTAATCGCGGCCGAACGCTAAGCGATCGCGCGGCCGCGAATGAGGTCGGCTGCCTTTTCCGCGAGCATGAAGACCGCGGCGTTCGTGTGCGCTGAGACGAGATCGGGAAACGCCGAAGCGTCGATGACGCGCAACGCTTCGATACCGCGTACGCGCAGATCGGGCGTGAGGACGCAATTCTCACCGGTGCCCATGCGGCATGTGCTCACCGGATGGCTCACCGTTGTCGATGTGCGGCGCAGATGCGCATCGATGTCGGCATCGCTGGTGACGTTCGGTCCGGGGGTGAGTTCGACGTCACGGAACGCATCGAGCGCCGGCTGATTGCCTATCTCGCGCGCGAGGCGGAAGCCCTGACGCATCTTGGCAATATCGGCCGGCGCGGAGAAGTAGTTATACTGGATGCGCACGCGCGCGCGCGGATCCGTTGACGTCAAGCGCACGGTACCACGGCTCTCCGGGTGCAGGATGACCGGGTCTATCCCGAACTGGTCGGTGTACGCCTTCAAAAGACCGGGGAAATGCGGGGCCGCGCCGATCGGTGCGCCACGCGGCATGAACTCTATATCCGGCACTTCGAGGTCGGGACTCGTTTTGATGAACGCCTGCATGCCGAGCGGCATCACGGTCGCCGGTCCCGTGCCGAACACGTACGCCTGCACCATGGCGAGCGCCACGCGATCGTAGCGCAGGAAGCGATGGAACGGGCCGTGCGGCAAACGTCGCTTCCACAGCAGCACACCCTTGAGATGATCTTGCAGGTTGTCGCCGACCGGGAGCGCGGCGATCGGCTCGATGCCCATCTCTCGGAGGTGATCCGCCGGGCCGATTCCCGAGAGCATCAGCAGTTGCGGCGAGTTGAACGATCCGCCGCTCAAGAGCACTTCGCGCTGCGCTTCGGCGCGCACGGTTTCGCCGTTGCGCACGTACTCGACGCCGTAGGCCTTCGTGCCGTCGAGCAACACGCGATTGGCTTCCGCGTGCGTCAGAACCGTGAGGTTCGGGCGTTGCATGATGCCTCGAAGATACGCGCGCGATGCCGACGCGCGACGGCCGTTGCGAATGCTGAACTGCGTGGGGCCGAAGCCGACCGTATCGGAGTTATAATCGGCCGTCAGCGGATAGCCCGATGCGACCGCGGCCGCGCGCATCGCGTCGTCGAGCGGGTCGTTCGATTTACTCGACTCGACGGCGACCGGACCCGATCCGCCGCGCAGCGCGGTTTCGCCGCCTTCCCACGTCTCGACGCGCTTGAAATACGGCAGCACTTCGTTGAACGACCAGCCGGTTGCGCCGTTGCGCGACCAACGGTCGAAGTCGCCCGCCGAACCGCGCGTGAACGCCATCATGTTCACCGACGACGATCCGCCGAGCACTTTGCCGCGCAGCGTCATCAGTTCGCGTCCGGCCATGCCCTCTTCGACGAGGGTGTTGTAGCCCCAATCAAACATCCGGTGCTGGTGCAGTTTGCCCACGCCGATCGGCACGCGCAAATACGGATGCGAATCGTCGCCGCCGGCTTCGAGCAAGAGCACGCTCGTTGCGGGATCCTCGCTCAGGCGATTGGCCAGCACGCAGCCCGCCGACCCCGCGCCGACAATGATGTAATCGTACGTCGTTCCAGGCATCGTCCGATCATTGTGTCGTCGCGGGCCCGATGACCTCGGCGAGCGCCACCGCCCGTGACCAGTTGCGTTCGAAGGCCGTACGCAAGCCGTCCACGATGACAGGCTCTCGGGTTGCCATGCCCCAGTCGCGCTGCGCGCCCGCGGCGCCGCGCGCGTACGTTGCGTTGGCCGAGCCAACCCAGCCGTCGTCGCCGGCAACGGCCAGTTTCTCGTCGAGGTCGCCGCTTTTCGGGTTGCCGACCCGCACCTCGACCCCGAGGGCGGCCAAGTGCGCCAAATGCGCGCGCTCGGTGCGGTTCCCGGCCTCCGCGACCTCGCGGCCCGCGACGATCAAGCGGGTGGGCAGATGGGCCTCGGCTCGATGAAGGAGCGCGTTGTAGATCGTGCCGTTGCCGAACGACTCGCTCTCCAGCACCAGCGGACCCGGGCCGGCCCGGCCGATCACGTCGGCCTCCAGCCGCTGGGCCCCGGATTTGGTGGTCGCCAGGTGCCCGTCGGCTCCCGGTCCTCCGGCCACGGCCGCCTTCACGGCCGCGACGTCGTCAGCGTCGCTGTCCCGGAGGATGCGCTCGGCACCCCCGGTGGCCCAATTCCGGTCGTCGAGCCACGCCACCCCATCGACCACTGCCGCTTTAAGATGAAGGATCGCCTCGCCTGGCCCGGTTGCCTCGGCGCTCGCCCCAGCCGCCCGCAGGGCGGCGATCGAGGCGGCGTTGGCCGCGTGCAGCGTCCCGGCCGCATCGTCGAGCGGATCGCGCTCGAGCCGGACATGCACGTCGGCGCCGCGGTGGGCAGCGGCCACGAGGGCGTCGAGCACCCCGCCCGAGCGCAGGGTATAGGCCGTCAGGGCAATCGCTCGCGCGGTTTCGAGCGTTCGTACAAAGCCGGCCGCGGTATCGAGGGCAATCATGCTTGCCTCTCACCCCCGGCGATACCGGCGGCAAGCCCAAAGTGAAGAACCCTCACTTTGGCGAACGAATCGGGTCGGTTCAAATGGATAAGGCACTTTACGTCCGCGAGATGTTTGCGGAGATCGCACCGCGCTACGACGCGACCAACAAGCTGCTCACCGCCGGCGCGGATGAGGGCTGGCGCAAGCGTGCGGTGGCCGAACTCGCGGCGCCGCATGGAGGCCACATCCTCGATCTCTGCTGCGGCACCGGCGACCTCGCGTTCCACCTCGTCAAAACCGACCCGACGCTCGAAGTCACCGGTACCGATTTTTGTGCGCCGATGCTCGACGGCGCCCGCAGCCGCGCGCAGCGCGAAGACCGCGCGGGCCGCACGACGTTCGTCGAAGGCGACGTCATGGCATTACCCTTCGCCGACGCAACCTTCGACGGAGCGACGATGGGTTTCTCGATGCGCAACGTGGTCGACATCGTCGCTACGCTGCGCGAAGCGCGCCGCGTCCTCAAGCCCGGCTCGCGCTTGGTGAACCTCGATGTTTCCAAAGCGCCGAACCCGCTGTTCCGCCGTTTGTTCAACCTCTACTTTTACGGTCTCGTGCCGCTGGTCGGCGGAATCGTCGGCGGATCGAAATCCGCCTACACGTACCTGCCGAATTCGCTGACGAATTACCCCGATGCGGACGAACTCGCCGCGCGTTTTCGCACCGCCGGTTTCTCCGAGGTCCGCTACGTTCGGCTGGGCGGCGGCGCAATCGCCGCGCACGTGGGAGTGGCTTAGTGCTCGAACGTGTGACCAGCGATCACGATCTCTACGGTATGGTGGAAGACTTCTTCCACAACTCGTTTTCCACCGATAACGCGCTGATTACCGAAGCCGTGCGGCGCATGCTCGACGCCGGTGGAAAGCGGTTGCGTCCGCGCTTCACGCTGCTCGGCGCATCGGCGATCGGCGCGATCGACGTACGCGAACATCTGCCGCTCGCCGCGTACATGGAACTCATCCACGTCGCGACGCTCATTCACGACGACGTCGTCGACAACGCCGATACGCGCCGCGGCGTCAACGCAACGGCCGTCGACTTCGGCAATCGCGTGAGCGTGCTCGCCGGCGACTACCTCTTCGCGTGGATCTTCAAGAACGTCACGGCAACCTACGATCGTCCGATCCCGCACATCTTGAGCGCAACGCTCGCCGACATCACCGACGGCGAAGTGCTGCAGTTGCGTTCGCTCGGCAACCTCGACCTCACCGTCGCCGAGTACGTCGAAATCGCGGCCAAGAAAACCGCCCGGCTGTTCGCGAGCTCGGCCGAATGCGGCGCGATTGCCGCCGGCGGTACGCCGCTCAAGATCGCGGCGCTGCGCGAGTTCGGCTCGGCCTACGGCATCGCGTTCCAGATGCAAGACGATTTGCTCGACATGACCTCAACCGAGAGCGCGCTGGGCAAACCGGTCGGCAACGACCTCACCGAAAAGAAGATCACGATTCCGCTGATCCTCGCCCTGGCCGGCGGGGACCTGGAATTCCGTGCCGACGTGGAACGTTTCTACGCCGACGACGATACGACGCCGGGGCGGATTGCCGGCGTTATCACCGGGATAGCAAGGCAAGGGGGCTTCGAGAAGACGAAGGCGGCGATCGCCGAGTATCTCGAACGTGCTAAGGCCTCGCTCGCACCGATCGGAAATGCACCGGCCCGCGCGGAGTTTGTCGCGGTTGCCGACGCATTGCTCTCCGCGAACTGAATTGCCCGTGGTAGGCTAGGAGTACGTTATGTTTTCACCTATGGAAATCGCCGCCGTCGTCGGCGTGGCCATCCTGCTCTTCGGCGCCGACAAGCTGCCGAAGCTCGCCAAGAGTGCCGGTCAGGCCAAGAAAGAGTTCATGATCGGACAGGCCGAGGCCGACGTCGCCGCGGAGCGCGCCCGCGACGAAGCCCGCAAGACGGCCGAAGCCAACGTCACGACGGCAACCGCCGCCGGCACGCCGGTAACACCCGAACCGGTAAGCGGCACGGGCATCCCGACCACAACCGCACCTCCGCACGCGAGCTAGGCCCCCCGCGAGCATGCTGGCGGCGCGTCCACCCACCTCCGGTGGGTCGGACGATTCAGAGTGGGATCAGAAAGAGATGCCGTTCACGGAGCACCTGCGGGAGCTCCGGCAACGGCTGTTCGTTTGCGCCGGCACGATCTTCGGCGTCGCCATCCTCGCACTGTGGCCCGCCCAGCAGCTGATCCCGATCATCGCCCGCACGTACTTCCCGCACGTGACGCTCAATGCGTTCGGGCCGGCCGATGCCGTCTGGGCGATCTTCAAGTTTGCGATCTACATCGCGATCGTGATCGGCCTGCCCGTCATCCTCTATCAGGTGTGGATGTTCGTCGTTCCGGCGATCCATCCGAAAACGCGCAAAGCGGTGTACATCTATATTGCGCCGTCGATCGTGCTGGCCGCCGCCGGCATCGCGTTCGCGCACTTCATCGTGATCAAGCGCGTCATCGGCGGCTTACTCTTCATCACCGGCACGATCGCGCAAGCGACGTTTGGGATCGAGTCGACGATCAACCTCGTGCTGTTGCTCTTCCTCGCATTCGCGCTGATCTTTCAAACGCCGGTCATCATGGTGCTGCTCGCGCGCATCGGCCTGATCAATTCGGATATGCTGCGGAAGAACCGCAAATACATCGGCTTCGGCATGATGGTCGTGGGTGCGGTGCTCGCTCCGGACGGTAGCCCGATTACCATGGTGCTGCTGGCCGGACCGATGTACGTGCTCTTCGAGAGCTCGATCTGGATCATCGTGCTACTAGAGAAATCGTGGAAACGCTCCGACGCAACACCCTAGGCGGGGTGCAGGAGCTCGTTCACGAGTTCCTCGTTCTTTTCGCCAACATTCTCTTCGCCGTCTCACTGTTCGCGGTGTGGGGCGTGCTCACGCTCATCGGCGTGATCGTCGATCAGGATAAGGGCGCCGACTTCTACTGGCAAAATTACACGCCCGCGCTCGCGCGCATCGTGTTGCGCCTGCACCTCGATAACATCTACCACTCGCCGGCCTACCTCGGCATCATCGGCCTAATCCTGATCTCGATGACGGTCGCTACGTTCCGGCGCGTCATCCCGGCGCGACTGCCGGCGCTGCGGCCCGTGAAGATCGACAAGATCCCGCTGCACGCATCGGTCCACGTCGAAGGCGAAGAGCACGACGTGCGCGCTCGCATCCAGGCGTTCTTCGCCGAACGCGGCTGGCAGATTCGCAAGCGCGAATTCGGTGGTGAAGAGTGGTCGTTCGTCGACAAGCATAACTGGGCGCGCCGCGGCGTGCTCGTGGCCCACATCGGTTTCGTGATCATTGCAGCCGGCACGACGATCTATTGGGCGAGCGGCTACAGCGGCCAGTTCACGGTGCTCTCCGGCACGACGGCGACGATTCCGCAAACCGGTGCGACGGTTGCGCTCAAGCAGTTCGGCTATCGCATCGATCCGATCGCTACGAAGAGCGGCGTCGTCTATCAGCCGATCGATTACGTTTCGCACGCGATCGTCACCGGCAAAGACGGCGTCCCGCACGATGCCGTCATCCGGGTGAACCAACCCTACGATGTCGACGGCGTGAAGGTGTATCAAGCGACGTACGGCTTCGGCATCACGTTCGTGCTCACCAAAGACGGCCACGTCATCGCCGGTCCGCCGAACGGTCCGGCCAAGGAAGGCGAGTCGTTCGATATTCCGGGCACGTCGCGCGCGATTCAGTACCGCTCGTTCGTCGGCACGATCGACCGCCGCACCGGCGAAGCGGGACGCGATCCGCGGCCGAACGATCCCGGCGTCGTGCTCGAAGCCTTCGACGGTGATGCTCCGCTCGGCAGCGTGATGGTGCCGCTCGGCAAGGCACTCGACCTCGGCGCGGGCTACGCCCTCACGCCGCAGAAATACACGCTCTACTCCGGCTTCCAGTACCGCTACGATCCGGGCATTCCGCTGGTGCTGATCGGCTCGATCGTGCTCGTGCTGGGACTCTGCATCTCGTTCTACCTCTTGCCCGCGCGGCTCTATGTCGTCGTGACGGGCGCGGCGAACTCGTGGGACGTCGGCATTGCCGCCACCACCGTCAAAGGGTACGATATTTTCGAGGATCGCTTCCGCGAGATCGTCGAAGCCCTACGCCGCACGCCCCAGGCCAGTTAGGAAGCACCGCATGCTCGATCCGCTCAAAGTTGCCATCGACCACAACCTCGTCGTTCTCACCCTCGCACTCTACGTGGTGGGGACCCTCGTCTTGATCGGCTACTTCCTGATGCGCACGCCGCTGCTGCAGCGCGCCGGCATGATCTTGGCGTGCCTCGCATGTGCGATGCAATTCGTCGAACTCGGAACGCGCTGGAATATGACCGGCGTCTGGCCGCTCACCAATCTCTATGGCTCGCTCTCGCTCTTCAGCGGCCTCGGCGTGCTGATCTACATCATCTTTGCCTCGAAATACGATCTGTGGCTGATCGGCGGCGGCGTACTCGGCATCAGCGCGATCGCATTCGGCTACGCGACGACGTGGAACGAGGGATACATGCCCGCCGTTCCCGCGCTGCAGTCGTACTGGATCAAAGTGCACGTGCCGATCGTCGTGTCGTCGTACGCGTCGTTCATGGTCGCGTTCGTCGTGTCGTCGCTCTACTTGTTCAAGGCCTATGGCGAACGGCGTTTCAAATCGGGCACTCGCATGGTGCAGGCGAGCGCTGCCGGCGGGGCGGGCAACGTCAGCATGTCGGTAGCCGCGCCGCCGATCGAGAGCCTTACGAGCAGCGCGTCGCGGACGGAAACGCCCGCCGTCGCCGCAGCAGCCGCCGCCGGCGATCCGTTCGCCCTGTGGCTGGCCGGATTACCGTCACTGGCACGCCTCGACATGCTCACCTACCGCATCATCGCAATTGGTCTGGTGCTGCTCAGCGTCGGCATCATCACCGGCGCGATGTGGGCCAACGAAGCGTGGGGCGCTTATTGGCAGTGGGATCCGAAAGAAACCGCCGCACTTCTCTCGTGGATCATCTACGCATCGTTCATGCACTTGCACACGCGCAGCGCCTGGCGCGGCGAACGCGGTGCCTGGGTCAGCATCGTCGGCTTCGCCTCGATCATGTTCTGTTATCTCGGCGTAAACATCTGGATCAGCGGCCTCCACAGCTACAAAATGTAGCCTGATCCTGGCTGTCCCTCGACTACGCTCGGGATGACATAGAAAGCCACGCTGTTCGCGATCTTTCATCCCGAGCGTAGTCGAGGGACAGCCACAATCGTTAGTCGCCGTGCGTTTGATGCCAGACGGCGTCGGCGGCCGGCGGTAGATTGGACATGCCGCGTTTGAGGAAGTAGGTGATCTGCCAGATCTGCTCTTCCGAGAGCGATCCTTTGAACGACGGCATGCCGGTCATGCGGTAGCCGTGCTCGATCTTCCAGTACGTCTCACCCTCGGGGTCATCGTCGACCCCGTGCTTGGTGAACTGCGGCGTGGGAACGTACTGGCCTTTCGCGACATTGGATTCTTTGCTGCCCGCACTGCCGTGGCAGACCGAGCAATTCGTCATATAGAGTTTCGCACCGGCCAGGACGAGGGCATCGGTGGACGGCCCGAACGGATACGGCGGCTGCGGCTCTTCGCGTGCGATGTTCTCCTTGACCACGCGGTTGGCGGCCCATTTCTCCCCGGGAAACGGCGGCGGAGCGTCGGCTGCCGCCGGAAACCAACCGAACCAAACGACTGCGAAGCCCCCCACAGCGAGGACCACGATAACGCTCAGTACGCCTAGCAAAAACGGTCTCATAGGTGCCTCTTTCCCCGATTCGAGGACCACGCCTGGCCGCAACGGATCGGACCCGCTGCAGGGTTGAAACGCCACAATGGCCATCGCGTCGTCCCCGGAAATCGCCCTCGAAGACCTGATCTTCAGCAACGCCTTTGCCGGCCTCGGCGAGCGCTTTTACGAGACGCGTACGCCGAGCGGCCTGGAAGACGCGCGGCTCGTTGCCGTGAGCCCCGACGCGGCGGCGCTGATCGATTTGCCCGCCAGCGAGCTGACGCGCGAGGAGTTCATCCGGATCGCGAGCGGCACGGCAATACTTCGCGGCATGCAGCCGTTTGCAGCGCTCTACGGCGGCCATCAGTTCGGCGTGTGGGCCGGGCAACTCGGCGACGGCCGTGCGATCGCACTCGGCGAGATCACGAACAAACGCGGCGAACCGTGGGAGATTCAGCTCAAGGGCGCAGGACAAACGGCGTACTCACGACACGCCGACGGACGCGCCGTCCTGCGTTCGACCATTCGCGAATTTCTTGCGAGTGAAGCGATGGACGCGCTGGGCATTCCGACGACGCGCGCGCTCGCCATGGTCGCAAACGACGAAGCAGTGTATCGCGAGAGCATCGAGACCGCGGCGATCGTCGTGCGCCTCGCGCCGTCGTTCGTGCGCTTCGGTTCGTTCGAAATTTTCGCGGCGCGCGGCGAGCACGACGCGATCCGCATTCTCGCGGATTACGTCATCGACCGGTTCTATCCGGAATGCGGCGCCGGTGACGATCGCTATGCGCGCTTTTTCGAAGCCGTCGTGCACCGGACGGCGCGATTGATGGCCGATTGGCAGAGCGCCGGTTTCATGCACGGTGTGATGAACACCGATAATTTCTCGATTCTCGGCCTCACACTCGACTACGGTCCGTACGGCTTCATGGAAGCCTACGAGCCGGGCCACATTTGCAATCACACCGATCACAGCGGACGCTACGCGTTCGATCAGCAGCCCGGTATTGGACTCTGGAATTGTTACGCGCTCGCCAATGCGCTGGCGAACATCGTCGAGCCCGCGCAGCTCGAGACGATCGTCAAAACGTATGTGCCGGTATTACGCGAAGCGTTTCTCACCCGCACCCGCGCCAAACTCGGCCTCGCAAACGCGGAAGCCGAAGACGATCGGCTCGGGCAAGATCTGCGCGCCGCTATGGCCGCCGCGAAGTCCGACTTCACACGCACGTTTCGCATGCTCGCCGACATTCGTACGGCGGCCGAGGCCCCGGGCGACGGCGGCTTGGCCGCGGCTCACCGCGAGTCGCTCCACCTGGCGCTCGGAGGCACCGCCGACGGGGCGGCCTGGATCGACCGCTACCAGCAACGGCTCGAGCGCGAGGCACGGCCGGCGGCCGAGCGCGCAGCGGCCATGAGCGCCGTCAACCCGCGGATCGTGCTGCGCAACCACCTCGCCCAAGAAGCGATCGCCGCGTCCCAAGCCGGTGACGACGAGCCGGTGCGCCGCCTCCTCGCGGCCCTGCGCCGGCCCTACAGCGACGACCCCGACGTAGCCGTCTACGATCGCCCGGCCCCGGCGGGCCCGCCCATCGTCGTTAGCTGCTCCTCGTAAGACTCAAGCGGCGCCCACGAGAGGAACAGCGGAACGGGCGCTACGAAAGTACGAGAGTTTGTGCGGCCCACGCCGTATAGTTTTGGCAATGGCGGTCGCTGCCGCATGTCGAGGGAGAGAAATGGCACACGCTGAGTCTTATCAGGACCCCGGGACACCGGAGGAGCAGAGCCGGCGGACCTTCATGGTCAACGCCGTGCTCGCCCTGGGCGGGGTGATCTCGCTGGGTCTCGTGATTCCGCTAGTCGTTTCCCTCGTACCGTCCGCCGACGCCGTCGGCAACGAATGGTCGCCGATCAGCGCCGATCAGTGGGCGGCCTTGCAGAAGGCGACCGACAAGCCGATCAAGATCACGTTCAACCTGCACGAAGTCGACGGCTACTTGCCGCCGGCGGATGAAGAGCAGTTCGTGTGGGCGGTCAAATCGACCGACGCCGACTTCAAAGCCAAGCGTCCGGAGCTGTTCGAAGGGGCCGACAAGCTCCCGTACCCGGTCGCCTACATGGGCTTCACGATCTTCAGCCCGATCTGTCCCCACCTCGGTTGCCGCTACTCGTGGGTCGATGCGCAGAACAAGTTCATCTGCCCGTGCCACGGCTCGGAATTCACGAATATCGGCACGCACATCGCAGGCCCCGCGCCGCGCGGGCTCGATCCATTGCCGCTGCGCGACGTTAGCGGCAAAGCCGAGCTAACGTGGATAGAATACAAACAGAACACACCCGATCACATCGTCCTGCGTATCGGCTGACCGGAGAAGTTGTAGCAGCATGTTAAAGTGGCTCGACCAACGCACCGGCTTCGTCACCATGACCACGGAGTTCCTCACTGAGGACGTTCCGGGCGGTGCGAGTTACTGGTACGCATTCGGCAGCGCGACCGTCTTCGCGATGATGTTGCAGATTGCAACCGGTATCTTCCTCACGTTCTACTACTCGCCGTCGGCCGCCACCGCGTGGGAATCGACGAAGTACATCATCGAGAAAGTCCCGGCCGGAGGGCTCGTCCTCTCGCTCCACTATTGGGGCGCGACCGCGATGATCGCGTTCATGATGATGCACATGCTGCAAGTACTGCTGTGGGGCGCGTACAAAAAGCCGCGCGAACTGCAGTGGATCGTCGGCGTCATCCTCTTCATCGTTACGCTAGTACTGGGTCTCACCGGCTACCTGCTGCCGTGGGATCTCAATGCGCTGCTCGCATCCAAGGTCGCGATTCAAATCGCGGGCTCGGCGCCGATCGCCGGCAAAGCGGTGCTGCTCTTCCTCCAAGATGGTTCGGGCATCGGTACCCTCACGATCAACCGCTTCTTCGGGATCCACGTGTGGCTCACGCCCGCGGTGCTCGTGCTGCTCGTCGGCATGCATCTCGCGATCTTCCGCTGGAACGGTTCGGCCGGTCCGCCGATCGATGAAATGCCCAAACTCAAGCCGGGACGCTTCTGGCCGGATCAGATGTTCATGGACACGGTCGTGTCGTTCGCGATGTTCGTCATCGTGTTCGCGCTCGCCGTGTTCTCGCCGGCGCCGCTCGACGCCAAGGCCGATCCGAACAACACGCAGTTCGTACCGTATCCGGCGTGGTATTTCATGGCGCTGTTCTCGCTGCTCGACGTCGTCGGCAGCGTGCATTTGCCCTCGGCCGTCATCGATTTCCTCGGCCTCTTCGCGACGATTATCTTCCCGACGCTGCTCATCGTCGTGCTGATCGCGTTACCGTTCATCGATAAGAATCCGAGCCGCCGCCTCTCGCGCCGGCCGGTCGTGCTGGTCTGCACCGGGCTCGTGCTCGGCGGCGCGATCATTCTGAGCTTCGTCGGCCAGTATCACGTGCAAGAACAACAGATGCTGCACGGCATCAACGCTTCCGCTGCGACGACGTCGACGGCCGGTGGCGTGTACGCCGTTGATACGACCAAGAACGGCGGAGCCGGCGGCAAAGTCACGGCGAGCACGGCGGGTGCCGGTGCGACCGTGTACACCACCAATTGCGCCGGCTGTCACAATGCCGAAGGCACGGGGACGCCCAACGTGTTCCCGCCGCTGAAGAGCAACCCGGTGGTTACCGGACCCGCCGATGCGGTCATCGCGATCGTGAACAACGGACTCACGACGCCGATCACCGTGGACGGCGCGAAGTACAGCGGAGCGATGCCGGCCTGGAAGGGCAACCTGACACCCCAACAGATCGCCGACGTGGTCACGTACATCCGCAGCGCTTGGGGCAATAAGGCCTCAGCCGTGACGGCCGCACAGGTAAGCGCGGCGAAGTAACGCCCTGCGAATCGAAGACTACGCGCTGATCGGCGATCGCGGCACGGCCGCGCTCGTCGGTCGCGACGGGTCGATCGATTGGCTGTGTCTGCCGCGCTTCGATTCGGGCGCGGTGTTCTGCGCGCTGCTCGGCGATGCGTCGAACGGCCGCTGGCGCATCGCGCCCGCCGGCGAGGTACGCTCGTCGACGCGGAAGTACCGCGGCGAAACGATGGTACTCGAGACGACGCACGTCACCGCGACCGGAACGATCCGCGTGACGGATTTCATGCACGCGTTTCGCGACCCCGGCCCGCACATCGTGCGCATCGTCGACGGCATCGACGGCGAGGTTCCGGTCGAGATGCTGCTCGACGCCCGTTACGGTTACGGCGATCTGCCGCCGTGGACGCGCTGGATCGGTGACGCCTGCACGATGACCGCCGTCGGCGACGCGCTGGCGCTGCGCTGCAACGTGCCCATCACGATCGACGATCACGATCCGCGCGCGGTGTTTTCCGTTCTCGCCGGCGAGCGGCGCTCGTTCGTACTATCTTGGTATCCATCGCATCAAGACGTGCCCGAGGCGGTCGATCCGAACGCGGCGCTCGACGCAACGTTGCAGTGGTGGGCTGAATTTACGGGACGGATCGCTTCGACGACAGACTATCCCGCGATGGTGCGCCGCTCGCTGATGATCCTCGAAGCGCTCACCTACGCACCGTCGGGCGCGGGCGTCGCAGCGGTGACGACGTCGCTGCCCGAGGTGATCGGCGGCTCGAAGAATTGGGACTATCGGTATGCGTGGGTGCGCGACTCGACGTACACGATCTCCGCGCTCTTGCACGGCGGGCTCGTCGACGAGGCGCGCGCGTGGCGCGATTGGGTGCTGTGCGCGCTCGCCGGGCGGCCGGAAAACATGCAGATCATGTACGGCATCGGCGGCGAGAGGCGCATCGATGAGTTCGAGCTGCCCGCGCTCAAGGGCTACGAAAATTCGCGACCCGTGCGCATCGGCAACGCCGCGTATCAGCAGTTTCAGCTCGGCGTGTACGGCGAAACGATGGGCGCGATCTATCTCGCGCACGAGAGCGGTGTGGAGATCGACGAGTCGGCGTGGGGCATGATCAGCCTGCTGCTCGAGCACGTCGAGAAAGTCTGGGACACGCCGGATTCCGGCATCTGGGAATCGCGCGCCGAGCCGCGCCACTACACGCACTCCAAAGTGCAAGCCTGGAGCGCGATGGCCTGCGCGGTGCGAGCGCTCGACGCCTTCGGCTACCACGGACCGCGCGATCGCTGGCGCGCCGTCGCCGACCGCATCCATGCCGATGTCTGCGCGAAGGCGTTCGACGTCAAGCGCAATACGTTCGTGCAATTCTACGGCGCCACCGCGCTCGACGCTTCGCTGCTCATGATACCGATCGTCGGCTTCCTACCCGCCGACGATCCACGCATGCGCGGCACCACGGATGCGCTCGAAGCGGCGCTGATGCAGGACGGCTTTCTCTACCGCACCACTGCCGATCCCGAAACGCAGGCGACGCACTCCGATCCCGAAGGCGCGTTTCTCGCCTGCAATTTCTGGCTCGTGGAAAACTACGTGCTCCAGGGGCGCCACGACGAAGCGCGCGCGCTCTTCGAGCGGCTGATCGGCGTTGCGAACGACGTGGGCATGCTCTCCGAAGAATACGATCCGCAGCTCAAGCGTCAGGTCGGCAACGTGCCGCAGACGCTCTCGCACGCAGCGCTCGTTAACGCGGCGGTTCGCCTCGGATCTCGGGGCACAGATAAGTCGTTAAAATAATCTATCGTTTAGATTGGGAGTCGCTTCACTGGTTCGCGTTGGTAGAGTTTTTCAACGACTTTCATTGGGATATATAGGCGCCGATCACTCCCGTCACTAAGGCTCTCGAAACCGTAGCGGCGGTAGAAGGCGGTGGCGTGATCGTTGATCGCCTCGACTACGATTGCGACGCCGCCAACAACACCGGTCAGTCCGTAGCATCGTTCCAATGCGTCTAAAAGGAGCACCTCGCCGACACTCTTCCCGAAGTATTTGATATCGCGGGCTAATTGTCCGATGAGAAATGCTGGAAGCATCGGATAGGGGTACTTTCCGCGTAACTTCTTTGAGAGTTCGGATCGAATTACACCATAGCTTGAGATAGCGTAGAAGCCGGCTACTTCATCGTTGGCACAATCAATTGCGAGGTGAACGGAAGCAAGTTTTCGCGCAATATCGTCTCGAGCGGAATTCTTGAGATAGGTATCGAGTGACGGCTCACCACTGCTGAAGGCCGATACATCTTGCGACCAAAGCGGTTCAAAACGAAACTCGCTCACGTCGAACGAACTCGCTTCTTTTGGCGCTGGGCAGCGTTTCGCAGAGCCTCGTTTGGCTCGCCATTCGCACTAATGCACGCATCGGCAAAAGCGTCAAAGGCAGCGGCACTAAGGGTGACCGCCATACGGTCCCGCACGACACGCTCAGCCTCGCTCTGCGCGGCGCTCATAACGAAATCCGTTAACGTCCGGTCCTGCAATTCAGCCGCGCGCTCGAGAAGCGCTTTCTGGTCTTTGGACAGCCTGGCTGAGAAGCGTTCGGCGCGATCAACGGCGCTTGGCTCACCGAGCGACTGTGCCATCATGGCCTTCATCATGGCAAAGTATGGATTGATCGACTTCGCCCCGTGCCACGCACCGGGCAATACTGAAAACGCTTGAGAGGCGAGATCATTGACGTCGTAGAGCGGAATTTCGGTCTCTATAAGGGCGTAGTCCCTATTGAAAAGATCGAAATCGATGCCCGCCACGACATCGTCATCGTCCATGAGATCCCGCAAGCGCGCCCATAACTGGCGGATTTCGTCCTTACGTTCCGTCTCGGTCATGGGTCAATTGTACGTCATTTTGACGTACAGCGTCAAACCATATTTGATCTACTCCTCAAGGCAATCGTCACGCTCGAGCAAGGTAATAACGCGCATCGAGCGTTAACGCGGCGGTTCGGCTCGGATCTCGGGCGCCGAGTTGATGACCGCGTGCACGTTGCGCGCGAAATCGACGGCACCCTTGATCGGCATATCGTAGGCTGCGCCGACGTACTCTTTCACGCCTTGCATGGCGGCGGTAGACGTCGCCTCGAAGGTCGCGACGAGTTCGGCCACCGTAGCATCGAGTTGCGCCGCGGGAACGACCCGGCTCACGATGTGCATCGCCTGTGCGCGTTCGGCCGAGACCGTCTCCCGCGAGAGTACGAGATAGGCGAGGTCCTTGCGCGCCACACGGTCGACCAGCGACGACATCACCATCGTCGGCAAGATGTGGTGGTTCATCTCGTTGATCTGAAACGTCGCTTTGTCCGATGCGATCGTGATGTCGCACAGCGCCGAGATCGAGCAGCCCAGACCCACCGCGCGACCGCCGACGACGCCGATGATCGGCACCGTGCAAGCGCGGAACGACCCGTAGCAGTTGAAGATCACCTCGCTGCTGCGGCGGCGATCTAGCGCGTCTTGCTGCGGCGCTCCCGGCGCCGGCCGCGGGTTGTTGCGTCCGAGGATGAAGTCGTCATGGCTCGAGCGCAAGACCACGTACGAGGCGCGTTCGTGCGCGGCCAGCAACAGGTTGGTGAGTTCCAGCGCGTCGGCGTCGGAGACGCCCTTCGGCTCGTTGAGAGTGATTTGGATTCCGCGACCGAGCGGCGCGACGAGAAGACTGTTGCTCAAGGTGAGAGGCTCCCATGTGGTCGTTTGGTCAGACCGTGTGCGTGCAAGATGTTCCAGAGTTTCGGCGCCGTTAACGGCGTATCGATGTGGTCGACGCCGGCCAGGCCCAACGCGTCGATCACCGCGTTAACCGCGGCAGCCGGCGCCGCCGTTACGCCCGCTTCGCCGCCGCCTTTGATTCTCAGCGCATTTCCGGCCGTCGGATCTTCGACGAGTTCGATCGCCATCGGCGGCATGTCGTGCGCGTGCGGAACGGCATAGCCCATGAACGATCCGCTCAGCACCTGGCCGGTTAGCGGATCGAAGACCATCTCCTCGCTAAAGGCTTGGCCCAAACCCTGTGCGATGCCGCCCTGCGTTTGTCCGTGGACCAGCAGCGGGTTGATCGCTTGCCCGGCATCGTCGATTTGCGTGTAACGCAGCGGCGTCACCGTACCGGTGGCGGGATCGATTTCCACCTCGCACACCGCGGCGCCGGTCGGATACGCGGGGATGCGTTTGCTCACCGAGGCCGTTGCAAGCAGATCGACGCGCGCGGCGATCTCGAAGAGATCGTACTCGTCGTTCCCGGCTGCGGCACGCGCGCGTTCGCGAATGTCGGCGCATGCGCGCGCGATGATCGTGCTGCCGAGCCGCATCGAGCGGTTGGAATGCGTGCCGCCGCCCCGCGGCACGCGGCGCGTGTCGCCGGTAATCATATCGACGGCCTCGATGGAAACATCGAGCAAGTCGGCGACGATCTGCGCGAACGTCGTCTCGTGGCCTTGGCCGCTCGACTGCGTGCCGATCGCTACCTCGACGCGACCGGCCGGTAACACGTGAATGGCGACGTGCTCGTGCAAATTGCCGACCGGCGCTTCGACATAGTTGCAGATGCCGATCCCACGTAATTGCCCGCGCGCGCTGCTCTCGGCACGCCGCTGCGGCATGCCGTTCCAATCCGCGAGCTGCAGCGCGTGCTCCATGTTGCCGGTGAAGTCGCCCGCATCGTAGACGAGGCCGGTTGCGGCGGTGTATGGTAACTGCTCGCGCCGGATCAGGTTGCGGCGCCGGAGTTCGGCCGGGTCGAGGTGCAGGCGGCGCGCCGCTATATCCATGAGGCGTTCGAGCGTAAACGTCGCTTCCGGCCGGCCCGCGCCGCGAAACGATGCCACCGGCACCGTGTTGGTAAGTACGGCGCGCACGCGAATCGCTGCCGCCGGGATGTCGTACACGCCCGGCGCGATGCGGCTGTAGTTGTTGAGGAATGAATACGCCACCGTCACGGCGCCGACGTTGGCGTTCACCGTCGTGCGCAGGGCAAGAATACGCCCGCGTTCGTCCAGCGCCAGCGCCGCATGCGCGTGCATGTCGCGGCCTTCGAAATCGGTGAGGAAGCCTTCGCCGCGGTCGCCGAGCCAGCGCACCGGGCGCTGCAAGCGGCGCGCCGCCCACGCGACGATGACGGCTTCGGGATGCAGGCTATTGCGCGAACCGAAACTGCCGCCGACGTCATCCTGCCGCACGTGTACGCGGCTCTCGTCGAGGCGCAGCGCACCGGCCAGCATGCCGCGATAGCGGTGCGCACCGCCACCGCCGCAGATGAGGTCGATCGTATCCGTTACCGCATCGTAGGTCGCGATGGCCGCGCGCGGTTCGAGATGCGCCGAGAAGATGCGCTGATTGTGGAACGTACCTTCAACCACGACGTGTGCCGCTGCGAATCCACCTGCCGTCGCCTCGACGTTACCGAAGACCGCATCGAGCGCGACGTTGCCGAAGACGCCGGCATGCAGTTGCGGCGCCGAGGGCGCGATGGCTGCTTCAACCGTCGTCACGACCGGCAGCTCGTCGTAGTCGACGTCGACATCTTCGAGCGCATCGCGGGCCTGCGCGGCGCTCGCGGCGATCACGACGGCGACGGCTTCGCCTTGATGCAGCACGCGGCCGTGCGCGAACACCGGTTGGTGCACGACGTGCACGATGTGGCCGTCGGCCTCGCGAAACGCCGCCCGGCTTTCATCGAGGTTGTCGACCGGCACGGCTTTGTGGTCGAGATCGCCGCAGCCGTCGGCGAGATAGTCCGCGCCCGTCAGTACCGCAACGACGCCGGATCGCCCGAGGGCCCGGCTGACATCGATCCGCCGGATCGTCGCGTGCGCATACGGCGAGCGCACGAACGCCGCGTGCAGCGCGCCGGGAATCACGTTGTCGTCCGTGTAGCGCCCTTGGCCCGCAATGAGGCGCCGGTCTTCGCGGCGCGGCAGCGAGCGCCCGATATACGGCGGACGCTTCGGCGTGCGGGGGGCGGGCCGATCGACGGCCGGCGCCGAGGCCCCGGTCACCGCACCGTCGTGACGTCGCGAATGCCGTCGCCGGCGAGATTGATCGCCATAACGAGCACGAAGATCGCGATACCCGGGATCATGACCAAATACGGTTTGAAGAACATCAGGCTTCTCCCGTCGGCGATCATGCTGCCCCACGACGGCGTCGGCGGCGGCACGCCCAAACCCACAAACGAGAGCGCCGCCTCGATGAGGATCAAAGCGGCCACTTCTAACGTGATCAGGACGATCACCGCATCGAGCAGATTGGGCAGCAACTCACGCACGATGATGAACGCATCCGACGCCCCGGCGCTGTGCGCGGCCAGCACGAACTCGCGCTCACGCAGTTGTTGGGTGAGGCTCCGCGTAACGAGCGCATAGCGGTCCCAGGTGAGCAAACCGAGGATTACGATCAGCACGCCGACGCCGCTGCGCGTAATCGAGATGACCGCCAGCGCCACCAAGATGATCGGCAGCGCCAGTTTGACGTTGATGAGATAGACGGCAAAAGCGTCGATGCGCCCACCGAAGTAGCCGCCGAGCATGCCGATCGCCGTTCCGATGATCGCGGCGATCACCGACGCGGTAAACGCTATCAGCAGCGAGGTGCGGGCTCCGAAGATCAGGCGGCTCAAGACGTCGCGGCCGAGCGCATCGGTGCCGAAGGGATGCGCCCACGATCCGGTTGCCATCCACGCCGGATCGGATAGCGTATGCAACGTGTCTTGCGCGATCGGGCTATACGGCGTCACGAGCGGCCCGAGCGCCGCAACGAGGGCGATCAGCAGCACGACCGCGCCCCCGGTTAGCAAGCCGCCGTGCCGCGCCGCGCGGCGCAACATCAGCCGGCGTGGCGAGAGCGAGGTTTCCATCAGAGGCGAATCCGCGGGTCGAGTCTCGCGTTGATCAACTCGGCGATCAGCGTCAGCACGACGTAGACCACGGAGAGAAAGATCAGGATCGACTGCACCACCGGAAAGTCGGCGTTCGCAATCGCTTGAAACGCAAGCAGTCCGATGCCGTTGAGCGCAAAGACCGATTCGATGATCACCGAGCCGCCGAGCAGCATCCCCAGCTGCGCAGCGGAAATCGACACCACCGGCAGGATGGCGTTGGGCAGGGCGTGCCGGTAGAGCACCGTCATCGTGCGCAGCCCCTTGGCCCGCGCGGTGCGCACGTAGTCGGCCGAGAGCACGTCGAGCATGCCGGCGCGCGTGAGCCGCATGATCGCGGGCATCGTCGCGATGCCGAGCGCGATGGTCGGCAGCACGAAGTGCGTCCAGCCGTCGGAGCCCGAGGTCGGCAGCCAGCGCAGCCGCACGCCGAAAATGTAGATCAGGATCAAGCCGAACCAGAAGCTCGGAATCGCATAACCGCTCGCCGCAAACGTGAGGCTCGCGCGGTCGAGCCAACTGTTGGGCCGCGTTGCGGCAAAAACGCCGAGCGGAATCGCGAGCGCTAGACCGAGCGCAAGCGAAGCGAACGCCAGCGCTGCGGTCACGCCGATGTGCGTGGCGATCAAATGCGACACGCTCTCGCCGGTGAAAAGCGACTTTCCGAGATTACCGCGCAGCGCGTTCCCCGCCCAATCGAGATATTGGATGAAGAACGGCCGGTCGAGTCCGTACTGCGCCGCAACGCGGGCAACCTCACGCGGACTCGCCCCCTCACCCGCCAAGACGGCAGCGAGGTTACCCGAGAGTCGTAAGAGCGAGAAACCGACAAACGAGACGGTAACGATGACAAGCACCGCGACAGCCAGCCGCCGAACCAAAAAGCGACGCATCTAAATCATATTTGTCATCATTATATTTGCAATCGCGCCGATAGAGTGGCGTCACTTCCAGCGTAAATCGCTGATCGTAAACCCGTAGTCGTTGGACGAGCCGGTTCCCATCACGAGGTCCTTGGTATGCATAAATAGCTGCGGCTGCGAGGTCAGCGGCTGCAGATAGACCTGATCGGCGACGCGGTCGTAGAACGTTCGCGCGAACTTCAGGCGCTTCTGCGGATCGATCTCCCCGTCGAGCGCGCGTCCCTCGGCAAGCAACGTCGCATCGCCGGTTCGGTCGTGCGCGTTGAAGAAAAACGCGACTTGCTGGCTCACATCCGGCGCGCCGGAGAGTCCGTTGCCCGCCACGATGATCTGGATGTCGTTCGCATCGAGTTTCTTGTCGAAGGTCGTCAACGTGACCGGTTCGACCGTCGCCTTGACGCCGATGGCCGCGAGGTCTCCGGCCACGCCTTCCGCCAACTGCGAGAGCCGGCCGATGTAACTCGTGATGCGCACGTTGAAGCCGTTGGGATAGCCCGCGTCGGCCAGCAGCTTCTTCGCGCGTGCCACGTCGTACGGCTGCGCGGTCTTCGTGTAGGCGCAGCCGAGAATGCGGTCGGGCCAGCACATGTTCTGCGGCAACGGCAAGTGCAGATGCCCGGTGAACACTTCGTTGAGGTGATCGCGGTTGATCGCCATCGCCAGCGCGCGGCGTACGTCGAGTTTCATCAGCGGCGGACTGCCCGACTTGCCGGTGGCGTCGAACCACATGTAGGTGAAGCCCAGGCCGTGATTGACGTCGAGGGTGAAGCGCGGATCTTGCGCGAGCGCTTCGGCCTGCGGCGCCGGTAAGCCGCGGAAGAGATCGACGGTGCCGGTCATCAAACCGGAAATTTGTGCGCCCTGATCGGGAATCGAACGTAGGATCACACGCCCGATGTCGTTTGCATGCTTGACGCTTCCGCCCCATTTGTAGTCGGGATTGCGCACGGCAACGAGCCCGCCGTTCTCACTGTAATCGACGGCTTTGAATGGCCCGGTGCCGACCGGTTTGCGGCCGAAGTCCGTCGTTTCCGCCAGGCCGGCGCGCACGTGTTGCGGATAGATCGGCGTGAGCGTGAGCAGCAGCATGTCGAACGGACGGCGGCCGTCGGTCTCGATCCGCACTTTGTAGGGGCCGAGTTTCTTGACCGCTTTGATCCACGCCCATTGAAACTTCCGCTGGAAGCGCGTTTGCGGATCGATCAGCCAGTTCAGCGTGTACACCACATCGTCGGCGGTGAACTTCCGGCCGTCGTGCCACTTCACGTCGGTGCGCAGATCGAACTCGGTCGCGTTCGAGCCGAGATACGTCCACGACTTTGCGAGCAGCGGCACGATCTTCTTGGTCGACGGATCGTAGTTCACCAGCGCATCGAAGAGCAGGTTGCTCATGAACTGCGTCTGCGGATAGGCGCCGAAATAAACGTCGGTGCTGCCGATCGGGAGGATGTCGACGATGTTCAGCGTGTCGTGCGCCTTGTCGGCGACGGCCGGCGGCGCCCAGGCCGCGATGAGTGCTACGAGAAACGCGAGTGCCGCCGCCCGGACCGGATTACCCAATGCGCAGCTCCCGTTGCGTGCGCTTGGTGGAGATCTTCCAGCCCTCGTCGGTCTTCTTGTGCACTTCGAGCGTGCGCAGGATCGAGCTGACGCCCTTCGCCGTGCCGACTTCGCCGGCTGCGGCACGGCCGCCCGACACGATCGCGGTCAGCGCGCGGACCTCGGCCGTCTCGGCGTCGAGCACGGTGACCTCGATGTTGTTCACCAAATGGAACACCATCTTGAGCTCCGGCGCAAAACCCGACGCGCCGCGCGTGGGCAGCGTGTTGACGTGGTGCGCGATTTCTTCGCGGCCGGTATACGCCGACTCGTCGCCCTCGCGGAACCACTTTCCATCTTTGGCAAACAGTGCGGCGGCTTCTTCGCCGCGCACGCCGTCGAGGCGGTTGTAGAAGCGCACGATGTTCTGCGCGCACTCCCACTCGATCGCGTGCCGTTCGGTATCGCTCAGCGCCATGATTACACCATTGCCGTTTCGTGACGTTCGACGACCAGGCGCACGACCTCGGCGTTGGGCATTTCTTCCGGGGCGACGACATCGAACGAGAGCATATCGGGGAACCGGTTCTCCTCTGCGTTGCGCACGAGCCCGATCGGATCGCGGCCGGCCCGAACGTCCTCGATCGCCCGCAGCGCCTGCCGCCGCGATGCGGCCAGGGCGATGTCGGTCGTTGCGAGATGTTCCTTCGTGCGGTCTTGGATGCGCCCCGGCGTTTCGGTGGCGAACGCGTCGTGGGTGTTGAAGTTCGGGCCCATGCCGGTAAAGTTCTGATTCATCGTCGAGCGGTCTTGCATGAAGCGGTTCGCGCGCTTGCGCGTGATCGTATACGCGTCGGAATACTCGCCCGGCTTCTTCAAGTGATTCGGAATGCGATGGTGTTCGTCGAGCGGCGCGTCGCGACGCACGAAGAAGTTCCAACGCCAGTGCGTCTCGTTGTCGATCGGCACGTGATAGTGGCCGATCTGACCGTCGCCGCCTTGCGGTCCCGCAATCACCGAGAGGTTCGGCATGCAGAAATACGTCACGCGCAGATACTTGCGGCCGGGTCCGGCGGAGCGGTTCTGGAAAATGCGCACGCCGAACGAGGTTTCCTCAACTTCGAGCCGCGGCGATTCCTGCGGATCGATGTCGGTTGGCTTAAACTCATCCTTCGTCAACCCGACCAGTTTTAGCGCGCCAAAATTCAAGCCGGGGCGGCGGTTCGGATCGAACGAGCGGTGCAAGAAACCGACGTGCGAGGGATCGTAGTTGCCTTCGTTCGCCTGCAAGTAGTTACAGTCGATGAAGAGCTTGTGAACGTGGATGTTCTCTTCGGGATACGAGAGGAAGTCGTAGTTCGGAAACTCCGGCGGTTCGCCCGGGCCCATATAGGTGAAGAACGCGCCGCCTTTTTCGACGACCGGATAGGCCGTCTGCCGCACCTTGTCTTTGAACGTGCTGTTCTTCGGCTCGGCCGGTTGTTCGAGACACTTGCCGGTGACGTCGTAGAGCCAGCCATGATAGAGACACCGCAGGCCCCCGTCTTCGAGCCGGCCGAACGAGAGATCGGTGCCGCGATGGCAGCAGTGCCGGTCGAGCAATCCGACCCGCCCTTGCTGATCGCGAAAGAGCACGAGTTCTTCGCCCATGATGTCGATCGGCACCGGCGCGCCTTCGGGCGGCAGTTCCGTCGAGAGCGCGATCGGCTGCCAGTAGCGGCGTAAGAGCTCGCCGCCGGGCAAGCCGGCATCGGTTAGGGTCAGGGCGTCGTTTTGTTCTTTCGTCAGCATCGACTCGTACTCCGGAGGTTCTCGGCGCTAAACGGCGCCGAAGCTTTGGCGTTTGAAACTGACCATCTGCAAGAGCGTGTCGGCGCGCTCGTTGCCCGTTTCTACATCGACGAGCACGTTGACGACCGCCGGCTTACCGGCGCGCACCGCCGCGAGCGCCCGATCGAAAGCCGGACCGATATCGGCCGGCGTGGCCGCGAACTCGCCGTGACATTCGAGGCTTTCGGCAGTGAGGTCGTAGCGGCTCTGGTTGAGCGCGACCCCGGTCGTCCCCTTAAAGAGGCGCATGGTGATAACGCGGCTCGATCCCCACGCACCGTCGTTCGCGACCATCACGAAAATCGGCAGGCCGTGCAGCGATGCGGTCGCGAGTTCCCCAAGATACTGCCCGAACGCACCGTCGCCGGTGCCGAGACAGACCATGCGGTTGATGCCGTCTTCGGCAAACGCGGCGGCGGCACCGATCGCGTGCGGCAAACCGACGCCCATCGCGCCGAACGGTTCGTGATCGAGATAGCCGGGCGACGTGGTGCAACGCGAGATCGCCTTGTACCAATTGTTCGAATTTGCGCCGTCGCCAACCCACAGCGCATCGGCGGGAACGCGCGCTTTGAGTTCGCGCGCCATGCGCAGCGGGTGGGCTTGTCCCGTTTCGGAGCGGCCGGATTCCTCGATGCGTGCTAAGCGTGGCTTCACCGCATCGGCGACCCAGGCTGCGCTCCACTTCGGCTTGCTCGCTGCCAGGCCGTCGGCAATCGCTTCGAGCCCCAGCCGCACGTCGCCGGCCATCGGCGCGGCGACGACCCGATTGCGGCCGATCTCTTGCGCCTCATCGTAGATCTGCACGAAACGCGTCGCCTGCGAAAACACGGGCGCATCGCCGTAGCCGATCGAGCCTTCCATACGGCCGCCGGCGAGAATGACGACATCGGCGTCGCGCAGCGCGATGTTGCCGATCGGAAACGCCCACACCGCCGCGTCGTCTTCGGGCAGCATGCCGCGCGCCGGTCCTTGGAGCAGCACCGGAATGCCGAACTCGCGCTTCATCCGTTCGATCGCCGGAGCGGCGTGCGACCAATACGCGCCACGTCCCGCAACCAAGATCGGCCGCTTCGCGCCGGCGAGCAGCTCGACGGCGCGCTTCACATCGTCCGGCGCGGGAGCGGGCGCGTGCGCGCGCAACAACGGTCCGAGTGACGCGGCAGCAGCCGTCTCATCAACCGTCGCCGTGGCCACGTCGCGCGGAATATCGAGCAGCACCGGCCCCGGCTGACCGGAGAGCGCGATGCGCGCGGCCATGTCGATGTACTCGCCCAGCCGCGCCGGGTCGTGCACGGCCTGCGCCCACTTGGTGATCGAGCGAACCAGCCGCACGTGATCGAGTTCTTGCTGCGGCCGGCTGTCGAGCATCGCCGTCGGATTGCGGCCGGAAAAGATCAGCACGGGTGAGCAGGCATCGAAGGCGCTGGCGATTCCACCGACCGAATTCGCCAGACCGGGTCCGGCGGTTACGCAGGCGACGCCGAGCGTCCGGCGCGTGTACGCGTAGGCGTCGGCCGCGGTAACCACGGGGCTCTCGTGGCGCATGTGGATGAGACGCATGCCGCGCCGGTCGAGCGCGCCGAAAAATGATTCGAGGTGTCCCGGCAATCCGAACACGGTTCGCACGCCTTGGCGTTCGACCGCGGCCGCCATGAGATCGGCTCCCAGCATACCCCGGATTATTGTTTAATGACTGATCGACCCCTTCGGCCTAACGCGCGAGGGCAGCTATTGCGGAGTGGTTAGGCCGGTACTCCGGCTTCGTCGAGCCAGGTGATCGTGCTCGCGACTTCGCGGCCGCGTGCCGGCGGTTCTTCTTTCGCTACGGCGCCGAGATACACGAACGCGATCACGCGATCGCTTTCGTCGATGCCGAGAAAACGTTTCACCTCGGCGTTGTAAACGATCTTGCCCGTCTTCCACGCCGCACTCAGGCCCTTGGCGTGCGCGGCGAGCAGCAAGTTCTGCACCGCTGCGGCGGTAGCGGTGAGATCTTCTTCGGCAGTCACGGGATTTGCGTCGGTGCGCGTGCTCACCACGATGATCGCCGGCGCGCGCATCGGTTTCTTGCCCTCGCCTTCCATTACGGCTGCGCGTGCGGCCGGTTCGGCTTTCGCTGCGGCTTCGCGACCCCAGACTTCACCGAGTTTTTCGCGCGCGGCACCGGTGACGACGGTGAAGCGCCAGGGCTGCGTGAGCTTGTGATTCGGCGCCCAGGTTGCAGCCTCGATCAGCTCGGTGATCGTCTCGCGCGGCACGTCACCCGTGCTCTTGCCGATCGTACGGCGCGTGCGGATCGCTTCAAACGTTTCCATAGAATCAGCTCCTGCTGTAGTAGCGGACTTCGAACGTCACGCAGCCGCCGTCGCTTTTCCACGGACCGTGACGCATACCGGGCGGACGGCACGCGTATTCGCCGGCGTGAAATGTCTGGTTGAGCTCGAGATCGGTAAACGATCCCTCGAGGATGTAGACTTCTTCCCAGAAGTCGTGCACTTGCACGCCGTTGGGCGTCGTATCGCAGCCGGGCGGAAACGTAAGAATGCGGGTCGCGACGTTGGCGCTCGGATCTTTGGCCAGAACGCGCTCCGTCATGCCCACGTCGGCGCCGGGAACCTTCGTCCAGCCGATTTGCGTGACGGGGAAAAATTCGTGCTCGGGTTTTGCCATTAGATTCTTTCCTGAACGGTCGTCGTGTAGTCGAGGGTCAACGGCGCCGCGAGCGGCCCGCCGCTGATCTTGGCGGAAAATTTCGAACCGAAGCGGAAGCCGTGCGTCAACAGCGGCACGGTGCCGCACGACAGCACGAACGACGACGCTAGGGTACGCTCGCGGAAGCCGGCGAGCAGCAATCGCAGCGGCATGATCTGCGCGACCGACCCCGACTGATACGGCTCGCCGTCGATCCAGCTTTCGAGCTTGAGCGCGTCGAACGTCTCGTCGAGTTCGGAGATGCGCACGAGCGTGCGGCCCAGCGGTTTCGGACAGACGCGTTTGCTTGTCGCAATATCTTCTCGTTCCACATCGCGCGCGGTATGGTCGCTGCCGATCCCGAGATACAGCCGCCCATTCACCCCGATCAAGATCGGTTCGACTTCACCGCAGCTCTGCGGCGACGTAACGGCGATCGTATCGGCGGTGGTCAGGTTCGCGGTGGGCATCTCGTACCACATCGGCACTTCCGGCGGCGGCGCGATCCCTTCGCGCGCGAGCTCGTCGATGTGCTTCTGCACCATCGCGCGATCTCGGCCGGTGTACCCGGCGATGGTGAACGCCTCGGGCGTCAGTTCAACGCTCGCACCGCGTTCGTCGGTAAATTGCAACATGCTAAACGAATCGTGCTACGTCGGGCGGCGCGAACCTTCAGCGCAGCGGGGTCCATCGATGTGGATGACCGCAACGCCGCGCGCTTGGCCGACCGTTGCGCTGTGCCGGCCTTCCGCTGCGACGAGCCGCGTCAGCGCGGGCACGTCGGCGAGCCGCGTCACCAGAAACAGATCCGGCGGCGCGCAGCTCGAGACGCGAAAATCCGAGTTGTCCTCTTCGAGCGTGACGACGCCCGGCGCCGTATAGAAGATCAGCGCGTACGTGCCCGCAACGCCGCGCACCCCGACGACGGAACCGGGCGAACGCTGAGCTTGAATGATGGCCGCGAGCGGCGGAATCGGCTTGAGGGCCTCCGCCGCCGGCTCGGCAACGAACGCGATGAAGAGCACGAGCGCACCCGAGGTTGCGCCGAGCACGTACGGCGCAAGCCAATTCCAGTTCCGGGTCGCAACCGCCGCAACCGTCACGAGCGAACCGATGAGCATCAGTACGCCCAGCACCTCGACTTGCGGACCCACGATCGCCGTCGCGCTTTCGTAATGGTTGTTTCGAATGAAGATCACAATCGCGATGCCGAGCGCGCCGATGAACAGCGGAATCGTCAGCGCGCTGGCGATCGCCGCGCGCCGGTCGTCCGCATCCGCAACGCGCTCGAACCAGAGCGCGACCACGATCGCCAGCGCCGGCAGTATCAAGGCGACGTAGTTGGGCAGCTTCGTTTGCGCGAAGCTAAAGAAGACGAGCGGTGCGACGATCCACACGATCGCGAGCCGGTCGAGCGAGCCCGCGCGCGTGCGCGCCGCGCCGATCGCGCTACCGGCCGCAACCGGCACGAACGCGATCCAGGGAAAGAAGCCGAGAATGACGACCGGCACGTAATACCACCATGGGCCGCGCTGGTTCTCGATCACGCCGGTGTAGCGGCCGATCGTGTAGTGCCCGATCAGTTCACCGGCGGCGGTCGGACCAACGCGAATTGCTTCGAGCACGAACCACGGCGCGGCGATGACGAAGAACAACACGCATGCGCCAAACAGCGTCGCGGCGGGGGGCACGGCGATCGGTGCGCCGCTGCGCCACTCCCACGCGAGCCACACGCCGATCACCAGCACGACGATCACCGGCGCAACCGGCCCCTTCACCAGCATGCCGCACGCCAGCGCCAGCGTTCCGCACAAAAATGCGGTCGAACGCCGCCGCGCGTCGTCGGGATGATCGTGCTGCTGCAGCGCGCGGAACCAGCACAAGATCGCGATGACGACGCACAGATCGAGCAGCGCGTCCATGATCGCGAGGCGGCCCACGATGGCCTGCATCAGGCTCGTCGAGAGCGCGATCGCCGCAACGGTCCCGGCGCGCGTACCGGCGACGCGGGCGGTCGCGTAGCCGAGCGCCCCGCCCATCGCGATCGTGGCCAGCGCCGCCGGCAGCCGCAGCGCGAAGGCCGTGACGCCGAGCAGCTTCGCGAACAGGGCCGCGATCCAGAAGAAAAGGGGCGGTTGGATGAACCACTCGGCTCCATTGAGGTGCATGACGACCCAATCGTGCATGACCAGCACTTCACGGGCGACCTCGCCGTAGACGGTCTCGCTGTTATCCCATAGCGTGCCGTTGCCGAGTCCCGGGAGCGTGATAATGGCGGCAAAGAGCGCACCGAGGATCGCTGCACGCACCGGGACGAAACGCATCTGTCGGCGGGTTAGTCGTGATTACACGGAGTCCCCGGCGCCGCGCTGAAAGGACCCTGGTGTTTCCGATTTCTCTCACGCTGACCGACCGGCGCGTCGTCGTCGTCGGCGGCGGTCCGGTGGCCGAGCGTAAGGTCCGCGCCCTGCGCGAGGCCCGCGCCCGCGTGACCGTGATCAGTCCCGATCTCACCCGCGAACTCGCCCGGGCGGCAGAAGCCGGCGAGATCGTCTGGACGGCCCGTCTGTTCGCGTTCGGGGACTGCGCGGGCGCGCTCTTGGCGTTTGCGGCCACCGATGACGCCGGGATCAACGCCGCGGTCGTGGTCGACGCGCACAAGCACGGGATCCTCGTTAACGATGCGGCCGATTCCGGCCGCGGCGACTTCATCACCCCGGCCGTGCACCGCGCCGGCAGCCTCACCGTCACGGTCGATTCATCGGGCCTCTCGCCCAGTTTTACCGCCCGCATTCGCGACGAACTCGCCGTGCAGTTCGATGCGCGCTACGCGCGCGCGGCCGCGACGCTCGGCGCGCTGCGCGAACGCGTACTCGTGGTCGTGCCGCTCGATCGCCGTGCAGCCGTCATGCGTCACTTCGCGGAGCGCGACATCGACGATCTCGCCTCGATGCCGCCTGGTGCGATCGAACACGAAGTGGAACGCGCGGTCGATACGATCGGCGGCGTACGTCCGAGCGAACTCTCTACACTCGTGTGCGCGACACGCGCGAGCGCACTCGCGATGTGGCAGACGCGTTCGGTGATGGCACAACTTGCGGGCGGCGGCATTCCGTCAACCGTGTTGACCGTCACGACGAAGGGCGACACGATCCAGGATCGCCCGCTCGCCGCGATCGGCGCCGACGGCGTGTTCGTGAAAGAATTGGAACGCGCGCTGCGCGAAGGCCGCGCCGACTACGCCGTGCATTCGTGCAAGGATCTCCCGAGCACGCTGCCCGACGACATGGTGATCGCCGCGATCGGCAAACGGGAAGATCCGCGCGATGCGTTTTGCAGCGATCACTACGCCTCGTTCGAAGCGCTGCCGCCCGGCGCTCGCGTCGGCACGTCGAGCCCGCGCCGGCGCGCGTTGCTCCGCGCCTTGCGGCCCGACCTCACGTATCTCGATATTCGCGGCAACGTCGACACGCGTCTGCGCAAACTTGCCGACGGCGAATACGATGCGATCGTTCTCGCCGCCGCGGGTCTCAAGCGCTTGGAGTTATCGGCGACGCACACCGTTCCGTTTGCGCTCGACCTGCTCGTACCAGCGGTCGCGCAGGGCGCGCTCGCGATCGAGATGCGCGCCGGCGATCCGCGCATCAAGCGCGTCCGCGAACTGCTCAACGATCCGCTCAGCGAGCTTGCCGTGCATACCGAACGCGCGTTTCTGCGCACGCTGCGCGGCGGCTGTGCGGTGCCGGTCGGCGCGCACGCCACCTACGACGGCGAGTTTCTGCTGATGCATGCCGCCATCGCCGCTGCCGACGGATCGACGGTCGTGCGCGGCGACCGGCGCGTGACGACGACGTCGGCCAAGGAAATGGAAGCCACCGGCGTCGCGCTGGCGGAAGCGATGCTTGCCGAAGGCGGCGCCGCGCTGCTCGACGCACCCGAGGCCGGGCACGCGGGCGTGCTGGCCGGCCAGCTGTTCTTGCTGCCGCGCACGGTGGAGCGGCCGAGCCGCATCGCGGCCGCGCTGCGCGAGGCGGGCGCGGAAGTCATCGAGGCCGTCGACGGCGCCGCGGCCCTGGCCGCCCTGGCCGGCCGCACGCCGAACGCGATCCTCTTCCCCTCATCGGGTTCCGTACGAGCGATAGCGGCCTATCTCGCCGAACGTCACGGAGCGCGCCCGCTCATCGCGGCGATGGGGCCGCTCTCGGCCGCGGCGGCAAAGGACGCCGGCTGGCCGGCCGACGTGATCGCCCCGGAAGCCGACGTGGCCGCGTTCGTCCACACCGTTACGCATTTCGTCCTGGAGCACACCAAATGAACGTCGCCGAACGTCTCGGCTTAGTGAACCGTCCGCGCCGCTTGCGATCGAGCGCCGCGATGCGCGGGCTCGTGCGCGAAACGCGCGTGAACCGCGACGGTCTCGTGCAGCCGCTGTTCATCGTCGACGGCAAGAACATCGTGCAGCCGATTAGCTCGATGCCGGGCGTCTCGCGGCTCTCGGTCGACGCGGCCGTGCGCGAGTGCCGCGAACTCGATGACGCGGGCGTAAAAGCCGTGCTGCTGTTCGGAATTCCCGACTTCAAAGATGCAATCGCCACCAGTAACTACGATCCGAACGGCGTCGTGCAGCGCGCCGCGAGCGCGATCAAGGACGCGCTGCCGCACATGCTGGTAATCGCCGACCTGTGCAATTGCGAATACACCGATCACGGCCACTGCGGCATCATCGGGCCCGACGGCGACGTGGACAACGATGCGTCGGTCGAACTGCTCGTGAAGACGGCGCTCACGTACGCGCGCGCGGGCATCGACTGCGTCGCACCCTCCGACATGATGGATGGCCGCGTCGGCGCGATTCGCCAAGCTTTAGACGCCGAAGGCTTCATCAAGACGACGATCATGTCGTACGCGGCAAAGTACGCGTCGGGCTTCTACGGTCCGTTCCGCGAAGCGGCCGACTCAACGCCGAGCTTCGGCGACCGCCGCACGTATCAGATGGATCCGGCCAACGGCCGCGAGGCGCTGCGCGAAGTGGCGCTCGACATCGCCGAAGGCGCCGACATCGTGATGGTCAAGCCCGCGCTCGCCTACATGGACCTGATCCGGCGCGTGCGCGACGCCTGCGACGTTCCGGTTGCGTGCTACAACGTCAGCGGCGAATACGCGATGGTGAAGGCCGCGGCCCAACGCGGCTGGATCGAAGAAGAACGCATCGTGGATGAAATGCTGACCGGCTTCGCCCGCGCCGGCGCCGACATCATCATCACATATTTCGCTAAAGAGTACTTGAAGCGCAATGCCTGATACGCCGCCGGCCGTGACGGTAATCGTCCTCGCCGGCGGCGAGGCGACGCGGTTCCCGGGGAAACTCTACATGGATGCGGGCGACCTTCCGCTACTCGTGCGCGTGTACCGCAATTCCGGCGCCGGCCGGCCCACGTTGATCTCGTGCAAGGGCGCGCTGCCCTACGAAATCGATCTCCTGATCGACGCGCCGGCCGTGGTGGATCGCTGGCCGATGCGTGGTCCGCTCTCGGGCCTGCTCTCGACCATGAGCGAGGTTCGCACGCCGTGGGTGTTTGCCGTCGCCGGCGACGCGCCGTTCGTCGATGCGGCCTTCATCGATAGGCTCGAAGCCCAGATTCAGCCGGGCGATGAAGCCATCGTGCCGCGTCATATGCGCGATGGTCAGCTCGAGATCGAGCCGCTGGCGGCGCTCTACCGCTGCGAGGCTTTTCTGCGCGAAGGATTGCCGATGCTCTCAGGCGGGCATGGTTCACTGCATATGGTCATCGATCGTTTGAACGCGCGTTTTGTCGACATCGCCGACGAACGTATTTTTGCCAACGTCAATACGCCGGCCGACTACAACGCCGTGCGCGAGGTACTGCAATGAAACGCGACCGCTCGCTAGCGGCGTTCGAGCGCGCCAAGCGCGTGATCCCGGGCGGCGTAAACTCGCCCGTGCGCGCATTCCGGTCGGTCGGCGGGTCACCCGTGTTCGTAAAATCCGCCAGCGGCTGCATGCTCGTCGACCTCGACGACAACGCCTACATCGACTACGTGATGTCGTGGGGTCCGCTGATCCTCGGTCACGCGCACCCGCTCGTGATCGCCGCCGTGCGCGACGCTGCCGAGCGCGGCACGTCGTTCGGCGCGCCGACGGAAGCCGAATCGGATCTCGCCGAACTCGTCATCTCGATGGTGCCGTCGATCGAGCGCGTGCGCTTCTGTTCCAGCGGTACCGAAGCGACGATGAGCGCGTTGCGCCTCGCGCGCGGTTTCACCGGCCGCGACAAAGTGGTGAAGTTTGCCGGCTGCTATCACGGACACGGCGATGCATTTCTGATTTCCGCCGGCAGCGGCGCGCTGACCAACGGCGTGCCGGATTCACCCGGCATCACCGAAGGCGTTGCGCGAGACACGATCGTGGTCGACTACAACGACACGGCCGGCCTCCGCGCCGCGTTCGCGCAGCACGGCGAAGCGATCGCCGCCGTGATCGTGGAGCCGTACGTCGGCAACATGGGCCTCGTGCTGCCGCTGCCGGACTTCTTGCCGGCCCTGCGCGAGCTGTGCACCGGCTACGGCGCCGTCCTGATCTTCGATGAGGTCATGACCGGCTTCCGGGTCGCCCCCGGCGGAGTCCAGGAACGCGAAGGTATCCTCCCCGACCTCACGACCCTGGGCAAGATCATCGGCGGCGGCCTGCCGGTGGGGGCCTTCGGCGGCCGGGCCGACATCATGGCCCGCCTCTCGCCGGAGGGCCCGGTCTACCAGGCCGGCACGCTCTCGGGCAACCCGCTGGCAATGGCCGCGGGCCTCGCAACCCTGCGCGGATTGCAAGCGCCGGGCGTCTACCCGCATCTCGAGCAACTCGGAACGCGTTTTGTGTCAGGTATGTCCGAGGTATTCACCCGGCACAGCGTGCCGCACGTGACCGCGAACCGGGGTTCGATGGTCGGCTTCTTCCTTACGGATGGTCCGGTGACCAACGTGAGCGACGCGAAGCGTTCCGATACGGCGCTCTACGGGCGCTTCTTTCACGCCATGCTCGACCGGGGCGTCTACCTTGCGCCCTCGCAATTCGAGGCGGGCTTCCTCTCCACGGCCCATCGCCAACTCGACGTCGACCGCACGCTCGAGATGGCAGACGAAGCGCTGACGGCGGTATTTGCCGCGCCGCGGGGAAGCAACTAGGCCGTGCCACTCGTCTGCATGGGACTCTCTCACACCACGGCGCCCGTTGACGTCCGCGAACGCCACGCATTTCCGGCGCACAAGATGGGTGAGGCCCTCATCGCGCTGCGCGATTACGAAGCCGTGCACGAAGCGCTGATGCTGCAAACGTGCGGCCGGCTCGAAATCTACGCCGAACTCGAAGATTACGAAGAAGGCGTCAAACAGATCCGCCAGTTCCTCGGCAACTTCCGCCACGGCGGCGTCGAGGACATGGACTCCTACATGTACACGCTGCTCGGGAGTCAGGCGATCGATCATCTTTTCCGCGTGAGCACCGGTCTCGACTCGATGCTCATCGGCGAAGCGGAGATTCTCAGCCAAGTCAAAGACGCGTTCGTTCAAGGTCAGCGCGCGCAGTCGCTCGGCAAGACGCTGCACTCGCTCTTCCGCGAAGCGATCAACGCCGGCAAGGCCGCGCGCTCGCAAACCGACATCGGTGGACAATCCGTTTCCATTGCCACTGCGGCGGTGAACTTTGCCATCGCCCATGTGGGCGATCTGCGCGGCACGTCGGTCGTGGTCGTCGGCGCGGGCAAAATGGGCTCGCTCGTTTTGCGCCGGCTCAAGGCCGAGGGCTGCAGCGAGATCGTGGTGGTCAACCGCAAGGACATGCCGAACCTCGTCGGCGCGCTTGCCGGCGCGGATATCGTCGTCACCTCGACCGGCGCCTCGGAATTCGTGCTCACGACCGGTAACGTCGGCGATGCGATGCGCGAACGTCCGAAGCGCCCGCTCTTCATCGTCGACATCGCCGTACCGCGCGACTGCGATCCCGACGTCGCGCAAATCGACGGCGTGAGCGTCGTCGATGTCGACGGCTTGCGCGGCGTGGTCGACGTAACGCTCGAACGCCGCCGCGAAGCGATTCCGATGGTCGAAGAGATCATCGCCGAACACACCGAGCGCTTCCACCATTGGTATCGAGCGCGCGTCGCCGTGCCGGTGATCAGTTCGCTCGTGCAGCGCGCGGAGACACTGCGCAACCACGAACTCGAGCGGCTCTTCGCGCGCTGTCCCGAGCTGACCGACCGCGAGCGCATGCTGATCACCGGCATGTCGCTGACGCTCATCTCGAAGCTGCTGCACGGCGCGATCACCAAGATTCGCGACAAGGCGATCGTCAACAGCGCCGAGGCGCTGACCGACGCGCACATCTTGAGCAACCTCTTCGACCTGCAAGCCCTCGCGCTCGAAGAGTGAACGCACGGCGCGGCAAGGTTTGGCTGGTTGGTGCGGGGCCCGGTGATCCGGGCCTTTTGACGCTCAAGGGCGCGCGCGCGATCAAAGGCTGCGAGGCGCTGGTGTACGACTATCTCGCCTCGCAGGCGATCGTGGATCTCGCCCCGCCGGACTGCGAGCGCATCTATGTCGGCAAGAAAGCCGGCCAGCACACGCTCACCCAAACCGAGATCACGGCGCTGATCGTGAAGCTCGCACTCGAGGGCAAGCGCGTGGTGCGGCTCAAGGGCGGCGACGTGTTCGTGTTCGCGCGCGGCGGCGAAGAAGCGCAAGCGCTGCATGCCGCGGGCGTGCCGTTCGACATCGTCCCCGGAATTACGTCGGCGATTGCGGCGCCGGCCTACGCCGGGATCCCCGTGACGCACCGCGACCACAACACGTCGTTCTCGATTTCCACCGGACACGAAGATCCGCTCAAGGGCTATACCAGCCTCGACTATGCGAAGCTCGCAAACCCCAAATCGACCACGATCTTCCTCATGGCGATGGGCAACCTCACCGGGATCGTTGCCGAACTGCAAAAGAACGGTCTGCCCGGCACGACGCCGGTGGCGATCGTGCGCGAGGGGACGAAGCCGACGCAAGAAACCCTCATCGCGACGCTCGCAACCATTGTCGATGAAGTGGAACGCACGCAGTTCGCGGCGCCCGCGATCGTGGTGATCGGCAACGTCGTGAACGAACGCGAATCGATCCGCTGGTTCGATCGCGCGCCGCTCTTCGGAAAACGCGTGCTGGTCACACGCCCGCCGGCGCAGGGTGATGCGTTCGCGCAGCACTTGTGGGAAGCCGGCGCCGAACCGCTGCTCGCCCCGACGATCGCCATCGGCCCACCCGACGACGCCGGCGCCGCGACGGCGGCCGTTGCGCGTATCCGCGATTATGCGTGGGTCGTGTTCACGAGCCGCAACGGCGTGGATGCGTTCTTCGATACGCTCGGTGCGAGCGGCAAAGACGCGCGCGCCATCGGCGATGCCAAGGTTGCCGCGATCGGACCGAAGACCGCCGCTGCCCTGAGCGCGCACGGCATCCGGGTCGACTTCATGCCCGACGTCTACATCAATGAAGCCGTTGCCGGCGGCCTGACGGAACGCACGGCGCCGGGCGATCGCCTTCTCGTCTTCCGCGCGCAAGAAGCCCGCGACGTGCTTCCGGAGACGTTGCGCGCCGCGGGCCGCATCGTCGATGACGTCGCCGCGTACAAAACGCGGTTCGTCGATGACCCGGATCTGCGCGCCAAGGCCGAGCGCGCCGACATCGTGACCTTTACGAGTTCCAGCACCGTGAACGGCTTCGTGCACAACGTCGCCGATGCAGCACACGTTCTCGCGCGCAAGACGGTGGCCGCGATCGGGCCGATCACCGCAGCCACCGCGCGCGGTCTCGGCATTCGCGTCGACGTGGTAGCGGAAGAGTTCACCGTCGAGGGTCTCTTGCAGGCGCTTGAAGCCGGCGTCATCGTCTGAACACGAACGACCTCGTCCTCGGCGGCGTCACCGCGGCGGTCATCGCGATCGTGGCCGTGCGCGTTCACGCGCTCACCCGCAGCGGCGGCGTCGCCGCGTTCGTCGTCGGCGGGCTCACGTTCGCCGCCGGAACGATCGGCAGCGCACTGCTCCTGCTCGCATTCTTCATCAGCTCCGTTGCACTCTCGCGCGCAGGTAAAGCGCGAAAACGCGCACTCGTCGACATCGGCAAAGCCGGCGCGCGCGACGCATGGCAAGTGCTCGCAAACGGCGGCGTTGCGACGGCGGCTCTCATGGGTTGGGTGTTCCTCGATCACGGTGCGGCGGCGTCGGCGTGGTTCGTCGCATTCGCCGGCGCGTACGCCGCCGCAACGGCCGACACGTGGGGCACCGAGATCGGCACGCTCGCGGCAAAGCCGCCGCGCTCGATCCTCACCGGCAAGCCGCTCGCAACCGGACTTTCGGGCGGCGTGAGCGCGCCGGGCACCGCTGCCGAGGTCGCGGGCGCTGTGCTGATCGCGATCCTGACCCCGCTCGCACTATTGCTGGCGCTGCCCGGCACCCCCGTTACGCTGCACGTACTCACCAGCCTGATGCTGCCGGTATTTGCCGGCGGCTTCGGCGGCGCGCTGATCGATTCGCTGCTCGGAGCGACGCTCCAAGAACGCCGCTGGTGCCCCGCGTGTCAGCGCGAATGCGAGGTCGACCAGCACGGTTGCGGCACGGCTACCGAACATCGCCGGGGACTGCCTTGGCTGACGAACGACGCGGTCAACTTCGCCGCAACGGCCGCCGGAGCGGCCATCGCCGGCGGCGGTTGGTCACTGCTCCGTTAACGCGGGGAACAAATGCAAGTGCCCGCAGCGACTTCGGTCGCTGTGAGGAAGTGGGCAACCGGCCACAATGGGCGCTACGGCGGAGGGGCCGCATGGCAGATCAACCAGCAACCGTTCAAGGCAACACGTACCCGACCATCGAGAGCGGACTCAAGCTGGTCTTGATTACGGCTGGGATTCTTGCTGCGACGCTGATGCAGACGCTCGACACCACGATCGTCAACGTTGCGCTGCCGGTGATTCAAGGCAACCTCGGCGCCACGCTCGATGAGGGCGCGTGGGTCGTTACGGGCTACATCATCTCGGCCGTCATCGTCATTCCGCTTACGCCGTGGCTGCAGATCCGTTTCGGCCGGCGTCAATATTATTCTGCAGCGATCATCGGCTTCACCATCGCATCGGTGCTGTGCGGCACGTCGGGTTCGATCCAAGAATTGATTTTGTGGCGTATCGTGCAAGGCGCGTTCGGCGGCGGTTTGATCGCCACCGCGCAAGCGACCTTGCGCGACACGTTTCCCAAAGACAAGTTCGGTTTGAGTCAGGGACTCTTTTCCATCGGTGCGATCGTGGGACCGGCGGTCGGTCCCACGATGGGCGGTTGGCTCACCGACAATTATTCGTGGAACTGGGTGTTCTTTATCAACGTCGTGCCGGGCATCTTCGCCTTTATCGTGATGCTCACGAGCCTGAAGAATCCCAACGATCCGCGCAAGATGCCGCTCGACGTTACGGGGCTCGCGCTGCTGATCGTCGGTCTCGGTTCGCTGCAATACATCCTCGGTGAGGGTCAGCGGAACGATTGGTTCGACGATCCGGTGATTACCGGATTTGCCATTGCCAGCGCGCTCGGGCTGCTGGCGTTCGCGGCGTGGGAAATGTTTGCGACCGATCACCCGATCGTCGATCTACGCGTGCTGCGGTATCCGCAGATCTGGGCCGGATCGCTGCTCGCATTTTCCGTCGGTGCCACGCTCTACGGCGGTATCGTGATCTTTCCGCAATACGTGCAAGGCGCGCTCGGCTTTACCGCAACGCTCAGCGGCGAGCTGATCTTCGTGCGCGCCGCGTTCATCGCGGTCGGCGCTCCGCTCGTCGTGCGCCTCTCGACCAGCGGCAAGGTCGACACGCGCTATTTGCTGCTCACCGGTTTCATTCTGGTCGGGATCTCGCAATTCTGGTTCGCCGGGATAACGACATCGGGCAACGACTTCGGATCGCTGGTGCTGCCGAACATCCTCAGCGGCGTCGGGCTATCGATGCTCTTCATTCCGATCTCGATTGCGATGCTCAACGGCCTCGCGCCGCAGGTGATCCCGAAAGCGGCGGCATTCCAGAGCCTCTCGCAACAGCTGGGCGGTTCGATCTCGACCGCGGTGCTCGTGACGCTCCTCGCGCGCCGCGACGCGTTTCACCAAGATACGCTCGCGCAGTTCGTGCAACCGGCATACGGTCCGGTCGCGCGTTTCCTCGGCGCGCACGGTTCACTCGGGCAGCTCTACGCCGATGTCGTGAAAGAAGCGAGCGTGATGTCGTTCGCCGATTGCCAATTCGTCCTCGGCGTTCTCGCGATCGCGCTGCTGCCGCTGGTCTTCGTCATGCCGAAACGCCGCAAGACCAGCGGCCCCGTGCACATTTCGCTCGAGTAAGAGCTACAGCTCGCCGGTCGCGACGGGGCTGAGCGCCCAATCGAGGGCGTAGTCGGCAACGGCTTCCCAACCCGGGACGCCGCCGGTGAAATGCGGCCGCCCGGAAAATTCTTTGAACGCCGTAATCGCCGGCGATTGGCGGATCAGCTTGTAGGTTGCGCGCGTGTAGTCGGGCGTCACGAGATGATCGTCGCCGCCCGCAATCAGCAGCACCGGTTGCCGATCGATCGTCACATCGATGTGTGCCGCCGAATGCGGCACGAAATTCTCGAACGCGCCCTCGAAGAGCACGCGATTCGCGCACGGGATCGCAAACTGGTCGTAGAGCGCTTGCGATTCTTCTTCCGTGCACGTGTTGGTGAATGCATAGCGGAACTGCTCGGCAGTGAGCATCGTCGCGTTACCGGAGTTGAGCGGGTTCGCAAGAACCGGTGCGGATGCTTTGAGCGTCGAGAACGGCAAACTCAGAACGCCCGCCGGCGCGGTCGAATCGATGCCGACGACGGCCGTCCCCAGTCCGCGATACGCTAAGAGCTGCGCGAACAACCCGCCGAACGAATGACCCATGATGATCGGCGGCGTGCCGAGCGCGCGCACGAAGCTGTCGAGATACTCGAGCACCGTCTTGATGTCGAGCATCTTCAACGGCCGCGGATCCCCACGCAGCTCTTCGACCGTCTCGTCGAGTCCCGGCCAGCCCGGCGTGAGCACTTCGAAACCGCGCGCCGCGTAGCGTTCGACCCAGTGATCCCAGCTTTGCCAATTGAGGAACAGCCCGTGGATCAGGACGATCGTGCGCGGTGCGCTCACGAATGAACGCCTGCGCCGTATTTCTTATCGAGATAGGGAATGATCGTGTCGTCGTCGTCGAGGACCACGTCGCCGTCGACCAGCACCGGGATGCTCGTTTGACCGGAAGCCGCTTTCACTTCGTGGCGCTCGGCATGCGAGTGAGGCTCGTTCACAATCGTGTAATCTAAGAGCAGGTCGGTCAGCTTTTTCCGCACGCGCACGCAGTACGGGCACCATTCGGCCTGATAGAGTACGATATTTGTTTTACGTCCCATGGTTCTCGCTAAGTCGCCTCCGGGCGGCAAAAGGTTGCGGTCAGCCGGCGCGCCGGTCGAGCAGCCCGGCGAGCGCCGTCCGGATACAGTCGACGGCCGCCGCTTTCGCCGGATCGGTCGTGAACCGGTGGACGAGCATCGCCGTATCGGCTTCAAAAACGAACACGTTCCCGTCGGCGAGCACGGTGCAATCGATGCCGAAGTAGTCGAGGCCCGCCGCCGCGCCGATCGCCCGCAGGGCCGTGTGCCACCCGGCAAGCGCTTTCTCCGGGGTTTGGAGAAAGCGCCGCTCTTCGTCGCGCATCCACGCGTGTTCGTCCATCGGCGCGCTGCGGTAGTGAATCATCCACGCCCGATCGATCGCGAGATGATACGGATAGGGTTCCCCGTCAACGAACATCACGCGATACTTGCGGTAGTAGCCGTCGGCGCTGCAATAGTCCACGAACGCACCGACGTCGTAGCTCGCCGCCGGAAAACGCGTCGCGTATGCGGCGAGTGCGGCGGTATCATCGAGACGTTCGAGGCCACGGCCGCCGTGCGTATCCGCCGGACGGACGAGTAGCGGAAAGCCCGATGCGATCTGCGGCAATTCGTCGCGCCCTACGCGTCGCGACGGTGCGGCCGCACAACCCCGAACGTGCTGCAACGTCGCCGCCAGGGCGTCGCGCGCCAGACCGTGCACGCGCTGCGGATCGTTGATCGCCGGTTTCGATTGCGATGCGATGAAACGCTGCGCAGCGTCAAGCGCGGGTTGCGCTTCAACGCTCTCGCCGATCGCATCGATCACCAGCTCGTAAGCCGGCAACTCGACGTCGCCGCGTTCCGCCGCGGCGTCGGGAAGATACCACCGATGCAGCGCCCAGCGCGCCGGGTCGACGACGAAGTCGAGCGGAATATTACGGTGCCACGGACCGCCGACGCAGAGGACCAATGCCGAACGGGTTCCGGCGCGCGGAGCCGGCGCATACAGCCGCGTCAGCGCAAGCGCTTCCGTGAACCAGCGCTGCGCTTCCGGTTCGTCGCCGGCCATGTACGCCAACTCGCCAAGCGCGATGCGCGACGGCGCATCGTAGAGATCGAAGCGGGCAGCGAGCGAGTACGAACGGCGTGCCGCATCGGTCTTTCCGCGCCGCAGCAGCAGGTTGCCCCGCGCCGCATGGGCCGGAGCAAAGGTCGGATCGAGCGTTACCGCGTTCTCGAGCAGCGCCCACGCCGCATCGAGTTGCGGCACGATCAGCGCGGAACCGGGAATGACGGCGTGATCGGCCAGCGCGGGCACGAGGCGACATGCCGCCTCAACCTGCTCGGATGCGCTCACGCACCGCCCGCCGAAGCACGCACACATGACGTACTCGCCATGCCGCTAACCCTCACGCAGCTGCACACGTTTTCGCGTCTGGCGGCGATCGGCAGCTTCACGCGCACGGCCGAAGAACTCTCGCTTTCGCAGCCCGCCGTGACGCAACAGGTGCGCGCACTGGCCGACCACTTCGGCACGCCGCTTTTCGACATGGTCGGCCGCCGTCCGGTGCTCACCGATGCGGGTACATTCCTCGCGCAACGCGTCACCGACGTGCTGGCCGGCGTCGAGTCGCTCGAGCGCGAGATGCACGAGTTCGCCGACGCGCGCTTCGGCACGCTCGACATCGGCGTGACGGTGACGATCGGCAACTACACGGTGCTCCCGACCGTCGCCGCGTTTCGCAAAGCCCATCCCGCGGCCACGGTTCGGTTGCACGTCGCGAACACCGTCGCGATCGCCGAGGCCATCCGCGCCCAGCGCTTCGCCATCGCGCTCGTCGAAGGTCCCGTGCGCGATCCGGAGATATTGGTCGAGCCGTACGCCTCGGATGAATTGACGCTGATCGTTCCTCCGCACGACCATCGCCTTTCCGGTCTCGATACCATCGACCCCTCGCAACTCGACGGTGAAGCGTTCGTCGCGCGCGAGGAAGGCTCGGGCACGCGCACGGTTGCGGAAGACGCGCTGCGCGTCGTCGGCGTGACACCGGACGTCGTGCTGACGCTGCCCAGCGGTGAGGGCGTCGCGCGCGCCGTCGAGGCGGGCCTCGGCGTTGCGATTCTGCCGCTGATCGTCGTCGAACGCGCGGTCGCCGCGGGGCGCGTGAAGCCGGTGCACGTGACGGGGGTGGATTTCAGGCGCCCGTTCAGCATCATCCGGCTACGCGAACGGACGCCCTCGCCGCTCGCGCAACGCTTTCTCACCATGCTGCGCGGCGGCTAGGGGGCCGGACGGGCGGCCCCGACTAAATTTGCACCTATGAAGGGCGTAATGTCCCCGGACGATGTTGCCAAATTACGATCGGCCATGGCTGCAATCGTCGGCGATGCGCACGTGCTGACCGCCCGCGAGGACGTGATCGCCTACGGCTTCGACGGCACGTTCTTCGCGAACACACCGCCGCTGGTGGTGCTGCCGGGCTCGACGGCCGAGGTGGCGGCGATTCACCGCTACGCTAACGCCGAACGCGTGGCGATCACCCCGCGCGCGATGGGCAGCGGGCTCTCCGGCGGCTCGGTGCCGCTCGAAGGCAGCATCGTGCTCGGCGTGGCGCGCCTCAACGCGATCCTCGCGATCGACGAGATCGACCGCGTCGCCGTCGCGCAAGCCGGCGTGATTACCGCCAACCTCCAAGCCGCAGTCGAGCGCAAGGGCCTGTTCTATCCACCCGATCCGTCGTCGCTCAAGCAATCCGCGATCGGCGGGAACGTATCGGAAAACGCCGGCGGCGCGCGCTGTTTGAAGTACGGCGTGACGGTCGACTACGTGCTCGCACTCGAGGTCGTCCTCCCCAACGGCACGATTCTGCGCACCGGCGGACGCTCGGTGAAAAACGTGACAGGCTACAACTTACGCGCGCTATTCACCGGCGCCGAGGGAACGCTCGGAACCGTGACTGAGGTGACGGTCCGGCTCTTGAGCAAGCCACGCTACGCGCGCACGGCGATGGCGATCTTTGACCGCATGGACGACGCAACGAACACCGTAAACGCCGTGCTGGCATCAGGCGTGTTGCCGACATCGATCGAGCTCATCGACGACACGACCGCACGCTGCATCGAAGACAACACACCGATCGGTTTGCCCCTCGACGCGCAAGCCATCTTGCTCTTCGGTACCGACGGCAACGACGAGCGCGTCGTGGTGGAAGACACCGTCCGCATCGGTGAGATCGCGACGACCGGCGGAGCGCGCGAAATCCGCATCGCTCCGAACGCCGTCGAAGCGGAAAAGATGTGGAGCGCGCGCCGCGCGATCTCACCGTCGCTCGCGCGCCGCCGGCCAAACAAACTCGGCGAAGACATCGCCGTTCCGCGCAGCGCCATTCCCGAGATGGCGCGCCGCGTCCGCGCAATCGCCACAAAGTACGGACTCGAGATCCCGCTCTTCGGTCACATCGGCGACGGCAATCTCCACCCGAACATTCTCTGCGACCGCCGCAACGCCGAAGAAATGCTTCGCGTCACCGGCGCGGCCCGCGAAATTTTCGAAGCCGCAGTCGACCTGGGCGGCACGCTCTCCGGCGAACACGGCATCGGCCTACTGAAAAAGCAGTTCATGGAACTCGACCTCGGCCCCGACGCGATTGCGCTCATGCGCCGCATCAAAGACGCAATCGACCCCAACGGCATCATGAACCCCGGCAAAGTTTTCCCCGACCCCGGCGGCGCCGACGCCTTTCACCTCTAGCGACAATGGCCGAAGCAAAGATACGCAAGACCGGCGGCACGCGATCGTGCTACAACAAAACGGGCGCACCCAAGGCCGCGTTTTCGACGAAGAAGCTCGCAGAGCGCGCGATCCCACGTACCAGCGTCGGATTGAAGCCATATCCGTGCGAAAAGCACGGCTGGCATCTCGGTCACGCCTAGGCGGCGCTTAGTCGCTTGCTGTTTGATGTACCGTCGTGTTCAAAACGTGCATGCAGGGGCACAGTGCTTTCATGAAACGCACATTGGCCGGTCTCGCTGCGCTCGCGTTCCTCGCGGTTGCTGCGCCTGCCCTGGCCCAGTACCACGATGACCACGATCACGACCGCGGCTACGACCACGGCCGGCCGATGTATCATCGCATGCCGCCGCCGCAGCGCCGGCGCATGGTCTATCACGAAAACCAGATTTGGAACGGCCACCACATGCACTATTATGGTGGCCGTTGGGGCTACTACCAGCCGCGCAACGGCGTGAACGTCTTCATCAACATCCCGCTCTAACGCCGCTTCGCGACTAGCGCGTTGTTACACCGCCGGGACCGCTGACCGCGACGAAGTCGTGGGCTTTCGGATCCCAGCGGTCGATGACGCATGATTCCGGCCCAATGCCGCGTTGCGGGAATTTTGCGAAGTCGTAGACGCCGTTGACGCCGGGCCACGCGTGTTGCGAAACGATCCAGTTGCGGAGTTGCTCCGAGGTGGCGTTCCAGCCGATGGCTTTGTATGCGTCGAGCAAGAGATGGGTCGGGTCCCACGAGAGCGCACCCGGCAGATCGGGCTTGAGACCGTCTTTCGCGTAGGCGGCGAAGTACTGCGCTTGCGCGGCTTTCACGCCGGCGGGCGAACTCGCGAGCGGCGTCATGCCGAGGATACCGGGGAACATGAGCGTCTTCGGCAAGAAGGCTTCGTAACCGGTGAGCTGCGCGCGCACCATGTTGCCGTTACCGGCCATGATCGGTACGTCGAGGCCGACGTCGTGCACGGCGTGCAATGCGACACCCAGCCCCGTGCCGGCCGTCCAGACGATCAGCGTCTGCGGATTTGAGGATTTGATGCGGGCGATCTGTGCCGCCACGCTGATGTCACTGGTGGCGAAGTGCTCGCGCCCGACCAATTTCATCGAGCTGTTCGCCGGCTCGGCCATCGCCTTGTCGAAGTTCTCTTCGAAATCTTGGCCGCTCGCATCGGTCGAACTGATGATCGCAATGCGCGTGTAGCCCTTGCCGCGGAAGTAGGTGGCGATCGAGTGCGCCATGCTGTCGCTGCCGACGCCGCCGCTGAACATGAACGAACCGGCCGGCGGATGCACGCCCGGCGAGAAGCACGAGACGATCGGTCCCGACGTGATGAGCGGCGCGAGCGCACTGCATTCGGCCGTGAACGTGGGCCCGAAGACCGCTTGCACGTGCGCGCTGATCAGTCCGTTGAGCAACTGGACCGCGGTCGCTGGCGTGGACGTCGTATCTTGCAGCGAAACCTTGAGCATCTTGCCGCGAATGCCGCCCTGCGCGTTGATCGCGGCCGCCAGGCGCTGCACCGATTCGAGCGCTTGCTTTCCGATGAATGCAGCGGAACCGCTTACCGACAGCAGCGTCGGCATATCGACGGTTTCATCGGCTGCGGTCGCGGGCCCGATCGCCGTCGCGAGCAGTGCGGTCAGGACGGCGATTCCGGCGAAGCGCCGGCTAAGGGTGGAACGCTTCATGACGGGGCGACCTCCTCGCGCGATTGTTGCGCGTATAATGATTGCCAGTTGTCGGTAAGGGGAATGATCCGCTCCAGCGGTTGGATATCCGAGTAGTCGTTTCGCTTATCGACGGCAAATGGGGCAGCGCCTTCATGGGCTAACCCCCGCGCGGCATCGAGCATCAGGCGTCGCATGCGAATTACCGCGATATCGCTCGCTCCGAGATGTTCGTTCGTGCGGTCGTAGATCGCGCCCATGCTTTCTTGCACGACGGAATCTTCGATCTGCACGCCGCCGATCCCGGAGAACGACGCTCCGCTCTCCATCGCGGCGCGATCTTGGAGCCAGCCGTTATCGCGCGTGCGCTT
>PLRU01000027.1 GCA_003164045.1 Candidatus Lustribacter telmatis
CCGGTTTGCACGAACCAGCCGAGGCTCGCGCCGCCGAAGAGATGCGCGTCTTGGATCGTCGCATCGAAGCTCTGCGTACGTTCCGGCTGCAAGAACGGGTTGGCGAAGCCGGGGAACTGCAGATCTTCGGCCGTCGGCACGCGGAACGCGGTGCCGGCGTTGAGTCGCAGCGAGAACGCATTGCCCAAGCCGGCGATGCCGCCGATCGCGGGCGTAATCGCCGCGCCGGCGCCGCCGTCACGTTCGGCGCGCACGCCGCCGTAGACGCTCGAACCGCCGCCGAGACTGACGCTGTCTTGCGCGTAGATGCCGGTCTGCGCGAACGGCGTTGCGGCGAAGAAGCCGTTGCCGCCGTCGTTACGGGCGACGCCGTGTGCGAGATCGATGCCGTAGATCAGGCGATTGCCGTCGCTTACGACGTTGTTCCGCAGACTGGCTTGAACGCGCGCATCGGTGCTGAAGTCCACGAACGGACCGAATTCCGCCGCCGACGGATCGAGAAACGTCAGGGTCTCGCGCGTGCCGCTCAGATCGAGGGTCGTCGTGGCCTGCGGATGGTCGAGCGCGAAGGTCAAGCGCGCGTCGCTCGTGTCGTCCTGTTGCCGCGCGAACGACGTCAACGAGCCGATTTGGCCCGGCACGCCGAGGATGCGCGACACGAAACCGGCCGAGCCGCTGACGTGAACGTCGCCGAAGGTTCCCGCGTCGGTAAAGCGCGCGTTGGTCGAGGAGAGGTCCGCGTTGACGCGCGTGGCGCCCGGCGGCAACCCGGCGAACGGCGCGTCAAAGTTGCCGGCCGAGATCTCGCGTGAAAACGAGAAGTTCCCCGTCTCGAACGAGGCGCGCCCGTAACCGAGCGAACCGCCGGAGACCGACGCGACCGGCGTGCGATATGCGCCTGCGTTGCGCGCCGTGATGATGTTGATGATGCCGCCGCTCGCGCCCGTGCCGTAGAGCGTCGAGCCCGCACCCTCGACGACCTCGATGCGTTCGACGCCGCTGGTCGGAATCGCGCCGAGATCGATCGCGCCGATCTCGCCGCCGGCGATCGGCCGGCCGTCGAGCAGCACCAGGACGCCGTCGCCGCGCTGGCCGCGAATCGATACGGTGGAGAGCGCGCCGGCGGCGCCGTCGCGCTGGATCAGCACGCCGGGCACGCTCGCGATGGCCGCGGCGACGTCATCGTAGCCGTGCAGCAGCATCTCGTTTTTGGTGACGACGTACGTTTGCCGCGCCGTGGCATCGAGCGGTTCATCCTGTCGATCGCTCGTCGTGACGCGGCCGATTTCGCTCAGCGGCGTCGCTGAGGGGACGGGGGCGGGCGCGCTTTGCGCAAGGGTGAGCGCGGGCGTGCCGCAGACGAGGGCAACGCCGAGGACGCACGGCGCCAAAAGCGCACGCGTGCGTAATAGGGAAAGCATGGCCGATACCAACCTTTTCGCGAGGTGGGAGTGGTGCAATTACTCGCGGGCTCGGTATCCTGACTTGCGGATCGGTGCCTTCGAGCCGGTGCCTTCCCCCGACGAATCGGAGTGACGTGCCGGCGGCTCCCCGCATACAGTGGCGCGACCGTGCCGGATTCAAACCGGCTTCCCGTTCACGCGAGTACGCCGGAGTTGTGCGGCGCAGGCTTGCCGACCTGCCCGGCGTATCGCCTGCCGAGTGTTCCTCGCCCGCGCATTCGCACTCGTCGCGGCGTCGGTGCTCGCGGCGTGCGCCGCGCCCGCGCCCGCGCACGTCGACGTTCCGCATCGCATCGTGTCGCTGATGCCCTCGTTGACCGAGGATCTCTTCGCCATCGGCGCCGGACCGCTCGTCGTGGGGGTCTCCGAGTTCACCGACTTTCCGCCGGCGGCCGCGAAATTGCCGGTCGTCGCGACCTTTGCGTCGGCCGATGCCGAGCGGATCGTGACGTTGCATCCGGACGTCGTCGTCGGCATCACATCGCAAACGGCGCCGGCCGCCGACGTGCGCAAAGCCGGGATCCGCACCGTGCTGCTCGACGACGACGGCTTCGATGATATCTTCCGCGACATCGAAGCGCTGGGCTTGCTGACCGCGCGCGACGACGACGCCCGGGCGCTAACCGATCGCTTGCGTGCGCGCACCACGGCGTTGATGCGCGGCGTGCACAAGCGCGTGCGCAAGCTGCGCGTTTTCATCGTCCTCGGCATCGGCCCGATCTTCACCGTCGGCGAATCGTCGTACATCGGCAAGCTGATCGCATTGGCGGGCGGGACGAACGCCGCGCGCATGCAGGATGCCTACGGGGCCTATAGTGCCGAAGCGCTGCTGGCGCTGCAACCCGACGTACTCGTAGCCGATCCGAGCGTACAGTTGCAATCCGTGCTCGATCGGCCCCCGTGGAACGCGCTGCGCGCCGTTCGCGAGCATCGCGTCGCATATCTCCCGGACCCGGCGATCCTCGAACGGCCCGGTCCCCGCTACAACGACGGGCTCGCATGGCTAATCGGGATCCTCAACACTACGCACGTCTGAGCGCCGTCGCGCCGCGCCCGCAGCGCGCATTCTTAGTCGCGGTCGATTTGGGCGACCGCTCCGCGCCGCTGGCGCCGGAATTCGCAGAATTTGCCGCGCTCGCGCGGGCAACCGGCGTCGAGATCGTCGGCGAGATGATCCAAAAGCTCCCGCACGTGGATCCGGTGACGCTGGTCGGCAGCGGTAAGGCGCGTGAGATCGCGGAACGGGCCAAAGAACTCGAAGCCGACGTGCTGATGGTGTTCAACGATCTGCGCCCGCGGCAGCGCATCAATTTGGAGAAGATCGTGCCGTTGCCGATCGTCGATCGCACGATGCTGATCCTCGATATCTTCGCGCAGCACGCGCGCTCGCGCGAAGGCCAACTGCAAGTCGAACTCGCGCAGCTGCGCTATCGTCAATCCAACCTGATCGGATCGGGCATCGCGCTCTCGCGGCTCGGCGGCGGCGTGGGAACGCGCGGTCCCGGCGAAACGAAACTCGAGGTCGACCGGCGCAAAATTGCGGCGCGCGTCACGCTGCTCGGACGGCAACTCGAAGACGTACGCAAGCAGCGCGCGACGCGCCGGTCCGGCCGCGGCGGCGACCCCTACGTCGCACTCGTCGGCTACACCAACGTCGGCAAGTCGTCGCTGCTGAATCGCCTGGCGGGAACGGGCGGTAACGACGCGTTCGTGGCCGACCAGCCGTTTGCCACCCTCGATCCGACGCTGCGCCGCGTCTACATCGGCGACGGCCGCAGCATTCGCTTGGCCGATACCGTCGGTTTCATCACCGCCCTGCCGAAAGAACTGCTCAACGCGTTCCGCGCAACGTTGGAAGAACTCGACGTTGCCGACGTGCTGCTGCACGTGGTCGATGCCTCGAATCCTGATTGGCCGCGGCAGCGGGCGAGCGTCGAGGCGATCCTCGCCGAACTGCATCTCGCGGACAAACCGACCTTGCTGGTATGCAATAAAATCGATCGTCTCGATGAAACCGCGCGCGCCGCGCTCCCGCCGGAAGCGATCCTGGTGAGCGCGACGGCGAACGACGGAATCGACCGTTTGCGCGCGGCGATCGTCGCGCGGCTGGACACCGTGCGTTCGGGTTGATGACGGCAGTGCGGATCGCGGCGGCGCTGCTGCTGTTCGGACTTGCCGCCTGCGCGCGCGCCGCGCAGCCGGCCGGCGATCCATCCGACCGCTACACCGAACTCTACGCGCGCTTGCACCCGTCGGTCGCACTGATCACGATGCAGATCCCCGCCGAAGGCGCGAAACGCAAAGGCAAATGGGACGAGGCGTACGGCAGCGGCGCGATCGTTGCGAGCGGAGCGTGGGGCTCGCGCATCCTCACCGACGCGCACGTCGTCGCCGACGCGCGCAACTTGCGCGCAAAGGTCGGCGACGCGGGCGCCGCGCTGCCGCTACGCGTCGTCGCGGTGAGCGATGACGACGACGACCTCGCCCTGCTCGAGATCGCGCGGCCGAACCTCACACCGGTTGCGTTCGGCAGCATGCGCGACGTCGTACCGGGCCGCGCCGTCGGCGTGCTCGGCTATCCGATTCCCGATGCCTTCGAAGACGAACACTTGCGCGCCGTCGTGTCGCTCTACACGGGCCGGATCGCCAGCGTGCGCAACGGCACGATGGAGATCGACGTGGCGATCATTCCCGGTGAGTCCGGCGGTCCGGTATTCGATGCGAGCAGCGGCGAGGTGATCGGCCTGGCCGAGTCGCGCTTCGATGACGAACGGGCGATCGGGTTCGCCACGCCGGTCGACGTCATCGCCCGGTTTCTGGCGGCACATCCGCGGCGCTGATCGCCCCTGGTCCGGCCGGTACGGGCCCGTGGCGAGGGCCTGGCCGGCCCGGGCGGCCGCCGGGCTAGCGGTTGAGCGAGGAGGGCAGCCCGATCGTGCCGGCGTCGGCCGGGGTGTCCCGGGTCACCTTGACCTGCCCCTTGTACGATTTCCAGCCGATGGCCGAGATCGAAAGCGTCTGCGTTCCAACCGGCACGTTCCGTAACACGAAGCCGCCCTGGTCGATCGCCGCCGTGATGGAAACAATGTTTCCGATCGAAATTGTGGCCCCGGGAATCGGTTGCAACGAATCGGTGTCGACGACGCGTCCGGTCACGGTCCCGTACTCAGAAACGCCCATTCCATTGGGATTGGGCGCGCATGACGCGAGCGCGCAAATGCCGATGGCTAGGGCGAAGGCGCTCCGCACCGTCTTCGTGAAAGTTTTCACATCCATGACCCCCTATGGACCCGTCGCACTCTATCTCCTCGTTGCGTTCGTCGCAGCATTACTCTTTTGCACGTTGCCGGGTTTGATGGCGCGGAAGAAGCCGAATGCGGTGAAGTCCGAGGCCTACGAATGCGGCGTCGAGCCGACTTCCGATGTGGCCGGCCGGTTCCCGGTACGGTTCTACCTGATCGCGATGCTGTTCGTCATCTTCGACGTTGAGGCCGCATCCTTCTATCCTTGGGCGGTCCAGATGCGTCAGTTGCGTACCTTCGGCCTCATCGAGATGGTGTCGTTCGTTATCGTGCTCGCGATCGGATACGCATACGTGTGGAAACGCGGAGGCTTCCAGTGGCGGTGAACGAGATGCCCGGGGGGCAGTTTTTCTTGGCCAAGCTCGACGACGTTGCCCGGTGGGCGCAATCCTCGAGCGTGTGGCCGCTGACGATGGGCCTGGCGTGCTGCGCGATCGAGATGATGACCGCGACGGCCTCGGAGTACGACATCGCGCGTTTCGGTTCGGAGGTGTTTCGCGCGTCGCCGCGGCAGGCCGATCTGATGATCGTTTCGGGTCGCGTGGCGCAAAAGATGGCGCCGGTCGTGCGCCGCTTGTGGGAACAGATGGCCGATCCGAAGTGGGTGATCTCGATGGGCGCGTGCGCGTCGTCCGGCGGCGTGTTCGATAACTACGCCATCGTACAAGGCGTCGACACGATCGTGCCGGTCGACGTCTACGTGCCCGGCTGTCCGCCCACGCCCGACGGTCTGCTTTACGCCGTTAACCTCATCCAGCAGCAGATTCGCCAAGGCGGTCGCGGCGGGATCCTCGCCCGAGCCTAACAATGCCAAGTTCGCAAACTCCGCCAGCCGGGAGCACTGCTCTCGACCCGACTGCCGTTCGGCCGGACATCGCCGATGCCCGCATCATTCGCGTTACGCCGGCTGAGGTTCGCGCGACGCTCGAGCGCCTCAAGGGCGAAGGTTTCGCGATGCTGCTCGATATCGGCGGTGCGGATTATCCGGGTCGCGAACCGCGCTTCGACGTCGTCTATCATCTGATCGCGCTCGCGAGCGATGCGCGCACGGTTGCGGCCGTCGGCAAGCCCGAACGCGTTCGCGTGCTGTGCGGCGTCACGGAAAACGAAGCCGTCGTGCCCACGATGACCGACCTGTGGCCGGCCGCCGATTGGGCCGAACGCGAAGTATACGATCTGTTCGGCATTTCGTTCTCCGGTCACCCGGATCTGCGCCGTATCCAGATGCCCGTTGAGTGGGAAGGCTATCCTCTGCGTAAGGATTATCCGCTGCGCGGGCCCGCGCGAGAAAAGACACCGCGTCCGTCGTTTGCGTTGAAATCGAACGTCGCTGCGGGCACGCCCGCATCGGGCAAAACCGCGGCCGCGCTGCAGCGGCAAATTGCCGCCGCGCGCGGACAAATCGTTAAGGACGAAACGAAGTGACGACCAGCGCGGGCGTGCCCGCAGCGCACGGCTTGGACATCGTCGATACCGGCGACGGGCGCATGATCATCTCGATGGGGCCGCAGCATCCTTCGACCCACGGCGTGCTGCAAGTGATCACCGAACTCGAGGGCGAGACGGTGGTGCGCGCAGAGCCCGAGATCGGCTACCTGCACANNCTGCACACCGGCATCGAGAAGTCGGCCGAAAATCTGTTCTGGACGCAGGCGTCCACCGTCATCGAACGGATGGATTATCTCTCGCCGCTCTCCAACGCGTGCTGCTTCATCATGGGCGTCGAGCAACTGCTCGGCATCACCGGCGACATTCCCGTGCGCGCCCAGCAAGCGCGCGTAATGCTGTGCGAACTGCACCGGATTGCCTCGCACTGCGTGTGGCTCGGTACCGGCGGCATCGACCTCGGCGCGATTTCCGGATTTTTCTACGCGTTCGATCTGCGCGAGCGGATTCTCGATCTCACCGAACTCTCGGGCGGCGCGCGGATGCATCCGAACTACCTGCGCATCGGCGGCATGCGCGACGACTTGCCGGCGGGTTTTCTCGGCAAAGTCGACGAGCTGATCGCGATGTATTATCCGCGCATGCGCGAACTGCGCGCGCTCTTGCAGAAGAACCCGATCCTGCAGGACCGCATGATCGACGTCGGTATCCTCAGTGCCGAAGATGCGATCGCCTGGGGCATCACCGGTCCGGCGCTGCGCGCAACGGGCGTGCCCTACGACGTGCGGCGCGCGTTCCCGTACAGCGGCTACGAGCAATACGAATTCGACGTGGTCACGCGCACCGAAGGTGACGCGTACGCCCGCTTCATGGTGCGGCTCGATGAGATGGACCAGTCGATGCGGATCATCGAACAGGTGCGCAAGCAACTCGATACGCCGGGCCCGGTGATGATCGCCGACACCAAGTTCGCCCCGCCGCCCAAAGAAACGATCGCGCTCTCGATGGAGGCGCTGATCCATCACTTCAAGATCGTGAGCGAATCGTTCCGCGTGCCGCCGGGCGACGTCTATCAGCCGATCGAAGGCCCGCGCGGCGAACTCGGTTACTACATCGTATCGAACGGCGACAACCGGCCCTGGCGCGTGCGCACGCGACCGCCGTCCATGTACAACTTGCAAGTGCTCAAGAAGATTGCGGTCGGTGAGTACATCGCCGACATGGTGGTAATGATCGGCTCGCTCGATCCCGTCTTCGGTGAGGTAGATAGATGAGAGGTGATAGAGCGAGCGCAGCAGCATCGTGCCTCAGCAAAATGAAACTTGCGAGCTCGGACCGGGGCCCCCACGCGAAGCGTGGGGGGCGCGCAGCCTGGGGCGGAGCGCCTTTCAAATGAGCGCCGCGGGGCAAGAAACCGAATTGGTCGCCGACTGGAATCCCTACGTGCAGCGTGCGGGTAACTACTTCGACGAACTGTTCGTGAAGTTGAAGCCGGAGTGTGAAGCGCTCGTTGCGCTCTACGAAGATTCCCGCAGCGCGCTGATCCCGATGGCGCACCTCTTTCAAGAGCACGAAGGCTATACGTCGCCGAACGCCCTCGCGGCGATCGCGCACTTGCTCGATCAGCCGCTCGCGGTGGTCGAATCGACGATTTCGTTCTACACGCTGTTCTACCGCAAGCCGGTGGGACGTTACATGCTGCAAGTGTGCCGCAATCTTTCGTGCATCATCAACGGCGCCGAAGAGATCATGACCTACTTCCGCGAGCATCTGGGCATCGGCCATCTCGAGACCTCCGAAGACGGCCTGTTCTCCTACGAAGAAGTCGAGTGTCTGGCGGCCTGCGACCGCGCACCCTGCATGCAAGTAAACTTGCGCTTCAAGTACGATCTCACGCCGAAGATGATCGACGACATGCTGGCGGCAATTCGCGGCGGCACCTACGACGTTAAACCGCGGCCCCAGACCAAAGCGCCGGAGCGGCACTGGAAGGTCGAAGCGGAAACCGGCCGCAAATCGGCAGGCGGTGTCGGCGTTCCCAATCCCAACAACGCCGGCGGCGTCGGCGATCGCAGCGGCGTGATCATGCTCGACCGCATCGTGAACGATGCGCAGTTTGCCGCGCGGTCGCACGAACGCCTCGCGCACGAGCCGCAACTGCGACCCTCGACCGGCGACGGAGGACACCACTAAATGGCCAGCCCGGTCGTCGAAGTGCTGACCCGTGGCATCGGCACGCTGAACTTGCGCGACATCGACGTGTACCGCTCCACCGGCGGTTACGTGCAGTTGGAACGCGCGATCAAGGAACTTGGCCCGCAGGCCGTGATGGACGCGGCGATGGGCTCGAACCTGCGCGGCCGCGGCGGCGCAGGTTTTCCGACCGGCCGCAAATGGTCGTTCTTGCCGAACAACGGGCGGCCGCGGTACCTCGTGTGCAACTGCGATGAGGCCGAACCGGGCACGTTCAAAGACCACATGCTGCTCGAAGAGACGCCGCATCAGATCATCGAGGGCTGTCTGCTCGGCGCGTATGCGATCGGCTGCCACCATGCGTTCATCTACATTCGCGGCGAGTTTCAAGACGGTTTCGAGATCATGCGCGATGCGGTGAAGCAGGCGCGCGCCGCCGGTTATATCGGCAAGGGCATCTGCGGGAGCGACTACGATCTGGAATTCACCATCCACCGCGGCGCCGGGGCGTATATCTGCGGTGAAGAAACCGGTCTGCTGAACTCGCTCGAGGGTAAACGCGGCGAACCGCGCCTCAAGCCGCCGTTTCCGGCGATCAAGGGTCTCTACGGCGAACCGACGGTGGTGAACAACGTCGAGACGCTGGCCTACTTACCGTACATCTTGCAGAACGGCCAGGAGTGGTTTGCGAAGGCCGGCCCCGAGCGCTCGCCGGGTTTCAAGGTCGTATCGATTTCGGGTCACGTGAAGAAACCGGGGAACTACGAAGTGCCGCTCGGCGTCACGATCCGCCAGTTGATCGACGACTGCGCGGGCGGCCTGCGCGACGGCCGCACGTTTCTCGGCGTGCAGCCGGGCGGCGGCTCGTCGGCATGTCTGTTCGAGGAACATCTCGATTTGAGTTACGACTTCGACACCATCGCCAAGGCCGGCTCGATGCTGGGTTCGGGCGCGATGGTCGTGTTCGACGACACGACCGATTTCGTCAAGGCGTCGCACGCGTTGATTCGCTTCTACGCCCACGAGTCGTGCGGCCAGTGCACGCCGTGCCGCGAAGGCGGAAACTGGATTCAAAAAACGCTCGAGCGCATCATCGACGGACGCGGCGTGGAATCGGATGTCGACATTCTCAAATCCGCCGCCCATGAGATCACGGGCTTGAACCTCTGCGCGCTCGGCGATTCGATCGAGCCCTTCTTGGGTTCGGTGCTCGACCGCTTCGAAGATCAGTTCCGCGCGTACGTTCGGCGGGCCGAGCCGGTTCCGGAACGGGTGGCATCTTGAGCGCGACATTGCCGCAAACCGACACCGTGACCGTCACGATCGACGGCATCGATGTGGTCGTGCCGAAGGGCACGCTGCTCGTTGAGGCCGCGAAGCTGATCGAGCGCGACGTCCCCGTCTACTGCTACCATCCCAAACTCGGACCCGCGGGCCTGTGCCGCATCTGCCTCGTTGAGATCGAGGGGATGCCGAAACTGCAGATCGCGTGCAACACGCCGGTCGCCGACAAGATGGTCGTGCACACGCTCAGTTCTGCCGCCAACGAAGGCCGGCGTGCCGTGCTCGAGTTGCTGCTGCTCAACCACCCGCTGGATTGTCCGATCTGCGACAAGGGCGGCGAGTGCGATCTGCAAGATTACTCGATGGCCTACGGCCAAGGCGCCTCGCGTCTTGCCGACGTGAAGTCTTCGAAGCCCAAAGCCGTCGATCTCGGCCCGACGATCGTGCTCGACGAAGAGCGCTGCATTTTATGTCTGCGCTGCGTTCGCTTCGATGAGATCATCACGGGCGAGCAGTCGCTGCGCACCGACGACCGCGGTGCACACGCGATCATCGCAACCGCAACGGGCGAGCCGTATCATTCCGACTTCAGCGGCAACGTCACGGAGCTGTGCCCCGTGGGCGCGCTCACCTCGAAAACCTACCGCTTCAAATCGCGGCCGTGGGACAACCATCGCACGACGACGACCTGCATGCAGTGCAGCGTCGGCTGTCAGATGCACGTCGATGCGCGCGTTTCGACCGTGCAGCGCACGATGAGCGTGCCCGAAGACGACGCGATCTCCGACGGTTGGCTGTGCGACCGCGGCCGCTACAACGTCGGCTACGTCAACGACGACCGCCGCCTGACGCAGCCGCTCTATCGCCAGAACGGCGAGTGGGTGCAGATCGGCTGGGACGATGCGATCGGACTCTGGGCTTCTGCCCTGCGCGAAACGATCGCGAAGAACGGTGCGGCCTCGATCGGTGCGATCGGCGGCGGCCGCTTACTGAACGAAGAAGCGTTTCTGCTGCAGCACGTGTACCGTTCGCTCGGCTCGGACAACCTCGACTGGCGCAGTGGGCGGCAGCATCATGCCTATCCGGGCGAGACCGGCGGCACGCACGTCGACCTCGAGAACGCGAACTGCATCATCACCTTTGGCCGCTCGCCGGCGCAACTCGCGCCGGTGCTCGACCTGCGCATTCGCAAGGCCGTGCGGCATAAGGGCGCCACGCTGATCGTGGTCGGCGACCAAGCGTCCTCGCCCGCAATGCGCAGCACGCGCGCGGCAACGTTCGCCGATGCGATCGAAGCGATTCCCGCCGGGGCCCGGCGCATCGCACTCGTGTGGGACGGTGCGCCGTCGAGCGAAAGCGCGGCCGTCGAAGCCTGGGCTGCCACGTTGCCGGCCGGCACGGTGCTGCAGACGTTCGTGCTCGGCGAAGCGCCGAATGCCCGCGGAGCGGAAGCGGTCGGGATGTTCCCGCGCCCGGGTTCGCTCGATACGCAAGCGATGCTCGAGGCCGGACGTGATGGTAAGCTCGGCGCGCTGGCGTTGCTCGGCGTGAATCCGGTGCTGCACTGGCCGGATCGCGAACTCGCGCTCGCTGCGCTGAAGAAGACCCCCTTCGTTGTGGTCAGCGAATTGTTCCTGACCGAAACGGCCGAATACGCCACGCTGGTGCTGCCGGCGTGCAGCGCGTTTGAAAAAACGGGCACCACGACCAACCTCGCCGGCGATGTGCTGCCGGTCGTCGCCGGCGTGCCCGCTCCGGGCGAAGCGTGGGCCGACGGCGACATGCTCGTCGCGCTCGCCGAAGCCTCCGGCGTCCAGCTTCCGGCGCCCGATGAAATCGAGGCCCGTATCCGTGTGCTGGTCTCGCAAGTGCCGGTGATTCCACCGATGACCGCCATCGAAGCGGTCGTACCGCGTGTGATGGTCGGGCGCGATACGGTGCGCGTCATCGCCGCTTCGACGATCTTCACCGGCGGCGGAACGATGGCGCACGATATGCGGCTGGGCGAACTGCGCACGCCGGCGGGTGCGACGATCCATCCGCAAACGGCGGCGACCATGCAGCTCGTGGCCGGCGACGTGGTCGACGTCGCGGGTCCGGACGGTGGACGGCTTGAGGGCCTCACCGTCGCGCTCGACAAAAACGTTCCCCAGGGCGCGGCCGTCCTCATCGACGGCATCCCCGGCGCACCGCTCAACGCGCTCCGCGGCGCCTTGAGCGTGCACGTCACGAAACACGCCGAACGCCGCGAGGCGCAAGCATGAACGCCGCGATCGCTAGCGTGCCGCTGTGGCTGATCGTGCTGATCAAGTCGGCGATCTTGCTGCTCGTGGTCATCACGACGTTCGCGTATTCGATGCTGGCCGAGCGCAAGGTCATGGCCTGGATGCAATTGCGGCCGGGACCGAATCGCGTTGGACCGTGGGGCATGCTGCAGCCCGCCGCCGACGCGCTCAAGATGATGTTCAAGGAAGATCTCACGCCGAACACGGCCGATCTGCTGATCTACCGTTTGGCGCCGTTCATCTCGCTGATTTGCGCGATGGGCGTGTTTGCCATCATCCCGTTTACCGGCGATGCGAACGGCGCGTATAGCATCGGCAACGTCAACGCCGGCATCCTGTTCATCTTCTCGCTGAGTTCGATCGGCGTCTACGGCATTTCGCTGGCCGGCTGGGCGTCGGGTTCGAAGTTCCCGCTGCTCGGCTCCGTGCGCTCGACGGCGCAAATGATCTCCTACGAACTCTCGATGTCCATGTCGGTGATCGGCGTGCTGATCCTGGCCGGCTCGACCTCGCTCTCCACGATCGTGTCCTCGCAGGCGCGCGTGTGGTTCATCGTCCCGCAGATCGTCGGGTTCGTCATCTACATCATCACGGCCGTGGCGGAAACGAACCGCGCGCCGTTCGATCTGGTAGAGGCGGAGACGGAACTCGTCGGCGGTTTCCACACCGAATACTCGGGTCTGCGTTTCGGCCTGTTCTTCATCGCCGAATACCTCAACATGATCACGGTGTCGTGCCTCGCGACGCTGCTGTTCCTCGGCGGCTGGAACCCGCTCTTCGGCCCCACCGGCAATCCGTTCATCGGCCTGGTGTGGTTTCTGCTCAAGGCGGGACTGTTTCTGTTCTTCTATATTTGGCTGCGCTCGACGTTACCGCGCCTGCGCTACGACCGCCTGATGGATTTTGGCTGGAAAGTGCTGTTGCCGGTGGCAACGCTCAATCTCGTGTTGACCGCGGTCGCGGTGGCGGTGTGGGGATGAGTGTGGATCGCCGGAAGAACCTCTTCAACGTCATGGCCCTCATCAAGGGCTTTGCGACGACGTTCCATTTCATGTTCGTGAAGAAGCCGACGATCGAATACCCGTCGGTGAAGAAGCAGCACGCGCCGCGCTTCCACGGGCTGCACGAGCTGCGCCGTTATGCCGACGGCAAAGAGCGCTGCATCGGCTGCGAGCTGTGCGCGATCGCCTGCCCGGCGAACGCCATCACCGTCATCGGCGCGGAGAACACGCCGGTCGACCGTTATTCTCCGGGCGAACGCTACGCCGCGCGCTATGAGATCGACGAACTGCGCTGCATCTTTTGCGGTCTGTGTGAAGAAGCGTGCCCGACCGACGCGATCGTGCTCACGCCGCGCTTCGAGATGGCGGACTACCGCCGCGGCGCGTTCGTGTACGCCAAAGACCGGCTGCTGGTTCCGCCGGAAGCCGGTGTCGGCTCTGCGCCCGACGAGCGCCCCAACGGCATTCCCTCCGATCTCGGCACGGTCGGCCACGTAAAGTCGACCGTCGATATCGCGTCGGGCTACGAGGCCACGAACCGCGGGACGATTCTCAAGGAGCAGCGTCGAGGGCTCGCCGGGTGATCGGCTTCGTTCTGCTCTCGCTCGTCATGATCGCGAGCGCGCTCTTCACCGTGACGGCGAAGAAGCCGGTCCACAGCGTCGTCGGATTGCTCGTCAACTTTATCGCGCTGGCGATTACGTACCTTACCCTGCACGCCGAATTTCTCGCCGTCATCCAGATCGTCGTCTACAGCGGCGCGATCCTGATCCTCTTCGTGTTCGTGATCGCGCTGCTCTCGAGCGGCACGAAGCCGTTCGAGCCCGGCCCCAACCGCATGCCGCGCGCGGTCTACCCGGCGCTGCTCTTCGGTGCGATCGGTCTCGCGGCCATCGCGATCGCGGTCGCGAAGACGGCGTTCGCGCCGACGGCGATCGCCGGGGCGACGGGCGATGCCAACGTGTTCGGTTCGGTCGCCGATTTCGGTACGGCGCTGTTCACCACGAACTTGCTGCCGTTTGAAGTCACGGCGTTCGTGCTGATGGTGGCGATCGTCGGCGTCGTGCTGCTGGCCGGCGACGACGCGCCCGGGCGCCGCGCGCCCAAGCGGACGCAGCGCGAGCCGATCAGCCCGCCGCGGGAGCGAATCGCACCGTGAGCGCACCGGTCGACGCCTACGTCATCGTTTCGGCGATCCTGTTCTTCATCGGGGTCGTGGGCGTCATCGCCCGCCGGAACCCGCTCATTCAGTTGATGTCCATCGAGCTGCTGTTCAACTCGGCGAACCTGGCGCTGGTCACGTTCGCGCGGTCGTGGGGCAACAACGCCGGACATATCTTCGCGTTCCTCGTCATCACGGTCGCCGCTGCGGAGGCCGCCATCGGCCTCGCCATCGTCGTGATCGTCTTCCGCAAGACCACCTTCGTCGACGTCGACGAAGTGGCGACACTCAAAGGCTGATCCCGTGCAAGAGTATCCGCTGTTATTTCTGATCTGGCTCTTGCCGCTTGCGGGCGCAATTTTGATTTGGGCGTTTGGGCCGCAGCTCAAGAGCCTCGCGGGGCCGATCGGTTCGGCGCTCATCGGCGTCTCGTTCGTGGCGGCGCTGTTCTCGTGGAACGATGCGACGACGGCCGCCGGGGCGCATCAAGCGCTCTTTGCGTGGCTGCCGCAATTTGCGTTCGGCCTGCAGTGGGATCGGATCTCGCTCGTCTGGACGCTCATCATCACCGGCGTCGGGTTCTTGATCCACGTCTACTCGATCGGCTATCTCGCCGGTGAGAAAGCGTTCGCGCGGTTCTTCGCCTACCTGAATTTCTTCATCTTCGCGATGTTGACGCTGGTGCTCTCCGATAATTTCGTCGGGCTGCTGGTCGGCTGGGGCCTCGTCGGCCTCGCCTCGTACCTGCTGATCGGGTACTACTTCGAACGCCCCGCGGCGGTTGCCGCATCGCGCAAAGCCTTCGTTATCAACGTCGTCGGCGATATGGGCATCCTCTACGCGGTGTTCGTGATCGTCGCCAAGATCGGCGCGATCGGCTACGCCGACGTGTTCACGCACGTCTCGAAGTTCTCGTCGGGCGAGCTGTTCGCGGTGTGCCTCGGTTTGTTCATCGGCTGCGCGGCGAAGTCGGCGCAAGTGCCGCTGCACACCTGGCTGCCCGACGCGATGGAAGGCCCGACGCCCGTTTCGGCCCTGATCCATGCGGCAACGATGGTCACGGCCGGCGTCTACCTGATCGCGCGTTGCGCGCCGCTTTGGAACGCCTCGAGCGATGCGCGCGTTCTGGTGGGTTCGATCGGCGCGCTGACCGCGATTACCGGCGCGATCCTCGGTTGCGCGCAATGGGACATCAAACGCATCCTCGCCTATTCGACGATGTCGCAAATCGGTTACATGATCATGGGCGTCGGCGTGGGCGCCTACGACGCCGGCATCCTGCACTTCCTCACGCACGCGTTTTTCAAAGCGCAGCTCTTCCTCGGGGCCGGCATCATCATTCACAATCTGGCGAATCAGCAAGACGTGCGTTTGATGGGCGGCCTGCGCAAGCAAATGCCGTTTGCCTTCGCCGCGATGACGATCGGCGTGCTGTCGATTTGCGGCATCCCGGGCTTCGCCGGGTTCTTCAGTAAAGATGCCGTCTTGAGTGAAACGCTCGCGCACGGGCATCCCGTCATGTGGGCGGTCGGCGTGCTTACGGCGGGGTTGACGGCCTACTATATGTTCCGCATGCTCTTCGTCACGTTTCTCGGCGCGTATCGCGGCAACGTCGATCCGAGCGAACTCGGACTGCGCCATCCCGAACTAGCCGGAACCGCGACGCCGCATGCCGATGACGAGCACGCGCACGCACACGTGCACGCACCGGCTTGGCTGATGAGCGCACCGGTTGCCGTGCTCATGGTTCCGACCGTGTTGATCGGTTGGCTCGACGCCGGCGGCGACGCCAGTCCGTGGGGCCGTTTCTTCGCACCGGTGTTCGGCACGTTCGTACCGACGGCGAGCACACCGCCCGACATCCTCACGAGCCTGATCGTACTCGTCCTGATCGCGGCGGGCATCACCGTGGCGTACATGCGCTACGGGAACCCGCAAGCGCTGCTCGACGCGATTCCGCGCTTGCGCTCCGAGACCGTGCGCATGCCCGGCGCGCTGAGCAACGCGTTTTACTTCGATGCGGCGATCGATGCGCTGTTCGTGAAACCGTCGATCGCGCTCGGTGAATTCTTCAGCCGCGTGATCGACCCGCACGTAATCGACGCCGGTGTGCGCGAGGCGAGCATCTCGGCGAACTGGCTCGGGCATCTGTTCCGTAGCTTCCAAACCGGCCTCGTACGGGCGTACGCCCTGGCGCTGGCGTTCGGTGCGGCGTGCTTTGCCTTGTACTACGTCGTGATCGGAGCCGGCCGATGAGCGTTACGCTGCTCGTGCTCGGACCGATCATCATCGGTTTCATCCTCTATGCGTTGCCGAAGGGCGCGGGCAATTTGGCGCGCGGCATCGGCGCCGCCGTTGCGGCCCTGGCATTTTTGCTGATCGCGATCAAGCCCGATGCGCCGGATGCTGCGTTGCCGTGGCTCGCGCGTCCGTTCACGGCCAGTTTCCATTTGGGCTTCGGTCCGATTTCGTACTGGATCGTGCTGCTGCTGGCTGCGGTGACGTTCTGCGGTCTGCTCTCCCTGCGCATTCCGCGCGAGCGCGAGTTCACCGCGCAAATGCTGATCTTGCAGGGCGCGATGACGGGCGTGTTCCTCGCCAAGGACGTGCTGCTGTTCGCGCTGTTCTGGGATCTGATGCTGATCCCGGTGTTCTTGCTGATGCTCGGCTGGGGCATGCCGGCGCGCGGCGCACGTTCGCACGGAACCGCCGCTTGGCGCTATTTGATCTACAACGTCGCCGGCGGCCTAGCGCTGCTGCTGGCCACGGCCGCGTTCGGCGTCGTCAACGGTTCGACCGACGTCATCGGCGCGCACGCCGCGCCCGTCACGATCGGCTATCTCTGGGGACCGTGGATCTTCGCCGGCTTCGCGTTTGCGTTCTTGATCAAGACGCCGGTCTGGCCGCTGCACACGTGGATGCCCGACACGTACGCCGAACTGCCGCCGCCGGTCGTAGCGGCCGTCGGCGCCGTGCAATCGAAGGCCGGACTCTATGGCTTCATCGTGATCGGTTTGCCGTTTCTGAGCGAACAGATGCACGCGGCCGCGCCGTTGATGTTCGTTCTTGGCCTCATCGCGCTGCTCTACGGCGCGTTCATCGCGTTCACCGAAGACGACGCGAAACGGGTGATGGCGTACAGCTCGCTCTCGCATTTGGGTCTGATCCTGATCGCGATCTTCACCTTTAACCCGGTCGCGCTCGCGGGGGCGGTGGTCTACATCATCGCGCACGGTCTCTTTACGGCGAGCGGTTTTCTCACGCTCGGCTTCATCGAAGAGCGCGAGGAAACGCGCAGTCTTTCACACTTGGGCGGATTGGCCGCCGATAATCCGCGGCTGAGCGGTGCGCTGATGATCAGCGCGCTGGCCGCGCTCGGCTTGCCGGGTCTCGCCGGTTTTGCGGGCGAGCTGCTGATCCTCACCGGCGTGTACGCCGCGGGCTTCTGGTGGGTGGCGCTGATCGCGCTGATCCCGATCGTGATCGCGGCCGGGTACATGCTGCGGCTCTTCCAAACCATCATGCACGGTCCGAAGCGCGCCGATCTCCCCGAACGGCGCGACCTCACCTGGAACGAGGGTCTCGCTCTCGTTCCGCTGGTGCTCGGACTCTTGCTGCTCGGCATCAATCCGCACGCGGTCGCATCCGCCGTCCAGACGGGAGTCAACGTTGTTGCCGGGACTCGCTAGTTTCGCGACGCCGGCCGATGTCAACGCGCTGCTGCCGGCGGCCATCGTCGCGCTCACGGCACTCGTGGCGCTGTTCTTCGACTTGCTCGTGCCCGCGGCAACGCGACGCATGCTGGCCCTTGCGGTCGCCGCGATCGGGCTCATCTACGCGGGGATCATTCTCGCGGAGCAGTACGGGCACACGTACGCGGCCTTCGGCGGATCGTTTCTGCTCGGCGGCTACAGCGTCGTGTTTTCCGAGATCATCGTCATCTCGACGCTGCTCACGCTGGCGATGTGCCTGGGCGTTGGGCGCGACGATCAGGTCGCCGGCTCGACGGCGCTGATCCTCTGGAGCGCCAGCGGTGCGATGCTCATGACCGGCGCCGGCAATCTGATGACGGTGTTTCTGGGGCTCGAGCTGCTCTCGCTCGGCCTATACTGTTTGTGTGCGATTTCGGTGCGCGCGACCGCGCGCGAATCGGCGCTGAAGTATCTGATCCTCTCGTCGATGGCGTCGGGTTTCTTGCTCTTCGGGATGGCGCTGCTGTTTGGTGCGAGCGGTTCGGTCGCGCTCTCGGCGCTCGTTGCGACGAAGCCGAGTTTGCTCTTGCTGCTCGGCAGCGGTCTGTTTCTCGTCGGCATCGCGTTCAAGTTGAGTCTGGTGCCGTTCCACGTCTGGACGCCCGACGTGTACGAAGGCGCGCCGCTGGCGGTCACCGCGTTCATGTCGGTCGTCACGAAAGCCGGCGCGCTCGCCGTACTCGGCCGGTTTGCCTATGCGTCGCTGCCGCCCGAAAGCGCGACGGCGATCCTCATTCCGGTGTGGGTCGTCGCGGCACTCTCGATGCTCGTCGGTAATCTCGCCGCGCTCTCGCAGACCGACATGAAGCGTCTCTTGGCCTACAGCGGGATCGCGCAAGTCGGCTACATCGTCGCGGCGTTCGCTGGGCAGACCGCGATCGGCGTGCGCTATGCGATCTTCTATCTCGCCGCCTATACGTTCATGAACCTCGGCGCGTTCGCGGTCGTGGCGCTGATGTCGCGCGATGCCGACGCGGTCGTCGGGGTCGGGCGTTTCGCGGGGCTCGCGTACCGGCGCCCGTGGCTCGCTGCGCTGATGACGTTTTTCTTGCTCGGTCTCGCGGGTTTGCCGCCGACGGCCGGTTTCACCGGGAAGGTGTTGATCCTCGCGACCACCGTCGGCGCCGGCTATGCCTGGCTCGGCGGCGTGCTGATCTTGGGCACGGCGATCTCGATCTACGTGTACTTCAAGATCGTGCGCGCGATGTTCACGCGCATCGACGAAGCGCACGTGCGCGACGAACGTTCGGGCAACCGCCTGGCTTGGTTTACCGTCGCCCTGTGCGCCGGCGCCGTACTGGTGCTCGGGCTCTACCCGCTCGCACCGTCAAACGTTCTCCCGCTCGTCCGCTAGTCGATGAGCGGTTCGTCGTAGGCGCTGCCGATCGGCGCGCCTTCCGGTGAGCGCCAGGAGGCCACGCGATTGCGGCCGGCGTTCTTGGCATCGTAGAGCGCCGCATCGGCTTGGCGCAGCAATGCCTCACCCGTGCTGCCCGGCAGCCGGGCGGCGACGCCGACGCTGACCGAGAGCAGACCGCCCGCGGGCGCGCGAATACCGGCATCGAGCACGGCATTGCGAATGCGTTCGCCGACGCCGGCCGCACCCGCCAGTGTCGTGTCTTCGAGGATCACGACGAATTCTTCACCGCCGTAGCGCGCGGCAAAGTCGCCGCTGCGTTCGACCGATTCGGCAATCGCCTCGCCGATGCGCCGCAGCGCTTCATCGCCGGCCTGGTGTCCGAAGCTGTCGTTGTAGTTCTTGAAGCGGTCGATGTCGATGATGGCGACGCCGATCGGGCTCGAACGGCGGATCGCCGAACCAAACGCGCGCGCGAACTCTTCGTCGAAGCGCCGGCGGTTCGGCAGCCCGGTGAGGGTATCGGTATGCGCTTCGCCCTCGAGTACCTCGGCGCGCTGGATCAGTTCGGCATAGAGCTGCGCGGCTTGGGCCAGCAAGACGGCGAGCACCGCCGACGTTGCAAAGAGCACCACCGCGCGCGATGCGTACCAGCCGACCGTGAACCGCGTGATGCCGATCAGCGTGAGATAGACATCGACGATGATGCCGAACGCGACGATCGCGATCCACGAATCGAGTACGTTCGCCCGATTGCGGCGGCGGATGGTCTCGAAAATCGAGAGCCCGGCGAGCAGTGCGATGATCGGCGCCATGAACTGCGTGAAGAGCGCCGACCAATGGCCGTCCTCAAGGGTGTTCGGCAAGTTGGGCAGCCAAATGGCGAGCGGCGTGAGGATTACGTACGCGCCGGTCAAGCTCACGATGACGAATTGTCCGCATGCCCGAGCGCCCGGATCGGCGCGCTCGGCGAGCCGCAGCCACTGATAGGCCAGCAGTGCGACGAGTAAGCCGGTCTGCCAAAAGAACCAGAGGTAGCCCTGTGCGCCCGGATTGGCGCCGATCGCGGCGCCGAAGCCGGGAAACATGCCGGGGTAGAGCAGCGCGTAGGGCACCATCGTCGCGCACGCATAGACGAAGCCGGCGGAGAGCACCGCCGTCGGCAGCGAACGCATCGACCGAGCCTGGACCAGGAGCAGCAGGGCGGTGATCGCCGTGCCCATGATCGTCGCCGCAAGCAGCATGGCAAAGAGCGAATACGAGGCACCGAGCTCGATGCCGGCGACCGGCGTTACCACTAAAGCGGCGAGTACCAAGCTCACGCCATAACGAATAACCCGGCGATATTCTCTACTCGAGACGGTCCGGTCGTTTACATCCACCGTATCCAGGGATGTTTTCACACTTAGAGCTTCGGCAAATGCTAAGCGCCCACTAGCGAAAATGAAAAGTAGTGAGACAGCTCGGGTGCCATCTCACTACTTTGTGTATCGTTCGTGTAACGGTCTAATGTATAGAAATTGTAACGCTCGGCCCTTACGAAGGGCGCGTCATGTTGGCGGGGACGACGAATTTATCGAAGTCCGCGGAGCTGACATAGCCCAGTTCCAGGGCGGTTTCTTTGAGATTTTTGTTCTCGTGGTTGGCCTTTTTGGCGATCTCCGCGGCCTTGTCGTAGCCGATGTGCGGTGCGAGCGCCGTTACCAGCATCAACGATTCCGCCAGATACTTCGCGATCACGGCTTCGTTGGGCAGCAGATTCTCGACCAGATGCTCGCGGAACGAACGGCAGACGTCGCGCAGCAGCGTCGTCGACTGCAAGAAATTCACGATCATCACCGGGTTGAACACGTTGAGCTCGAAGTTGCCCTGCGAGCCGCCGAACGAAATCGCAACGTCGTTGCCGAAGACTTGCACGGCCACCATGGTCATCGCTTCGGACTGCGTGGGGTTGACCTTACCGGGCATGATGGACGAGCCGGGTTCGTTCTCGGGCAGGATCAATTCGCCGATGCCGGCGCGCGGACCCGAACCGAGCCATCGGATGTCGTTGGCGATCTTCATCAACGCGGCGGCGAGCGTCTTGAGCGCGCCCGAGGCGTACACGACTTCGTCGTGCGATGCGAGGGCCGCGAACTTGTTCGGATGCGAGCGGAACGGCAAACCCGTGAGCTCGGCTAATTTGCGCGCGGCGCGCTCGGCGAATTCCGGGTGGGCGTTGAGCCCCGTGCCCACGGCCGTACCGCCGATGGCGAGGTCGTAGAGCCCGTCGAGCGTTTCACGGCAGCGCTGCACGCAGCGGTCGAGTTGGCTCACGTAGCCGGAGAATTCCTGACCGAGCGTGAGCGGCGTCGCGTCTTGCAAATGCGTGCGGCCGACTTTCACGATGCCCGCCCACTCTTGCGCCTTCTTATCGAGTGCATCGCGCAGCTTCTCGACCTGCGGGATCAACGAGATCATGCCCGCCGCGGCGGCCATGTGCATCGCGGTCGGGAACGTGTCGTTCGAGGACTGCGACATATTGACGTGATCGTTCGGATGGATCGGCTTTTTCGATCCCATCTCGCCGCCCGCCATCTCGATCGCGCGGTTCGAGATCACTTCGTTGACGTTCATGTTCGTCTGCGTGCCGCTGCCGGTTTGCCACACGCGTAGCGGAAAATGCTCGCCGAGGTTGCCGGCGATCACTTCATCGGCCGCGGCGACGATCAATTTGGTTTTCTCGTCGTCGAGCTTGCCGAGGTCGTGGTTCACGAGGGCTGCGGCCTTTTTGAGGATGCCCATCGCCTTGATGACTTCGGTCGGCATCACGTCGTCGCCGATGTCGAAGTGGATCAGCGAACGGGCCGATTGCGCACCGTAATACTTATTATTCGGTACATCGATCTTGCCCATGCTGTCGGATTCGGTGCGCGTTCCGGCACCATTGAGCGTACTGCTCATCGTTCTCTCCGCCTACTAGAATNNCTGCTCGTTCTCGCTTCCACCGTCGATGTGCAGCAGGTACCTCCCGCCGGCCGGTAGCACCGCGGCGACCCCGGGTTTGAGGTCGATCGAGCGTGCCTCCGCTTGCGACGTCAGCGAATAGGTCAGGTTGGCGGGGCCGCCGATCGTGATGCGCTGACCTGGTGCGGCGCCGAGCGCATACTCGTCGTACCAGCCCTGTGAGACCGTGCCGGTCAAGGTCGCGGCCGACGTTCCGGGCGCAAAGCGGATGGGAATCCGGTTGGCCTTGCGCGCGCCGTTGTCGGACCGGACACGCGCCGTGCTGATGGCGACGTATTTGCCGCCGCGGAATGTATCGAGGGTTTCATCGCTGATCAAGGCGCTATCGTGTGCGATCTCGCGCAGGTTCGGCAGCGGCTGTGCGCGGCCGACGGGCTCGACGCCGTAACCGGACGTGCCGAGTAAGACGGCCGACGCGCCGCCCGGATCGAGCCGCAGCACGAAGAACGGGCAATTCACGTTTCCGCAAATGCAGCCGCCGTGTGGGCTCGCCAGGACGACTTTCCGTCCGCCGACGGTGCCGAGTGCGGAGATATCGGCATCGCGCAGGATGCCGTGCAGTTCGCTCGCCGTGCAACCGGCGGAGAGTTCGTCCCCGATGGCGCGCTTGAGTGCGACGCGGGCCGGATCGAGCGAACCCGCAGCAACGGCGGCGGCGAGCAAGAGCGCGGCGGCTGCGGGCATCGGTTACGCGCTCGCGATCGCTTCGATTTCCACCCGCGCGCCGAGCGGCAGTGCGGCGACCGCGATGGTGGAACGCGCCGGGGGCGGCGTACCCATGCGTTCGCCGTAGATTGCGTTGACGGCCGCAAAGTCGTTGATGTCGACCAGGAAAATCGTCGTCTTTACGATTGCGTCGAAGGTAAGATCGGCGGCGGCGAGCACCGCCGCCAGGTTGTCGAGCACTTGGCGCGTTTGTTCCGCCACGCCGCCCTCGACGATCTTGCCCGTTTTCGGATCGAGTCCGACCTGACCGCTGCAGAAGATGAAGCCATCGACGCGAATTGCCTGGCTGTATGGTCCGACCGGCGCGGGTGCGTGCGGCGTGAGAACCGCCGCGGCATCAAGCATGCGCGGCAACGGGCTGGGCATCGGGCGGCGTCATCGTTCCCTTGTACTTCATCGGTTCTTCCGTGACGCCGAAGTTCGTGGCCGCGAGTTCTTTGACGCGGGCGAGCTCGTCGGGCGTGAACCGCGGCGTATCGGACGCCGTCGCGAACTCGCGCAATTGTTCCGCGTCGTAAATGTTCGGCAGCACGTTCATCACGCGCGGCTCGGCGAGCAGCCACTGCAGCGCGGCTTGACCGAGCGTGCGCTGTGGAGTGACGAGGAACTGCAGCGTCTTCACTTTTTCCAGGCCGCCGATCAGCCACGAACGCGGACGGTGCCGGCGATGATCGTTCTCCGGGAACACGGTGTCGACGGTGTACTTGCCCTCGAGCATGCCCGACGAATGCGGAACGCGGATCATGAAGCCCGTATCGGTACCGGCCTTGTTCGCGGCGTCGATCATCGCATCGCCGGGAAATTGTTCGAGCATGTTCTGGATCATCTGAATCGAGGTCACGCCGCGCTGCGCCGCCTCGATGCCTTCGTAGAGCCAGCCGATGGCGGGCCCGAGCGCAACGCCCCACGAGCGCAGTTTGCCTTCACGCACGAAGTCGTCGAGCAGCGCGCAGAGTTCGCCGTCGCGTACTTGTTCGAGATGCGCGTTGTGCATCTGCCAGATATCGATGTAGTCGGTCTCGAGCCGCTTGAGCGATTCTTCGAGGGCGAAGCGCACGAATTTGGGCGACCAATCGTGTTCGATCTCTTGCTGGCCCTTGCGCTCGCCCGAGTGGTTGTACCAGTCGTAGCCGAACTTCGTCGCGTAAACGACTTTGTCGCGCCGGTCGCGGAAGGCTTTGGCGAGCTGGATCTCGCTGCGGCCGTTGCCGTACGTGTCGGCGGCGTCAAAGAGCGTGATGCCGAGCGACTCGGCTTCGCGCATCATCGCGACCGCCTCGTCGTCGGTCATATTGCCCCACCAGCCGGTTGAGGTCGTCCAAAGCCCGAATCCAACCGTGCTCACGGTGACGTCGGTGTTCGGATAGGTGCGGTATTCCATGGGGTAGGGGTTCGGCTTCGCCATAGGGCCGTCTTGCCGCCGGGGCAAAACCGTCCGGCGTGAGCGTGGATGCCGAATTTCGCGACCGTTTTGCGCGCGTCGCTGCCTGGATCGAGGACTACCTGCGCGAGACGCGCCGCTATCCGGTGCTTTCGCGCTCGCAGCCGGGCGATCTGATCGCGGCACTGCCCGCGGCGCCGCCGGACGAGGGCGAATCGTTCGATGCGATCTTCCGCGACTTCGAACGGCTCATCGTCCCCGGTATCACCCACTGGAACCATCCCCGGTTCTTCGCCTACTTCTCGATCAGCGCCGCGCCGGTGACGATCCTGGCCGAAGCGCTTGCCGCCGCGCTCGACGTGAACGCGATGCTGTGGCGCACGTCGCCGGCCGCGACGGAACTCGAAGACGTCACGCTCGGCTGGCTGCGGCAGATGCTCGGCTTGCCGCCGGCCTTTCACGGCATCATCTACGACACCGCCTCGATCAGCGGTTATACGGCACTCGCCGCAGCGCGCGAATCGCTTGGGCTCGACATCCGCGAGCGGGGCATGGCGGGCCGCAGCGATTTACCGGTACTGCGCGTGTACATCACCGACCAAACGCACTCGCACATCGAGAAGGGTGCGATCGCGCTCGGCGTCGGCCGCGAGAACGTCGTCAAAGTTCCGATCGACGACGACTTTCGCATGCGTCCCGAAGCGCTGGCGCAGGCGCTCGACGATGACATCGCTCACGGCCGGCGGCCGATGGCGGCCGTCGCAACCGTCGGCACCACATCGACGACCTCGAGCGATCCGGTTGCGGCCATTCGCGAGATCACGCGCGCGCGCAACGTTTGGCTGCACGTCGATGCGGCGTATGCGGGACCGGCGGCGATCTTGCCGGAGTTCCGCTCGCTCCTCGATCCCGCGCACGGCGCGGAATCGCTCGTCGTCAACCCGCACAAGTGGCTTTTCGTGCCGATCGACCTCTCGGTGCTATTCGTGCGCGATCCCGAATTGTTACGCCGTACGTTCAGTCTTGCCGCCGTGTATCTGGTCGCGCCCGAGACCGGCGTCCACAACTACATGGATTACGGCCTGCAGCTGGGCCGCCGTTTCCGCGCGCTGAAGTTGTGGTTCGCGATTCGCTCGTACGGCGTGCACGGGCTGCAGGAGCATTTGCGCGGACACATCGCGCTCGCGCAAGAGTTCGCCGGCTGGGTTGCGGCCGAAGCGGAGTGGGAAATCGCGGCGCCGCATCCGCTCTCGGTCGTGTGCTACCGTGCCGTTCCGGCGGGTCGCGACGATGCGGCCGTCGACGCGCTCAACGCGGCGATCATGGAAGACGTCAACGCGGACGGCCGGATCTTCATCTCATCGACGAAGCTGCGCGGACGGACCGTGCTGCGCTTAGCCATCGGGAACGAGCGCACCACGCGCGAGGACGTCGTCCTCGCCTGGGAGATCATTCGCGAGGCTGCGTTACGTCTGCGCTAGGGCTCGCGCGCGTTTCGAGCACGACGCGCGCGTGGCTGCCGCCGTTCGGCGCGCGCGCGATCGTGAACTCGCGGGCGAGCTCGGCGACGATGAACAATCCTCGCCCGCTCTCCGCGTAGGCATCCGCCGGTAGGCGCGGATTGTGCTCGAAGCCGTCGCCGCCATCGATGAGGTGCACGACCGGAACGTCGGCCGACGAGTCGAGGATCAGATCGACGCTTCCGGTTGCATAGCGCACGACGTTGCCGAGCAATTCCGCCACGATCAGTTCGGCAACGAGTACGCTCTCCTCGTTGATGCCGGCGTTGCGCAGTTCATCGACGAGCGCGTGGCGCGCGGCGGTCGCTTCGGCGGCATCGGTGACGTCGAAAGACCAGCGCTTGGCGCGCACGTTACCGGCAAATTCGGTCAAGCGTTCGGTGAACTCGACCAGCAGGATCGCGACGTCGTCGTGCGCGGCATCGTTGCCGAGCACCGCATCGCGGAATTCGCGTGCGGTTGCGCGCCGGTTGGGCGGCGTCGCGGCGAGGGCGGCGGCGAGCAGCGCTTCATCGCGCAACGCGTCGCGCGTGCTCTCGATCAAACCGTCGGTATAGAGCAGCAGCAGCGAGCCCGGTTCGATGAAGGTCGTGTTCGTGGTGCGGCGCTGGGCGAGCGATCCGGAAAGTCCCAGCGGCAAGCCCTCGCCTTCGAGCAGCCGCACGATCGAAATTGGATCGCGCACCATCGGCTGCGGATGTCCGGCCGATGCATAGCGGAGCGAGAAGTCGATCGGGTCGACGATGCCGACCCAGGCCGTCGCGTATCGATCGTCCGGGCCCTCGGCGAGAATCCGGTCGGCAGCATCGAGGAGGACGGCGGGATCGGGGTTGATCGCGGCCGCGCCGCGGATACTTTGGCGCGTCTCGCCCATGGCCGTTGCGGCGGCGAGTCCGCTGCCGACGACGTCGCCGATCGTAATGACGATCCGTCCGTCGGCGAGACGGAAGGCGTCGAACCAGTCACCGCCGACCAGCGCTTCGGTCTTGCCCGGTTCGTAGAGCGCATCGAAGCGTAAACCCGGTATCGCGGGCAAACGGCGCGGCAGCACGGCATTCTGAAACGTTTGCGCGATGCGCCGTTCGCGTTCGTAGATTTCCGCTCGGGCGAGCGCGGGCGAAATGCGGCGTGCGATCTCTTGCACGAACGGGAGATCGGCATCGGAAAACGCGCCGGCCGCCTCGACCATCGCGAGCGTCAGCACGCCGCGCACGCCGCTCTCGACGATCAGGGGCACCGCAACGGCGCTGGTAAAACCGGCCGCCCCGGCGTCCGGCGAGGGACGATCGCTGTAGATGATAGCCGGCCGCCCCGTGCGCATCGCTTCGTCGCCGACGGCGAGCGTCGTTCCGTCGGGCTGGCGCCGGCCCACGAGCGAACGGAGTTCGTGACGCGACGCCGCGGTTGCGTGTTCGGCCGCGGCGACGTAGGTCTCGACGTCGTCGTGCAATTCGACCATCGCCCAATCGGCAAAGTTCGGCACCAGCGATTCGACCACGGCGTCGAGCGTCGCGTCGAGCGTCGGCAGCGACGTGAGGCGCTGGCCGAGTTCGGCGAAAAACGCGAGCTGCAGCGTGGCGCGGCGTTCCGCATCCACGTTCGTCGTGGCGCCGTACCAGCGCGCGATCGCCCCGTTTTCAGCGTTTTGCGGAACGACGCGGGTGAGGAACCAGCGATAGACGCCGTCGGTGCCGCGCAAACGGTGCGAGGTCTCGAACGGTTTGCCGGTAGCGAGCGAACGGCGCCATTCGCGCCGAACGTCGGGTAAATCGCGCGGATGCTGCGCGATATCCCAGCCCGCGCCCGCATCGTCGTCCGGCGTTTGCCCCGTGTACTCGTACCAGCGGCGATTGTACCAATCGATCGCACCATCGGCTTGCGCCGTCCAGAAGATTTGCGGCACGGCGTCGGCGATGGCGGCGGCGCGACGTTCGTTGTCGCGCGAGACGGCATAGATGTGCGCGTTCTCGAGCGTTGCCGCGGCGCGGCGCGCGAGTTCTTTGGCGGTGGCGAGGTCGTCNNACCGCCATGATCGAATTGATCGAGAGTGCCAGCAGCGCGTCGCGTTGCGCCGCGTCGACCGAGATGCTTTCGATCCACTCCTCATCGACCGGCACGATGAAGCGGGCGGCGCCCGACGCAAGGTTCGGATCGGGCAGGCGCGGGCGCTGCCACGGCACTTCGTTCGGCCCGGCATGGTCGAAGCGCCGTTGCCATTCGGGATCGCGGTGCACGGCGGCGCGTCGCGTGAGCGCGCCGTTCTCGTCGGCGCTGTCGTAATAGCAAAACGTTGCGAAGGTGTCGATCGCGAGCGCGGCGAGATCGGAGATGACGTGCGGCGTTGCGAACGAGCGCTCGAAGATCGTCTCGGCTTCCGAGAGAAGTTCGGCCCGATTCTTTGCGCCGGCCAAGGTTTCGGCGGCCCGCTTTTGCGTATCGATGTCGGTGCACGTGCCGAACCACGCGGCGACGCCGCCGTCGAGTGCGGGCAGTGGCCGTCCGCGGACGAGAAACCAGCGGTACACGCCGTCGCCGCCGATCATGCGGAACTCGACTTCGTAGTTCGCTCCGTCGTGCACGGCCTCGACCCAACGCGTCTGGGCGTTCGATTGATCGTCAGGGTGGATCACGACCGTCCAGCCGGTGCCCCGCGATTGCTCGACCGTCAGACCGGTGTAGTCGTACCACGTCGCGTTGAGGTAGTCGTTGAGCCCCTGCGGATCGGTGCGCCAAACGATGACGGGGATTGCCTCGGCAAAGGCCAGCAAATCGTTTTGGCGGATCGCGGCACTCGACGCCGTGGGGCCCTGCGTGCCCGCTGCCGGCTCGGTTCGGTCCACCTGAGGGTGATTCGGAGCGCTATCGGGGGCATCCCCGTGCTGCCCGTCTCTTTAAAGCGGTCGTCGAACCTCCGGCGAAGGCGCGGTAATGCGCATTCTCGTGGTGGGTGCCGGTGCGACCGGCGGATATTTCGGCGGGCGTTTGACGCAGGCCGGGCGCGATGTGACGTTTCTCGTACGGCCGGCTCGCGCGGAGCGGTTGCGTGCGGAAGGCTTGCAGATCGTGAGTAAGGACGGCGACGTTACGCTCCAGCCGCAACTGGTAACGGCCGGGAACATCGCCGGCCCCTACGACGTCGTCCTGCTGGCGGTAAAATCGTTTGCGCTCGATGCGGCGCTCGACGATCTCGCCGGCGCGGTCGGCAGTGCGACGATGATCGTGCCCGTGCTCAACGGCATGCGCCACATCGATCTGCTGATCGCGCGTTTCGGCGAGGCACCCGTGCTCGGCGGCTTGTGCCTGATCGCCGCCACCGTCGACGGGCAAGGCCGCATCGTGCACATGGGGGGCGCGCACGACTTGAGTTACGGCGAACGCAGCGGGGAGGCATCGGTACGCGTGGCGGCGCTCGATGCCGCGCTGCAGAACGCCGGCTTCACCGCGCGCGCGACGACGCGCGTGATCCCCGAGATGTGGGAGAAGTGGGTCACGCTCGCAACGCTCGGCGGCATCACGTGTTTGATGCGCGGCACGATCGGCGACGTCGCCGCGGTGCCCGGCGGCACCGATTTCGCCTCGGCCTTTCTCGATGAGTGCGCGGCCGTTTCGAGCGCTGCCGGGTTTCCGATGCCCGAGGGCTTCATGACGCGCACGCGCGCCGGTATGACGCGCGCGGGTGCGCCGACGGCGTCGTCGATGTATCGCGATCTGCAGAGCGGCAACAACGTTGAGGCCGATCAGATCCTGGGCGATCTGCTCGACCGCGCACGCGGCTTCGGCGTTGCGGCGCCGCTCGTCGCCGCCGCGTACGCGAACCTCAAGGTCTATCAGGCGCGCCTGTAGCGCGCCGCCTTATGCGACCGGAGCGGCGGTCGTCGTGTCGATCGACGCAGCGCCCGCCGGCTTCTCGGTGAGCCAGCCGCGCGAGATATCGAGTTTGATGTTCAGGTGCGGATCGCGCACGAACGTTTCGGCCTGGCGGCCGTCGCGCGGCAGTGTGCGCGTCGGCGGAACGGCGCCCGCGGCGACGGCGGTTTTGAGGCCTTCTTCAACGTCGTCGACGGCGAAGCCGAAGTGGTCCACGCCCAGCGGACGGTCGGGCCGTTCGACCGGCAAGAGCGCGAGGTTGATGTAGCCGTCGGTGAGGTAGATTGCCCACTGGCCGCCCGTCTCGTCGTTCTTTTGCCGGAAGACTTCTTTGAGGCCGAAGGCCTCGGTATAGAACGCGGCGGTTTTTTCGGAATCGTCGACGACGAGCGCGATGTGACGGATACGTGCCATGAGCGTGTCTCTTTTCTAGCTGCTGGTGACGACGGGAGAGAAGAGTTCGTTCGCGCGGACGGGATTCTTGAGTTGGCCGGAGGCGACGAGAAGGTCGAGCACCGGCTGCACTTCGGCGACGCGCAGGCGGTCGGAGTAGACGGTCCGCGGGGCGCCGGGCGGCACCGGTGCGCCCGAGACGCGCTCGAGGATCGGGCCGGACTTCGCTTGGTTCGCGTTGGCCCACTTCGACGTCTTCGCCATGATGTCGGCGTAGTTGCGGATCAATTCGGGGTGCGCTTTGGCGTAGGCATCGAGCGTGACGCAGCCGGAGACGAGAAAGCGCGGCGCGATCGCATCGAACACCGGCGTCAACACGCGAATGTCGCCGCTTTGCAGCGCCGCCTCGAGCGCGGGCTCGCTAATCGACGCGGCGTCGAGCCGGCCGGCCTGCAGCGCCGCGAGGTCGAGCGTGTCGGGCAGTTCGTACCAATGCACCGATTTGGAATCGCCGCCGTTCTTGTCCATCCAGGCGCGCGCGGCGAGATAGCTCATGTTGCCGAGGTCCCGTACGGCGACCGTCTTGCCGTTGAGGTCGGATGCTTTGCGAAACGGCGAATTTTTCATCACCACGATCGCGTGGTCGGGCGTCGTGCTGACATAGAGCGAGAGCGGCGCGATCATGACCATCGGGATGCCCTTTTCGCGCGCGATTGCGACGAGCGTTACCGGCAATCCGACGATCGCATACGCGCCGCTCGCGAGCCCGGACGGAATGCTGCCCGAATTTGCGAGCAACGTCAGGTTGATGTTGAGACCGGCCTGCTTGTAGAAGCCGAGATCCGTCGCGTAGAACATCGGGCCCGACGAATCGTTCGGCGCGGTGGCGCACAAGATCGCATCGCCGCGCGTCTGAGCGCGAAGGGGCTCGGCGATTCCGGCAACGGTCCACGCGGCGGCACCGGCGAGCGCCACCCGGCGTGAAACGCGGGGCTTGGCGAGCGGGGTATCCGTGGGATGGACCCGGCGCATGGTCGTACCGTCTTTTGCGAGAGGGCGGTCTCCCCTTCAGTAGAAGCGCAGGCCTCGATGAAACGCAGCACTGACCGTATCCTCGCCACACATGCCGGCGCCTTACCGCGGCCCGACGACCTCAAAGACATGGTTTTCGCCAAAGCACGCGGCGAAACGTACGACCCGAACGTGCTTGCACGCCGTTTGCGCGAAAGCGTTGCCGACGTGGTGCGCCGTCAGGTCGACTGCGGCATGGATTTCGTCAACGACGGCGAGATCAGCAAGACCAACTTCACCAACTATTGCCGCGAACGCCTAACGGGCTTCGAGACGCGCCACTTCGGACCGGGTGAGGGCCCGCCGCCGCTCGACATCTCGGGCCGCGATGAGAAACTCTTCCCCGAATACTTCGCCTCGGGCCGCGGCAACACGATCGGTCAAGCCGGCCGCACGCAAGCCTTCTGCGTCGCGCCGCTCACGTTCACCGGTGGAGACGCGCTCGCCGCCGATATCGACAACCTGAAGTCGGCAGTCGAGGGCCTCAACATCGCGGGCACGTTCATGAATGCCAACACGCCGGGCACGATCGAGCATTGGCTGCACGACGAGTACTACAAGAACACCAAAGATTTCTTGTTCGCGATCGCCGAGGCGATGCGGCCCGAATATCTCGCGATCATTGAAGCCGGCTTCATGCTGCAGATCGACGATCCGGATCTGCCCGACGGCTGGCAGATGTTCCCGGAGATGTCGGTGGCCGACTATCGCGCGTACGCGCAACTGCGCGTCGATGCGCTCAACCACGCGCTGCGCGGCATCCCCAAAGATATGGTTCAGCTGCACGTCTGCTGGGGCAGCTTCCACGGCCCGCACCAGAACGACATTCCGCTCGCCGACATCATCGACATCGTGTTCGGCGTGCATGCCGAGCGCTTCTCGATCGAAGCGTCCAACCCGATGCACGAACACGAATGGCATCTCTTCGAGCAGGTCAAACTGCCGGCGAACGCCGTGCTCGTGCCCGGCGTCGTGGGCCACTGCACCGACTTCATCGAGCATCCCGAACTCGTCGCCGAACGCATCGAACGTTACGCGAACCTGGTGGGCAAAGAAAACGTCGTGGCCGGCACGGATTGCGGTATCGGACCGCGCGTCGGCCACGGCAAGATCGCGTGGGCGAAACTGAAGTCGATCGCCGAGGGCGCGCGCATCGCGAGCAAACGCCTGTGGGGCAAAGCCGCCTAAATGCACGCGATCGTCGTCGAGGAAACCGGCGGACCCGAGAAGCTGCTCTGGCGCGAACGCCCCGAGCCCGTTCCGGGTCCGGGGATGGTGGCCGTCCGGCTCGCGCTCACCAGCGTGAACTTTGCCGACATCCAAGCCAGACGCGGGACCGGCGTAACCAAGACGCCGTTCACGCCGGGGCTCGACGGCATGGGAACGGTTGTTGCGGTCGGCGAGGGCGTCACGCGCGTGCGTCCCGGCGACCGCGTTTCGGTGAACCCCGACGACGGCTCGTATGCCCAAGTCGTGCTGGCGCGGGAAATTCTCGTCTTTCCCGTCGATGCGTCGATCTCCGACGAAGCGGCGGCTTCGGTGACCGTGCTCGTCACGGCGTGGAACATCTTGCACCTCGTCGCGCGCATCCAGCCCGGTGAAACGGTGCTGGTGCACGCCGCGGCCGGCGGCGTCGGAACGGTGCTCGTGCAAATGGCCCGCGAAGCAGGCGCGGGCCGGATATTCGCAACGGCCGGCAGCGCGGCAAAGCTCGAGATCGCGCGCGGCTTCGGCGCCGACGTCGCGATCGATTATACCAAGGACGATTTCTCCAAGATCGTGCTCGACGCGACGGACAAACGCGGCGTGGACGTGATCTGCGACGCGATCGGCGGCGAGGTGTTTGCCAAGGGACTCGAGGCGCTCGCGTTCTTCGGCCGGCACGTGGTCTACGGGCAGTCGGGCGGCTCCCCCGGCTCGCTCACGACCGATCTGCTGCACCGCTCCAACCGGGCGGTCCTCGGCTACAGCAGCGGCCACTACCGCCGCAACCGGCCGGCCGCGCTGGCGCCGGCCGCCGACGCAGCGTTCAAGCTCGTCGCTTCGGGGAAAGTGAAGATCCTCGAAGGCGGCCGTTTCGCGCTCAAGGACGCCGCCAAGGCGCACGAACTCGTGCAGTCGCGGGCGAGCACCGGAAGGGTGTTTCTCACCCCATAGAGTAAAATGAGCGTGCTCAAAAATAGGGGAAAACGCACGCCATGAGTATCATCGAACGTCCCGCCGACATCATCGCCAAGACCGGGCCCAGCGACGCCATCGTGAAGAACGCCTGGTATCTCGGAGCCTGGAGCGATGAGATCACCCACGCGCTCTTCGCGCGCCGGATCGCCGACGAGCCGATGGTGTTTTATCGCACCGAAGAAGGCACGGCCGTGGCGCTGGCCGATCGCTGCCCGCACCGGAAGTTTCCGCTCTCGGCCGGCACCCTCGAAGGCGACCTCCTCCAGTGCGGCTATCATGGCTTCCGCTTCGATACCAACGGCACGTGCATGAGCGTGCCGGGCCAAACCAAAGTGCCGCTCTCGGCGAACGTGCGCAGCTTTCCGCTGGTCGAGCAATTCGGACAGATCTGGGTGTTCCCGGGCGATCCGGCACTCGCCGATGCGGCGAAGATTCCGCACGTGCCGTGGACGAGCGAGTGGTGGAGCACGACCGGCTGCGAACCGCTCAACGCGCGCGCGAGTTTGCTGATCGACAACCTGCTCGATCTCTCGCACGAAACGTACATCCACGCCAGCGGCATCGGTTCGCCCGAAGTCGCCGAAACCCCGATCGAAGTCGAACGCGACGGCGACGTCCTGTGGGTGCGACGGAAAATGTTCGGCGTCGAATGTCCGCCGAATTATGCGAAGAGCACCGGTCTGGCGAGCCCGATCGACCGTTCGCAAGAGATCCAGTTCTTTGCGCCGAGCTTTTACGTGCTGCACGTGCGCATCGCCAAAGCCGGCGACACGGGTCCAGGATTCTTGAGCAAAGTCGTCTACGGCATCACGCCCGAGACCGCGCGCACCACGCACAACTTCTACGGCATCTGCCGCGACGTGCCGCGCGATCCGAATCAGAAACCGTTCAGCGGCCAGCGCAACACCGTGCGCGAGGATACGGAGTGCCTCGAATTACTCGAGCGCTGGATCGTCTCCGATAGCGATAACGTGCCCGAGGTAAGCATCGGCATCGACCGCGGCGGCCTGCTCGGCCGGCGCATCATCGCCGACATGGTCCGCAAAGAAACGGCCGGCTAACCGTCGCTGGAAAACGTGCGGTAAACGAGACGGCCTACTTCGGCTAAGACGGCTTTTTGGGCGTCGCTCGAGCCTTTGGATCCGGTGTAGTATGCGGCGACGATCATCGGCGCGCGGTTCGGCGGCCAAATGATAGCGACGTCGTTCGTCGTGCCGTGATCGCCCGATCCGGTTTTATCTCCGGTGTGCCACGATTTCGGAAGGTGGGCGCGCAGCGACGCCGCGCCGGTTTGATTCCCGAGCAGCCACGTGCGCAGATGCGCGCGCGAGCGCGGCGTGAGCACGGTGCCGAGTACGAGTGCGCGCATGTCGGTCGCCATTGCGAACGGCGTCGTCGTGTCGCGCGGGTCGCCGGGGATCGCCGTATTGAGGCTGGGTTCGTTGCGGTCGAGCCGCGTGACCGGATCGCCGATCTTCCGCGCGAACTTCGTTACGCCCGCCGGACCCAAGAGCGAGTGGAGCAAAAGGTTCGCCGCCGTGTTATCGCTCCACTCGATTGCTGCAGCACACAACTCGCCGATCGTCATCGAACCGATGTCGAGGTGGGCCTTCGTCACCGGCGCATACGCGAGCAGGTCGGCTTCGCCGTAACCGACGCGCCGGTTGAGATCTTCGTTGTGCGCGTCCACGCGCGCGAGAACCGCGCCTACCGCGAGCAGCTTGAACGTGCTGCACATCGGGAAGCGTTCGTTTGCGCGATACGCGATTTGGCGTCCGCTGCCCGTGTCGAGCGCGTACACGCCGAGCCGCCCGCCGGCGCGGCGTTCGAGTGCCGCGAGTTGCGGGTTGCCGGTTTGCGGTGCGATGAGTGCCGCGAAGGACGAGGCGAGGAAGTCGAGCCGTTGCATAGCTGAAGGTTACGCGGGAAGCTCCGTGACCACGGTAGCGAGCATTGCGGCGAACGCCTTGGCCGCGCGATCGGCCTCGACCATCACTTCTTCGGACGTCGTCGGTGCGCCGTCGTGGACGTTGGTGATCAGGCTCAAACCGAGCACGCTGCGTCCGCGGGCGCGCGCGTCGATCGTCTCGAGTACGGTCGACATGCCGACGGCGTCGGCGCCCAGCAGTCGCAGCATCGCCACTTCGGCCGGCGTTTCATAGGCCGGCCCGGGCAGCCCGGCGTACACGCCTTCGCGCATGCGCAGTCCGGCGCGTTCGCCGGCAACGCGCGCGACGTCGCGCAGGCCGGCATCGTAGGCGTCACTCATGTTGGTGAAGCGTTCCGTCACGCCGGGCGGCAAGTCGGCCCTCGCGAGCGGACTCGTTCCGGTGAGGTTCAACTGATCGCGCAAGACCATCACGTCGCCCGCTTCAAACGTGCGGTCGAGACCGCCGGCGGCATTGGTAAGAACGAGCGTGCGCGCGCCGGCGGCCATGCCCAATTCCACCAGGCTCACGACTTCTTGCGCCGTGCGCCCTTCGTAGAGATGATAGCGGCCGCAAAAGGCGACGACGCGTTTGCCGCCGAGCATGCCGACGAGCGCTTCGCCGACGTGGCCCAGCGCGCGCGGAGCCGGTAAACCGCCGAGGGCGTCATATCCGATCGGCGCGAGCGAATCGATTCCGCGCAGCGCGCGCGCGAGGCCGCTCCCGAGCACGATCGCGCAGGCGATATCGCCGCCGGCCCGCTCGCGCAACAGCGCCGCAGCGCCGGCGTTAGAACTTACGGAGATATTCCTGGTGCTCCCACGGATGGACCGCGAGGCGATAGCGTTCGAACTCGGCCATCTTCGCGTCGCGGAAGGCATGATAGATATGGTCGCCGAGCGCGCCGCGCATCACGAGATCCTTGTCGAGCGCGTCGATCGCTTCACCCAGCGAATGCGGCAGCGTGCGGATGCCGTGGTCTTTGCGGTACTTCTCGCGCAGTTCGTAGGTCGAACCGGTGAACGGATCGCCCGGCAGCGTACGCGAGCGGATGCCGTCGGCGACCGCTTCGATCAGCACGGCGAGCGCGAGATACGGGTTGCAGGCGGAGTCGGGGCTGCGAATCTCGAGCAGCGGCGGCCCGTCGATCGGCGGCGGAACGCGCACGAGCGAGTTTGCGCTGCGCTGCGACCACACCGTATAGACGGGCGCATCCCATGCCGGCATGAGCCGCTTGTAGGAATTGACCGTTGGATTGCACACCGCCGTGAAGCCCGGCGCGTGGTCGAGTAAACCGGCGATCGCGTGGAGGCGCACGACCTCGTCGATGTCGCCCAGGCCAACGTAAACGTGCAGTCCGCTGCCGGCCGACGATTCGATCGGCTTCGGCATAAACGTCGCATGGATATTGTGTCGCGCCGCGATCTGCTTCACGACGCCGCGCACCGTGATCAGCCGGTCGGCCGTGCCGAGCACGCCGCCTGCCGCAAGATCGAGTTCGTGTTGTCCGGCGCCGTGTTCGTGGTGCGCGCTCAGGACGCCGATGCCCATTGATTCGAGCGCCGCCGCCATCGCCGTTCGCGCGTCGTCGCCGCGATCGGAGGGCGAGTAGTCGAAGTACGAACCGGCGTCGACCGTGCGCGTCGTGGGCGTGCCGTCGGGTTCGCGCTGGAAGAGATAGAACTCGACTTCAAGCGCGGTCTTGACATCGCGCAATACGTCTTCGGCATCGTCGAGAACGCGCTTGAGCGTGCTGCGCGGGCAGCCTTCGAACGGCGTGCCGTCGGGCATCGCGATGTCGCACAGCATGCGCGCTTCGGGCGCGCCGGATTCGATCGTCCACGGCAAGATCGCAAACGTCGCCGGGTCGGGACGCAGCAACATGTCGAGTTCTTCTTCGCGGATGAACCCATCGATCGAGCCGCCGTCGAACGTGACGCGCCCGTTCATCGCGCGTTCCAACTCGCTGACCGGAACCGTGATGTTCTTCTCGATACCGAAAATATCGACGAAGGCGAGGCGTATCCACTTCACGCCGCGGTCCTTCGCGATTTTCATGATGTCGCGACGCACGTTACCGGCGTCCTTAACTGCCGAGAGCATCGATGGCAATTGCGGCCCGCAGCGTGAGCTGATCGTGCGGGCTGTCGAGATCGAGCCGGCCGATTTCGCCGATTTGGCGGAGGCGATAGAAGACCGTGTGCCGGTGAACGTTGAGTTGCGCTGCAGCCACCTTGATATTTTGTCCTACGTCGAAGAAGAGGCGAAGGGTGCGCACGAGTTCGGTTTGATGCTTTTCGTCGTACGCGCGCAGCGGCTCGAGAACGCGTTCCGCGAACGCCTTCCATTCCTCGCGCTGCGCGCCGCCGCGGTGCAGCAGCGGATAGATCCCGAGATCCTCGTACGGCATGACTTTGCCGCCGCCGAACATCCGGCGAGCGATGGTCGTCGCTTCGCGCGCCTCGTCGACCGAGCGCGCCACGTGCAGCATCTCGGCATGACGGCCGATGCCGCCGACCACGTGCACGTCGATGCCCGCGCGCGTGATGCCGCGCGGGATCAGCGTCGCCGCCGTGCGCGCGTTCGATGCATCGATGTCGAGCGGTGCGGGAACGAGGAAGAAGAAGCCGCCGCCGCGCTCGATGACCACGACCTCGCCGCTGCGGGTGCCGAGCACGTCGAGACACACGCGCCGCAGTTCGGCGTTCTTTTGCGCCGCGACGCTCTCGTCGAGGCCCTCGCCTTCGACCGCAACGGCGACGTAGCCGGGGGCAAGCGTAATGCCGCGCGCGTGCGCGTCTTCGCGAGCTTCGACCGGATCGTCGTAGGCGCGCGAAAGGAGACGATCCCAGAACGACCGCCGGCGTCCGCGTCCGCCGCCGGCATCACGTGAAAGTTCGATCGCGATCTGGGCCGTCGTCAGCCGGACGAGCGGTCGCCGTTCGGCAACCGTTCCGGAGCGCGGAAAAATCGAGAGCCAGCCCAAGCGCGCGCCGCCCGCGCGAATCGGAAACGCGCGGCTGCGCGCGTCGGCGGGGGGCTGCAGGGCGACGCCTTCTTCGGCTTCGCCGTCGAACGAGTCGGGCAGCAGGTTGCGCACGGACGGCGGCACCGCCTGATCCTTGCCCGCGGCGAGCCCGAGGTGTTTCCACTCGGAATCTTCGACCAGGACTCCGGCGTCGATGGCCGTTGCGAGGTGGGAGGCCAGCGCTTGCGCGCCGCCGCCGGTAGCTGCGATGCGAGCCAACGCCTCGGCGTAGCTCAACAAAGCATCAACCCCGTCGCGGCGAACCCGCCGGGTATGAACAGCGTTCTCGTCGTGCACTTAGTCCTGGGTATCCTCGTTGCCGCCTGCGCAGCCCTGTTTGTGTGGTTCAGATTGGGCCGCCGGATAACGCTGTACGTGCTCTCGCTTCAGATATTAGTCGGGATCGTGCTGATCGTCGGGGGGATGCGCGCCCCCTCGCCCCACTACGCGCTGGCCGTCGCCGGCTGGGCCGGATTGATGGGCGCGAACTTCTTGAGCCGCCAGCCCGACTCGAAGCAGAACGTCCTCGTGCTGACCGTGCTATCCGCCGCCATGCTGCTGCTTGCGGCCTACATCGGCGCACGCGCGGCCGGCATCGCCTAACGGTTCGCGCGGCCTCGCCGCCGAAGTCTACGTCATCGTGTTCGGACACCTACGGCCGATCCGCATCTGGTTCTGCATCGCGGCAGCGCTGGTTGCGGCGTCGATTGCCGACCCGCTGGTCGAGTTCGCCTCGAACGGCGGTGCGTTCGGCGCTGGTTCGTTCACCGACCATAGCAACTGGGACGTGTTTCCGGCCCTGGGCGCAGGCGTCGCACTCGTCGCGGTGTACATCGCGTTGCGCGTCCGGCGGGCGCTCTTGCGCGCGGGCGTACACGAGAGTTTGCGGCCGTCCGCGTTGCTCGCGCTGCTGCCGTACGTGTTCGCCGTACAAATTGCGCTGCTCTACGTTATGGAAACGGCGGAGCAATTCGTCGTCGCCGGGCACGCCCTCGGCGGCGTGATTTGGCTCGGCGGACCGGCACCGGTCAGCCTCGCAGCGCACGCCGTGATCTGCGTGCTCACGACGTTCTTGCTGGGACGGCTCGCGTGTCGCCTCGCGCGTTCCGCCGTCACGCTCGTCGCGCACATCATCGCAGCGATCGCCGTTGCGCGGCGGTTCGCGACGGTCACGTTCAGCGTCGTTTCCCGCCGCGCCGACGCTCGGCGCCGCGCTCCGCTTCTCAGCCGCACCGGTTTACGTGCTCCTCCGCCGCTCCCAGCCTAACTAGAACCCCCGGGTTCTTTCTTCGTGCTGGTTCCGTTGGGCGTGCTGCCCGCGGAGCGGAGTGAATGCTATGTTACCGTTTCTCGGCCGCCGTGCGGCCGGACTGTCCGTCCTTTTTATGTGTGCTTTGCTCGCCGGGTTCGCGGCCGATCGCTACGCCGGCTCGGCCGCGAATTGGGTCGCCGCCAAGGCCACGGCCGTGCGCGAGATTGCGGCGCCCGATGCTGCGGCCTTGTTCGGGAAGGATCGCATTCGCATACTGCTTGCGGGTCTCGATTACGATTATGACGGCAAGGATCAGGAGACCTCAAAACACTCGCGGACCGACATTATCATGGCGATCAGCTTGGATTTCGCCCACCGGCGTATCGATGAATTATCGGTGCCGCGCGATATGGTGGCCGTAATGCCGAGCGGAGAGCGGGCCAAGATAAACGAGGCGCAATCCGAAGGCGGGATCACCGAATCGCAAAGCGTGGTGGCGCAGTGGCTCGGCATTCCGGGCTTCGATCGTTACGTCGTCCTGCGCATCGACACGACGAAAGATCTGATCGACGCGCTCGGCGGCATCGACGTTGACGTTAAGAATTCCGACGCCCTCACGCACAGCGGCCCGAACGGACCCGTCGACTACGACGACTCGTGGGGCCACCTCCACGTGCACCTCAAGCCGGGCCTGCAGCATCTCAACGGAACTGGGGCCGTGGGATATGCCCGCTTTCGCCACGACTGGTGCAGCGATCCGTGCCGCATCATGCGCCAGCAGGCCGTCATCCGGGCGACGATCGACCGGATCGAACGCGACCGGCTCAATACGCTCGCGCACGCGACGGCGCTGCTCGGCGTCATTTCTAAGGACATCGATACGAACATGACGGCTGCCGAAGAGATCGCTGCCGCGATGACGTTCTCGCACGTATCGAGCGGCGCCATCCACACGGCGCAAGTTCCCTACGTCAGCACGATCGATCTGCCGGGTTACGGCGACTCGATCGTGCCCGACGAAGCCCGCAAACGCGCCCTCGTTGCGGCGATGTTGTTGTCGCCGGAGGAACGCGCGCGGCGGCGCTAAGGCCAGTTGAAGATCGATTGCGAGACGAAGACGATCGCGAGGCCGCCGATGACGATCGCGGTCGTCCACGCGATGATGTTGACGGTGCGCGAGTTCACGTACTTGCCCATCACGCGTTTGCGGTTGATGATGATCAGCATCAGCACGAGTTCGAGCGGCAGCACCGCGCCTTGCATGACCTGCGCGTAGAACGTATAGCGGAAGAGCTGATCGGCCGGCAGCAGCAGCACGAGGCCGGCGCCGAGGACGATGCCGGCGGCGAAGAGACCGTAGAAAAACGGCGCCTCGCGCAGGCGGCGGTCGACGGCCGCTTCGAGGCCGAACGCCTCGCAGATGATGTACGCAGTCGCGAGCGGCAGGACGGTGGCCGTGAACAGTCCGGCGTTGAGAATGCCGAACCCGAAGAGGCCGGCCGCGAATTGGCCTGCGAGCGGCTCGAGGGCGCGAGCGAAATCGACTGCCTGCGCGGTGTCGATATCGAGCGGCGGTTTGTGGTTGATCAGCGCGGCGTGGTGGATCGTCGCGGCGTTGGCGATGATCATGAACCCGGCGATGACGATGCCGAGAATCGAGCCGACAACGATGTCGGCGCGCACGTTCCACAGATCGCGCGGCCCCGAGCCCTTCTCGACGACCGCCGATTGCAGAAAGAACTGCATGTAGGGGGAGATCGTCGTGCCGATCAAGCCGACGACCGTCACGAGAAACCCGGTTTCCGCCGAGAACGTCGGGACGAGCGTGCCGTGAATGACGGCGCCCCAATCGGGCTTCGCTTGGATGCCCGACACGACGTAGCTCAGGTAGATCAGCGAGAAAATGACGAAAACGCGCTCGACGATTTTGTTGCTCAAACGCAGCACGAGCAGAAACACGACGATGGTCGCGAGCGGGATGATGATGTAGCGCGAGAGGTGGAAGATCTGCGCCCACGCCGCGATGCCGGCGAATTCCGTCGCCGTGATGCCGGTGTTGATGAAGAACAGCGCGGCCATCGCGATGAACGTCAAGCGGATGCCGAAGTTCTCACGGATCAAACCGGCCAGGCCTTGGCCGGTGACCGCGCCCATGCGGCCGGCCATCTCTTGCACCACGATCAGCGAAACCGTGAGCGGAACGAGCGTCCACAGTACAATATAGCCGAACTTTGCGCCGGCCGCGGAGTAGGTCGCGATGCCGCCGACGTCGTTCCCGGCCGAGGCCGTGACGAAGCCCGGTCCGAGCACGGCGAAGAGCACCAGCGCGCGGCGCCACCAGCGGCGGAAGTGCACAGCTATACGCGCTCTAAGCGATCGTGCCGGTGGTGCTTGGTCAAGCGCGGCAGTTGCTTCTTGAGCCGTTCGGGGATGATCGCGTCGATCGCATCATCGACGGTCACGATGCCGAGCATCTTTCCCGCGTCGTCGAGGACCGGACACGCCAGCAGATCGTAGCGCGCGATCGTCGAGGCGACGTCGGTCGACTTCACGTCGGGATGCACGCTGACGACGTCACTTTCCATCACGGTGTGGATCAGGTCGTCGGGCGCCGAGAGCAGCAGCGTACGCAGCGAGAGTACCCCGAGCAGCTTCTCCGCCTCATCGGTCACGTAGAGATAGTAGATAAACTCGGTCTCCGGCGCGAGCTCGCGAATCTTTGCGATCGTCGCGGCGACCGTGCGGTGCGGATAGATCCACATGTAGTCGGTCGTCATCAGGCCGCCGGCCGTATGTTCGTCGTAGGCAACGAGTTCGCGCAAATCCTCGGCGGTCTCCGCGTCCATCTCGCGCAAGAGCTGTTCTTGCTGCTCGGTCGAGAGTTCGCCGAGCAAGTCGGCGGCGTCGTCGGAATCCATTTCCTCGATGATGTCGGCCGCGCGTTCGGCCCCGAGATCGTCGATGATCGAACGCTGCGTTTCCGCGTCGAGGTGTTCGAGCGCGTCGGCAGCCGATTCGTCGTCGAGCGAGCCGACGACGCGCGCGGCGTCGCGGGCCGAGAGATCGCCGATGATCTCCGCCAGGTCGCTTGGATGCAGCCGCGCCAGGCGCGAGTCGGAAACGGAGAGCCGGATTTCGGTCGGGTTGAGATCGTGCAGCGGAGCGACGTTGTCCCACGCGATCAGCGTGCGCGGAATCCGATCCGTCAGCGCGCGGCTCAAGTTGCCGCCGCCCAAGCGCCGCACGATCCCGCCGAAACCGATGTCGGCGGCAACGACGCGCAATGCGCCGCCGGTGCGCGCGACTTCGATGTCGTTGATGCGCACGACTTTGCGGCCATCGACATCGACGATCTGCTTGTCGAAGAGATCCTCGACTAGGTAGAGCGCCTCGTCGTCGGGCGGCGCCTCGCGCATCGGAACCTCGCTCAGCACGACGTTGCCACCGGCTTCAAAATCGACGATGGTGCCGATCGGCGCCAGGTATTTCCCGCGGTTGCTCTTGATGACCAGCGCATCGATCTTGGGGAACGTATCGTCGGGATGTTCGACGACGAAGTCGGAAACGCGACCGACGGTGAGCTTGCGACCGACGCCGTCGAGCACCGCCGTGCGTCCGATCATCTCCGAGAGGAAGCCGTCGTGGAACGCCATGACGCTGTCTCTACGCGTCTCCGCGAACGGCGGCCATCACCAACGCGGCGAGTGCCAGGAGGACAACGCCGCCGTACACTTGCGAAGAACGCGCGTGCAGTTCGGCAAACTCCGGTGAGTGCAGGTCGGTGATCGCCGTCATCGCCGGAACGATCGCGAACGTTTCGTAGGCGACGCCGCCCAGCGCGAGGAGAATCAGCCCCGCGCGGATGACGTCGCCGGTGCGGTCGGCAGCGTCGATCGAACGCGCGAGCGCTACGACGATCGCAACGCCGCCGCAGACGGCGCCGACATTGCCGAGCACGCGCAGGTTGGCGGCGGTGAGGTCTGCGAACTGCGTGACGTCGGGAACGAGCCGGAATGCATTGGGCGCGAAGATGAACGCGAAGCCGCAGAGTGCTCCGAGCCAAAGGCCGATCGCGGGGATTTCGACCGCGGCGAGGATGCGATCGAGCCGGGTCCGATACGCTCTTCGAAACATCAGCCGACCTGTTCCGAATAGGAGAAGTGTGGACCCGCTCGATTTCGTGACCAACTTGGCCCATCAAGCCGCGGAGCTCTTGCGCGAGCGATTCGACGATCGCCACGATGTGGTCGAGAAGAAGCCCCACGATCTGGTCACCGAAGCCGACCGGGCGAGTGAAGAGGCCATCGTTGCGGCCGTTCGCGCGGCCTTTCCGGCAGCGGCAATCCTCGGCGAAGAAGGCGGCGTGTACGCGGGCACGAGCGACGAGCGGTTCATCGTCGATCCGCTCGATGGGACGACCAACTACGCACATCGCTATCCGATGTTCTGCGTCTCGATCGCCTACGAGCGCGGCGGCGTACTCGAAGCGGCGGCGATTGAAGCGCCGCTCCTCGGGATGCGCTTCGCCGCGCGGCGTGGCGGCGGAGCGACCCTCAACGGCGCCCCGATCCGCGTCTCGCAGACCGCGACCGTCCGCTCCGCGCTGATCTGCACGGGGTTCAACCCGGCCGACTACGACCGCAACGGCCGCTTCTTCGCGGCGATGTCGCGCCGGGCGCAAGGCGTACGGCGGGACGGTTCGGCCGCGCTTGACCTCGCCATGGTGGCGGCCGGCCGGTTCGATGCGTTCTGGGAGTGGGACCTCAAACCGTGGGACGTAGCGGCCGGCGCCCTGCTCATTGCGGAGGCGGGCGGCGCCGTAACCGCCATCGACGGGTCGCTCCTCGACATAGCCAATGGCTCGATTGCGGCCTCCAACGGCCTGCTGCATGCCGAACTCCGGGCCGCCCTGCTGGAATCGTAAGGAAAAGGACGCTCCTTTTTGAAGCCGGTTCACGCTCACTATTACGTAAGGTTAAGCGTTCAAGACTAGGCGGCGGGGCGCTCGATAAGGTACAGTAGGGGAGTACGGAGGGACCCATGTCACTAGGGCAGATCAGCACCGGACCGGCTCTCAACTCGCTGGCGTTCTACCAGCAGAAGTTGACCCAAGCGTCCAACCAGGCCTCAAGCGGAAATCGGATCACCAACGCGTCGATCGATCCGTCGGGTCTTGCGATCTACAATGCCCTCGAGTCCCAAGCCCAAGGCGCCGATACCGCCAACCAAAATATCAGCCAGGCGAGCGATGCGATCAACGTAGCGCAAGGCGCGACCAGCGGCATCCAAGATGCACTCGGCCAGTTGCAGAACCTCGCGATCGAAGCGGGCAACGGTTTCAATTCGGCAAGCGACAACGCGGCGCTGCAAACGCAGGCCAATGCGCTCGTCCAGCAGATCAACACCGACGCCGGCACCGTCAACTTCAACGGCACGGCGCTGCTGACCGGACAAAACTCCGGCACCACGCCCGCCACCGCGGCCTCGGCCACAACCACCAGCAACGATCTCGTCAACAGCGGCGGCAACGTCGTTACGACGGCAACCGCTTCGGCTGCAACGACGAGCGGCACGATCGGCGTCACGATCGCCAACACCGGCGCCGGTGCGGTCGCCAACGTCACGTTCACCGATTCGACCACGCAGCAAGTGACGAACGTCGGTCAGTTTGCCGCCGGTTCGACGGTCAACGTCAACGGCACGTCGGTGACGCTCGGCCAATTCACCACGTCCGACACGAACTCGACGGCCACGGTGCAAACGCAAGCCGCCACCGCCGGTTCGGTCAACTCGACGATCGGCGTGCAGACGGGCGCGACGCAGGGTCAGCAGACGGCGGTCACGATTCCCGATGCCACCACTGCCGGTCTCGGCATCACGAACATCGATTTCTCGACGCCGCAGAACGCGACCAACTCGCTCGGGCAGATCAACGCCGCCATCTCGAAGCTCGGCGCCGGTCAGGCCCAGCTCGGTGCGCAGACCGCGTCGCTGGAGAACGCGTTCAACAACAACAACATCTCGTCGGTCAACCTCACCGCGTCGGCTTCCGACATCGGTGATACGAACGAGCCGTCGGTCGCGACCGAACTGAACTCGCTGAAGATTCAGCAGCAGATTTCGATCCAGACGATCAACAACGCCAACGTCACGAACGGCTACCTGAACCGCTTCTTCAGCGTCTCCGTTTAAGTCGTGTAGCGGTCCTGAAGGTGCGCGAGATGCACCTTCACCGTCGGCCATTCGCTTGCGATGATGCTATAGGAGCATGAGTCGCGGATCGTGCCTTCGGGCCCGAGCCGGTGATTGCGCAGCACGCCGTCGAGCTTCGCGCCGAGCCGTTCGATCGCGCGCCGGCTGGCCTGATTCAAGTAATGCGTGCGGAACTCGACCGCGATCGCGTCCAAGTCTTCAAACGCATGGGTAAGCAGCAGGCGCTTTGCTTCGGTGTTGATCCCACTGCGCCGCACGGAAGGCCGGTAGAACGTGTAGCCGATCTCCACCCGGCGGTTCTCCGCATCGATATCCATGAACGACGTCATGCCGACCGCGCGCCCGCCGGCGTCGAGGACGGCGAACGGCAGCATCGCGCCGCGCTCGCGCAGCGCCAGACGCCGGCCGATCTCGGTCCCTACGCCCTCCGGCGCGGGAATCGACGAGGTCCATTGGCGCCAGGCTTCGCCCTCGCTCACGGCCGCGACGAGGTCGTCGTGATGAGCGTGCGAGAGCGGTTCGAGGGTCACGCCGGCGCCACGCAACGTGACCAGTTCTATCCAAGCCATGTGCCGCCGCTTCGACGGCAACAAAAAAAGAGCCGCCGGGTTTCCCCGGCGACTCGTGCTGTTGGAGGCAGCGCTTGATGCAGCCGATTAGGCTGGGTACGGTACCGGATCGATACCGTGGATCGCGAGGTCTCCGCCCTCAACGTCGCCGTCGCTTGCGCGAAGCGGGATGAAGAAGGAGATGATCTTGAGGATGATCGCGGTTCCGATGATGTTCCAGATGATGATGAACGCAGCCGCTTCGGCCTGCAAGATCAACTGGTGCGGGTTGCCGTGTGCCAGCAAACCTTCAACGGAGAACGCGGGTGCGGCCGTGGGATCCCATTTGGGGTTGACGTTCCCAGGCGCGCTGTAGAACTCGAACATGTTCGGATCGGCGATGATACCGACCATCAGGCCGCCGACCAATCCGGCGACGCCGTGCGTGTGCAGAACGCCGAACGTATCGTCGACGCGTTGCAGCAACGCGGTGTTGCCGAGTTTGTTGAGGCTGAACCAGGCGATAACACCGGCGACTAAGCCGATCCACATCGCACCGAAGCCGTTGACGAAACCGGCAGCCGGCGTAATCGCGACGAGGCCGACGATCATACCGTTGATCATCGAAACCGCGTTCGGTTTACCCGTTGCAAACATGTCGAGGACGAGCCATACGAGCAGTGAGAGCGCGCATGTAATGTTGGTGTTCAGCACGGCTGCTGCTGCGTCTGCGTTAGCGAAGTACGGGTCACCGCCGTTGAAGACGCTCCAGCCCAGCCAGAGCAGGCCACCG
>PLRU01000079.1:0-1346 GCA_003164045.1 Candidatus Lustribacter telmatis
GTGCGCGCGTCCGTATTGTTCTTGGGGTTCATGATCTGCTGCCAGGTGTAGACCACGTCCGCCGACGTGAGCGGAACGCCGTCGTGCCACTTTGCCGGCAGCAGATGATAGGTGAGCGTCAGGCCGTCGCGCGAGATGCCGCCGTTGGCAAGCGTCGGCAACTCGCGCGCAAGGTCGGGAACCACATGCGCGTGGCCGTCGTACGTCACCAGACCGTCGTACTCGAGCTGATAGACGTCGTTCTCGAACGCCATCGTGCTGACCACCGGATCGAGCGTGTGCGGCTCCTCCCACATGCCGATCCGCACGGTCGAGGGATTCGTCCACGCGTGCAAACCCGCGCTCGACGCCTCGCCGCCGACCCGCGTGCATCCGGAAAACGCAACCGCGGCGACGAGCGCCGCGCAGACGGCGACTCTCAGACGCCGTTCCATTTCGCGAGNNCTCGGTAAGCGCGTTTCCTCACCGGCGGGCGTGCGCCGGATCGCGACGCCGACGCGCCCCTTGTTGCCGCCGTGCACGCCGAACGCGGGAACCTCGTGGCGACCGCCGCGCAGCGTCCATTGCGCCTCCGGGGCGAGCATGCGGTAGACGCGTCGCGGTGCGATACCGCCCCGGTATTTGCCGGCGCCCGCGGAGTCGCGGATGAGTTCGAAGCGCTCGACGCGCGTGGGATATTCGCTCTCGAGGATTTCGATCGGTGCGGTGCGGCCGTTCGAGAGCAGCACGTCGATCGCGGAGGCGCCGTCGCCGCCGGCGCGGCCGCCGTAGGCCGAACCGATGAGTTCGTATTGTACGAACGTCGAACCGTCGGTGCGTTTGCCCGTGATCGAGTTCGCGCCGACCCCGCCGTTGCCGGCGTGCTGCCGCGCGGGAACGAACTGGCTCATCGCTTGCAGCGCGGCTTCGGTCAACGCGATCGTCGAGGCCATGTAGGTATTGTGCGGCGCCGGATAGTGCGCCGCGAGGACCGAGCCCTCGCGGAACGTGGTTTCGACGACGCGCGCGACGCCCGCGTTGTTGGGTAGCGTGGGATCGACGAAACCGACGATCGCGTAGTACAGACAACTGCGCGCAAGCGCGGGCTGGATGTTGATCGGCCCGGCGACTTGATCGTCGCAATCGGAGAAATCGAAATGGATGCGGTCGCCGTGCTTCTCGACGCGGACGTGGTAGCGCACGCGGCGGTCGAGGTTGATGCCGTCGGTGTCGACGAACGATTCCGCCTCGAACGCGCCGTCGGGCCAGGTTCGCAAGGCCGCGCGCAAGCGCTCTTCGCTGACGCGATGGACGTCGGCGAACACGTCGAGCACCGTGTCGACGCCGTATTTCTCAACCGTTTCCGC
>PLRU01000079.1:1382-10075 GCA_003164045.1 Candidatus Lustribacter telmatis
CCGAGATCGCTCTTGTGCGCGATGCTGCCGGCATACGCGATGAGCCGGTCGCCGTGAAAGACGGGCGTGATGACGGCCATGTCCATCGCATGCGGCACGCCGCTGATGTAGGGGTGGTTGGTGATGAACGCGTCGCCCGGATGAATGTCGGCGCCGAACGAGGCGACGATTGCGCGTACGACCGCCGGCATGCAGCCGACGTGGAGCGGCAGCACGGCGTGTTCGCCGATCACCTCGCCGCCCGAGTCCATCAGCATGCAGCTCGCGTCGTGCGACTCGCGCACGATCGTCGAATAGCCCGTGCGAAAGACGTTCTGCTGCATCTCTTGCACGATCCCCGAGAGCCGGCTCACGAGCACTTGCAGCGTGACCGGATCGACGCGGCGCGTCACGCGACTATTTGCCGTTCCAACTGAAATCCGCCGCCGACACTTGGCCCGCGAGGAGCTTGTAGCGGAAGCCCGAGTCGTACACCGGCTGAATCAGCGCCGGATCGAGTTTCGAGGCGAAGCGTATTTTCGGCTTGGCTTCTTTCGAGCCGGTCCACTTCGCCAGGATCACCGACGCCGCGTCNNGCGACGTCCTTATTCGCTGCGAGCCACTCTTGCGTGGAGAACCACGCCGTCTGCATGAAGAGCTTCGCGATCGCATCGTAGCCGACGGCGAGCACTTTTACTTGCTTGGCCTCGACCGCTTGCGAGAGCTCGGGATCGTTCATCACCGCCGCGGCGATGCGGCCTTGCGTGAGCGCCTCGGCCATCGCCGACGGCGGCACCTCGATGCACTTCACGCTGCTCAAATCACCGCCGTTTTTATCGACGTAGGCATCGAGCGCGAGTTGATCCAGGCCGCCGACCGAAATAACGGCGACGGCTTTTCCATTGAGGTCTTTCGCGCTCTTCGCGGTTGAATCGGGCGCGACGACCATCAGCGTCGTCGGCGCGTTGCCGTCGTAGAAGGCGCCGGGCGCGATCATGACGAGCGGAACGTTGCGCTGATGCGCGGCCCCGAGCGAGAGCACGTTGGCGACGCCGCATTGCAGATCGCCCGCAATGATGGCGGCCATGGTCGTGGTGCCGCTGCGCAGCTTGACCACCTCGACGTCCAGACCGTTCTTCTTGAAGAAGCCCATATCGGCGGCGTAAAAGATCTGCGCGTTCGCTTCGACCGTCCCGGTGCCGACGCGCAGCTTCACGGGCGCGGTTTGCGCGGTAACGCGCAGCGGTGTGAGCGAGAGGCCGGCGAGTGCCGCGGCGCCGGTGCGAATGAGGGTGGCTCGAGATTGCATGGTTAGTTGCTCCTGATTTCGAGTTGGCCCAAAGCGACGACGCGTGCCGTCTGACCGGGATGCACGACCGTGGTTGAATCGTCTTGCACGAGGATGGCCGGTCCCTGCACGACCGCGTCGGCATCGATGTGCGCGCGGTCGTAAATCGGCGTGGAGACGAATCGCTCGCCGAGATAGGCGTCGCGCATGCCGATCGGCTTGCCGTTGCGCTCGCTCGACGGCCGTGGCGGCGTCGCGACGGATGCTTGCGGAACCGCCGCGACCGACGTCACGCGGACGTTGACCAATTCAACCCGCTCATCGGGCGCGGCGTGCCCGGTAAGGACGGCGTGGGCTTCATCGAAGTGCCGGCGCAATGTGGCGAGCGCTTCCGCCGAACGCGGAACTTCGGCAAGCGGAATCGTCAACTCGTAGCCTTGACCGATGTAACGCAGATCGACGGCATATTCAAACCGCAATTGCGCAGCAGCGAAGCCCTGCGCGAGCAAATCCGCCTCACCGGCTCGGCGCAGTTGCTCGAACGCTCCGCCGATGCGCTCGAGCGGAACGAGATCGAGCGCGATCAGATCCGAGATGACCGCGTCTTGCCGCACGTCCGAGAGCAGCAGCCCGAGCGCGCTGAAGGCGCCCGGATATACCGGTACGATCACGCCGCGCATCCCGAGATCGCGTGCGAGCGCGGCGGCGTGCAGCGGGCCGGCGCCGCCGTAGGCCAGCAAGTGGAAGTCGCGCAGGTCGTAGCCGCGGTTGGAAGAGACGACCTTAATGGCTTCTTCCATCTGCACGTTGACGATCTCGATGATGCCGCGCGCGGCTTCGATCACCGGAATGCCGAGCGGCTCGGCAATGACGCGGCGGATCGCCTCTTCTGCTGCGGCGTGGTCGAGCACGAGCGTTCCGCCGGCGAGGGCGTTATCGCCGCTGAGCAAGCCCAGCACCACGTTTGCATCCGTGACGGTCGGCTGCGTGCCGCCGCGTCCATAACAGGCGGGTCCGGGCTGCGCGCCGGCGCTCTGCGGACCAACTTGCAGGCCGCCGGCAACGTCGATCCACGCCAGCGTTCCGCCGCCGGCNNTCGCCGTTTTGGATCAACGCAACGTCGGTGCTGGTCCCGCCCATGTCGAAGGTGACGATGTTCGCGACGTCCGGCGAAGCGGCCATCGTGCGGCTCGCGGCCACGACGCCCGCGGCCGGGCCGCTGAGGATCGTCTGCACGCTGCGCTTCGCGGCAACGGCGAACGTTGCGACGCCGCCGTTCGACCGCATCACGTAGCTTTGCTTCGCGTCGGTGCCGTATTCGGCCAGCCGCTGCGCAAGCGCGTCGATGTAGCGGCGCACGAGCGGGTTGAGATACGCGTTGACCACCGCGGTGGAAAGACGGTAGTACTCGCGGATTTCCGGCGCGACATCGCACGACAGCGACACGTCGATCTGCGGCGCGAGCTCGGCAAAGAGTTCGAGAATGCGCCGTTCGTGATCGCCGTTGCGAAACGAGAACAGGAGACATACTGCCGCCGACTCGACGCCGTGCGCGGCCAGGCGTTCGATCGCCGTACGCGCGGACGCTTCATCGAACGGCACGTGCACGCTGCCGTCGAAGAGCACGCGTTCGCGCACTTCTTCCGTCAGGCGCGGCGGAACGAGCGGCGGCAGCTTCTCGTAAAAGAGGTCGTACATCGAGGTTCCGTACGGCCGGCTCTGCTCGCCGATCTCGTACACGCCGCGAAAGCCCTCGCTGACGATCAGCCCGGTGCGCGCGCCCGCGCCTTCCAGCAACCCGTTCGTCCCGACCGTCGTACCGTGCGCGAAGAAGACGACATCGCTCGGCTGCGCGGCGGTGCGTTCGATGTACGCGCGCAGACCGTCGATGATCCCGTCGGCTTCATGGCCACGCGTGGACGGCACCTTGAATACGTCGAGCGCACCCGTCTCCTCGTGCAGGACGACGAAATCGGTGAACGTTCCGCCGGTATCGACGGCGACGCGCAGGCGTCCCACGATGCGCTAAGCGCGGATCACCCTAGGACAGGCCGTCGAGCGCGCCGCTGCGGGTCGCGGTCTCTTCGTAGTAGTGCCAGTACTTGCGAACGCCGTGCTTGCCGCCGTGCTCGCTCGCCATCACGCGCAGCTCTTCGCCGCGGAAGAACGTCGGCGTGCCGATCTGCATCGCTTGATACTGAATCTTCGCGTTGTCTTCGGCGCAAATCATCCGCACGACCGCTTCTTCCGCATAACCGCCGACCGTAACGGTGCCGTGTTGGCGCAGCACGCCGACGTCGGCGTTGCCCATCGCCTCGGCCATGCCGATCCCGCGCGCTTCCGTGTTGATCAGGACCGCCGAATCGAACACCGGCGCGCCGGCTTCCGGGATAAACGTCGCGGTGGAGATCAACGGCTTCAGCAGCACGCCGGCCGATGAGAGCGTGTTGATGAACGGCGGATGCGAGTGCACGATTCCGCCGGCATCCGGACGGCGCCGATAGATCTCGCGATGGATGTGCCACTCGCTCGGCGGCTCGATCCCCTCACCGACGCGCCGTCCCGCGCGAATATCGAACGGCACGATATCCGCCGCGGTGAGCGTCGAGCGGCTGGCATGCCGGTTGTTGATCCAAAAGATATTCGGATCGCTCTCGTCCCGCTGGCTGACGTGCCCATTGAAGTCCATCACCCCGGCGGTATTGCAAATGCGCACCGCCCGGGCAATGAGGTCGCCATATTTGGTCGAGGCCGGATCGAGAGTCTGCGTCATACCCGCTCATCGTCGGCCCGGAGTTCCCACTCCTTGCCGTCGGACGATGCCGAGGGAAGGGGAGCAAGGCCACTTATGGAGACCAGCTTGTCCGCAACACACATTTCGTGTTACATTTCTCGTATGGCGAGCGAGACATTATCGGTCCGATTGTCGGCCGAGACCCGCGAGATCCTAGCGTCCGCTGCGGCGACACACGACGCTGCGGGAGCCTCCGCTTTGGCGCGCGACATCCTCGAAAAGTGGGCAGCCGAGAACAAGAAGGCACAGATTCACGCCGGCATCGAGCGCCTGAACGCATATATGGATGCGCACCCAGAGGGCTGGGACGATGACCCGCACGACTTCTTTCCGGCCATCCCAAAGCAATGATCGCCGGCCAAATTGTCATCGTCGACTGGCGCGACGCGATTGCCGGCTCGTGGGAAGCGAACAAAAAGCGCCCCGGAATCGTCGTGAGTTCGGCCGACTTCTCCGCTCACGATCACCGGTTTGAGATCGTCGTGCCCCTAAGCGGCCGCGTCAATGCAGCCATCCCATATGCGACGACGCTCATCGCGCCGACTCCGCAAAACGGTTGCACAAAGCCGTGCTTCGCCTTGGCGTGGAATGTCCAATCCGTGTCACACGTCCGCCTAACCGAAACGTCATCCATGATCACTGACGACGAGTTACGCGACATCCGGGCAAAGATTACGGATTGCATATATGATCGATAGTCAAATCACCCTCGAAGTCGCACAGCGCGCCGTCGCCGTCATCCTAAAGAGCGCCAAGGTCAACGGGTACTGCATCGCGGTTGCCGTGGCCGATGCGAATGGCGACTTTATTGCATTTGCGCGGATGGACGATTCGTATTTGCGGTGGGGACGTAACGCGCGGCGAAAAGCATATACGTCCGCGATCATGGGACGGGACACGCAAGCGTTCTATGACGAGCTGCAACAACGTAAGCGTACGCTGCTCGATTACGGCGATCCCGAGTTCACAACGTTGCCGGGCGGCGTCGCCGTGTATTCCGGAAAGCGCTGTATCGGCGCTGTTGCGGTCACGGGAGCTGTTCGCGGAAACGATCACGCACTCGCGCTCGAAGGCGTAAAGGCGATGGGGTTCACGGCGGAAGTCTCCGGGCGCGCGGATCTCGCGGCACTCTTCGGCGGCGAACCGAGCTGATCTTGTCGGGGGTTAGTTTTCGAACGGGTCTCGGTAGTTTGGGATTGTTTCGATCTCGGTGTTGATGTATTGGGTGCCTTGGCGGTCGACTCGGCGGATGTAGACGTTTTGGATGATGTCTCGGGTTTGCGGGTCGATGGTGATTGGGCCGCGGGGGCTCTCGAAGTGCGCGCCTTTCATTGCGGTGAGGGTGCCGTCGGGGGTTAGGTCGCCTTTTTGCGCTAGGGCGGCGCGGTAGACGAGGTTCATTGCGTCGTATGCGGCTACTTCGGTGGCGGCTGGGAGCGCGGCGTTGCGGCCGAACGCGGCTAGGTAGTCGGTGACGAACGTGTGGTTGAGTTTGGACTCGTGCGTGGGCGTGTAGTTCATTGCGCTGATTACGCCGAGCGCGGCATCACCGAGGGCGGGTAGTTCGTCTTCTTCCACCATTGAGCCGTGAACGAGCAGTTTGATGCCCATGCGCGGTAGCCCGGCGTTGGCCCACTCGCGCAGAAACGTCGGTGCGCCGCCGGATGAGTTGAGGAACACGAACGCCGCGTCCGGTTTGTCTTCTTTCACGTGCTGGATGTACGGCGTGAACTCGAGCGCGGAGATCGGCATGCGAATTTCGCCCGCGATCTTGCCGCCGGCGGCAGTGAACGTTTTCTCGAATGTCGTTCCGGCATCCACGCCGGGGCCGTAATCCTGGAAGAGCACGTACACTTTCTTCATGCCGTGGCGCCACGCGTACGACGCGAGCGGCGCGGTGATTTGCGCCGTCGTATAGCTGTCGCGCATGGCGTACGGGTTCGGCGCGAGGATGCCCGACGTCGTTGCGTTGAGGATCACCAGCGGCGTCTTCGACTGCGTGGAAATTTCGCCGACGGCGACGGCGTTGGGCGTGAAGATCAGGCCCATCAGCAGATCGACGTGTTGCTGCACGACCAGTTCTTGCGCGAGCCGCTTCGCGTTCTCGGGATTCACGCCGCCCTCGTCGCGGCGGATCAGTTCGATCTTGCGGCCGGCCACCGTGTCGCTGTGTTCTTTGAACCAGGCGCCGACGGCGGCGTCGAGGCGCGGGCCGAGGGGGCTGTTGGCGTTGCTCGAGTAGGCGTAGATTACGCCAATGCGGATCGGGCCGGAATCGGCGGCGCTGCGCGCGCTCGTCAGTGCGGCAACGGTGAGGCAGATCGCCGCGACGCGCGCGACTCGCTCGAATGACATAGGAACCCGTGTGTCACGGCAAGGATGTATCCTCCTACGATGCTNNGGCGAACTGCTGCGCCGCTACTGGCACCCGGTCTATCCGGAGGCGCTGCTCGACGAGAACCCCGTCGCGACCGTCCGCATTCTGGGTGAGGATCTCGTGCTCTATCGCGATCGCAGCGGCGATCTCGGCTTGATCGGCCAGCGCTGTCCGCACCGGATGACGAGCCTCGCGTTCGGCATCCCCGAACAGCACGGATTGCGCTGCTGCTATCACGGGTGGCTCTTCGACGGCGAAGGCCGCTGTGTCGAACAGCCGCTCGAACCGCCGCAGAGCACGTTCAAAGATCGCGTGCGCATTGCGGGCTATCCGGTGCAAGCGATGGGCGGACTGATCTGGGGCTATCTCGGACCGCTGCCCGCGCCGCTCTTGCCGCAGTGGGATCTGTTCGTGAAACCCGGCGGCTTCCGGCAAATCGTGGCGCACAAGTTACCGTGCAACTGGCTGCAAGTGATGGAGAACCGCGGCGATCTCGGCCACGCGACGTATCTGCACGGACGCATGCATCAGTACGCGCTCGAACGCGACGGACGGCTGACCGACGATCCCGACGCGCGCTACAACAAGTCGATGACGCAGCAAGCCGAAGCGCTCGAGCGCGGCGAGTGGGTGAAGTACAAGCCGGTCTACAACCGCTTCGGCTTCACCAAAGGCCGGCTCGCGTCGAACCAAACCGAAGATCATCCGGCCTGGACGATCGGCGTCAACCCGATTCTCTTTCCGTATCTACTCGGCTTCGGGCCCGGCTCGACGGGCATTCGCAACTCGTATCAGCTCGGCGTGCCGATCGACGATACGACGACCTGGCACATGCAGTATTTCTGCTACGACTTTCCGCCCGAAGTCGGCGTACCCGAGCAAGACTCCGTGCCGTATGCGGAAGTGCCGCTGACCGACGAGAACGGCAACTACATCCTCGACTACGTGCTCGGGCAAGATATGGTAGCCTGGTACGAGCAAGGGCCCATCACGGATCGCACGCAGGAGCATCTCGGCGTGAGCGACACGTGCGTGATCGCCTATCGCAAGCTGCTCGCCGAGCAAATCGAGATCGTGCGCAATGGCGGCGAACCGATGAACATCTTCCGCGATCCGGCGGAGAACTACCGGCTCGAGCTGCAGATCCCGGGCGCGCAAGACGTAGCGCCGCCGATCGGCGATAGCAAGGTCGTGAGTTATCGCGGGAACTATCACAAGCGCTCGAAGGGCGGCTGGCTCTACATCGACGACGATGCCGACCGCTACTGTCCGGATCGCGAAACGATCGTCGAGCTGTACGCGAAGACCGAGGCGCTCGCTAGAGAACGCCCCGTGCTCTTGCACCGCTGAAACAGCACCGTCCATGAAACGCTCGCAGTTTGTCGCCGTGACCGGCGCGGCGCTCGCGGCCCAAGCGCGTCCGGCGCGCGCTGCCGGGGCGACGATTCGCTTGGGATCGAGCCCGGTGGAAGAATGGGCGATCCCGTACTACGCGACGCAAAAGGGCTTCTTCCGCGATGCCGGCCTCAACGTCGAGGTGAGCAATTTTCCCGGCGGCGGTTTCGTGACGCAGGCCGTGCTCGGCGGGGCGCTCGACGTCGGACTCACCAACAGCGGCTCGATGGCGGCGGCGCACGTGCGCGGCTTGCCGCTCTACCTGCTCGCGTCGGGGCCGATCTACACGGTGAAGGCGCCGATCGCGCACCTGATCGTCGGCAAGAACTCGCCGATCAACGATGCGACGGCACTCGCAGGCAAGACGATCGGCGTCACGACGCTCAACGACATGGTGCAGGCGGCGGCGATGTCGTGGATCGATCATCGCGGCNNATACCTCGATCAAAGATCGCGTCAAGGCGATCGGGTTGCCCTACGAAGCCGTGAACAACGGGAAGCCGTTCCAAACCGGCGGCGCGATCGGGAACAAACTGTGGGTCGACCAAAACGGCGATCTCGCGCGACGCCTCACGGCCGTGCTGCTGCACACCGCGGACTGGGCCGGCAAGAATCCCGACGAAGTCTCAGCGATGCTTGCGCAGATGACGAAGATGGATGTCGCGATCGTCAGCTCGATCCCGCGTGTCACCTACGCAACGAAAAACGACCTCGGACTCGTCCAGCCCGTGATCGACGTGATCGCGCGCTATGGATTCATCCCGAAGCCGTTTCCCGCAGCCGAACTGCGAGCACCCGGAGCCTAAGCCCCGGGCACCCGCTCGATCCTAGCGTTGGTCGCGCTTATCGCTACCGGCCGC